>NZ_BJWH01000009.1 GCF_007990265.1 Cellulomonas terrae
GACCGGCTCGAGCAGCCCCGAGCCGAAGCCGGTGTCGGCGAGCCACTGCCCGTCCACGAGCACCACCAGGTGCGAGCGCGGCCGGGCGACGACCGCAGGGTCGCCGATGCGCGCCAGCCGACGCTCGACGAGGAAGCCGAGGCGCTCGAGCGCGGCGCCGAGCAGGACCCCGTGCTCGTAGCAGTAGCCGCCGCGCCGCCCGTCGACGAGCTTGGCCTGGACGTCCGGCAGGTCCACGCCGACCCCGAGGCCGAGCTGCACGTCGAGGTTCTCGAACGGGATCGCGGCGAGGTGGGCGCGGTGGATCACGTCGAGGGGATCGGTCGGCCGCGCCCCGATCCGGGCCAGGTACGCGTCGAGGTCGAGGCGGTCGACGCCCCACAGGTCCGTCACAGCTCGTCGTGGGGGACGACGAGGACGGGCACCGGGGAGTGCCGGACGATCTTGGTCGCGTTGGTGCCCAGGAACACGCGTCGGAGCGTACCGGCGCTGGAGGAGCCGAGGACGAGCAGCTCGTTCGGCGTCCAGTCGACGGAGCTCAGGGCCTCGTCCCAGCTCGTCCCGGACGCGACGACGTACTCGGTGTCGGCGTCGAGCTCGCGGGCGAGCGCCGCCTGCGCCTCCGCCATCTGCTCGCGCCACTGCGCCGTGACCTCGGACTCGATGTCCGTGCCGATCTCGGGCGGGTACATCGTCGCGGAGCGCACCCCGAACGACGCGACCCGCAGCTTCACGTCGATCTCGCGCGTCAGCCGCGCGGCCCAGCGCACGGCCTGCGTCGCGACGGCAGACCCGCTGAACGAGCACGTCAGCCGGCGTGCGGCGACGTCGGCCGTGCTCGGCGCGCACCGGTAGGCGCGGGGGGCGATCGCCAGCGGGACCGGGGCGGAGTGCAGCAGGTAGTCGGCGGTGGAGCCGACGACGACGCGGCGCTCGGGTCCGTCCCGCGACGAGCCGAGCACCAGTGCCGTGGCGTCCCGCTGCTCCGCGAGGGCGGCCAGGGCGCGGGGCGTCGACCGGTCGGTGAGCCGGACGAACTCGATGCTCAGGTCGTCGGCGCGCCCCGCGAGGTGGTCGAGCGCGGCCGCCTTCGCCTCGTCGGCACGCGCCCGGACCCACTCCTGCATCTCGCCGTCGACCCGGGCCATCGACGGCACGGTCCACCCCGGTGGGACGACCGTCGCCACCACCAGGACGAACGCGCCGGTGGCCTCGGGCAGCGTCCGGGCGAGCGTCACGCCGAGGTCGAGCGCGCCGCGGGTGTCACCGAACGGGTTGGCGCCGACGACGATCGTCATCGCAGGTCCTCGTCGTGGACCAGGTCCGCCTCGATCGCGCGCTGCAGCAGCGAGTGCTTGCGGCCCCACAGGAAGTAGAACGCGAGCACGACGGAGAGCCACAGCAGGAACCACGCGTACGTGTACCAGTGCAGGCCGGACAGGATGTAGATGCAGGCCAGGACGGCGAGGACCGGGGTGACCGGGTAGCCGGGGACCTTGAACCCGCGCGGCAGGTCGGGCCGGGTGCGGCGCAGGATGACGACGCCGACCGAGACGACGATGAACGCGATGAGGGTGCCGATGGACACCAGGTCCCACAGGTAGTCGAGCGGGACGAACGCGGCGAGCAGCCCGACGACGATCGCGACGATGACCGTGTTGTTGACGGGCGTGCGGGTGCGCGGGTTGACGCGCGCGAAGGCCCGCGGCAGGAGCCCGTCGCGCCCGATCGCGAACAGGATGCGGGTCTGCCCGTACATCGTCACCAGGGTGACCGAGAAGATCGAGATGATCGCCCCGGCGGACAGGATGGTCCCCGGCCACGACGCGCCGACCACGTCCTGCAGGATCTTGGCCAGCCCCGCCTCGCCCTGCTCCGGGTCGGCGAACTCCTCCCACGGCTGCGTGCCGAGCGCCGAGACGGCGACCAGGACATAGATCGTGGTGACGATGGCCAGGGCGCCGAGGATCGCGCGCGGCATGGTCTTCTGCGGGTCGCGCACCTCGTCGCCGGCGGTCGAGATGGCGTCGAGCCCGATGAACGTGAAGAAGATCGTCCCGGCGGCGGCCGTGATGCCGGCCACGCCCTTGGGGGCGAAGTCGGCGAAGTTGTCGGAGTGGAACCCGGTGAACGCGATCACGACGAACATCAGCAGGACGGCGACCTTGATGACGACCATGGTGGCGTTGACCTTCGCGGACTCGGACGCACCGCGGATCAGGAGGATCGCGCACATCGCCACGAGGATCAGTGCGGGGAGGTTCACGAACCCGGGGTCGACGTCCCAGGGCGCGGCGGACAGGGCGGTCGGGATCTGCCAGCTGAACAGGTTCTGCAGGAGCTGGTTCAGGTACCCGCTCCAGCCCACCGCGACGGCGGCCGTCGAGACGCCGTACTCCAGGAGCAGGCAGGCCGCGACGCCCATCGCGACCACCTCGCCGAGCGTCGCGTACGCGTAGGAGTAGGTGGACCCGGAGACGGGCACCGTGGAGGCCATCTCGGCGTAGGACAGCGCGGACAGGCCTGCCGCGAGCCCGGCCAGCACGAACGAGATGATCACCGCGGGTCCGGCGTCGGGCACCGCCTCGTGCATGACGAAGAACACGCCGGTGCCGACCGTCGAGCCGACGCCGAACATCATGAGCGTGAACGTGCCGAGCGACCGTTCGAGCCCGTCGCTCGACGTCACGGCAGCGGGGGTGATCGGCTTCCTGCGCCAGAGCTGTGCCCTCAGGGAGGCCTGCGGGACCGACATGGGCGGGCCTCTCGACGAGGGCAGGGGTCGACAGCCACGGTAGGAGCAGGGCGATCGGGCGGCAATCCGTCCCGGTCCTGTTCGTCGCACAGGTGGCTCACAGAAAGTCCTCGTGAGACGAGTGGCCAAACGGGTCACCACGGCGGTCGTTTATCGCTACTGTCCGCGCATGATCACAACACTCGCCACCGAGGTGGCCAACACCACTGCCGCCGCCGGCGCCGGCGCCGGCTCCCTCGTCGGTGGCCTCATCGGCTACCTGCTCGTCGCGTTCGCCCTCGTCGGCGTCTTCAAGAAGGCCGACGAGCCCGTCTGGCAGGCCTTCGTCCCGATCTGGAACACCATCGTCCTCATCAAGGTCGCGGGCAAGCCGATGTGGTGGATCGTCCTGCTCCTCATCCCGATCGTGAACATCGTGATCCTGGTCCTGATCTACCACGGCCTGTCGACGTCGTTCGGCCACGGCGCCGGTTTCACCGCCGGCCTGTTCTTCCTCAGCATCATCTTCCTGTACATCCTCGGCTACGACTCGAACCCGTACCGGGGCGCGCAGGACCGCGCTCCCGCCGGCTACGCCACCGCCTGACCGCACTCTCCGAGACGGCCGCACTCCCACGGGGTGCGGCCGTCTCGTGCGTGGGTGACCATCGCGCATGACGACTTTCGACACCCTCGCCGACGAGGGGTTCATCGCCCTGACCACGTTCCGGAAGTCCGGGGTCGGTGTCCCGACGACCGTGTGGGTCGGCCGCGACGGCGACGCGCTGCTGGTGACCACTCCCCGGGGTTCCGGCAAGGTCAAGCGGCTCCGGCGTGACCCGCGGGTGCAGATGACGCCGAGCGGCCGGCTGGGCAAGGTCGACGACGACGCCGTCACCGTGGCCGGGGTGGGCGAGGTCCTCGACGACGACGCCGCGCGCGAACGGTGCAACGCGATCATGCAGGAGAAGTACGGCCTCGAGTACCGCGTGATGATGGGGATCGAGAAGCTCGGCCGCAAGGGCGACGACAACCGCGTGATCCTGCGGATCACGCAGGCGTAACCTGCCCGGCGTGCCGACTCACGCCCAGATCACCGCCACCCTGCGCGCGGCGGGCTGCGTGTTCGCCGAGGACGAGGCGGCGCTTCTCCTCGACGCGGCCTCCGGGAGCGACCTCGCGCGGCTGGTCGAGCGGCGGGTCGCGGGCGAGCCCCTCGAGGTGGTCGTCGGGTGGGCGGAGTTCTGCGGGCTGCGCATCGAGATCGACCCGGGGGTGTTCGTGCCGCGTCGGCGCACGGAGGCCCTGGTGCGGGAGGCCGCCCGGCTGGCGACCGGTCCCGTGGTGGTGCTCGACCTGTGCTGCGGTTCGGGGGCGTTGGGGGTGGCGCTGGCACACCTGGTCGACCAGGTGTCGTTGTACGCCGCCGACGTCGAGCCGGCGGCGGTCCGGTGCGCCCGGCGGAACGTCGCGTCGGTCGGCGGGCAGGTGTTCGAGGGGGACCTCGACGAGCCGCTGCCGGTGTCGCTGCGGGGGCAGGTCGACCTGCTCGTCGCCAACGTGCCGTACGTGCCCAGCGAGCACATCGCGCTGATGCCTTCCGAGGCGCGTCTGCACGAGCCACGGGTGACGCTGGACGGTGGCGTCGACGGGCTGGACGTGCTGCGGCGGGTCGCTTCCGTGTCGCCGCGGTGGCTGGCACCGGGCGGGCACCTGCTGGTCGAGACGAGCGAGGCGCAGGCTCCTGCGGCGGTCGACGTGTTCGTCGCGGCCGGCCTGGAGGCGCGGGTGGTGGTCGACGACGACGCCGGTGCCACGGTGGTCGTCGGGACCCGCGTCCCATGAGCGAGGCGATGGACCGGCTCGTCGCACTCGCCGACCCCGAGCGGGCGGCCGGGATGGCACGGTTCTTCCAGACCGGACCCGGGCAGTACGGCGAGGGCGACGTGTTCCTCGGGCTGACGGTGCCGCAGGTGACGGCCGTCGCGAAGCAGCATCTCGGGCTGCCCGTCGCCGAGCTGGAGGAGCTGCTCGACGACGAGCGGCACGAGGTGCGGCTGCTCGCGCTGAAGATCATGGCGATGCAGTGCGCCGCCGCGCGGACCTCGCCCGAGCGTCGTCGGGCGCTGCTCGACCTGTACCTGCGCCGGACCGACCGCGTGAACAGCTGGGACCTGGTCGACGCGAGCGCTCCGGACGTCCTCGGGCGGGCGGTGCAGGCCGGCCTCCCGAGCGAGGTGCTCTACCGGCTGGCCGCCTCCGACGTCCTGTGGGAGCGGCGCATCGCGATCGTCGCGACGTTCCCGCTGATCCGCGCCGGGTCGCTGGACGACACGTTCGCGCTGGCCGCGCTGCTGGAGGGCGACCGGCACGACCTGATGCACAAGGCCGTCGGGTGGATGCTGCGCGAGGCGGGCAAGCAGGACGAGGCGCGGCTGCTGGAGTACCTCGACGAGCACTCGGCGACGATGCCCCGGACCTCGCTGCGGTACTCCCTGGAGCGGCTCACCCCCGAGCTGCGCGCGCTCTACATGGCCCGCTGACCCCTGCCGGCGGCGATCTCCAGCCAGTGCGGGTTCGTCATGATGCCCAGGAGGTTCCCGAACGGGTCGACGACGGAGGCGGTGGTGAAGCCCTCGCCACGCTCACGGATGCCCTCGTGCTCGGTCGCACCCAGGGCGATCAGACGCGCGAGGGTGCCCTCGAGGTCGTCGACGTGCCAGGAGACGACGGCGCCGGCGGGGCCGCCGGCGCCGGGGACGTACTTCCGGTCGATGATGCCGAGCTCGTCGAGGTGGTCGCCGATCCGGAACTCGACGTAGCCCTCGCGGACGAAGTACGGCTCGAAGCCGAACAGCTCGGTGTACCAGGTGCGGGCGGCGTCGAGGTCGTCCGCGAAGAAGGAGACGTTGGCCAGGCCACGGAAGGAGTTCTGTGTCGATGTCATGTCTCCACTCTCGTCGGTGAAGTGCTCACCTTCTGAGCACTTTGTCTGCCACTCTGGACGCATGCGCGCGGACCGGCTGGTGGCCACCCTCCTGCTCATGCAGGCGCGTGGCCGGGTGACCGCCGCCGAGGTGGCCGCCGAGCTCGAGGTGTCCGTGGCGACGGCCCGTCGCGACCTCGAGGCGCTGTCCACGGCGGGCATCCCGGTCTACCCCCAGCCGGGGCGCGGCGGCGGCTGGTCGCTCGTCGGCGGCGCCCGGACCGACCTGACCGGGCTGACGTCGTCCGAGGCGCAGGCGCTGTTCCTGCTGGTCGGATCGTCCACCAGGCGGTCCGCCGACGCGACCTCCGCGCTGCGCAAGCTCGTCCGTGCGCTCCCGGCGACGTTCCGGGCGGAGGCCGAGGCCGCGGGTCGCGCCGTGCTGGTCGATCCCGGCGGGTGGGGGTCCGCCGCGCGGCGCCGGCAGCCCTGGGTCGAGGACCTGCAGGGTGCCGTCGTGCGCCGACGCCAGGTGTCGATGACGTACAGCGGGCGCGGTGGCGAGTCCCAGCGGACCGTCGACCCGTGGGCGCTCGTCGACAAGGGGGACCTCTGGTACCTCGTCGCCGGGACACCCGCCGGGCGCCGGACGTTCCGGCTGGACCGGATCGTCGCCCTGTCGGTGCTGGACACCCCGGCGCCCCGGCCGGACGACCTCGACGTCGCCGGCATCTGGGAGTCGGTGGTCGACGAGGTCGAGCAGCGTCGCGGACGCGTGACGGCGACCGTCCTGACCACCCCGTTCCTCGTGCGCGTCGTGCGGGACCAGTTCGGGCGGCACGGCACCGTCCTCGGTCCCGACGACGACGGTCGCGTGCGGCTGGAGGTCGCGTCGCACACGGCGCGCTCGGTCGCCGAGAAGCTCGCCGGGTTCGGCGCCGCGGCGGAGGTGCTGGAGCCCGCGTCGGTCCGGGACGAGCTCGGGGTGCTGGGCTCCGAGCTGGTGGCCCGGTATGTGGGTGGTCGTCGCTAGCGTGCGGCCATGATCACCGAGGGAACGTTCACGGCCAGCGGGTTCGCCGGGGTGCCCATCGAGCAGGAGCGGCCCGTCACGACCGCGCTCGGCGTCGGCGTCGCGACGATGGAGAAGACGTACACCGGTGGTGTCGAGGGCCGCTCGACGACGCTGTTCACGTCGGCGTTCGACGCCGAGCGCGGCATCGGCACCTACGTCGCGATGGAGTCGTTCGAGGGCAGCCTCGACGGGCGCGAGGGCACGTTCAACTTCGTGCACGCCGCGTCGACGACGGGCGACGACCGCTCCGCCGAGCACTTCCTGATCGTGCCGTCGAGCGGCACCGGGGACCTCGCCGGCATCGCCGGCACCGGCGCGCTCGTCGTGGACCCGGACGGCACGCACCGGATGCGGTTCGACTACACCGTCGACTGAGCGCGCGACCGCTCGGCGTGCTCCCGCGCCGCGAGCGCCGCGAAGGTCAGGAGCTGTTTGCGCATCATGACCAGGTCGCCCCACGCCAGCAGCCGGTTGCGGACCGCCTGTGCGCGGCTCGTCGGTCGCGTGCCGCGGACGACCGCCACGAGCCTGCTCCGCTCAGGCCCGACGGGGATCACGGCGTACGTGAGGACGATGTCGCCGTACACCCGGGTGCTGAGCCCGGGCGCCATGCGGAAGGTCAGGTGCTCCCCGACGACGAACGACTCGAGCGTGAAGATCGTCGAGAACGTCTGCCCGACCTCGAGGTCCCAGCACCAGGGCAGGGGCCGACGAGGGCTGCGGCGGCCCGGGTTGTCGATCAGGTCGTAGCTGTACGGGGCGACCCGGAACTGGCACACCCACCGGAACGCGACGTCGGCGGGGGCGGCGACGTCCACCCCGCGCATGAGGCGATCGCCAGGATCGGCGAGCAGGTCGTCGCACGGGTAGGCCCGGTCCTGCTCGGCCTGCGTGACGCCCCAGGTCGTCGCGATGGTCATGGCGCCCCCTGCCGTCGTCGAGACCTCCACGCTAGGGGCGGTCGCAGGCTGTGCACCCCGGACTCTCAGCGGGTCCACAGCGTGCCGGCCCTCGCGCGGTCGCCCGCTGTCAGGCCGACGGCAGCGCGCGGACCCGGTTGTTGCGGGCGTCGTGCGTGAGCTCGACCAGCCCGAGCGCCTCGAGCAGCGGCGGCAGGTACATCCCGAACCGGCCACGGAAGCCTGGGCGCAGGCCGTACCAGCCGCCCACGGGGTTGGCCTCGTCGCGACCCCACGCCTCCACCGACCCGGCGGCGGCGGGCTTCTTCTCGTCCGCGGCACCGAGCGGGACCCAGTCGCCCTGGGCCAGCAGCCAGGCGTGCAGGTCGTCGACCGCCCGCAGGTGGTACCGCAGCGTCGTCGAGCCCACCTGGCACACGAGGGCGGGTGGGTCGGCGGACTCGTCGCGGTACATCGTGTACGCGGACGAGCCCGGCGCGGTGGTGAGCTGCCAGGGGTCGTCCTGGGTGCCGGTGCCGGACATCGCTGTCTCCTCGGTTCGGTGCCGATGCGCTCCACTATGGACCTCCGTGCGAGGTCGGTTCCTCCCGATACGCTCGCGGCCGGGATCGACTCGGGAGGCCGTATGGGCATGGCGACGGATCTGGTGAGCGTGACGGCGGACGAGCCCTGGCTGGTGATCGTCGCGACGGTCGGGCCCCTGGTGGCGGCGGTCGCCGCGATCGGGGCGCTGTTCGTCGGGATCCAGACCGTGCGGCAGCGCACGGCGGCGGACTCCCAGGCGCAGTGGTGGGCGCGCGTGCAGTGGGCGGCCGGGCTGGCGCTCGAGCCCGATGAGAGCCGGCGGTCGGTCGGGTTCGACGCCCTGGCGCTGCTCGCGTCGTCGCCGCTGGCCGGACCGGACGACCAGGCGTTCCTCGCGGGGCTGTCGTTCGACGCGCTGCGGGCGGTGCAGGAGCGGGGGACCGCCGACGACGTGGAGTTCGTGCCGGCCGACGACGAGGGGTTCGTGCGACCGTCCGACGCCCGGCCCGTCGTGGAGGTGACGCGGTCCGAGGTCGCTGCCGCCCGGCTGCGGGTGGTGACCGACCGCGAGCGGGGGCGGACGACGCCGGCCTGGGTCGCCCGGCTGGCCGCGACGAGCGCGGGCGGCTGACGGAAAGCCGGGAAACACTTACTGGGTTGTCACTATTGACACGTGACACCAGCCCGGTACCTTTTGTCCTGGCCGGCAACAAATGTCCGGTGCACGGCGCCAACGGCGGTGCCTCCTCGCGTGCGGGGACCCGTCTCGCGACGTGCCCTGTGCGCAGAGAGGTCCCCCCATGCACCTTGGTAGCCCCCCACGTCCCGGACGCAGGCGGACGGCGACGGTGCTCGTCACCGCGCTCGCCGTCGCGCTCGTCCCGCTCGTCGCGGCCCCCGCCGCACAGGCGGCACCGCCCGTCGACCTCGGTCCGAACACGATCGTGTTCGACCCCAGCCAGCCGATCGAGGAGATCCAGGCCACGGTCGACGCCATCGCGACGCAGCAGGTGCCCGCCCACTTCGGCGAGGACCGGTACGCGCTGCTGTTCAAGCCCGGCACCTACGGGACGCCCGAGAACCCGCTGCGGTTCGAGGTCGGCTACTTCACCGAGGTCGCCGGCCTCGGCCAGGACCCCGGCGACGTCGTCATCAACGGCGCGATCGAGGTCTACAACCAGTGCCTGCCGGTACCCGAGGGTGCGCCGGCGAACTGCATCGCGCTGGTCAACTTCTGGCGGTCGCTGTCCAACCTGACCATCCAGTACGCGGCCGGCGACGCCGACGGGTGCCGCAGCTCCGCCAACTTCTGGGCCGTCTCGCAGGCCGCCCCCATGCGCCGCGTGAACGTCACGGGCGCCAACCTCAGCCTCATGGACTACTGCACGGCCGGCCCGCAGTACGCGTCCGGTGGCTTCATCGCCGACTCGACGCTGCCGTTCGTGGTCAGCGGCAGCCAGCAGCAGTTCCTCACCCGCAACGGCTCGGTGGCGGGCTGGAGCAACAGCGTCTGGAACCAGGTGTTCGCCGGCGTCCAGGGCGCACCCGCCACCGACTTCAGCCCGGTGGTCGGGGAGCCCAAGTACACGACGCTCGACACGACCCCGGTATCCAAGGAGAAGCCGTACCTGTACCTCGACGACGCCGGGAAGTACAACGTCTTCGTCCCCGCGGCGCAGAAGAACTCCTCCGGCGCCTCGTGGGCCACGGGCAGCACGCCCGGCAAGTCGATCCCGCTGAGCAGGTTCTTCGTCGCCAAGCCCGGTGACAGCGCCGCCAGGATCAACTCCGCGCTGGCCCTGGGCAAGAACGTGCTGCTCACCCCGGGCGTCTACCACGTGAACCGGACGCTCAACGTGCTGTGGCCCAACCAGGTGGTCCTCGGGCTCGGGCTGGCGACGATCATCCCGGACAACGGGGTCGTGGCCATGCAGACGCTCGACGTCCCCGGCATCGACATCGCCGGGATCATGTTCGACGCCGGCACCACGAACTCCCCGGCGCTCCTGCAGCTCGGCACCAAGCTCTCGTCCCTCGACGCCAAGCTGAAGAAGCCGCTCCTGAGCAGCGCGAACAACCCGACCGCGGTGCAGGACGTGTTCTTCCGGATCGGCGGCGAGGCCGTCGGCAAGGCCACCCAGAGCCTGGTGGTCAACACGAACCAGACGATCATCGACCACACCTGGGCGTGGCGGGCCGACCACGGCACCGGCGTCGGCTGGGACGTGAACACCGCGGAGACCGGCGTCCTCGTGAACGGCAACGACGTCACCGCGACGGGCCTGTTCTCCGAGCACTACCAGAAGTACAACGTCATCTGGAACGGCGAGCGGGGCCGGACGATCATGTTCCAGAACGAGCTGCCGTACGACCCGCCCGACCAGGCGTCCTGGCAACACGACGGCGTGAACGGCTGGGCCGCCTACAAGGTGGGCGACAAGGTCAAGGTGCACGAGGCCTGGGGCATGGGCGCGTACATCTACACCAACGTGAACCCGACCCTGCACGCCACCCGGGCGTACGAGGTGCCGGTCACCCCGGGCGTGAAGCTGCACAACGTGCTGACGGTCTCGCTGAACGCGGCGGGCACCATCGACCACGTCGTCAACGACACGGGCGACCCCGTGACACCGACGTTCGCAGGCCCGAGCACGGTGCTGGAGTGGCCCGTGCCGTGACCTGAGAGAGGTAGGCGAGAGGGCCCGACTGCGCGAACAGAGTGCGGTCGGGCCCTCAGTCGTCCGGCAGGGCGAGGCCGAAGATCTTGCGCCGCGGCGGTGCGAGGGTGTCGGCGCCCGGCTCGGGCGCGGGGAACCCGCCCGAGCGGGGCGGCCCGACCCAGAGCCGTCGCCCCTCGGCGTCGCGGTAGATCTGGCCCGCCGTCTCGAGCCGCGCCCGGCCGGCCGCGACGAGCTGCTCGCGGACGGACTCCTCGTGCGACGGCGGGACGAAGCCGACGGTCTGGTTGCGGCAGACGATCACGACGTGGTTGCCGTCCTCCGTCGCGAACGTCAGCTCGACGCGCGCCGGACCCGACGAGCCGCGCTCGACGGTGGTCAGCGCCGCCGACAGGCCGGTCTGCAGCGCGGCCGCCTCGCCCGCGACGAAGCCGTCGCCGACGTCTGCGGTGACCCGGCCACGGCGCGTGAACATCCTCACGGCACCAGGGTCCCACCTGCCCGGCTCAGAGTCGGGCGACCAGGGCGTACCGCTCGTCGGTGACCGGTCCGCCCCAGAGCGCCTCGTCGGCGCCGAGCGGCTCCACCCGGAGCCCGCTCACCAGCGGGCCGACCACGGCGGCGAGATCGGACGCGGTGATGCCGACGTTCGTGGACCATCGGCCCTCGACGAGGACGAGGGCCCCGCCGGGGCGGACCAGCGAGACCCATCGGTCGAGCGCGGCCCGGGGGTCGGGCAGAGCCCAGACCACGTGGCGTGCGAGGACCACGTCGACCGGTGCGCCCGGGGGGTGCGCGGCGTCGCCGACGACGAAGGTGGCGTGGAGCCGAGCGGCGTCGAGCTTGGTGCGCGCACGACCGATCATCTCCGGGGACAGGTCGACGCCGGTGACCCGGTGGCCCGCCTGTGCGAGCAGTGCGGTGAGCGAGCCGGTGCCGCAGCCGACGTCGAGCACGTCCCACGGCCCGCTCGGGAGCCAGCCGGCCAGCCGGGAGGCCCACGCGACGCGGGTGCCGGGGTCGCGCAGACCGTGGTCGGGCTCGTCGTCGAAGGTCGGTGCCTCCGCGTCCCAGAACCGCGCGACGTCGGAGAGGTCGGAGGGGGACATCCGTCCACGCTAGGTGTCGAAGACGGCCGTCGCCGTTCGACGACACAGGTGAAGGCCGAGCCCCGGCACTAGCGTCGAGGTGGCCACCGAGCGAAGGAGAGCACCCATGAAGGTCCTGGTCATGATCAAGGGCGACGGCGCCGACGAGGACAAGGTCACCCCGACCGACGAGATGTTCGCGGAGATGAACGTGTACAACGAGCAGCTCGTCAACGCCGGGATCATGCTCGCGGGCGAAGGGCTCCAGCCCAGCAGCAAGGGTGTGAAGGTCGTCTGGGACACCAGCGGCGAGGTGTCGGTGGTCGACGGGCCGTTCGTGGAGTCGAAGGAGATCATCGCCGGCTACTGGGTCTGGCAGGTGAGCTCGCTGGACGAGGCCGTCGAGTGGGCGAAGCGCTGCCCGTCGACACCCGAGATGCGGTCCGAGCTCGAGATCCGGCCGTACTTCGAGATGGAGGACTTCGCGAAGGTGGTCTCGCCGGAGATCCTCGCGAAGGAGCAGGCGCTGGTGGACCGGGTCAAGGAGCAGCACGGCTGATGGCCGACGCGCGGCGGACGGTCGAGGTCATCTGGCGGATCGAGTCGCCGCGCCTCATCGCCGCCCTGACCCGGCTGGTCCGGGACGTCGGGCTGGCCGAGGAGCTGGCGCAGGACGCGTTCGTCACCGCGCTGGAGCAGTGGCCGGTCACCGGCGTCCCGGACAAGCCAGGGGCGTGGCTCATGGTCACGGCGCGGCACCGGGCGATCGACCTGATCCGGCGCGAGCAGAACCGGGACGCGAAGTACGCGGTCCTCGCGCACGGCCTCGCCGACGAGGGCGCGGCGGACCGGATCGTCGACGAGCCCATCGGCGACGACCTGCTCTCGCTCGTGTTCCTCACCTGCCACCCGGTGCTCCCCCGGGAGTCCCGTATCGCGCTCACGCTCCGCCTGTTCGGCGGCCTGACCACGGACGAGATCGCGCGCGCCTACCTGGTGCCGTCACCGACCGTCGGGCAGCGGATCTCGCGCGCCAAGCGCACCCTCGCGGAGGCGCACGTGCCGTTCGAGGTGCCGCAGGCCGACGAGATGCCGGCGCGCGTGGGGTCGGTGCTCGAGGTCCTCTACGTGATCTTCACCGAGGGTCACGCGGCGACGAGCGGGTCCACGTGGGTCCGTCGGGACCTCGCCGACGAGGCGATGCGGCTGGGCCGGGTGCTCGCCGGGCTCCTGCCGCGGGAGCCGGAGGTGCACGGGCTGGTCGCGCTGATGGAGCTGCAGGCGTCGCGGTTCGAGGCCCGCCGCGACGGCGTGCTGCTGCAGGACCAGGACCGCCGGTTCTGGGACCGCACCCTGATCGAGCACGGGCTCGCCGAGCTCGACCGCGCGACGACGCTGGGCAAGCCGCTCGGTCCGTACACCGTGCAGGCCGCGATCGCCGCGTGCCACAGCCGGGCGCGGACCTTCGAGGACACCGACTGGGAGGCGATCGTGGCGCTCTACGACGCGCTCACGCAGCTGACCCCGTCGCCGGTGGTCGAGCTCAACCGTGCGGTGGCCGTCCTGCACGCGGACGGACCGGAGGCGGCGCTGGCGGCGGTCGACGCGATCCGCCACGACCCGCGCCTCGCCCGCTACCACCTGCTCGGTGCCGTGCGGGCCGACGTGCTGGCGCGGCTCGGGCGTGCCGACGAGGCCGCCGAGGAGCTCGAGCGTGCCGCCGCGCTCGCGCCGACGCAGCGGGAGCGGAACCTGCTGATGGCGCGCTCCGCGGCCGTCGCGGAATCTCCCGTGCTCGATGTCGGAGGTGACTGACACGATGGCGGACATGACCGAGGACACCCCGACGCAGACTGCCGCGCCCGTCGAGGAACGGCCGGGGTGGCGCCGGGAGACGACGATCTTCCTCACCGGTCAGACGGTCTCGCTGTTCGGCTCGATGCTCGTGCAGTACGCCGTGATGTGGCACCTGACCCTGGAGACCAAGTCCGGCGGCGTGATGGCCCTGTACGCGGTGTTCGGGTTCCTGCCGCAGGCCGTCATCTCGATCTTCGGAGGCGTCTGGGCGGACCGGCTGGACCGCAAGAAGCTGATCATCGGCGCGGACGCCACCATCGCGGTCGTCACCCTGACCCTGGCGATGTTCATGGCCGCCGGCGCCACCGACCTGTGGCTGATCTTCGTCGCCATCGCGATCCGCTCGGCCGGTGCAGGCATCCAGATGCCCGCCGTCGCGGCCCTGCTGCCGCAGATCGTCCCCGCGGACAAGCTCATGCGGGTCAACGGCATCAACGGCACCATCCAGTCGGCCATGATGCTCGTCGCCCCGGCGGCCGCCGCCGCCGTCTACGCCAGCATGTCGATCGTGGCGGTGTTCTACATCGACGTCGTCACCGCGGTCATCGGCATCGGCCTGCTCCTCCTGGTCACGGTGCCCCGGCTCGTCCGCTCCGACGAGAAGCTCAGCTACTTCGGCGACCTCGTCGGCGGTGTGAAGTACATCGCCACCCACGCGTTCGTCCGCTGGATCCTCGTCCTGTACGCGGTCGTCTTCGTGCTCATCGTCGCGCCGTCGTTCCTGACGCCGCTGATGATCGTGCGGACGTTCGGCGAGGAGGTGTGGAAGCTCACCGTCAACGAGCTCGCGTTCAGCATCGGCATGGTGCTCGGCGGGGCGGCGGTCGCGGCCTGGGCGGGGAAGTGGAACCGCGTGCGGATGATCCTGGTCTCGACCCTGGTGTTCGGCGTCATCTCGATCGGCCTCGGGCTGTCCACCAACCTGTGGGTGTTCTTCGCGTTCATGTTCCTGCTCGGTCTGTCCGTGCCGGCCTTCTCGACGCCGTCGTTCACGGTGCTCCAGGAGACCGTGGAGCCCGAGATGCAGGGGCGGGTGTTCGGGTTCGTCGGGATCGTGATGGCGCTGTCGATGCCGTTCGGCATGGCGGTGTTCGGGCCGCTCGCGGACACGTTCAGCGTGGAGTCGCTGCTCCTCTGGGCCGGGGTCGCGCTGCTGCTCGTGGTGGCGCTCGCGCTGGCGGTGCCCGGGGGCCGCCGCTCGATGCGCGCCGCGAACGAGCACGCGAGCGTCTGAGCGCTGCCCGAGGGGCGCGCCACGGGGTCCCTGACGGTCCAGGTCTGCCCGGCCGTGCAGCCCGTCGTCGGGCAGGATGACGCCATGCTCGCCCCGATCACGCTCACGGGCCGCCACGTCCGGCTCGAACCCCTGGCCGTCGAGCACGTCGACGACCTCGCGGAAGCCGCCGCCGAGGAGCGGGGCAGCTACGGGTACACCTGGGTGCCCGACGGGCTCGACGAGACCCGGACCTACGTCGAGGCCGCTCTGGAGCACGCCGCCGGCGGGCGGGCGGTGCCGTTCGCGGTCCGGCGGCTCTCCGACGACGCGATCGTCGGCAGCACCCGGTTCCTCGACCTCGAGGTGTTCCAGGACCCCGCACCGTGGCCGCCCGGCATCGGCACCGGTGGCGCGCCCAGCGACGACAACCCGCCGTCCGTCGCGGAGATCGGCAGCACCTGGTACGCCGCGTCGGCGCAGCGGACGGCGATCAACACCGAGACCAAGCTGCTCCTGCTGACGCACGCGTTCGAGACGTGGCGGTCCCTGCGGGTGACGCTGAAGACGGATGCGCGCAACGCGGCGTCGCGCCGGGCGATCGAGCGGATCGGCGGCCGGTTCGAGGGCGTCCGCCGCGTGCACACCGTCGCCACGGACGGCGGTCTGCGCGACACGGCGTACTACTCGATCGTCGCCGCGGAATGGTTCGTCGTCCGCGCCGGCCTGGTCGCCCGCCTGGCCTGACGCCTCCCGAGAAGCAGCCCCTCGCGCCGAACGTCCGCACTCGATGGGTCCCAGCGCCCCGTTGCGCTCGCCACCCCTGACGTCCGCACATCGTCGGGTCCCAGCGCGTCTTTGGGCGGACGTTGCGCTCGTCGGGTTGCAGCGCTCGGTCGTGCGGGCGTTGCGGCGGGGACTAGGAGCCCCCGGTTGCCGCGCGTTGCTCGCGCAGGAAGTCGCGTTCCGGGTCGGTGGTGGTCAGGGTCAGGGCCTCGTCGTAGGCCGCGACCGCGTCGGCCGGGCGGTCGAGGCGGCGCAGGAGGTCGGCGCGGACCGCGTGGAACAGGTAGAAGCGCTCCAGCGGGAGGTCGTCGACGAGGGCGAGCCCTGCGGCCGGCCCGTCGAGCTCCGCGACGGCGACCGCGCGGTTGAGCGCGACCACCGGGCTCGGCGCGACGGACATCAGCTGGTCGTACAGCAGGACGATCTGCCGCCAGTCCGTCCCGGCGGGCTCGCTGTGCACCGCCTGCATCGCGGCCTGCAGCTGGTAGGGACCGAGGTGGTCGCGGCGCAGGCACCGGCGGACCAGGTCGCGGCCCTCCTCCAGCCGGGACGCGTCCCACAGGGAGCGGTCCTGGTCGCGCAGCAGGACGAGCGACCCGTCGTCGGACACGCGGGCGGCGCGGCGCGCGTCGGTGAGCAGCATGAGGGCGAGCAGCCCGAGCGCCTCGGGCTCGTCGGGCATGAGCTCGACCAGCACGCGGCCGAGCCGGATCGCCTCGTCGCACAGGTCCTCGCGGACGGGCGGACCGGAGCCGGTCGTGAACACCAGGTAGACCACCGCGAGCACGGCACGGAGCCGGTCGGGCAGGTCGGCGTCCGAGGGGACCCGGTAGGGGATGCGGGCGTCGCGGATCTTGCCCTTCGCGCGGACCAGGCGCTGGGCCATCGTCGGCTCGGGGACGAGGAACGCGCGGGCGATCTCCGGCGTGCTCAGCCCGCCGAGGAGCCGGAGCGTGAGCGCCACCTGTGCCTCGACGGACAGCGCGGGGTGGCAGCACGTGAAGACGAGCCGCAGCCGGTCGTCGCGCACGGGTCCCTCCTCCACCGGGTCGTCGCGCTGGTGCAGCAGCGCCGCCTGCGCGTGCCGGTCGTCGCGGGACGCCTCGCGGCGCAGCCGGTCGATCGCCCTGCGCCTCGCCGTCGTGATGATCCAGCCGGCCGGGCTGGGCGGGACACCGGCCGTGGGCCAGTGCTGCACGGCCGCGACGAACGCCTCCTGGACGGCCTCCTCGGCGACGTCGAGGTCGCCGAAGGACCGCGCGAGGACCGCGACCGCGCGGCCGTGCTCCGCGCGGAACACCCGCGCGATCGCGTCCTCGTCAGCGTCCACGGAGCCCGTCAGTAGCGGAACGGCCGGACCTCGATGGGCAGGCCGGTGGCGACCGCGATCCGACCGCCCCAGTCGAGGGCCGCGTCCAGGTCGTCGACGTCGACGACGGTGAACCCGCCCAGGTGCTCCTTGGCCTCGACGTAGGGGCCGTCGGTGGTGACCACCTGGCCGTCCGTCGCGCGCAGGACGGTCGCGGTGCTCGGCTGGTGCAGGCCTCCGGCGTAGACCCAGACGCCCGCGTCGCGCATGGCCTGGTCGATCTCGCCGACGGCCCGCATGATCGGCTCCAGGAACTCGGGGTCCGGTGCGGGGCCGACGGGCTCGATCACGCTCAGCAGGTAGTGGCTCATCGCGTCCTCCTCGGGTGCGGCACCGGCCCTGCGCCGGCTGCTCACCCCTCATACGAACGGTGAGCAGCCGGATCGACAGGTCAGTCTGCCGCAACCGGGACGTAGTCGAACGTGTCGGGGTCCGGGCCCGTGCGCTCGTCGCGGTTGAGGCTCGTGATGTCGGCGACGTCGACCTCGGACAGCTCGAAGTCGAAGATCGCGAAGTTCTCCTCGATGCGGCTGCGCGTCACCGACTTGGGGAACACGATGTCACCGCGCTGGACGTGCCAGCGGAGGGTGACCTGCGCGGGGGTCTTCCCCAGGGACTCGGCGATCCGCACGATCGTCGGGTCGTCGAGGACCTTCCCCTGCGCGATCGGGCTCCACGCCTCGGTGGCGATGCCGTGCTCGGCGTCGAACGCGCGCACCTCCGACTGCGTGAGGTACGGGTGCACCTCGATCTGGTTCACGGCGGGCGTGATCGTGGTCTCGGCGTGCAGACGGCGCAGGTGGCCGGGCTGGAAGTTGGAGACCCCGATCGACTTGGCGCGGCCGGACCGGTAGAAGTCCTCCATCGCCTTCCAGGTCTCGACGTAGCTGCCCACGGTCGGCAGTGGCCAGTGGATGAGGAACAGGTCCACGTAGTCCAGGCCGAGGGTGTCGAGGGTCAGGTCGAAGGCGATCGCCGCGTCCTGCGGGTCGTGCGCGTCGTTGTTCAGCTTGCTGGTGATGAAGACCTCGTCGCGCGCCAGCCCGGACTGGGCGACGGCCTCACCGACGCCCTTCTCGTTCTTGTACATCTGCGCGGTGTCGATGTGGCGGTAGCCCACCTCGAAGGCCTGCAGGACCGCGTCCTTGGTCTCCGCGGGGTCGATCTGGAAGACGCCGAACCCCAGCTGGGGGATCTGCACGCCGGTGTTCAGGGTGATGTTCGGGACTGTGCTCATGACCCCATTCGACCCCGCGACGGCCGGGTGTGCCTGTTAGAGTGCCAACCAACCAGTTGGTTTACGTTCAGGAGCCCAGATGTACGTCGTCCCCGACCAGACCGGACGCACCGTCGTCGTCACCGGCGCCAACAGCGGCACGGGCCGCGAGGCCGCCGAACGCCTCGCAGCCGCCGGTGCCCACGTCGTCCTCGCCGTCCGTACCGCGGAGAAGGGCGAGAAGGCGCTCGCGGAGATCCAGGCCGCGCACCCCGGTGCGTCCGCCGAGGTGCGGATCCTCGACCTGGCCTCGCTGGCCTCGGTGCAGGCCTTCGCCGACGACCTCGGCCGCGACCTGCCGCACCTCGACACCCTCGTCAACAACGCGGGCGTCATGACCCCACCCACCCGCATGGAGACCGAGGACGGCTTCGAGCTCCAGCTCGGCACCAACTACCTCGGCCCGTTCGCGCTGACCAACCGGCTCCTGCCGCTCCTGCTGGCTGCCCCGGAGGGCCGGGTCACCACGATGAGCAGCGGCATGGCGGCCGTGGGGCGCATCCGGTTCGACGACCTGCAGTGGACCCGGCGCCGGTACAGCCCCACGCGGTCGTACGCCCAGTCCAAGCTGGCCGACCTCCTGCTCGCCCGCCAGCTCGCCCGCGTCTCGATGCAGCGCGGCTGGGCACTGCGCAGCAACGCGGCCCACCCGGGGTTCACGCAGACCAACCTGCAGACCGCGGGTGCGTCGCTCGGCAAGGACGCCGTGCACCGGTCGTCCATCGCGCGCTTCCCGTTCGTCCCGTCGCAGCTGCCCCCCGAGGGCGCCGAGCCGATGCTGTTCGCGGCCGCCGACCCGCGCGCGGTCGAGGACGGCTACTACGGTCCGACCGGCCGGTTCGGGCTCGTCGGCCCCACCGGTCCCGTCCGCCTGAACCGTCGCATGCGCGACGACCGCACCGCCGCCCGCCTCTGGGCGGCGGCGGAGGACCTGACCGGCACCGCGCTCCCGGCGTGATGGCCGCCGACACCCCGCGCCGGATCCTCGACGCGGCCGCCGACGAGTTCGCCGAGCGCGGGCTCGCCGGGGCGCGGGTGGACCGGATCGCCGAGCGGGCCGGCGCCAACAAGCAGCGGATCTACGCGTACTTCGGCAGCAAGGACCGGCTGTTCGAGCGGGTGGTCGAGGACCAGATCGAGCAGCTGCTCGACGCCGTGCCGTTCGACGCGGTCGACCTGCCCGGGTACGCGGTCCGGCTCTGGGAGTTCAACCTCGCGCACCCGTCGCTCGTGCGGCTGCTCCTGTGGCACGCGCTGGAGCGGCCCGGGATGCAGGTCGGGCACACGGAGTCGTCGCACGCCCGCAAGGTCGCTGCTCTGCGTGCCGTGCGGGGTGACGACGAGTGGCCCGCGGACCGGCTGCTCGGCCAGGTGCTCGCGCTGGTGCACGGCGTCACGCTCGCCCCGGGGCCCGACCTCGAGCACACGCGCGCGGACCTGCGTCGCGCGGTCAGCCGGCTGGTCGGCTGACCGGCTCGATCACGGCGCGCAGCCGCTCGGGCTGGACGCCGTCCTCCTTCGCGATGGACCGGCGGACGACCGGTGCGAGCACCTTCAGCGGACCGCGGACCTCGACGTCGGCGAGCAGGCGCAGGCTCGTGCCACCGGCCGCCGCGGCGAGCGTGTACGTGTAGACGGCGGTCACCGGGCCGGAGCGCGAGAGCAGCGCCAGCGTGCGGGGCGCGTCGAGCGTCTCGACGACGGCCGTGCGCTCCTTGCCGCGGACGGTGAACGTCACGACGGCCCCCGCCGACACCGGTCCGCTCATCGCCGTCACACCTGGCATCCAGCGGGGCGCCAGGGACCAGTCGGTGAGTGCCGCCCAGACCGCGTCGGGGGGTGCGGCGATGGTCGTCGTGGTGTCGATCGCGGTCGTCATGGGCGCGACGCTAGGCGCGTGCCGACGGGCTGTCTTGGACGGGATTGACCACCGGCGCGAAGCCCGGCTCCGTCGCGGCGTCGCCGTAGACCGCGCGGTAGGCCGCCACGTACGCGGCGGGCGTCGTGCCCGTGTGGCGGCGGAAGTGCCGGATGAGGTGCGCCTGGTCGTACCAGCCCCGGTCGGCGGCCACCTGACCCCAGCCGACCGGGCGACCGGTGTCGAGCGACGCCAGCAGGTCCCGCATCCGGGTGACCCGCGCGAACGTCCCGGGGCTGAGGCCGACGACTCGTCGGAACCCGCGGTCCAGGTGGGCGTGCGACAGGTGCAGCTCCCGGGCCACGTCGGCGACCGGACGCCCCGGGTCCGCGACGAGCGCGGCCACCGCGGCCTCGACCGCGTCGGTGCACCGGGGCAGCGCGGGCTCGTGCCCCGCGACGGACTCCCGGAGCACGTCCTCGACCGCCGCGATCATGTCGCCGGGGTCGTCGAGCGCCAGCAGCTCGCGACGCACCGGCGCCCAGGGTTCCGCGCCCACGAGCCGGCCCCGCAGCGCGCGCGGGTCGACGCCGAACGCGGTCGCGCAGCCGATCGGCGTCGCGACGACCCCGACGCACCACGTCTCCCCGAGCGGGCGGTTCAGCATCGGCTGGTCGTCGGGCCCCAGCAGGAACCCCGTCCGCGCCACGTGCCCGTCACCGTGCCCGTTGCGTGCCACCTGCGCGATGGGCGCCCCGAGCACCAGCCCGAGCACGGCCGAACCCGTCGGCGCCACCCGCTCGGCGGGCGCGCGCAACCGGCCGCGGGCGTACCAGATGCTCGCCACGAACCGCCGGAGCGGACCCGTCGGCTCGTGCGTCAGGTAGGTGAAGTCGTCGGTCACCCGACGATCGTCGCGCACTGTCGGAGGTCGGTGGAAAGGTCGTGCTCGGATGCCTGCCCGCATGACAACCTGCCCGTGACCGACCTGCAGAGGAGCTCCGGCATGTCCCATCCCCTCGCCTCCCTCGTCGCCGGACCCGTGCTGACCCCGGGCGAGGAGGGGTTCGACGACGAGGTCGCTCCCCACAACCGCGCGGTCGTGAACAGTCCCGACGTCGTCGTCGGGGCGACGAGCACGCAGGACGTGGTCGCGGCGGTGCGCTGGGCCGCGGAGCACCGGGTTCCGTTGGCGGTGCTGGCCACCGGGCACGGCGCGACGTCGCCCGTCACGTCCGGCGTGCTGCTGACGACGCGTCGGATCGGCGGGGTCGAGGTCGACCCGGACGAGCGTGTCGCCACGATCGGAGCCGGGGCCCGGTGGACCGACGTCGTCCCCGTCGCCGACGCACACGGGCTCACCCCCGTCGCCGGCTCGTCCACCCACGTCGGCGTCGTCGGCTACCTGCTCGGCGGGGGGATCGGCCCGTTCGCGCGCAGCCACGGGTCTTCGTCCGACCGGCTCCGGTCGCTGACCGTGGTCACCGGGACGGGGGAGGTGGTGGAGGCGTCGGCCGACGAGCACCCCGACCTGTTCTGGGCGCTCCGCGGCGGCAAGGTCGGGCTCGGCGTCGTGACGCAGGTCCGGCTCGAGCTGGTCGCGATCCCGGAGCTGTACGCGGGCGCCCTGTTCTTCGATGCCGAGCACATCGAGACCGCGCTGCGCGGCTGGATCGCGTGGACGGCGAGCGCGGACGCCCAGACGACGACGAGCGCGGCGATCATCTCGTTCCCCGACCTCGAGGCCGTCCCGCCGTTCCTGCGGGGCCGGACGGCACTCGCCCTGCGCGTCGCACGGCCCGGCGACGCGTCGGCCGGCGAGGCGGCGACGGCTCCCCTGCGCGCGCTCGCCCCGACGTTCCTGGACACGGTCGGTGTCCTGCCGGTCGCGCGCGCCGTGGAGATCCACAACGACCCCGTCAGGCCAGGGCCCGGCTGGGTGCGCGGGCTCATGCTCACCCATGCGGACGACGACCTCGCGACCGCCTGGCTCGGCGTCGTCGGACCGGGAACCGGCCATCCGTTCGTGGCCTCCGAGCTGCGCCACGTCGCGGGTGCCACGGGCGTCGACGTGCCTGGCGGGTCGGCCGTCTCGGGGCGGGGTGCGGCGTTCGTCGCCGGCGTCGTCGGCAACGACCCCACGCAGTTCGCCACCACGCTGCCCACCTGGGCGGCCCGGCTCGGCGCCGCGCTCGGGCCCTGGACCGCGGCGGAGCTCAACCCGAACTTCGCGGGGACGGGCACCCCGGTGTGGGCGCCGGCGACCGCCGACCGCCTGACGCAGGTCCGTCGGGCGTACGACCCCGTGGGCGTGCTCGCCCGGCCGCGGTCTGAGGAGGAGTCGTGAAGGGTGCCCCGTTCTCGCCCGCGGGACCATCAGGCGGTGGCACGCTCTCGGAGCGTCGTCCGAGCGAGACGCAGTCGCACGTGACGAGAGGACAGCATGACGTTCGCAGGTGAACGGGCAGCAACGAGGCGACGGCTCCTGGGCGGAGGCATCGCGCTGGTCACCGTCGTCGCAGGGCTGGCCGCGTGCTCGGCCGAGCCGCCGAACCCCGACAGCGCGACGGCAGCGCTCGCCTCTGCGCTCGCGTCCGGCGACTTCACCGAGGCGCCGTTCTCCGGTGGCGCGGCCGACGTGTCCGCGGCGACAGCAGCCCGGACCGCCGCGTTCGAGGGCCTCGCCCCGTGGGAGCCGCAGGTCGCCGTCGTCTCGACGACGATCGACGAGAAGGACAAGGACCTCGCGACCGTCACCCTCGGCTACACGTGGGACGTCGACGAGAGCGACGCCGACTGGACGTACGAGACGCACGCGAAGCTCGCCCGGGACGACGAGGACGTCTGGCACGCCACGTGGTCGCCCTCGATGCTGGCGCCCGACCTCGCCGAGGGTGAGGTGCTCACCGTCCAGAAGGCGCGGGCGGACCGTGCGAACGTCCTGGGTGCGGGCGGTGCGGTGATCGTCGAGCCGCGGCTCGTCCACCGCCTCGGCATCGACAAGACCCAGGTCGCACCGCCCGAGCAGGAGGCCGCGGCACGAGCGCTGGCGTCCGCGCTCCGGATGGACCCGGAGGCGTACGTGGCGAAGGTGGCCGCGGCAGGCGAGAAGGCGTTCATCGAGGCGATCACCGTCCGCGACGGCGACCCCGGCTACGACGTCGCGGGCCTCGCCGCGCTGGCCGGCGTGAACGACGTCACCGACATGCTGCCGCTCGCCCCCACCCGGCAGTTCGCCCGCCCGATCCTCGGCACGGTCGGACCAGCCACCGCGGAGATCATCGAGAAGTCGGACGGGGCCGTCTCGGACGGCGACCTCACCGGCCTGTCCGGGCTCCAGCGCCAGTACGACGCCCAGCTGCGCGGGCTGCCCGGCCTCACGATCACGGCGTCGCAGCCCGACGGCGCCGCCCCGCGCCGGCTGTACGTGGTCGAGCCCACGCCCGGGACCCCGCTCACGACCACGTTCGACGTCGGTCTGCAGGGCGCTGCCGAGGCCGTCGTGGCCACGGTCGGGCCCGCCAGCGCGATCGTCGCGATCCGGCCGTCCACCGGGGACGTGCTCGCGGCGGCCAGCGGCCCCGGGGGTGAGGGGATGTCGACCGCGACCCTCGGCCAGTTCGCTCCGGGTTCGACGTTCAAGGTCGCGACCGCTCTCGCGCTGCTGCGGTCCGGGCTCTCCGCCGAGAGCGACACGACGTGCCCGGCGACGGTCTCGGTCGACGGGCGGACGTTCACCAACTTCCCCGAGTACCCCACCGACAAGCTCGGCACCATCCCCCTCGCGACCGCCTTCGCCAACTCGTGCAACACGGCCTTCATCTCGGCCAGGGATGCCGCGAACCAGGACGCGCTCATCGACGCCGCCGGGTCGCTCGGCCTCGACCCGCACGCAGCGCTCGGGTTCCCGGCCTTCCTCGGCGACGTCCCGGCCGACTCGGACGGCACCGACCACGCCGCGTCGATGATCGGCCAGGGACGCGTGCTGGCGTCGCCGCTCGGCATGGCGACGGTCGCCGCGTCGGTGGCTCGCGGCCAGACCGTGGTCCCGCGTCTCGTGGTCCCGGCGGAGGGGGCGGCCACGCCGTCGCCCACCGACGACGCCACCGCGGCCAGCGAGGAGCCGACGGACGCGCGGCGCCCGACCGTCCCGCTGACCGCCGACGAGGCCGCGACCCTGCGCCAGCTCATGCGCGGCGTGGTGACGGAGGGCGGCGCGACGTTCCTGCTGGACGTCCCCGGCGACGAGGTGGCGGCCAAGACCGGCACCGCGCAGTTCGGCGAGGCGGGCAACCTGCAGAACCACGTCTGGATGATCGCGATCCAGGGCGACCTGGCCGTCGCGGTGTTCGTCGACGTCGGCGAGTACGGGTCGACCACCGCCGGGCCGCTCCTCGAGCAGTTCCTGCGGGCGGCACAGGGCTGACACCCCGGGGGGAGTCCGAGCCGGTGGGCCCGAGGCTGTGAGAGCGTCGGGGCATGAGTGACGAGGACACCGGGACGCAGGACGGGCGGATCGCCGAGGTCGTCGCGGTCGGCGACCCGGCCCGCGCGATCGAGGAGATCCGATGACCGGCCCGACGACCCAGCGCGCCGTCGGCGTCATGCTCCCGCGGGACCTGCCCGCCCACCAGTTCCGGACCTACGCGCAGCGCGCGGAGACGCTCGGCTTCGACGAGCTCTGGGTGGTCGAGGACTGCTTCTTCCGCGGCGGGATCGCGCAGGCGGCCGCGGCGCTCGCGATGACGGAGCGGATCCGGCTCGGCATCGGCATCCTGCCCGCCGCGGTGCGGAACGCGGCGTTCACCGCGCTGGAGGCGGCGACGCTCGCGGAGCTGTTCCCGGGGCGCGTCGACATCGGCATCGGGCACGGGATGCCCGGCTGGATGCGCCAGGTCGGGGCGTGGCCGGCGAGCCCGCTGACGATGCTGGGGGAGCACCTGGAAGCGGTGCGCGCGGTGCTGACCGGCTCTCGGGAGAGCGTGGAGGGTCGATACGTCCAGCTGGACGGCGTCGAGCTGAGCACGCCGCCCAGCAGCGTGCCGCGGATCCTCGCGGGGGTGCGCGGACCGAAGTCGCTCGCGCTCGCGGGCAGGTCCGCCGACGGCACGATCCTCGCGGAGCCGGTCACCCCCGAGTACGTCGCGGAGGCGCTCCGGCACATCGCCCCCACGCGTGAGCACCGGATCGTCGCGTACTGCGTCGCGGTGGTCGACGACGACGCGACCGCAGCCCGCGCTGCCGCTCGGCCCGCGCTGGAGTGGATCGGGGAGCCCGACTGGGACGTGCACATCGCTCCGCTGCCGTTCGCCGAGGCGTTCCGCGCGCTGCGGGCGTCGTCGGCCACCCGCGAGGCGTTCGTCGCGGCGATGCCCGACGCGTGGGTCGACCAGCTCGCCGTCGTCGGGACCGTCGACGACGCCCGCACCCGTATCGGGCAGCTGCACGACGCGGGCGTCACGACGACGGTCCTGATGCCCGTCGGCACCGACCCCCTGTCCGCCCTGGAGGACCTCGCGCGCGTGCTGTAGCGGGGCCGTCGTGGGCGCGCGGGCCGCGCCGACTCCCGCGACCACGCCCTGGAGCACGCGCCATCGCCCCGAGCCGTCACCCAGGGCTTTGTTCGTCCCACCGATGCCCGTGCGTGTTAAGAAGTCTTGACATGATGTCTGGTTCGCCATACCTTCGCTGTGTCAACAATTCTTTACACAGGAGACTCCGATGGACGTCCGGACCCGCACCATGCAGGCCATCACCCAGCGCGCGTACGGCTCGTCGGAGGTGCTCGCGCACGCGACCGTGCCCCGCCCGGCGCCCCGGGCCGACGAGGTCCTGATCGCCGTGCGCGCCTCGTCGCTGAACTTCGCCGACGTCGCCACGATCACCGGCCGGCCCGGCCTCATCCGGGCGGTGACCGGCCTGCGCGGCCCGAAGAACCCGGTGCCCGGCAGGGACGTCGCCGGGGTCGTCGAGGCGGTCGGCGCGGACGTCACCGACCTCCGGCCCGGTGACGAGGTCTTCGGGGAGGCCACGGGAGGCGCGTGGGCGCAGTACGTGGCCGTGCCGGCGAAGCTCGTCGCGCGCAAGCCGGCGAACCTGTCCTTCGAGCAGGCCGCCACGCTGCCGCTGGCCGCCGGGACGGCGCTCGACTGCGTCGCAGGGGTCCGGCCCGGGCAGAAGGTGCTCGTCAACGGCGCGTCGGGCGGGGTCGGCACGTTCACGGTGCAGGCGGCCACGGCGCTCGGGGCGGAGGTGACCGGGGTGTGCAGCGGGCGCAACGCGGAGCTGGTCCGCAGCGTCGGCGCGGACCACGTCGTCGACTACGAGCGCTCCGACTTCACCAGCGACGGCACCCGGTACGACCTGATCGTCGACCTCGTCGGCAACCGCAGCCTCGCGGCCTACCGGCGCGCGCTGACCCCGCACGGGACGCTGCACCTGTCCGGTGGCGGCGGCGGCTCGATCATCGGGCCGCTGGCCCGGATCGCCCAGGCGGCCGTCGTGAACCTGTTCGTCGGCCAGCACCTCAGGCCGGTGTTCGCCACCGCGAGCCGCGCGAAGCTGGACCGGCTGCGCGAGCTCGCCGAGGCCGGCGCGTTCACTCCCGCGATCGAGCGGACCTACCCTCTGAGCGACGCCCCGGAGGCGGTGCGTCGCCACATGGCCGAGCACGCCCGCGGCAAGACCGTCCTGACCGTCGCCGAGGAGCGCTGAATGTCGTACGAGGAACGCAACGTCTGGGTGATGCTCGTCGTCTCCGTGCTCGCGTACGCGGTGTACGTCGTCGTCGTGCTGACCCGGGCGCGGGAGGTGCCGCTCACCGAGGTCGCGTACGTCGGGCCGCTCCTGTGGTCCATCGGCGGCGCCATCGTCGTCTCGATCCTCGCCTCCATCGCCGTCGGGCTGGCGAACCGGCGGGACGGGCACCTGACCGACCAGCGCGACAAGGAGATCAACCGTGTGGGCGAGCGCACGGGGCAGTCGTTCGTCGTCATCGGTGCGCTCGCCGCCCTGGTCCTGGCGCTGCTCGAGGTCGACTGGTTCTGGATCGCCAACGTCCTCTACCTCTGCTTCGTCCTCTCGGCGATCGTCTCGTCCATGACCAGGCTCGCGGCCTACCGGCAGGACTTCTCCACGTGGTGAAGCCTCCGACGCGGGTCACCAACACCATCCGCACCCTGCGCTTCACCCACGGTGAGATGACCCAGGCCGAGCTGGCCGAACGCATCGGGGTCACGCGCCAGACCGTCATCGCCATCGAGCAGGGCCGTTACTCCCCGTCGCTCGAGATGGCCTTCCAGATCGCTCGCGTGTTCGACGTCCCGCTCGACGACGTCTTCCAGTACCCGGGCTGATCCCGCACCACCCCGGCACGAGACGCACCGCCGTCTCGCGATCCCGCACGCCCACAACCACCCCCGCACGAGACGCACCGCCGTCTCGCGACGCCGCACACCCTCAGAGAGGTACCTCCGATGAACGCACGCCTCGCAGGACTGCTGTATCTCGTCGTCGCCATCTGCGGCGGCTTCGCCGAGCTGGCCGCACGAGGGGCGATCAGGGCGTCCGACGACGTCGCCCAGGCACTGCGCGACAGCGCGGACCTCATGAAGGTCGCGTTCGCCGCGGACGTCGTCGCCTACGCGTGCTTCCTGCTCGTCGGCCTGTCCCTGTACGCCCTGTTCAAGGACGTCCACCGCATCGCCGCGATCGCGATGCTCACCATGAACGCGGTCAGCGTGGCCATCCAGAGCCTCAACCTGGTCAACCACGCGGGTGCAGCGCTCGCGGCGCAGCGGGGCTCCGACGACCTGGCGGTGCTGTTCCTCGACCTGCACGGCGTCGGGTACCTGATCGCGCAGGTGTTCTTCGGCGGGTGGCTGATCCCGCTCGGCTTCCTGGTCGTCCGGTCGGGCATGGTGCCGCGGTTCTTCGGGTACGCCCTGATCGTCGGTGGCGTCGGCTACCTGCTCGGGCTCGTCGTCGAGCTGGTCGCACCCGGCTCCGACGGCCTCGCGCTGGCCCTGGGCCTGCTGGGCGGGCTCTCCGAGATCGCGTTCCTCGGCTGGCTGCTGGTGCGGGGCGTTCGTCAGCCGGTGCTTGTGCCCTAGTTTGGCAGGGTGTCCGACGCCACGCTGAGCCTGCTGGTCCTGGCGGGCTGCGTCGGCCTCTTCATCTGGAACCGGCTCAGCGTCGGCGTCGTCGCGATCCTCACCGCGCTGGCCCTGTACGCGACCGGGCTGATCACCGCGAACGAGGCGGTCGCCGGGTTCGGTGACCCGGTCGTCGTGTTCATCGCGTCCCTGTTCGTGCTCAGCGAAGGGCTCGAGTCGTCGGGCGTCACCGCGTGGGCCGGGCAGCAGCTGATCACGCGGGCAGGGACGGCGCGCAACCGGCTGCTGATCGCGCTCATGGGACTGTCGGCGGTCATGGCGGCGCTCGTCACCCCCAACGGTGCGGCCGCGGCGCTGCTCCCCGTGGTGGTGCTGGCGTCGCGACGGTCGAAGCAGTCGACGTCGCAGATGCTCATGCCGCTCGCGTTCGCCGCCAGCGCGGGTGCGCTCCTGGTGCTCAGCGGCAGCACCGTGAACGTGATCGTGTCCGACGCCCTCTTCGAGGCCACCGGCGAGCGCTTCGGGTTCTTCGAGTTCGGGCTGATCGGGCTGCCGCTCGTGCTGGTCACCATCGCGGTCTCCGTCCTCGTCGGCCGACGGCTCCTGCCCGACCGGTCGCCGACGTCGCTGCCCGCCGACTACTCCGCGCACGTCGACACGCTCGTCGAGCACTACAGCCTGGACGTCGGCTTCTTCCGGCTGGCCGTCCAGACGGGGTCCGACGTCGTGGGCCGCCGGCGCGAGCAGGTCGAGGTGCCCGACGGGGTGGTCCTCATCGGGGTGCAGCGGGCCGGCGGGTCGCCCGCCGGCGAGGACGACACCCTGGACGCCGGCGACGTCGTCGTCGTGACGGGGGAGAGTGCCGGCATCACCTCGCTGGTCGACCGGCACGGCCTCACCGTCGCGGCGACGCCCCTGACCCGGAGCACGCGCGAGGCGCTGCTCGGCCGTGAGGTCGGCGTCGCGGAGCTGGTGATCCGGCCGCGGTCGCGCGTCATCGGGGAGGTCGTGTTCGCCGGGCTGGTCCGGTCCGGGGTCACCGTCCTCGGTGTCCGGCGGCTGGGCAAGGACCGCGGCGGCGACCACCTGGTCCTCGCCGAGGGGGACTCGCTCCTGGTGCACGGTCCGTGGTCCTCCGTCGAGGCGTTCGCGGCCGACGACGACGTGCTCATCGTCGACAGCCCCGAGATGGTGCGGCGGCAGACCGTCGCGCTCGGACCGAAGGCGTGGCGGGCGATCGCAGTGCTCGTCGGGACCGTCGCCCTGCTGGCCAGCGGCGTCGTCCCGCCCGCGATCGCCGGGCTGGTCGGGGCGACCGCGATGGTGATGACCGGGGTGGTCGGCGTCCCGCAGGCCTACCGGGCGGTGTCGTGGCAGACCGTCGTGCTCGTCGGTGGGCTCATCCCGCTGTCGGTCGCGATCGCGTCGTCCGGCGCGGCCGACCTCGTCGCCGGCTGGCTGGTCGGGATCGTCGGCGACGGCAGCCCGCAGGTGGTCCTCGCCGCGATCTTCGTGCTCACCGTGCTGCTCGGTCAGGTCGTCAGCAACACCGCGACCGTGCTCATCGTCGCGCCCATCGCTGTGGCCATGGGCAACGAGTCGGGGGTCGCGCTCGCGCCCGTCCTCATGCTCGTCGCGGTCGCCGGGGCCGCGTCGTTCCTCACCCCGATCGCCACCCCCGCCAACATGATGGTCATGGGGGCGGGCGGCTACCGGTTCGCCGACTACTGGAAGCTCGGCCTCGCGACCACGCTGGCGTGGTTCGTCGTCGCGGTGCTTCTCATCCCCGTCATCTGGCCCACGTAAGGAGCACGATCATGCCGTTCGACCCCATCCCGTCCCGCGCCCGGTTCGAGGAGCTGTCGGTCCGGGTGGCCGCACCCGGTGCCGGCGCCGGCCGCGCCCTCGGGCTGGCCGTGACCGCGACCGGCGACGTGCCGTCCGGGGTGCCGCTGGACCGCGCCGCGCTCACCGAGTGGGGGTTCCGCGGGGCCGTGGGCGAGACGCTGATCCTGCCGCGCGAGGGCGGTGCCGTGATCGCGACGGGCGTCGGCGACGAGCCGTCGGAGGCGGCCCTGCGCGACGCCGCCGCCGCGTTCGCGCGGGCGGCCGGTCGCGACGACGTCCTCACCACCGACCTCGCCGGGGCCGGGGTCTCGGTGGAGTCCGCCGCGCAGGCCGTCGTCGAGGGCATCCTGCTCGGCCGATACCGCTACGACGCCCTCAAGTCCGACCCGTCCACGGTCCCCGTGCGCGAGATCGTGCTCCTCGTCGAGGACGCGTCGGCCGACGACGCCCGCCGCGGCGCCGACCGCGGCGTCGTGATCGCGCGTGCGGCGTCCCTGTCCCGCGACCTGGCCAGCACCCCCGCCGGGCACCTCACCGCGCCGGACCTGGCCGACGTCGCCGTCTGGCTCGCCGGGGAGCACGGGCTCGACATCGAGGTGTTCGACGAGGAGGCACTCGTCGAGATGGGCTGCGGCGGCCTGCTCGGCGTGAACGCCGGGTCCGTCGTCGAGCCGCGCATGATCGTGATCCGGTACGTCCCCGCGACCGAGCCGACCGGTCACCTGGGCCTCGTCGGCAAGGGAATCACCTACGACTCGGGCGGCATCAGCCTCAAGCCGTCCAACGCGATGCACGCGGCCATGAAGATGGACATGAGCGGCGCCGGGGCCGTGCTCGCGGCCATGACGGCGCTCGCGGACCTCGACGTCCCCGTCGCGGTCAGCGCCTACCTGGCCTGCACGGACAACATGCCGTCGGGGTCCGCGACGAAGCTCGGCGACGTCCTGACCACCCGCAGCGGCCGGACCATCGAGGTGGTCAACACGGACGCCGAGGGGCGCCTGGTCATGGCCGACGCGATCGCGCTCGCCAAGGAGGACGGGGTCGACGCGATCGTCGACATCGCCACCCTGACCGGCGCAGCACTGGCCGCGCTCGGGATGCTGACCGCCGCGGTCATCGGCAACGACGACCGGATCCTCGACCTCGTCGAGGCCGCCGCGACCCGCACCGACGAGCAGGTCTGGCGCATGCCGCTCGACCGCCGGTACCGCAAGCAGCTCGACTCCGAGGTCGCGGACATCAAGAACCTCGGCGGCGAGTACGCCGGGGCGATCACCGCGGCGCTCTTCCTGGCCGAGTGGGTCGAGGACACCCCGTGGGCGCACCTCGACATCGCGGGGACCATGCGGTCCGACGGCGACGACGCGTGGCGGACCAAGGGCGCGACCGGCTTCGGCGCCCGCCTGCTGCTGGAGGTCGCCTCCACGTTCACCGCGACGCGGTGATCGCACAGTGAACGAGCGGCGCGCGCTCCACGAGTCCATCGCGGGGGCCGCCGTCCTGGGCACCCTCGCGGTGGTCTGGGGCATCGCCGCCCAGTCGCGCGTGCTGCTGTTCGACGGCGCTTTCATCCTGCTCGGCATCGTGCTGTCCGCGCTGTCGCTCATGGCCGCGCGCGCCGCGGCCGACGTGCCGAGCGCGCGGTTCCCGTTCGGCAAGGCTGCCGTCACGCCCCTGGCGATCGCGGTCCAAGGGGTGGCGCTGCTGGGCACCCTGCTCTACGCCGGGGTCGACGCCGTCGCGGTCATCACGGCCGGCGGAGCCGACGTCGAACCCGGCACGGTCCTCGCGTACGGGCTGGTCACGATGACGTGCTCCTACGCGCTGGCCCGCTGGCTGACCCACCGCGCCCCGGACTCCGAGCTCGTGGCCGCGGAGGTCGCCCAGTGGCGGGCGGGGGCGCTGCTGAGCCTCGTGTTCGCGGCCGGCGGGGGGCTGGCGCTGGCCCTGTCGTCCGTCGGCGACGTCGTGCGCTACGTGGACCCGGTCCTCGTCCTGGTGGCCTGCCTGGTCCTCCTGCCGATCCCGCTGCGGCTGCTCCGGGCTGCGGGCCTCGAGCTGCTGGAGGCGGAGCCGCCCGCCGAGGTGCGGAGGGTGCTGGCCGACGCCGTGACGTCCGTGCGGACCGAGTTCGGGCTTCCCGAGCCGTTCGTCCGCTCCACCAAGCTCGGCAGCCGCCTGTACGTGGAGGTCGACTTCGTCGTGCCCGACGGCGCCTGGGACGTGACCGGTGAGGACCGCGTCCGCCGCGCGCTCATCGGCCGTCTGGAGCCGCTGGGCTACGACCTGTGGGCCAACGTCGAGCTCACCGCGGATCCCGAGCTGGCCCGGTGACCGCTGTCCCGACTCGTCGGGCCGGGAACGCACTCGACCGCCCACGGGAGACCGTGGGCGGTGGAGGCGGTGCGCGATCAGGTGATCAGCTGATCTTGCGCCGGTACGTGCGCATCGCGAAGAGGTACGCGACGACGAGGATGCCGACGCACCAGGCCAGCGCGACCCAGATGTCGTTGCCTACCGGCTGCCCGGCGAACAGGTCCTGGATCGTGTTGACGATCGAGGTCACCGGCTGGTTCTCCGCGAACCACCGCACCGGGCCGGACATCGTCTCCGTGGGGACGAAGGCCGAGCTGATGAACGGCAGGAAGATCAGCGGGTAGGAGAACGCCGCGGCGCCGTCGACGGTCTTCGCCGAGAGGCCCGCGATGACGGCGACCCAGGTGAGCGCCAGGGTGAACAGGGCGAGGATCCCGGCGACGGCGAGCCACGCCCCGATCCCGGCCGACGTGCGGAACCCCATGAGCAGTCCCACGGCCACGATGATCACGAGGGTGATCGCGTTGGCCGCGAGCGACGTCAGCACGTGCGCCCACAGCACCGCCGGCCGCGAGATCGGCATCGAGTGGAACCGCTCGAAGATGCCGCTCTCGAGGTCCGTGAACAGCCGGAAGGCCGTGTACGCGATCCCGGAGCCGATGGCGATCAGCAGGATGCCCGGCAGCAGGTAGTTCACGTAGTTCCCGGTGCCCGTGCTGATCGCCCCGCCGAACACGTAGACGAACAGGAGCATGAGCGCGATCGGGGTGACCGCGGTCGTGATGATCGTGTCGACGCTGCGCGTGATGTGCCGCATCGAGCGGCCGGTCAGGTCGACCGTGTCGCTGACGAAGTGGGTGGTGGTCATGACAGGTCCTCCAGCTTCTCGGTGGTGCTTCCGGGGCCGACGAGCGCGAGGAAGATCTCCTCGAGCGTCGGCTGCTTCTCGACGTACTCGACGGTCGCCGGGGGGAGCAGGGCCTTGAGCTCCCCGAGCGTGCCGTTGGCGATGATGCGGCCCTGGTGCAGGATCGCGATCCGGTCGGCCAGGTGCTCGGCCTCGTCCAGGTACTGCGTCGTCAGCAGGACCGTGGTGCCCTGCGTGGCCAGCTCCTTGATGACCTGCCACACCTCGTTGCGCGCCTCCGGGTCAAGGCCGGTCGTCGGCTCGTCGAGGAACAGCACCGTCGGCCGGCCGACGAGGCTCATCGCGATGTCGAGCCGGCGACGCATGCCGCCGGAGTACGTCGCCACCCGGCGCGAGCCGGCCTCGGTGAGGCTGAAGCGCGCCAGGAGGTCGTCGGCGATCTGGTCGACGTTCTTCAGGTGCCGCAGCTTTGCGACCAGCACGAGGTTCTCCTTGCCGGAGAGGATCTCGTCGACCGCGGCGAACTGCCCGGTCAGGCTGATGGACGACCGGACGCCGAGAGCGTCCGTCGTGACGTCCGACCCGGCGACCGTGGCCGTGCCTGCGTCCTGCTTCAGCAGGGTCGACAGGATCCGGATCATCGTGGTCTTGCCGGCCCCGTTGGAGCCGAGGAGGGCGAAGATGCTGCCCGGTGCGACCTCGAAGTCGACGCCTCGCAGGACGTGCAGGTCGGCGTAGGACTTCTCGACGCCCTGCACGCGGATGGCAGGTGCGGTGATGGACATGGTTGTTCCCTCTCTCATCGGGCGCGGTGGACGGTGATGCTTCCGGCCTGCGTACGGGCGCGGACGGCGACGGACTGCTCGGACGCGGCGGGGGCACGGTCGCCGTCGAGCTGGTTGCGGACGTGGCCGCTCTTGGAGGACAGGTCGAGCCAGGCGGGCACGCCGTCGCGCACGCCGATCGTGATCTGGCCGTACCCGCTCTCGAGCTGGATGGACCCGCTCGAGATCTCGTGCAGCGTGATGGTGCCGTAGGCGGTCTTGGCCGCCACCGAACCGAGCGCCTCCGTGACGTCGAGGTCGCCGTAGGAGAGCTTGGCCTCGAGGTCGCCCCCGGACCGCCCGACCTGGACGGATCCGTGCGACGCCTTGAGCACCGCGTCACCGGTGACGGCGCCGATCCGGATCTGCCCGTGGTCGGCGGTGACCTCGGCCGAGCCGTCCGCGGAGCCGACGTTCGCGTTGCCGTGACCGGCGCGCAGCCACAGGTCTCCGGTGGAGTCGATGTCGACCGGCCCCATCGAGGCCTTGATGCGCGTGGCGCCGAGCCGACCGACGGTGCGGACGCCGCCCATCGAGCCCTCGGCGGTGAGCCGCGAGCCGGCCGGCACCTCGACGCGCACGTCGACCGACTCGCTCGGGCCGATGAAGCTGAACCGCGGCTTCGGACCGGTGATCGTGAGCACCCCGGCGGCGAAGTCGACGACGGTCTCCTCCGCACCGCGGCGGTCGACGGCCTTCGCGGGGTTGGTCGGTGCGACGGTCACGACGGTGTCGGTGCGGTCGCTCGCGACGACCTCGATCGCGCCCACCGGGAGGTGGATGGCGACGTCGATCGGGGTGGGCGTGTTGAACGTGGGCATGCTGACGCCTGCCTTCCTTCTGGGTGTGTTCGGCCGGCCCCGCGGGTTCGCGTGGCTGGTGGGTGTCTGTGTGGGCTGGGCGGTTAGCGGGCCCAGCCGGCGAAGCTGTCGCCGGTGCGCAGCGTGCGCTGCGCTGCTCGTCGTTGCTTGGGCTGGAGTGCGGCGGCGACCGCCCGCACCAGCCACGTGTTGACGGACAGGCCGTCCGCGACCGCCGCCTCGTCGACCTTCGCCTTGAGGGCGTCCGGCAGGCGGAGCGTCGTGCGGGACGTGCTCACGTCGTCGAGGTCGACCGTGGCGGCGGGCTCGTCGTCCGGGTCGTTCTCGGTGCTGGGCTGCGCGACGACGAACTCGACCTCGCGGCCGCGCAGCCGCAGGTCGACCGAGCCGGGGGCGAGGTCACGCGTGATCTCGCCGGCGGCGGCCGACAGGACGTCGAGCAGCACGAGCCGGGTGGCCGAGTCGAGCCCGGCGACGAGCCGCTCGGCGATCGCGCGCGTCTCCTCGGTGCCGTGCTCGGCGGAGTCCAGCAGCTGGCGCTGCAGGCTGCTGACGTACTGGTCCAGGTCCATGGCACCAGCATGACACCACCGTGGTGTCAGGTCAAGCAATCGTGGTGTCAGATTCTGCCAGAGTGGTGTCACGCGAGTGTCTGCGCAGGTCAGGGGCCCGGCACAGGTTCTTCACGACGAGGCACTCGCTGGCACCACCCCCTACGCGCACGCGCCACCCATCGCCCGCAAGCTCTCGTGACACCACCGGCGTCGGGCAGCCAAGCCATGGTTGACGCGATCCCGCCTGAACGCGCAACTCATGGCTTCCTCGCGATCGTGACGCCACGGCTGGATCGTTCGCCCACCCCTGAGTGACGCGACGCGGCCCGCACGCGCCACCCATGGCTTGCTCGTCCTCGTGAACCCGACAGGGGGGTCGTTCAGCGGGGCATGGCGGCGCTCGTGTCGGGTTCGGTGCCGCGAGCCGGCCAGGGGCGTGTCAGTCCGACGAGGTTGGGAGGGTGTGCCAGGTGTCGAAGGCGACCGCTGCCGCGGCGTCGGTGTTGCCGGCGGCGCACGCCCGAATGAGCTCGTCGTGGCGGTCGGGGGAGCGTCGGCCGTCGGCGGAGGCGAACCGGACGCGCTCGATCCTGCGCAGGACGGGCATGTACTGCTCGAGGACCGTGGCGGCGGCCTGGTTGCCGGCGACGGTGACGGGAACGGCGTGGAGCTCGTCGTCGGCGGCGATCGCGGCGTCGATGTCGCCGGCGTCGAGGGCCTCGGCGAACCGGCGGGCCGCGTCGCGCATGGCGTCCAGGTCGGCGGCCGTGAGGTGCGTGACGGCCTCCCGGACCGCCAGCTCGTGCATGGCCGCGACGACGTCGCGAGCGTCGCGCGTCGCCCGCTCGTCGAGCGAGCTGACGACGGTCGAGCGACCCGGCCGCGCGACCACGAGGCCGCCCTGGCCGAGCCGGAGGAGCGCCTCGCGCACCGGCGTGCGGCTCACCCCGAGCCAGGTCGCGAGCTCGCCGTCCCGGAGCTGCTCGCCCGGGGCGAAGGTGCCGTCGGTGATCGCGTCGCGGAGGCGGCGGTAGACGTCGTCCCGCAGCAGGGAGCGGTCGACCGGCGGACGGTTCGTCGGGACGGGCACGCCCCTATGGTGCCCGATCCCTTGACGAGCTGTCTGCAGTACGCAATATATTGCATGCCAATCGTGTTGAAGCGGACATCCGACCAACGAGAGGAAGACCATGAGCACCACCGGCAAGCAGACCATCGTCCTGGTCCACGGCGCGTACGCGGACTCGTCGAGCTGGAACGGGTCCGTCGACGCCCTGCAGGCGGCGGGCCACCGCGTGATCGCCGTCGCCAACCCCCTGCGCGGCCTGGAGAGCGACGGCGACTACCTGCGCAGCGTCCTGGAGACCATCGAGGGCCCGATCGTCGTCGCGGGCCACTCCTACGGCGGCTCCGTCATGAGCCACGCGTCCGACGGGAACCCGAACGTGACGGCCCTCGTCTACGTCGCGAGCTTCCTGGCCGAGGTCGGCGAGAGCCTGCTGGAGCTCGTCGAGAAGTTCCCCGGCGCCGAGCTCGGCGGCGCCGCCGTCCCCACGTCCTACCGCGCCGCCGACGGCACGACGCAGCCGGAGCTGACCATCGACCCGGAGCGCTTCCCCGCGCTGTTCGCGGGTGACGTCGACCCGGACGTGGCGCGACGGATGGCCGTCACCCAGAGGCCCCTCGCGCTCGCCGCGTTCACGGCGCCGGCGACGCGCGCGGCCTGGCGCTCGATCGAGTCCTGGGTGCTGCTGGCCAGGCAGGACCTCGCCGTCCCCGCCGAGCTGGTGCGGTTCATGACGCAGCGGGCGGACGCGCACCTCACCGAGGTCGACGCGTCGCACGCCGTCACGGTCTCGCAGCCCGGTGCGGTCACCGAGCTCATCCTCGAGGCGGCACGAGCGACCGCGCGCTGATGCACGCGCCTGCGGCCCCGCCGTCCCGACCGGGCGTGCGGGGCCGCGGGCTGTCAGGTCACCCGGTGGGAGGGGCCGGAGCCGCCACGCGGACAGGTAGCGTCCGGTCGCATGGCGACACGCAGCGGGATGGAGGAGGTCGAGCTCGTCGAGCACGACCACGACGACCACGCCGCCGCGCCCGTCGACCACGTGGCGCGCGCACGCTCCGCCGTCCGCGACCGTGCTCGGGACGGTCTCGGGTGGATCCTCCGGCACCGGGTGCTCGCCGTCGCGACCGTCGTCCTGGCCGTCGTCGCCGTCGTCGTCCCCGCCGTGCTCTCGGCCCGGGCGGAGCGCGTGCGGGCCGAGGCCCTGGCCGGCCTCCCGGGCGTGCTCGAGCCCATGGCGTCCGCACCCGCCGTGGCGTGGACGTCGCCCGTCCCACCGAACAGCTGGACGCTGATGTCCGGGGACCACGCGTGGGTCCGGGACGACGTCCTGGTCCTGTGGGAGCAGACGGGAGACGCGACCAGCTCGTTGCGCGCGCTGGACGCCCGGACCGGCGACGAGCTCTGGACGGCACCGCTCTCGAGCGCCCCGGACCTGGGCGATCCCGCCAACCGCTCCACCAACGACCGGACCACCTGTTCCGCGCCGGACGCCGCTCCCGGCGAGGGGATCGTGGTCTGCCTGGTGATCGACTCGTGGGAGCTGACCGCCTCCACCGACGACGCCGTGCCCGACCTCGTCGAGGCCGCCTCCGTCCGGCTGCGCACGTTCGCGGTCGCGACCGGCGAGACGCTGCTCGACGAGCCGCTGGGGATCGACGCGTCGGTCACCCGTGTCGGCGGCGACGTGGTGGTCGCGCAGAGCACGTCCGCCGACGGTCCGGCGAGCCTGGTGCGGCTGGACCCGTCGACCGGGACCGAGCGGTGGAGCACCGACGTCCCGCGCCCGGCCGACGGAACCGGGTGGCCGACGCCGACCGTGCAGTGGTTCGGCGACGAGCTCGGCGTCGGCTGGCTCGGGACCACCAGCCTGTTCACCCCCGACGGGGAGGCGGCCGGACAGCTCGACACCGACGACGTCTGGCCCTTCCGGGGGCACCGCCTCACGCCCGTGGGCGAGGGGGTCGCGCAGCTGCGTGACCTCGACACCGGCCGCGTGCTGGACCTCGGCGGTGCACGGCCGCGGTGGTTCGTCACCGACGACGGGTCCGTGCCGGACGTCCTGGTGCTCGAGACCGAGGACCGGCTCATCGGGCGCGACCTGCGCACGGGGCAGCGGGCCTGGCAGGTCGACTGGCCGGCGGAGCGGACGCTGAACGTCGTCGTCGTCGACGGCATGCTCGCGCGTCAGGCCGACGACGGGCTGACGGTGCTCGACCTCACGGACGGGACGCAGCTCTGGCACCGGTCGACGTCCGCGTACGGCCAGAGCATCGTCACCGACGGCCGGCGACTCCTCGTGATCGAGTCCGTCATCGGGACGGGACCCGTCGTGGCCGCCTATGACGCCCGCGACGGTCGGCGCGTCTGGCAGGTCCCGATCCCGTCCGACATCCAGAGCCTCGCGGTGGTCGACCACCGGCTGTTCGGCGTCGGCAGCGGGGGCGTGGTCGCGTTGGGGACGTCCTAGCTCAGGTAGATCGAGGCCCCCGGGCCCAGCGGGATGCCCAGCAGGTACCAGACGACCAGCAGCGCGGACCAGGTCACCAGCAGCACCACGGTGTAGGGGAGCATCAGCGAGATGACCGACCCCACGCCGACCTTGCGCCGGTACCGCTCGGCGAAGATGACGATCAGCGCGAAGTACGGCATGAGCGGCGTCGCCACGTTCACCGGGGAGTCGCCCACGCGGTAGGCGGCCACGGCCAGGTCGGGCGAGATGCCGAGCTGGATGAACAGGGGCACGAACACGGGCGCGAAGATGGCCCACTTGGGGACGACGCCGCCGATGAAGATGTCGATGACGGCGGTCATCGCGATGAGCCCGAGGATGAGCCAGACCGTCGACAGGTTGGCGGCCTCGAGGGTGTCGGCCATGTTCACCGCGGCGATGGTGCCGAGGTTCGAGTAGTTGAAGTACGCGATGAACTGGCTGATGACGAGCAGCAGGAAGATCAGGCCGGAGAGCCCCGCGATGGTCTTGGTCATCGGGTTGATGACGTCCATCGAGCCCGTGATGGTGCCGGCGCCCCTGCCGTAGGCCAGTCCCATCACGAAGAAGTACACGAGGATCAGGAAGATGATCGAGTTCAGCAGCGGGGAGTCCTCGATCAGGCTGCCGGTCTCGGGGTTGCGCAGGAGCGCGTTGGGCGGGAGCGAGAGCGCGAGCACGACGAGCGTGGTGCCGAGGAAGGCCCAGAACGCGTACTTCAGGCCCGTGCGCTCCGCGTCGCTGAGCTCGCCCGACGGCGGTGGCTCGTCGGCGTCGGCGGGCCCCTCCGACGGGTGGTAGGCGCCCAGCCGCGGCTCGATGAACTTCTCCGTGAGCAGGGTGACGACGACGGTGACCAGCAGCGTCGAGACGATCCCGAAGTACAGGTTGCCGGTGATCGCGACGTGGTTGGCGGGGTCGGCGATCGCCTCGTTGGTGATCTCCGCGAGCATCCCGTCGACGGGCGTGATGAGGATGTTGACCGCGAACCCGCCGCCGACCCCGGCGAACGCGGCCGCGAGGCCGGCCAGCGGGTGGCGCCCGAGGGACAGGAAGACCGCGGCGGCGAGCGGGATGAGCACCAGGTAGCCGGCGTCGGTCGCGATGGAGGACAGCACGCCGAGCAGCACGATGATGAACGTGATCGCCCGCGGCGGGGCCACCTTGACCAGGCGCTTGATGAACGACGAGATCAGGCCGACCTCCTCGGCCATGCCCACGCCGATCATCGCGACGACGATCACGCCGACCACGCCGAAGTTGTTGAAGTTGGCGACCGGCGACGTGAACACGAACCGCAGACCGTCCGCGTCGAGAAGGCTCTGCGCTGCCACCGTGACGGTGATCGGCTCCTCCGCCCCGATCTGCGCCTGCTCGAACGTGACGGTGCTCCCGGCCGCCTGGAAGATCGCCGAGAGCACCATGATGAACGCGATGAGGATCAGGAAGATGATCACCGGGTGGGGGACCTTGTTCCCCGCCACCTCGATCCCGTCCAGGACCTTCTGGAGTAGCGACCGTGGGGGTGCAGCCTCGACCTGGCTCATGCGCGCTCCTTGGCTCGAACCGCTGTCACCCGCGACGCTAGCGCGAGCCCGACATCTCGGGCAGGACCGTGATGGGATGGCGACATGAAGCAGCCCGTCTACGCACCCGGTCAGCCGGGATGGATCCGCGATCTCGGTCGCACAGGTCTGCAGGTCTCCGCCGTCTGTCTCGGTGGTGGACCGCTCGGCAGCATGCCCGCCCTCTTCGGCCGTGACGTCTCCGCCGACGAGGGCGTCGCGACGGTCCTCGCCGCGCTCGACAGCCCGATCCGGTTCGTCGACACCTCGAACGCGTACAGCGAGGGGGAGAGCGAGCGCCGGATCGGGGCCGCGTTGGTCGAGGCAGGCGGGGTGCCCGAGGGTGTGGTCATCGCCACCAAGGTCGACCCCGCCGGCCGCGACTACTCGGCGGACCGCGTGCGCGCCTCCGTGAACGAGAGCCGCGAGCGCCTGGGCATCGACAAGCTCCCCCTGGTCCACCTGCACGACCCGGAGTCGTTCGACTTCGCGGAGATGTCCGCCCCGGGCGGCCCGGTCGAGGCGCTCGTGCAGCTCCGCGACGAGGGCGAGATCGGCGCGATCGGTCTGGCCGGGGGCCGCGTGCAGGAGATCGCGAAGTACCTGGACCTCGGGGTCTTCGACGTGCTGCTCGTGCACAACCGCTGGACGCTGGTGGACCGCAGCGCCGGTCCGTTGCTGGACGAGGCCGTCCGGCAGGGCATGGGGATCCTCAACGCGGCGGTCTACGGCGGCGGGATCCTGGCGTTCCAGGCCGGGGGCCCGACGAGCTACGGCTACCGCCCGGCACCGCCCGAGACCCTGCAGGCGGTCGAGGCGATGCGGCGGGTGTGCTCCGACTTCCACACCGAGCTCGGCACCGCCGCGCTGCAGTTCTCGCTGCGGGACCCGCGGATCGCGTCGACGATCGTCGGGATGAGCCGCCCCGGCCGTGTCGCGCGCACGCTCGACCTGGCGTCCGAACCGCTGCCGGACGCCCTGTGGCCCGCCCTGGAGGCGCTGGTCCCGCCGCCGCACGTGTGGCTCGACGCCGACTGACCCCGCGCCCCGGCGCGCCGCGGGTTAGCGTCGTGGGATGAGTCGCGTCGTCGTCACCGGTGGGTCAGGCAAGCTCGGGCGTGCGGTCGTGGAGGACCTCGCGACGCACGGGTACGAGGTGGTCAACGTCGACACCGCCCTGCCGCCCGCCGGTCAGAAGGCGGTGTTCAGCCGCGTCGACCTCACCGACCTGGGCGAGGTGACCGAGGCCTTCACCGGCATCGACGACCGGTACGACGGCGTCGACGCGGTGGTCCACCTCGCCGCCATCCCCGCGCCCGGCCTGCGCCCGAGCGGTGCGACGTTCGCCAACAACGTCGTCGCCACCCACCACGTGTTCAGCGCCGCCCGCCGCGCGGGCATCACGAACGTGGTCTGGGCGTCCAGCGAGACCGTCCTCGGCCTGCCGTTCGAGACGCCCCCGCCGTACGTCCCCGTCGACGAGGAGTACGCCGTCCGCCCCGAGAGCACCTACTCGCTCGGCAAGGCCGTCGAGGAGGAGATGGCCCGGCACTTCACACGCTGGGACCCGTCGCTCAAGCTCATCGGGCTGCGCTTCTCCAACGTCATGGACGTCGCCGACTACGCCGCGTTCCCGTCGTTCGCCGACGACCCCCGCAGCCGGATCTGGAACCTGTGGGGGTACATCGACGCCCGCGACGGCGCGCTCGCGGTCCGGCTCGCGCTCGAGAGCGACCTGACCGGGTTCGAGGCGTTCATCGTCGCGTCGCCCGACACGGTCCTGGAGCGGCCGTCCGCCGAGCTCGTCGCCGAGTACTTCCCCGACGTCCCCGTGCGCCGCCCGATCGAGGGTCGCGAGACGCTGCTGTCCATCGACAAGGCCCGCCGCCTGCTCGGCTACGACCCGCAGCACACCTGGCGCGACGAGGTCTGAGGAGCACCTCACCCGGCACCGGCGGTATCAGGAACGGGACGCGGCACCCATTCCGGGCACACCTCGATCCCAGGAGCGCCCTGATGAGCACCGCCGCCCCGTTCGCCTTCCTCGTCCATCCGCGCGCCCGCATCGCCCAGGACCTGGCCCGCGCGTGGCGTCCGCTGGGGCGGGTGCCGGAGGGTCTCCTCGACTCCGCGGTCCGCCGGCTCCCGCTGCCGTCCTACGACATGGCACGGGTGCACCTGGACTCGGAGCGCGTCGGTCACGTGCTGCTCGTGCCGTTCGGTGCCAAGCACCTGCTGTCGGAGCCGCACGAGGGGCGGGCCCGCGTCGGTCGGGCGATCGACCACGCCGCCCGGCTGGGCGCGGGGGTCGTCGGGCTCGGTGCCCTCACCGCGACCGTCACCGCGGGCGGCGCGACGCTGCGGAGCCGCACCGACATCGGCGTCACCAACGGCAACGCGTACACGGCGGCCATCGTCGAGGACCAGCTCATGGACCTGCTGGTGGACCTGACGGACCGGCGGGTGGCCGTCGTCGGGGCGACCGGGTCCGTCGGCACCACGCTGGTCCGCCTGCTCGCGCAGTCCGGCGCGGTCGACTCGCTGCTCCTCGTCGCACGGGGCCTGCCGAAGCTCGACGCGCTCGCCGCGGAGGTCGGCCGTCGGGTGCCGACGTCCACGTCGACGGACATGCACGACGTGCGCGGCTGCGACGCCGTGGTCCTGCTCACGGCGTCGGCCGACGCCCTGCTCGGTGCCGAGCACCTGGCGCCGGGCGCCCGCGTCCTGGACGCGACGCAGCCCCGCAACACCTCGCCGGACCTCGCCGCGGCCCGCCCGGACGTCACGCTGGTCGACGGTGGCGTCGTGCAGGTGCCCGGCATGCACCTGCGCGGGGGCGACATCGGGCTGCCGCGTGGGCAGGCGTACGCGTGCTTCGCAGAGACGTTCCTGCTCGGGCTGGCGGGGCACGTCGGGCACTTCTCGACGGGCGTCCCGACCCTCGACCACGTGTCGCACATCCGCGGCCTGGCCGACCGGTTCGCTCACCACGGGTTCCGGGCCGCTGCTCCGGCGAGCTTCGGCCGGCCGCTCGTGGGTGTGCGATGAAGCGGGTCGTCCTGCTCGGCGGCGGGTACGTGACGCTGCACGCGTACGGCGCCATCGTCCGGCGGCTGCGCGGCGAGCTGCGCCGGGGAGAGGTCGAGATCGTCGTCGTCAGCGCCGACACCGTGCACAACTTCCACGGGTTCACCGGCGAGGTCGTCGCGGGGCTGCTGCCGATCGGGCTCACGCAGACGCCGCTGACGGAGGCGATGCCGAAGGCCCGGGTGCTGCACGCGCGGGTCACGCACGTCGACCTGGCGGCGAGGACGGTCCAGTTCACCGGTGGCGAGATCGGCTACGACGCGCTCGTCGTCGGCACCGGAGGACGCGAACCGCTCGACGCGGTCGACGGTCTCGCCGGGAACGGGCTCACCCTGCGCGGACCGGGCGACCTGGCGGACCTGCTCCAGCGGGTGCGGGTCCTCGACGGTCCCGTGGTGGTCGTCGGCGGCGGGCTGGCGGGGGTCGAGCTGGCCGCCGCGCTCGCGGCCCGCGCGGCGCAGGTGGTGCTGGTGCAGTCGGCGGACCGGGTGGTGCCCGCGCTGCACGCCGAGCAGCCGCGGCTGGCCGCGCGGTGCACGAGGGAGCTCGCCCGGCTCGGTGTCGACGTCCGCACCGGGGTCCGGGTGGATGCGGTCGACGACGGGTCCGTGACGCTGTCCGACGGCTCGGTGATCGCGACGCACGTGGTCCTGGCGACCACCGGCCAGCGCGCGGTGGCCCTGTCCGGCCTCGACCCTCTCCCGCGCGACGCACAGGGCCGGCTGGTGACCACGCGTGACCTGCTCGTCGCACCCGACGTCTGGTCCGCCGGCGACGCCGCGTCCGTGGCGCACCCGCGCACCGGCGTGCCCGTCACGGCCAACGCCCTGTGGGCGATCAAGGCCGGCGACCAGGTGGGCCGCAACGTCGTGCGGGCGCTCCGGGGGCGGACCGGCAAGCCGTTCCGGTACCTCGGGCTCGGCCAGGCGGCGTCGTTCGGCGTCGGTCGCGGCGTGGCGGACCTGTACGGCGTCCCGCTCACCGGGTGGGTCGCGTGGCTGATGCGGGTCGGGTTCTTCCTGCGGTTCATGCCCTCGCGTGCGCGCGCGCTCCAGGTGCCCGGCGAGCTCGTCCGGCGGTCGCGGGTCGCCGAGGCTCCGTCGCGGGTGGTCGTCCCTCGCTGAACCGACCATGGCAGGGTGGCGGCTACGATCCTGCGTCGGACCAGGGCGAGTCGGAGGTGACCATGGCGGACGAGGACGGGACGACGTTCCTCGCGCCCGGTGAGCCGGTCGACCTCGACAACTGCGCCCGTGAGCCCATCCACGTGCCGGGCAGCATCCAGCCGCGCGGGGTCTTCCTGGCCGTCACGGAGCCGGACCTGGTGGTCCGGCACGTGTCGCAGAACCTCCCGGAGATCCTCGGGCACGCGGTCGACGACGCCCTGGGCCACCCTCTGGAGCGCGTGCTCGGGGCCGACGCCGCCGGCGCGATCGGGCACCACGTCCGCACCTGGGGCAACCTGCGCGCCCGCAACCCGCTGGTGGTGACGGTCGGGGACGTCGAGCTCGACGCCGTCCTGCACCGCGTCCTGAACGGTGACTCGACGCTCCTGGTCATCGAGCTCGAGCCCGCGTCGGGACCGCGCCCGTTCTCGTTCCCGAACACGTACCAGGCGGTGCGCGGCGCGGTCGAGAAGCTGAACCACGCCCACGACCTGGCGCAGCTCTACGAGATCACCGCGCGCGAGGTCCGGGCGCTCACGGGCTTCGACCGCGTGATGATCTACCGCTTCGACGACGAGTACAACGGCGAGGTCGTCGCCGAGGCGAAGCGCCCCGACCTCAATCCGTTCCTCGGCCTGCACTACCCGGCGTCCGACATCCCGCCGCAGGCCCGCGCCCTCTACGAGAAGAACTGGGTGCGGCTCATCTCCGACGTCGGCTACACGCCCGCGCGGATCGTGCCGGGGCTCGACGAGGAGACGGGCCTGCCGCTCGACCTCACGCACTCGATCCTGCGCAGCGTCTCGCCCATCCACGTGGAGTACCTGGGCAACATGGGCGTCGCCGCGTCGATGTCGATCTCGCTGCTGCGCGACGGCCGGCTCTGGGGCCTGATCGCGTGCCACCACTACGCGGGTCCGCACGACCCGCCGTTCGGGGTGCGGGCCGCGGCGGAGTTCCTCGGCTCCAGCCTGTCGCTGCGACTGGTGGCACGTGTCGAGGAGGACGAGCTCGAGGCCCGCGTCCGTGCGGCCGGGACCCTGGCGACGCTGCTGACGGCAGGCCGCGACGAGGACCGCGCCCTGGCCTCGACCCTGGTCGGCCGGACGTCGGTGCTCGACCTCGTCCCGGCACAGGGTGCGGTCGTCAGCGCGGACGGGGTCGTCGACCACGTCGGGCGCGTCCCCGCCGACCGTACGGCGCTGCTCGCGTGGGTGGCGGAGCAGGACGCCGAGGTCGTCGTCCGCGACGCCCTGGCCGAGCAGGAGCCCGCGCTCGCGGCGCTCGTCCCGGAGCTCGCCGGCCTGCTCGCCCTGCGCCTCCCCGACGGGCAGGCGGTCGTGTGGCTCCGGCACGAGGCGGTGCACAACGTCGACTGGGGCGGCGACCCGCACAACAAGGCGATCGCCGTCCGCGAGGGCGACGACGTGCGCCTCAGCCCGCGCAAGTCGTTCGCGCTGTGGCGGGAGACCGTCCGGGGACGCAGCGAACCGTGGACCGAGCGGGAGGTGCGTTCCGCGGAGGAGCTGCGAGCGCGGCTGCTCGAGGTGCTCCTGGAGCGGTCGCGGCTGCAGGTCCGGGCCGCGGAGACCGTGCAGCGCAGCCTGCTGCCCTCGTCGGTCCCCGACCCCGAGGGCTGGTCGGTGCACGCGCGCTACGAGCCCGCGGCCGGCGGCAGGGTGGGCGGGGACTGGTACGACGCCCTCGGGCTCCCGGACGGGCGGCTCGCGGTCGTGGTCGGGGACGTCGCGGGGCACGGGCTGTCGGCCGCGGCGGCGATGGGGCAGATCCGCAACGCGCTGCGGGCGTACCTCCTGCGCGGTGACTCCCCGGCGCAGACGCTCGCGGCGCTCGACCACGTCGTGCGGTGGACGATGCCGTTCGAGATGGCGACCGTCGTCGTCGCCCTGGTGGACCTCTCGACGGGCGAGGTCGAGCTCTCCGCCGCGGGCCATCCGCGGCCCCTGCTCCTGCGGCCCGGTGGTTCCGCGACGCTGCTCGACCACGCCGTCGACAGGCCGCTCGGCGTCGGGTCGGGTGAGCCGCCGACGACCACGCTCACCCTGCCTCCGGGCGGCGGGCTCGTCCTGTACAGCGACGGGCTGGTGGACTCCCGCGAGACGTCGTTGCGCGACGGGCTGCGGCGCCTGAGCGCGCAGTTCGACGGGACGGACGGGCGGCCGGTCGACATCGACGAGGTCCTGCGCGAGTGCCGGGACCCGGCGTCGGTGGACGACGTCACGCTGCTGCTGCTCTGCCGGGACCGCTGACAGCAGCAGCACCTCCGTCGTCGCGAGGCGCTAGGCGGCCTTCCCCTGAGGCGCCAAGGGGAAGGCCGCTCACGCCGCGCTACAGGCCGGTCTGGCTCACGCCGTACTCGGCCTGCTCGGGGGTGAACTCGTCGCCGTATTGGCTTGTCAGCTGGTCGATCAGCCCTTGCCGTGAGAAGGACGTGAACTCCAGGTAGGACTTCGCCGCCTCGGCCGCCTCGGCGTTCCAGTCCACGGCGGACTCAGCCTCCAGGCGGGCGACCGCGAACTCGGCGTCGCCGGCGGGGTAGCCGTCGCCGTACTCGCTCGTGAGCTGGCCGATGAGGCCGGCGCGAGAGAAGCCCTTGAAGCTCAGGTAGGACTGGGCCGACCGGTAGGCGTTCTGCTGGGAGACGGTCCCCTTGGCGGCTTCGGCGGCGGCAGCGGCCGCGGCTTCCTGCTCGGCGGTGACGCGGTCTGCCTCGGCCTGGGCTGCCTCTTCCGCAGCCTTTGCGGCGTCCTCCGCAGCCTTCTCTTCCGCGGCGACCCGTTCTGCCTCGGCCTCCGCTGCGAGCTCATCGGCCGAGGGCTTCTCGGGCGCGGTCTGCTCTACGCGGTCGGGGGTGGCAAGGTCGGCCGCATCGGAGGACGGCTCGTTGCCGCCGCCGAGAGATGCGAAGAGGATGGTCAGCACGACGAGGCTGCCCGGGATGATGAAGCGCTTCTTCTTGTACCAGGGCCTCTGCGACTCGTCGGAAGGGCCCGCGGACGTGGACGCCGGGGCGTGCGACGGGTCGACCGGCTGGTCGGGCGCGAGGCTCGCGTCGTCGACCCAGAGCTGCCACCCGGGAGGGGCCGGCGGCCAGCTGGGGTCCGGCTTCCATCCGGGCTCGGGCGTCCACCCGTCGGGAGCTGCCGGCCAGCCGGGGGCAGGGTTGAAGCGTGCAGGCATATGCGTGTCCTTCGCGTGAGAAGTGGTTGTGACATAATTCTCGACGCTGCCTGCATCGCACCGTAGGGACGAACGTCCCCGGCGACCGACGGAACCTCCCGCAGACGTGGTACGACGACGGACGGCCGGGACCGCACTCCGACCGTCCGCCGTCGTACGCCCGGGCCGGTGGAGGGGTCCGGCCCGGGCGTCGTGACGAGGTCCTAGTTCCGGTTGATCGTGAACGTGGACGTCGTGTTCCTGATGTCCTGCGCGTTGCCGCTCATGCGCAGGTTGGTGAAGGTCACCGAGCCGACCGCGGGCCCCTGACCCTGCTCCGGCAGCTCGTTGACCCAGATGCCGAACCCGGACTTCGCGTCCCAGGCGTCGCCGCTCTTGCGGGCGCCCGTGATCGACACGTTGGTGAACGTCGTGTCGGTGATGGGGTTCTGCGGCTGGTTCCCGACGTAGTTCGTCTGGAACATGATCCCGGAGTACGTGGGGTCGACGATGTCGACGTCGCTGACCCGGATGCCCTGGAACTTCTTCGACGCGGAGAACACCCAGATGGCGGGGAACGTCTGGTTGCCCCAGAAGTGGCCGCCGGCGCGCACGATCGAGATGTTCTGGAAGCTCGTCGGCGCCGCGGAGCCGAACTCGTCCATCGGGTACCCGAAGTCGAGCGAGCTGATCGTGATGCCGGAGTACACGAGCGTGTCCGCGATGTAGATGTTCCGGAACACGTTCCCGTACCCGCCGTAGACCGCGAGCCCTGCCGCGCGCCAGGTGACGAGCGAGGTCAGGTTCTCGTAGACGTTCCCCGTCTGACCGGTGCCGCCCGCGTCGGTGGCCGCGAACAGGGCGAACGAGTCGTCACCCGTGCCGCGCGCCTCGATGTTGGCCACGCGGTTGTTGGCGCTGCCGTTGGTCATGTTGATGCCGTCGGCGAACGTGTTCCGGATGCGCGAGTTCGTGATCGTGCTGTTGTCCATGTTGGACGCCCAGAACATGCAGATCATGTGCTCGACCCAGAGGTCGTCGACCGTCATGTTCGACACGTTGGTGAAGTCCAGGACCTTGCCGGGCCCGTCGATGCGGCTGGTGTAGTTGCCGAAGTACGCGAACCCGCGGAACTTCGAGCCGTTCGACGACGCCTCCGCACGGAAGCCGACGTCGGTGTTCTCCTGGCCGCTCGGCGCGAAGAACCGCGTGAACCACGGGCCGGCGCCGACGATGTCGACCGCCTTGCCGTACACCTGGAACTTGCTCGACGTGCTGTAGTCGCCGGCCGGCAGGTAGACGCCCTTGATGGCGCCCGTGGTGTCCATGCGCGCCCGGTCGAGCGCGTTCTGGACGTCCTGGTGCGTGAAGCCGGTGGGCTGCACGTACTGGGCCGGGTTGGGGTTCGGGTTCGCCGTGGCGAGCTCGGTGTTGATGAAGTCGATCGTCACCGGCTGCGGGTTGGCGGCCGTCCGCTGGAGACGGATGCTCGCTCCGGCGGGCACCGTGGTGCCGAGCAGCGTGCTGGCCTCGTCGTAGATGTGCCGCGGTCCTCCGGAGCCGGGCTGGTTGTTCGGGTTGGTCTCGTTGCCGTACAGCCACGCGAACCGGGACGTCAGGTCGAGGCGCTTGAGAAAGGTGCCGTTGACGACGATGTCGATGCTCCCGGTCGCCCCGGTGCCGGCCGCGTTGTCCGGGATGGAGAAGCGTGTGACCAGCGTGTTCGTGGGGTTCTTCGTCGTCCACTCGACGTAGGAGCCCGTGGCGGCCAGCGTCGCCGCGCGTCGGCCGGAGGCTTCGCCGGCGAGGTCGCCGACCGTGCGGTTGGGGCCGACGAGCACGGCGCCGCCACCGGTGCGGCCGTCCTCGGCCTCGTACATGTCGAACGGCAGGCGGGCGCCGCGGCCGACGAAGATCCCGCCGGTGACCACGTTGTTCGCCTGCTTGCCGGGCACCTCAGTGGAGTCGGCGGCGACCGCGCTGGAGACGTCGTACGTGCCGTTGCCGGCCGTCCAGGTGCCGAGGTTCACGGATCCGCTCGTCGCCCCGGCGGCGATCGCACCGCTGATCGATCCCGTGAGCGTCCTGACCACGGCGCCCGTCGTCGAGTCCTTGATCGTGACCGTCAGGCCGTGCGCGGCGGTCGACGTCGCGATGGTGCCGTTGTTGGCGACCGCGCCGGTGAACGTGACGACCGCCCCCGCAGCCGGGTTGCTCGGCGACCAGCTGACCACGGGGACCAGGTCGGAGCTGGCCACGGGCGACACGACGAGCTTCGTCGGGTTGCTGTAGGCGTTGTTGGTCTCGTTCTGCTCGACCACGGTGTTGGCCGGGTCGGCCGTGGCGCCGATCGTGTAGGAGCCCGCGGCGCGCCCACCGATGGAACCGGTGACCGTCGCCGTGGCACCGGCGGCGAGGGCGCCGACGTTCGCGTTGACGGCGGTCTGGCCGTCGACCTGGAAGGCGACGGTGGTGGCGGCCGACGCCGTGGTGCCGATGTTCTTCACCGTCGCGGTCAGCGTGACGGGCGTCGACTCCGTGGCGTTCGCAGGCCCCGTCACCCCGGTGACCGTGAGGTCGGGGTTGGGGGCCGCGGCGCCGAGCACCTGGAGCTCGGCGACCTGGCCGTTGCCCGCGCCGGTGTTGCCGGTGAAGACGAGGCGGACGTCGGTCGCGGTGCCGCTCACGGGCACGGTGACGGAGTTGCCGCTCGAGGGGCTGAACGGCCGGCCCGCCGAGGACGCGAGCGTCGTGAACGCCCCGGTGCCCGTGCGGCCCTGCACCTCGAACGTCTGCGTGCGGTTGCCCCATGCGCCGTCCGGGTTGAGCTTGACGGTCACCGCGGACAGCTGGCTGGCCGACGCGAGCGTCACGGTGAGGGTGCTCGGGTACTGGCCCCCGGCGCCCTCCCAGTAGGTGCCGAGGTTCCCGTCGACCGCGTTGCCCGCCGCGTAGGTCCACTCGGTCGACGACGCGACGATGGGCCGGCCGAGGGCGAGGTTCTGGCCGGTCGGCGGCGTGGTCGTCGGCGTCGGCGTCGGGGTCGCGGTGCCGTGCACCTCGAGCTCGGAGAGCTGCCCGGCGGGCCAGCCCGTGTTGCCCGTGATGCTCAGCCGCACGTACCGCACGGACGTGTCGGTCACGTCGACGTGCACGGTGTTGGCCTGGCCCGGGTCGAACGTGTAGCCGGCCTGGTTCTTCAGGGTGCTGAACATGGAACCGTTGGTGGAGCCCTGCACGGTGATCGTCTGCGTGCGTGCACCCCAGGCGCCCGTCGGCAGCTTGAGGGTCAGGTCGGTGACCGTGGCGGCGCTGCCGAGGTCCACCTGCACCCACTGCGGGAACTGGTTGTTGGTCGACTCCCAGTACGTGGCCTGGTTGCCGTCCGTGACGTTGCCCGCCCCGTAGACGTCGACCGTGCTGCTGGCGGTGGCGGGCTTGCCGGCGGCGAGGTTGGGCTCGGCGGCCGTCGCGCTCTGCGCCACGAGGGCGAGGCCGAGCGGTACGACGAGCGCAGCGGTGGTGACGCCCGCGACGGCGAGCCTGACGTTCCTTCTCATGAGTCGTCCTCGTTCTCCCGCCGGGGCGGGCTCGGCGCCGGGCGGGCTGCTCGGACCGTGGACCTGCGTGCCCGGGTCTGGACACGCGGGACCGGCCCGCCGGGGGCGTCGGTGCCCCGTCGGCGCGAGCACGGCGGTGAACTGCGGAGCTGGTTACCGTCTGACAGTTGCGACCTTGCGCACGACTTTGTGCGCTAGACCTGTCGACTTCTTGCGGCTACGTGACCAGACACTACGAACGGCGATCGGGGAGAGTCAAGGGATTGCGAGAAACGAGCACTGCAACCTGTGACTCCGCACCCCTCGCACACCTCGGGTACGGTCCCCCCGTGACGCTCCGACGAACCTTGGCCCGCGCCTACTGGCGCCTCAGCCGCTGGACCTTGCAGACCGAGCGGGTCCCGGTCGACGGGGCTGGGCTGCTCATCGGGGCGCCGCACACGTCGAACTGGGACTTCATCCTCATGCTGGCGATCTCCGGCGAGGCCGACCTGAAGATCCGCTGGCTCGGCAAGCACCAGCTCTTCCGAGGGCTCGCCGGTCCGCTGATGCGCGGGCTCGGCGGCATCCCCGTGGACCGTCGCGACCCTGCGGGGCTGGTCGACGAGATCGTGGCGCGCATCCAGGGCGGGGACCGGTTCTACCTCGTCGTCACGCCCGAGGGCACGCGCAGCGGGTCGGGCTGGAAGTCGGGCTTCTACCGGATCGCCCGCGCGACGGACCTGCCGGTCACTCTCGGCTACGTCGACCGGACGACGATGACCGCCGGTCTGGGCCCGACCCTGCACCTGACCGGCGACGTCGCCGCCGACATGGACCTCGTCCGCGCGTTCTACGCCGACAAGGCGGGGTTCGCCCCCGAGCGGCGGACGGAGCCTCGTCTCCGCGAGGAGACCCCGCCCGCCTGAGTCACGCGAGCGACCGGAAGAACGCGTCGACGTCCTCGACCAGCACGTCCGTCGCCTCGTGCGCGGCGTAGTGCCCGGGGGTGTCGTAGACGTTCCAGCGCACGATGTTCGCGTGGTCGCGGTGCGCGAACCGGCGGACCGACAGGAAGTCGTTGGTCGACCCGGCCAGGGCCGTCGGCGTCGTGGTGGGACCGGTCGGGTGCTCGGTCGAGTCGGTCATCTCCTTGTAGAACCGGATCGACGAGCCGCTGGTCCGGGTGAACCAGGACAGGGCGACGTTCCCGACGACGAACTCGTCGTCCAGCCCCACCATCAGCTGACCGTTCCAGCCGAGCAGGCCGGTCGGGGAGTCCGCGAGGGCGTGCGCGAGGGTCTGCGGCTGCTGCGACTGGAGCACGTTGAACGCGCCCATCGACTCCCAGAACCACTGCAGCTTGGCCATCGCGGCCTGCTCGTCCTCGGCGAGGTCGGCCAGCTCGGCAGGGTCGCCCGACGGGAACGAGAAGAGCTGCGTGACGTGCACGCCGATGACGTGCGGGTCGATCCGGCCGAGCTCGGGGGAGATCATCGAGCCGACGTCGTTGCCGACCGCGCCGTAGCGGTCGTACCCCAGTCGGGCCATGAGCTCCTTCCAGGCGCGGGCGGTCCGCGGGACGTCCCAGCCGCGGTCCGTCGTCGGCCCGGAGAAGCCGAACCCCGGCATGGACGGGATGACGAGGTCGTAGCCGGCGGCGGTGAGGGGCTCGATGACGTCGAGGTACTCGAGGACGGACCCGGGCCAGCCGTGCGTGAGGATCAGCGCGACGGGGTCGGTGGCACCGGAGCGGACGTGCAGGAAGTGGATGTTCTGGCCGTCGATCTCGGTGGTGAACTGCGGGTACGCGTTCAGGCGGGCCTCGAGCGCGCGCCAGTCGAACGTCGCGCGCCAGTGCTCGACCCAGGCCCTCACCTGGTCCAGCGTGACGCCGTACTCGTCGCCCGAGCCGGGGAGCTCGTCGGTCCACCGGGTGCGGGCGAGCCGGTCCTGGAGGTCGTCGAGGTCGGCCTGCGGGACGTCGACACGGAAGGGCTGGATGGTGCTCATGGTGTCCTCCTTCGAGTGGAACGGAACATATCGTTCCGCTAATCAGGAGCGTAGCGGAACGAGTCATTCCGTTCAAGTGCTAGCGTCCTCGCCATGAGCACTCCCCTGAGCGGGCGCAAGGCCCAGGCGGCGCGCAACGACGAGGCGATCCTGGCGGCCGCGCGGGCCGTGTTCATGCGCTCACCCGATGCGCCGATCTCGGCGGTCGCGCAGGAAGCAGGGGTCGGGATCAGCGCGCTGTACCGCCGGTTCGCCGGCAAGGAGGACCTGCTGGCCACCCTGTGCGCCGACGGGCTGCGCCGGTTCATCGCCGTCGCGGAGCGCGCCGCCGCGCAGCCCGACCCGTGGGCGGCGTTCGCGACGTTCGTCGGCGGCGTCATCGAGGAGGACACCCACTCGCTCACCGTCCACCTCGCCGGTACGTTCACCCCGACCCCCGAGCTGAACGACCTCGCCCAGCAGGCGAGCGACCTGGGCGACGCGATCTTCCTGCGGGCGAGGTCGGCCGGAGCGGTGCGCGACGACCTCGTGACCGAGGACGTCGCCATGATCTTCGAGCAGGTCACCGCGGTCCGGGTCGACGACCCCGGCCGCACGCGCGTCCTGCGGGCGCGCTACCTCGCCCTGCTCCTCGACGCCGCCCGCCCCGGTGCGCGCACCGGGGCGCTGCCCGGGCCCGGGCCCACGGGTGCGGAGCTCGGTGCGCGGTGGGTCCCGCGCTGAGCGGGCGGCTGTCGGTGGGCGTCGTTACGGTCGGGACGCATGGACGAGTTCGACTGGTCGATCCTCAGTGTCCCGACTCCGCGCGCCGTCGTGCGCGGGCAGCTGGAGTTCTCCTGGTGGGAGCTCGGGCAGCGGCTCGAGACCGTCACACAGGACGAGTTCACCTGGGAGCCTGCGCCCGGCGCCCTCAGCGTCCGCCGCCGCGGGGAGTCCACCGCGCCGCGGACGTTCGGGGTGGGTGAGTGGGTGGTCGAGTGGCCCGCGTCCGGTGACGACAGCCCCGGCCCCCGGACGATCGCGTGGCTCGTCGCGCACCTGACCGAGGTGCTCACGGAGCGCTACGACTGGACCTTCGGCGACCACGCGGCCCGACGCGAGTCGCTCACGTACTCGGGCGAGGTCGGGCCGGCCGTCGACGGGCTCACCCGGGTGGTCGACCGCTGGCGGGAGGGCATCGCGTCGATGTCCGACGACGACATCTTCACCGTCGGGTTCAGCCGGGCCACCGAGATCGACCAGCAGGCGCCGTTCGCGCACCTCGTCGTGCACATCAACCGCGAGCTCATCCACCACGGCTCGGAGATCTTCACGCTGACCGACCTGTACCGCGTGCGAGGAGGAAGCCATGTCTGAGAACCACGTCGCCCGGGCGACGATCCGGATCCCCGCTCCCGCCGAGACGGTCTGGGACACCCTCGTCGATCCCGACGCGACCTGGATGATGGGCGCCCGGGTGCGCAGCACCTACGTCGTCGGCGTGCCCATCACGTTCAGCGGGGAGTGGGACGGCAAGCCGTTCGAGGACCACGGCGAGATCCTCGAGGTCGACCGCCCGAGACGCCTGCGCTACACCCACTGGTCACCCCTCAGCGGGCAGCCGGACGTCCCCGAGAACCACCACCACCTGACGTTCACCTTCGAGGAGCAGGACGGCTCCACCGAGGTCACGCTCGAGCAGGACGGGAACGGCTCGGCGGAGGAGGCGGAGCATGCCACCGCCACCTGGGGCCAGGTGCTCGGCGCGCTGCGGGACGCCGTCGTTGCGGATGCGGGGGCCGGTTCCCCGTCGTAACGTCAAGTCGTTGCCAACCCGAGAGGAGTGATTCTGATGGGTCTCGACGACAAGATCAGCAACGCTGCGGAAGAAGCCAAGGGCAAGGTCAAGGAAGCGGCCGGCAAGGCGACTGACGACGAGCGTCTCGAACGAGAAGGCAAGACCGACCAGGCCAGCGCGAACATCAAGCAGGCCGGCGAGAACGTCAAGGACGCGTTCAAGTGATCTGACGACGGTACTGACGAGGGCCCCCGACGAAGAGTCGGGGGCCCTCGCGCGTTTGCGACCAACGCACTGGACAGAAGCGCAACACTCCTTGCGCAATGACTCTTGCGCAAGGAGTGTTGCGAGCCGTACGGTGGGAGCATGAGCACCCCCGAGGCAGGCGGCAGCACCACCCGTCACAGCCCGAGCGACCCGGAGCGCATGCGCGCGCTCGCGCACCCGCTGCGGCTCGCGCTCCTGCAGTTCCTGGACGACGTCGGCGAGGCCACCGCGACGCAGTGCGCCAAGCACACCGGCGAGTCGGTGGCGAACTGCTCCTTCCACCTGCGCCTGCTCGCCCGCTACGGCTTCATCGAGCCGGCGGAGCAGCGCGGCCGCGAGCGTCCCTGGCGCAGCGCGGAGCGGACCCACTTCGAGCCCGACCCGTCGGTGCCGGGCTCGATCCGTGCGGTCGTCGGTCTCGCCGAGGCGACCGCCCGCCAGGAGGTCGAGGGCTTCCTCGGCTTCCTGCGCGAGCGCGCCGACCGGGCCGACGAGCTCGCCGGCATCCCGCTGCCCGTCTCGATGACCAAGGACGCCTACTGGGCCACGCCCGCCGAGGTCGACGCGCTGCAGCAGGCGATGAACGACCTGCTCGCCCCCTACGTCCGACGCGTCCGGGACGACGCGGAACGGCCGGCCGGCGCTCGCCTGATGCGCTGGTTCGCCACCAGCCACCCCGACCTCGCCTTCCCTCCCGCACCAGGTCCGGAGGCGTCCGACGCCCCCGACGCGGTCACCGAGCCGCCCGACGCACCCTCGCCCGACAAGGAGGCGTGACATGGTCGCGCTGACGTACGAGGTGCGCACCGTGCGCATCCCCGTCCCCCGGATCGTCCTGCCCGTGCGCGCGCCGCGGAGGCCCGCCCGTCGCGTCCTCGAGCCGTGGCAGCGCACCGAGCGCACCGCCGCGGAACGACGTCTCGACGCCCACCGCGACGCGGCGCTCGCCGCCCACCGCTGACAGGTCCCGCCGGCGAGCAGTCCGGGCGCCCGTCGGCGACGAACCACGGGTGCCCCATCCGCGACGGACGACAGGATCCGATGCCCACCGCCCAGCTCATCGCGCCCCCGGCCCGCCCCGCCGGAGCGCGGACCGTCGAGCCGTGGGGCACACTGGCCCGCGTGGAGCGAGGACCGGACGAGGCCGACGCGCCCCGCTCCGCCGAGTCCCTGCTCTCGGACGTCGCGCGGGGTGACGACTCGGCGTTCGCCGTCCTGTACGACACGCTCGGCCGCGGGGTGTTCGGCACCTGCCTCGGCGTCCTGCGGGACCCCGACCACGCCGCCGAGGTCGCGCAGGAGGTGTGGGTCGAGGTCTGGCGCACCGCCGCCCGGTTCGACGCCGGTCGCGGCTCCGCGCGCACCTGGACCCTCACCCTCGCCCACCGGCGGGCCGTCGACCGCGTCCGGGCCGTGCAGGCCCAGCGCGACCGTGACCAGCGGGTCCTCGACGGGAGCGCCGAGCGCGAGTTCGACGTCGTCGCCGACGAGGTCGAGTCCGCCCTCGAGCAGGTCCGCGTCCGCGACTGCCTCGGCATCCTGACCCCCACGCAGAAGCAGGCGGTCGTCCTCGCCTACTACGGCGGCCGGACCTACCGTGAGGTGGCCGACGAGCTCGCCGCACCGCTGCCCACCGTCAAGACGCGGATCCGGGACGGGCTGATCCGCCTGCGCGACTGCCTGGGGGTGACGTCATGACGACCGGTCCCTCCTCGTCGATCTCCGACGACGACGCACGCTCCCTGCTCGGTGCCTACGCGCTCGACGCCGTCGACGCCGACGAGCGCACCGCCGTCGAGCGCCTCGTCGCCACCGACCCGTCCGCCGCCGCCGAGCTGGCGGAGCTGCTCGCGGTCGCGGCCGCCCTGGGCGACGCCGTCGCCGCCGAACCGCCGACCACCCTGCGCGCCTCGGTGCTCACCGCGATCACGGACGTCCCCCAGCTCGGCCCCCTCACCGGCCCGCAGCGTGCGGCACCGGTCGTGGGCCCCGACGCGTCGACGGCCCTCCCGCCCGGCGTCACCGACCTCGGCTCCCGTCGGCGCCCGTCGCGTACCCGCTGGCTGGCCGTCGCCGCCGCGCTCGTCGTCGGCGCCGCGGTGCCCTCCGCGCTCGCGGTCCAGCAGGCGCAGCGGGCCAGCCAGGCCGAGCAGCAGCAGCAGGCGCTCGCAGACCTGCTGACCGACCCGTCGGCCGTCGTCGTGCACGGCGACGTCACGGGAGGCGGCACCGCGACCGCGGTCCTCACCGACGACCGCGCGCTGTTCAGCGCGACCGGCCTGCCGGACCCTGGCGACGACAAGGCCTACCAGCTGTGGGTCGTCGACGCCGACGGTGCCGCGTCCGCCGGTGTGCTCGCCGACGACGCCGGCACGGTGCGCCACCTCACCGACGACTTCTCGGCCGGTGACGCCCTGGCGATCACCATCGAGCCGGCAGCCGGCTCGACCCAGCCGACGACGGACCCGCTCGTCGTCCTCGCGGCCACCTGACCAGCGCACAAGCACCGCCGCCCACCCCCCGGCGCAGGCGCCCGCGACGGTGAGGTCGGCAGCCGCAGCTCACGACCTCGTCGGAAGCTCGTGCTCTCGCTGGCGAGGACTGAGCGGGGGATGCGGCCGGACACGACGGAGCCCCCTCGCCGTACCCTGCGAGGGGGCTCCGCGGCTCGCCGTGCGGGGCGAGCGGAGACGGACCGGCCGCCGCAGCGACCGGTCCGCCGGGTCGGTCACATCGTCGGCATGAGCACCGAGTCGATGAGGTAGACGGTCGCGTTGGCCGTGTGGACGCCGCCGCAGATGACGTTGGCGCCGTTGACCATCAGGGAGTCGCCGGAGCCGGTGACCTCGACGGTGCCGCCCTGGACGGTGGTCTGCGTGCCGTCGATCATGTCCGGCGACAGCTGCCCGGGCACCACGTGGTAGGTGAGGATCGACGAGAGCATCGCGGAGTCGGTCTTGAGGGTCTCGATGGTCGCGGCGTCGATCTTCGCGAACGCGTCGTCGACCGGCGCGAACACCGTGAACTCGTCGCCGTTGAGCGTGTCGACCAGGTTGACGTCGGGGTTGAGCTGGCCGGACACGGCCGCGACGAGCGTGGTGAGCAGCGGGTTGTTCGACGCGGCGACGGCGACCGGGTCGGCCGACATGCCCGTCACGGAGCCGGGACCGTCGGGGACGGCGGCGGCGTAGTCGGCACAGCCGGGTCCGACGAGGTCGGCCGCGGGGTCGGCGGTCATGGTGTCGTCCATGGGCGTCTCCGTCTCCATGGGTGCCTCCATCGACGCGGACGCGTCGGATCCTGCGGTGTCGTCGGCCGAGCCCGAGCTGCAGGCGGTCAGGGCGAGGCCCGTGACGCCGGCGAGCAGGACGGCGGCGATGCGGGTGCGGTTCGTGGTGCGCATGGTGGCTCTCCCTTGGTTCAGGTCCGGGTGGGGTACCCGCCCGGTCGTCTCTCGGGTGGGGTTCGGGACCGTCCGGGGAGCGGATGGGTCGGATTGCCGACGACTTTCCCGCCGACCGTTCCACCCATCTCTCGGCGGCGCCGTGGCGAACCCCCGCCATGGACCTGCTCACGCTCGCGCTCATCGGGCTCGTCGGTGGCCTCATCACCGGCATCTCGCCGTGCATCCTTCCTGTGCTGCCCGTGGTGTTCTTCGCGGGCGGCGTCGAGGGTGCGCGTGGGAGACCCGCGGTCAGGACGGGCGGGAGCGGCAAGGGCGCTGCCGACTCGGTGGGCGCGATGGCACAACCGTCGTTCCTGTCGGGCGCCACCGGCACGACCCGCACCGGTGCGCCGGACCGCGCCGGCGTCGCGACCCTCGACCGCACTGCCCCGACGCCCGACGACCGGCGGCGTGACCGCGTCGCCGCCCGCCGCCCGTACCTGGTGATCGCGGGCCTGGTCACGAGCTTCACGCTGGTCACCCTCGTCGGCACGCTGCTGCTCAACCTGCTCGGCCTGCCGCAGGACCTGCTGCGCTGGGCCGGGATCACGGTCCTGGCTCTGCTGGGTCTGGGGCTGCTGGTGCCGAGGTTCGAGGAGGTCCTGGAGCGCCCGTTCCAGAGGCTCACCCCGACGCGTGCACCGGGTGCGGCGAGGGGCGGCTTCGTGCTGGGCCTCGGGCTCGGCGCGGTGTACGTGCCGTGCGCGGGGCCGGTGCTGGCCGCGATCACGGTGGCCGGCGCGACGGGTTCGGTGGGTCCGGGCACGGTGGTGCTCACGGTGTCGTTCGCGCTCGGTGCGGCGGTCCCGCTGCTGATCCTGGCGCTCGCGGGCCGCCGGGTGGCTGAGCGCATCGCGGCCTTCCGCACGCACCAGCGCGGGATCCGGGCGGCCGGCGGGGCGCTCATGATCGCCCTCGCGCTCGCGCTGGCGTTCAACCTCACCGACGCGATCCAGCGCGCGCTGCCCGGCTACACGGAGTCGTTGCAGGCGAGGGTCGCGGCCAACGAGACCGTGCGCGAGCAGCTCGACCTCGGCGGGCTGGTCACGGACGAGAACCGGCAGCTCGCGCAGTGCAGCAACAGCTCGGAGGTGCTCGAGGACTGCGGTCCGGCACCGGCGATCCGGGGCATCGACACCTGGCTGAACACCCCGGACGGCGCCCCGGTCGACCTGGCCGACCTGCGCGGCAAGGTCGTGCTGCTCGACTTCTGGGCGTACTCCTGCATCAACTGCCAGCGCTCGGTCCCGCACGTCACGGCGTGGCAGGAGGCGTACGGCGACGACGGTCTGGTGGTCATCGGCGTGCACACGCCCGAGTACGCGTTCGAGCGCGAGACGCGCAACGTCGTGGACGGCGCACGTCGGCTGGGCATCACCTACCCGGTGGCGCAGGACAACTCCTACGCGACGTGGACCGCGTACCGGAACCGGTACTGGCCCGCGCACTACCTGATCGACGCCGACGGCCAGGTGCGTCAGGTGTCCCAGGGCGAGGGCGGGTACGCCCGGACGGAGTCCCTGATCCGTGAGCTGCTGCAACAGGCCGATCCGGGCGTGGACCTGCCGGCCCGCACGCAGGTGGACGACATCACGCCGGAGGGTGACGTCACCCAGGAGACGTTCCTGTCGGTCAGCAAGAGGTCGAACGTGGCGGGCGACTACCGGGAGGGTGCGGCGACCTACACGCTCCCCGCGGACCAGGCGGCGGACACCGTGGCGCTCGGCGGCACGTGGACGACCGACTACCAGGGCGCGACGGCGGGACCGGACGCCGCGCTGCGTCTGCGGTATCACGCGGAGGTGGTGCAGGTCGTCCTCGGCGGAACCGGGAGCGTCCGGGCGACCGTGCGCGACGAGGACGGGGAGGTGGTGGACCGCGTGGAGGTCGACGTCGCCGGTGTCCCGCGTGCGTATCCGCTGGTCACGGGCGGATCCGTGGGTCAGGGAACGGTGGAGCTCACGGTCTCCGAGGGCGTCCAGGCGTTCTCGTTCACGTTCGGGTGACCGCTCGCGCGGAGACTTTCGAAACTATCGGTGATACATCCGACCGGGTGAAATGGACGGATGTCCGATTTTGGTCTGTTGACACGCTTCCACGTCCTCTCATGTTGCTCTAATGTCTGACTTGTCAGCGAAAACGGCAAACCCTCTGCGAAGAGGGGACGCAAAGCCACGGGACCTACATGGTCAGCCGGGCTACCGAACAGACAGGACCTGTCATGGACCAGCGTGGGTACTCAGCAGACCCGTCCGAGACCTCCACCCCGGCTTTCCCCGCTCCCCGCGTCAAGGCGTGGGCCGGGCTCGCTGCTCGTCGCAGCGTGATCGAGCTCGTGCCGGCGCAGCGGGAGCACGCGGCCGCCTGAGAGCGGTCTCATCCCGATATTTCCCAGCATCGTCGCATAACCCCTCGGACCCGCCGGTCCGGGGGGTTCTGCGATGTCGCAGGTCAGGCCGCCGGGACTCTCGCAATTCGCCCGGCTCGCCGTTAATGTCGGCCTCAGCGGGCTGCCAGTAGAGGTCAGCCGCCGTTGAGAGAAGGTCACATGGACAGCTTTGCGCAGTGGTTCTGGCTGCTGATCTGGTGGTTCCTGTTCTTCGCTTACCTCGTCATCCTCTTCCAGATCATCGGTGACCTCTTCCGCGACCGTGAGCTGAGCGGCTGGTGGAAGGCCGTCTGGATCGTCTTCCTGATCGTCGCGCCCTTCCTGACTGCCCTGATCTACATCATCGCGCGGGGCAAGGGCATGGCCGAGCGGCAGGTGGCTGCGGTGCAGCAGGCAAAGTCCGATACCGACAGCTACATCCGCGAGGTGGCCGGCAAGTCGCCCGCGGAGCACATCGCCGACGCGAAGGCGCTCCTCGACGCCGGCACGATCGACCAGAACGAGTTCAACCAGCTGAAGGCCAAGGCGCTCGCCTGACCGACTCCTCCGGGCCGGCACCGCGCAGGTGCCGGCCCGGAGGCGTGTCTACAGCTCGCCGGTCTTCTGCAGGTAACGCATGGCCGCCCAGCCGATCGGGATCCGCAGCCAGTAGGTCGCCACGCGGAACAGCACCGCGATCGACGTGGCGATACCGGCGTTGATGCCGGTGGTGCCGCTGAGCGCGGTGGCGAGGGCCAGCTCGATCGTGCCCATGCCGCCAGGCGTCGGGACGAGGGCGCCGGCGGTGTTCCCGGCGAGGTAGACGAGCGCGACCTGGATGAGGCTCGCCTCCTGGCCGAACGCGGCGAGGCTCGCGTCGAACGCGAAGATGAAGCCGAGCGTCATCAGCAGGTTGCCGGCGACGGCCAGCGCCAGGCGCCACGGCTGGCCGAGCACCTCGATGAGCCGGGGCCACGTCTGGCGCAGCGTGGGCATCGTCTTGGCGAGCACCCACTGCCGCACCTTGGGCACCAGCAGCCCGGACGCGATGAGCGCGGCGACGATCCCGATCGCGAACAGCACGCCGGGCTCGATCGGGAGGGCGGACTCGCCGGAGCCCGACGCGATGCTGAGCACCAGGAGCAGCCCGAGCGTCACCACGAACTGGCTGACCTGGACCAGGGCGACGGTCGCGGCGGAGAGGCTCGTCGAGACGCCCCGACGCGTGAGCATCCGCAGGTTGAGCGCGGCCGGGCCGATGCCGGCCGGGGCGGCCAGCCCGACGAACGTCGCCGCGGTCTGGACCAGCGTCGCGCGCCAGAACGGCAGCTTGACCGGGGAGAACGCGACGAACGCCAGCGCCGCGCCGAACAGCGTGACGAGGCCGAGCGCGAAGGCCACCACCGTCCAGCGCCAGTCGCCCTCGGAGAGTGCGGAGGTGATCTCGTCGACGTTGATGCTGGTGATGACGAAGACGATCGCGACGATCGGCACGAGGATCGTCAGGACGGTCCGCGCGCCGAACCGCACCAGCTGCTGCGGCTCCACGTCGGCCTCGGGCAGGTGCGCGACGAGCGCGGACCGCAGGTCGGCGAGCACCTTCTTGTTCGCGCGCATCTCGTCGCGGGTGAGGCGCGGCAGCGTGATCATCTGCAGCAGCGGCCCGATCGCCGCGATCCGCTCGTCGGGCAGGACGGCCGCGGCGGAGTCGAGGGCGCGCGTGGCACCGACGCGCAGGGCGAGCAGCGCCAGCAGCTGCGTCACGTCCATCCGGCGCGCCAGGTCGGAGGACGCGACGTCGCCCTGCTCCCAGCTGGTCAGCCACACGACCGGGCGGCCGACGACGGTCTCGACGAGCAGCACGTCGCTGGTGAGCGACCGGTGCGCGATGCCCGCGTCGTGGGCGAGCTGGAGCTGGGCCCAGATCTCCCGGAGGACCTCGTCGGTGAGCTGGTCGGCATCGAGGGAGCCCAGCGGCACCGCGCGGTCCGGCCGCTCCTGGACGAGCAGCATCGAGTCGTCGGCCTCGGCGATGCTCAGCAGCCGGGGCGTGCGGACGCCGGCGGCCCGGGCGGCGTACGCGAGCAGGGCCGCGCGCTCGGCTGCCTGCCGCAGCGACACCACCGAGCGACCCTCGATCCCGCGCATCCGCAGGGACCGCCACAGCCGGCTGAGCATGCCGACCACCTGGCGGTCGCCGTCGATGACGACGAGGTCGAGCTCTTCGCCGTCGCGCGTCGTCAGCTCGTAGAGGCGGTGGTCCGTGGACCGGGTCAGCGCCCTCGCGGCCTGGTCGCCGTCCAGACCGGGAGCGTCCTGGGGCGTGGTCTCGTCGGCCACCCGGAGCAGCCGCAGAGGCTCGATCCCGGCCCGCCGGACCCCGGCGACGAGACTGTCGCCGTAGGCCCGCTCGGACAGCACCCCCGACAGGTAGCGGACCGCCAGACCGGTCACGCGGCCGATCAGGAACGACACGACGAGTCCGGGCAGCGACACCCCGGCGGTGATGAGCAGCACGCCGACCGCGAACCAGAGCAGGTTCCACGACCACTTGACGGTCCGGCGGCGCCCGCGCGGCCCGACGACGGTGAGCAGCCCGACGAGCAGCGCCACGTACCCGGGGAGCGTCACCTTCCACTCACCGTTCGAGCGGATCGCCATCCCGATGATGAGCTCCTCGGAACCGAGGGTCTCGATGGCCCAGAGCACGGCGCCGTTGAGCAGCAGCGCCACGAACGCGGCGATCAGGCCCTCGAGGAGCTGTCGGCCCAGCCGCCGGAAGGCGAGCTCGGTGATGACGGCCAGCGGCACGGCGAGCGTGACGAACATCTCGAGGCCGAGGCGCGGGACGAAGAGGATCCGGTTGAGCAGCGTCGCGAAGCCCTGGACGTCCTCGGCCACCCCGGACGTCGTGTTGTGCGCGTAGGTGGCCAGGACGAGGACGAGCGCGATGCCGAGGGCGGACAGGACCATGCCCAGCAGGTCGCTCGGGTGGTGCACGCGGACGTCGGGGACGTCGACGATCTCGACCCGCGCGGACGGCTCGTCGGGACCCGGTGCGGGGTCGCCGACGGGGGCGGGGACATCGGCCGCAGCAGTCGCGTCGACGTCCGCGCGACTGGCGGGCGTCGCGGACATAGGGGCGAGTCTAGGCAGCCTGCCCGTTCCTGCCCGTCTCCGCGGGCCGGGGCGCTCGTTCTGGTCGCTGACCTGCCGGGACGAGGGTTCGCGCGAGTCGGGGCGATTCGTCCGGGTCGTCCACTAGCGTGGCGCTCGACGGCTCCTGCCGATCGCGACAGATCGACTCCTCCTGGAGGCTCCGATGTCTGACGACCTGACCGCCGCCGACGTCTCGTCCGCTCTGGTCCGCCGCTCCTGGTGGGTCCCGGTCCTGCGCGGGATCGTGCTCCTGGTCCTGGGACTGCTGATGCTCGTGCAGCCGCTCTGGTCGGTGACGGCCCTCGTCTGGATCTTCGGCATCTTCGCGCTCCTGGACGGCATCGTCACCGTCGTCCAGTGGTTCGTGAACCGCAAGGAGCCCGGCGCGGGGTGGTTCCTGCTCTCCGGCCTGGTCGGGATCGGCTTCGGCGTGGTGGTCGTGCTCTGGACCCCCGAGACGGCGCAGATCCTCTTCTACCTGATCGCCGGCTGGGTGCTCGTCCTCGGGGTGCTCGGGATCATCGCGTCCGTCGTGCTCTACCGGGCGCGGGACGCCGGCTGGACCTGGGTGCTGACTTTCGGGCTGGTGAACTTCCTGTTCGGCCTGCTGCTGCTCACGCACCCGCAGGAGTCCGTCAAGGTCGTCGTCGTGCTGCTGGGGCTCTTCGCGTTCGTCGGCGGCGTCGTCCTCGTCGTCAGCGGGTTCGCGACGAAGCAGGTCGTCAACGAGCTGGGCTCCAGCTCGGCGACCGTCTGAGGCTCAGTTCAGCCCGATCGCGGCGATCCACGCGGCGGGGATGAGCGAGTACCCGACGAACACGACCGTGTCCATGATCGTGTGCGCCATCACGAGCGGCATCACCCGTCGTCTGCGCCGGTAGTACTCGGCGAACACCAGGCCCATGATCGCGTTCCCGACGAAGGCGCCCCAGCCCTGGTACAGGTGGTACGAGCCGCGCACGAGGGCGCTCGTGACGAGGATCACCGGGACGCTCCAGCGCAGCTCGCGCAGGCGCTCCATGAGGTAGCCGACGACGATGACCTCCTCGAGCAGCGCGTTCTGCAGCGCGGCGAGGAGGAGGACGGGGATGGTCCACCACGCGGCGTTCAGGGCGGAGGCCTGCACCTCGACGGCGAGCCCGAGCGACCGCGCGACCGCATACAGCCCGAGTCCCGGGATGCCGATCGCGGCGGCGAGCCCGACGCCGACCGCGAGGTCGCGCCAGGGGCGGACGAAGTCGAGCCCGATGCGACGGACCGCGGACCTGCCGTTGGCGGACAGCAGGTAGAGCGCGAGCGCGACCGGCACCAGCGCGAAGCCGACCTGCAGCAGCTGGTAGGTCAGGTCCAGCCACGGGCGGGGCGACCGGCTCGGGTTGAGGGTGGTCGTCTGGTCGCCGAGCGGAGGTCCGGCGGTGAGCCGGTCGATGATGTTGACGACCGCGTAGAGACCGGACTTGCCGAGCGAGAGCCCGAGGACGATCCAGATCTCCGTGGTGATCCGGCGGCGGTAGGCGCGTTCGCTGGGTGGCGGGGCGACACCGACGGCGACCGTGGGGTCGTCCGGGCGCGCGTCGGCGGGCGGCGGCGCGGTCATGCCCCGAAGCGTAGGACGCGACCCTGGAGAGTGCCTGGACGTCGGCTGGGTCGAAAGGAGTTGCCAACCGGGGTGTACGCAAACTAGTTTGTAGCGCAAACCTTAGGAGGACCCATGACGACCGACGACCCGAAGGACGAGGCGCCCACGGACGCGGACGCGACGCCCGACCTCGCCACCGCGCTCGCGATCATCGCCGCGCAGCGCCACCGGGCCGAGGACACCCGGCCCTCCGGCGTCCTGCTGTTCGGGATCTGGGGTGCCGCGTGGCTCGTCGGGTACGGCGCGCTGTGGCTGACGTCCCGCGACGACGGCGACCCGTCGCTCCTCGCCGTCGTGGTCGCGATCGCGGCCGGCGTCGCCGCGCTCGTCGTGACGATCGTGCACGTCCTGCACCGGACGCGCGGGATCGCCGGGGCCAGCGCCCGGGAGGGCGCCCTGTACGGCATCGCGTGGCCGGTCGGGTTCGTCGCGCAGAGCATGATCGTCGGCGGTCTGGCGCAGGCGGGCGCCTCCGGCGAGGTCGTCGCCCTGGCGGCGAACGCGATCGCGGCCCTCGTGGTCGGCCTGCTCTACATCGCCGGCGGGCTGCTCTGGAGAGCGACCTCCATGTACGTGCTCGGCGGCTGGATGGCGCTGACCGGCGCCGCCGCCGCGCTGACCGGGTACCCCGACTCGTACCTGGTCATGGCGCTCGCCGGGGGCGGCGGGATGCTCGCCGGCGCCGTCGTCGTGAAGGTCCGGGCCCGTGACTGACGTCGAGCTGGACCCCGTCATCCACGCGCAGGCGCGCCTCCGCGTCGTCGCGACCCTGGCCTCCCTCGGGAGCCACGACCGCATCGCCTTCCCGCGGCTGCAGAAGCTGCTCGACATGACCGCGGGGAACCTCTCCACCCACCTACGCCGACTCGAGGAGGCGGACTACGTGCTCATCACCAAGACCCATGAGGGCCGGACCCCGGCCACGTACGTCGAGCTCACGCTGGCCGGGCGGCTCGCGTTCGAGACGTACACCCAGTCCCTGCGCGTGCTCCTCGGCGGTGCGTCATGACCGCGGTCGTGGAGCTGGCCGGCGTGACCCGCACGTTCGGTGCGGTCACCGCGCTGGACGATGTGTCCCTGACCGTCGGGGAGGGGCAGCTCGTCGGGCTGCTCGGCCCCAACGGCGCGGGCAAGACGACCCTGCTCAGCCTGGTCAGCGGCCTGCGTCGCGCAGACTCCGGCACGGTCCGGCTGTTCGGCGCCGACCCGCGCGTCGCGTCGTCGCGGATCGCGCTCGGCACCACCCCCCAGGAGACCGGCCTGCCGCCGACGCTGACCGTCGGGGAGGTCGTCGACCTCGTCGCGAAGCACTACCCGGCCCCCATGACCCGGGGCGAGGTGCTGGCGCGGTTCGGGCTGGAGGACCTGGTCGGCCGGCAGACGGGCGGGCTGTCCGGCGGGCAGAAGCGGCGGCTCGCCGTCGCGCTCGCGCTGGTCGGGCGGCCGCGGCTTGTGCTCCTCGACGAGCCGACCACCGGGCTCGACGTCGAGGCGCGGCACATCCTGTGGCAGGCGCTGCGGGACTACCACGCCGACGGGGCGACCGTGCTGCTGACCAGCCACTACCTCGAGGAGATCGAGGCGCTCGCCGAGCGCGTCGTCGTCATCGGCGGCGGGCGGGTGCTCGCCGACGACAGCCTCGCGTCGGTGCTCGGCCTCGTCGCGCTGCGCCGGGTCGTGCTCTCGTTGCCGCCGGGGCTGGACGTCGACCTCGCCCGGCTGCCGGGCGCGTCCAGCGCACAGCAGGGCGCCGACGGGCGGTGGACGGTGCTCGCGAACGACGCCGACCGGCTCGTGCGCGCGCTCGTCGTCGACGACGTCCCGTTCCACGACCTGGAGCTGCGGGGCGCCTCGCTCGAAGAGGCGTTCCTGTCGCTCACGACCACCGAGGAGGTCGTCCGATGACCACGACCACGCTGACCCCGCGCCCGTTCTGGGCGCTGGCACTGGTGCACGCGCGGTTCCAGTTCCTGGAGACCGTGCGCATCCCGATCGCGGTGATCGGGAATCTGCTGTTCCCGTCGCTCGCGCTGCTGTTCTTCGTCATCCCGCAGCGCGCGGTGGCCGACGACCCGGGGATCGCCACGGCCGCCGTGGCTCAGCTCGGGACCTTCGCGGTGATGTCGACGTGCCTGTTCTCGTTCGGCGTCGGCGTCTCCGAGGACCGCGCGATGCCTTTCGACCCGTTCCTGCGGACCCTCCCGGCGGGCGCCGGCCCGCGGCTCATGGGCCGGGTGCTCAACGGGGTGCTCTGGTCGTACCTTGCCCTGGTGCCGCTGGTGCTGCTCGGCGCGTTCCTGACGGCCGCGACCCTGACCCCGTCGCAGGCGCTGGCCGCGATCGTCATGGTGCCCGCCGTGGCGGTGCCGTTCCTCCTGCTCGGGCTGGCGATCGGGTACCGGCTCAGCTCGAAGGCCGCGATCGCCGTCGTGCAGGCCACGCTCTTCCCGCTCGCGTTCGCCGGCGGGCTGTTCATGCCGCCGGAGGCGTTCCCGGCGTGGCTCGACGCGATCAGCAAGGTGCTCCCGTCCCGCGCCGCCCGCGACCTGGCCGTCCAGGCGGTGACCGGCTACGAGGCGTACGCGGGTGCCGTGGTCGTGATCCTCGCGTGGACGGCGGTGTTCGCGGCGATGGCCGTCACGGCCTACCGCCGCGACGAGGGTCGGCGCTTCCACTGAGGGTCGGGAGGGTCCGCCCCGGGCGGACCCTCCCTCCTCTACTCGAACCGGCGCAGCCGCAGCGAGTTGCCGACGACGAGCACCGACGACAGTGCCATCGCGGCGCCCGCGATCATCGGGTTGAGCAGGCCGAGCGCGGCCAGCGGGATCGCGGCAACGTTGTAGGCGAACGCCCAGAACAGGTTCTGCTTGATCACCCGCAGGGTCGTGCGGGACAGCCGGATCGCGTCGCCCGCGGAGCGCAGGTCGCCCCGGACGAGCGTGATGTCGGACGCCTCGATGGCGACGTCCGTGCCGGTGCCCATGGCCAGGCCGAGGTCCGCGGTGGCGAGCGCCGCCGCGTCGTTGACCCCGTCGCCGACCATCGCGACACGGGCACCCTCCTGCTGGAGGCGCTCCACCACGGCGACCTTGTCGGCGGGCAGGACGTGCGCGACGACGTCGGTGATCCCGACCTCACGGGCGGCTGCTCGGGCAGCCCCCTCGTTGTCGCCGGTGAGCAGGACCGGACGCAGGCCGAGCGCCCGGAGCTCCGCGACCGCCTGCGCGGACGTCGGCTTCACCGGGTCCCGCAGCACGAGCACGCCGCGCGGCGAGCCGTCCCACGCGACCATGACCGCGGTGGCGCCGTCAGCCTCGGCGGCGTCGACGGCACCCTGGAACGCCGTCGGGTCGATGCCCTGGTCGCGCAGCCAGGCGGGCTTGCCGACGAGGACCCGCCGACCCAGCCCGACGCCCGAGTGCGCGGTGCGGACGACGCCGGAGACGCCGTGGCCCGCCTCGGCGCGGAAGTCGTGCACCTGGTCGGCGCCGATGACGACGCCGTCGCCACCGGTCGGGCCGTCCTTCTCCGTGACGGCAGCCGCGATGGCCCGGCCGATCGGGTGCTCGGCCAGCTGCTCGACGGCAGCGGCGTAGCGGAGCACCTCGTCCTCGCCGACCACGTCCACCAGCGCCATGCGGCCCTCGGTGACCGTGCCGGTCTTGTCGAGCACGACCGTGTCGATGGTGCGGGTCTGCTCGAGGATCTCCGGGCCCTTGATGAGGATGCCGCGCTGCGCGCCGCGACCGGTGCCGACCAGCAGGGCGGTCGGGGTGGCCAGCCCGAGGGCGCAGGGGCACGCGATGATCAGGACCGCGACGGCCGCCGTGAACGCGGCCTGCGCACCGGCGCCGCTGACCAGCCAGACGACCAGGGTGCCGAGCGCGAGGACGAGGACGACCGGCACGAAGACCGCGGAGATGCGGTCGGCCAGCCGCTGCACGGGGGCCTTGCCGGTCTGGGCGGTGGCGACGAGGCGGCCGATCTGCGCCAGCCTCGTGTCCGCGCCGACCCGGGTGGCCCGCACGACGAGCGCGCCGGAGGTGTTGATGGTCGCGCCCGTGACGTCGTCGCCGGGGCCGACGTCGACGGGGACCGGCTCGCCGGTGAGCAGCGAGGTGTCCAGCGCGGAGGTGCCGCTGACCACGACGCCGTCGGTGGCGACCTTCTCGCCCGGCCGGACCACGAACTCGTCGCCGACCATCAGGCGGTCGACGGGGACGCGCTGCTCGGTGCCGCCGACCAGCAGCGACACGTCCTTGGCGCCCAGGTCGAGCAGCGCGCGCAGGGCGTCACCGGCACGGCGGCGCGACCGGTGCTCGGCGTACCGGCCGGCCAGCAGGAACGTGGTGACGACGGCCGCGACCTCGAAGTAGAGCTCGGGGACCTCCTCCATCCCCATGGAGTCCCGCGGCCACAGCGACGGCGTCATGACCAGGCCCAGCTCGCCCGCGCCGCCGAGCAGCAGCGCCCACAGGGACCAGCCGGTCGCGGCGATGATGCCGATCGAGACGAGCGTGTCCATCGTCGAGGCGCCGTGCCGGGCGGCCCGGAACGCGGCGCGGTGGAACGGCCACGCGGCCCAGGTGACGACGGGCAGGGCGAGCACGGTGACGACCCACTGCCAGCCGGTGAACTGGAGGGCGGGGATCATCGACAGGAGCAGCACGGGCACCGTCAGGACGCTCGCGACCCGCAGGCGGCCGCGCAGCTCGGTGCCGCGCGCGTCGGTCGGGGCGGACGTGTCCTCGTCGGGGTCCATGTCGTGGCCCGGCGCCATCGAGTGGCCCGAGAGGGCGTGCTCGAACGGGTCCATGTCGTGGTGCATGAACTCCGCGGACGAGCCGTGGTGCTGATGCGGGGCGTGCACCGGCTCGCGCACGGGAGGCGCCCCGACCACGGTGGCGTCGTACCCGGCGGAGCGGACCGCGGCGATCAGCGCCTCGCTGTCCGTGTCCCCGGCGATCGTGACGCGCGCGGACTCCAGCGGCAGGTTCACGGTCGCCTCGACCCCGGGCAGGCGGTTCAGCTTCTTCTCGACGCGCGCGACGCAGGAGGCGCAGGTCATGCCCTCGATCGCGAGATCGACGGTCTTGTCGGTCACAGCAAGGACCTCCGCGGGGTGACGGCGTAGCCGGCCTCGACGACGGCCTCTGCTACCGCTGAGTCCGCCAGGGGTGTCTCGGAGACGACCGAGACGGTCGACGACCCGCCGACGACGAGCTGGATCGCGACGTCGTGCACGCCGGGGAGGGCGGACAGCTCGGAGGTGACCGCGGAGACGCAGTGGCCGCAGGTCATGCCGTCGACGCCGAACGTGGTGGTGGTCGTGCTCATGGTGGTTCTCCTTCGATCAGCTGCGGACGAGGCGGGCTATGGCGTCGGAGGCTTCCTTCACCTTCGCCGCTCCCTCCTCGGGGGACTGGCGGGCGGCGTCGACGACGCAGTGCGCGAGGTGGTCCTCGACCAGCCCGATGCTCACGGCCTGCAGGGCCTTCGTCACGGCGGCGACCTGCGTGAGGATGTCGATGCAGTACACGTCCTCGTCGACCATCCGCGCGATGCCGCGCACCTGGCCCTCGACCCGGCGCAGCCGCTTGAGGTAGTCGTCCTTCGCGTCCGTGTAGCCGTGCATGAGGGCCTCGTTCCGGTGGTCGAGTGGGTGCTCTTTGCGCAACACCATACCCCTAGGGGGTATTCCGCAGGTGCCGACGGGGCACAATCGACGGCATGCGGGTCTCGGCGAAGGCGGACTATGCGGTGCGGGCGTGCGCCGAGCTGGCGGCGTCCCCTCACGGGGACCCCGTCCGGGCGGACGACCTGGCGGGCGGGCAGCAGCTCCCGGTCGCGTTCCTGGAGCGGATCCTCGGTGATCTGCGCCGCGGTGGCGTGGTCACGAGCGTCCGTGGGCGGTCCGGCGGGTACCGGCTGGCGCGGCCGGCCGACGAGATCACGCTGGCGGACGTGATCCGGGCCGTCGACGGTCCGCTCGTGACCGTCCGCGACGAGCGCCCGACTGCGCTGGAGTACGGGGGGTCGGCGCAGGCGCTGCTGGAGGTCTGGGTGGCGCTGCGCGTGAGCGTCCGGGACGTGCTCGACCAGGTGACGCTCGCGAGCCTGGTCTCCGGCACGCTCCCCCCGCACGTCCGCGAGCTCGGCGCGCGCGAGGACGCCTGGGTCAACCCGTAGTCGTCCCGCCATACGGTCGTCCATCTCAACTCGTGACACGGGGCTACCGATAGACCAAGCAGGTCGGGATTATCGGGTGTTCGCTCTCCCATCCGAGGTGGTCTCTCGTGCGCTCGTTGATCCTGCTCGCCCTCGTCGGGCTCGCCGCCCAGCTCGTCGACGGCGCCCTCGGGATGGCGTACGGCGTCACGTCGACCACCCTGCTGCTGGCCATCGGCACCAACCCCGCAGCGGCATCGGCGACGATCCACCTCAGCGAGATCGGCACCACCCTGGTGTCCGGCTTCTCGCACTGGAGGTTCGGGAACGTCGACTGGAAGGTCGTCCTGCGCATCGGCGTGCCCGGGGCGCTCGGCGCCTTCGTCGGCGCCTACGTCCTGTCCAACCTGTCGACCGCGGTCGCCAAGCCGGTCATGTCGGGGATCCTCCTCGCGCTCGGCGTCTACATCCTGGTTCGCTTCACGCTCTTCGGGCTGCGCAAGGACCGGCTCGGCCTCCCGCTGCGCAAGCGGTTCCTCGCGCCGCTCGGCCTGTTCGCCGGGTTCGTCGACGCGACCGGTGGCGGCGGCTGGGGTCCGGTCGGTACTCCCGCGCTCCTCGCGTCGGGCCGGATCGAGCCCCGCAAGGTCATCGGCTCGATCGACACCTCCGAGTTCCTGGTCGCCCTCGCCGCCAGCGTCGGCTTCCTGCTCGCCCTCGGCTCGCAGGGCATCAACCCCGCCTGGGTCATCGCGCTCCTCGCCGGAGGCATCATCGCCGCGCCGATCGCCGCGTGGCTCGTGCGCAAGATCCCCGGTCGCATCCTGGGCTCGGCCGTCGGTGGCCTGATCGTGCTCACCAACGTCCGCACGCTCCTGCGCAGCGACGGGGTCGGCCTGGCCGACACCCCCGCGGAGGGGCTCATCCTCGGAGCGATCGCGCTCGTCTGGGCCGCTGCCATCGCGTGGTCGGTGCGGGCGTACCGCACCGAGCTGGCGCTGGAGGCCGCGACGGCCGCAGCGGTCGACGACGCGGTGGCGGACGTCGAGCCGGTCGGCGCGGCCCGAGCGATCGGCTGACCGGCCCTCGCGAACGACGAAGGGACCCGCCGTGCGGCGGGTCCCTTCGTGCGTGCGGCGGGTGTGCCGGTGTCAGGCCGTCGGTGCCGTGGCCTGTGCGGCGGCGCGGACGGCAGCCGGCAGGGCGGCGACGACCCGGCCCACCGCGTCGTCGTCGTGCGCGGAGGACACGAACCACGCCTCGAACGGCGACGGCGGCGCGTACACCCCGGACTCGAGCAGGGACGTGAAGAACGGGGCATAGCGCCACGACTCGGTGGCGAGCACGGCCGCATAGTCCCGGGCGCCGTGCGCGGCGGCGTCCGCACCGAAGAACGTGCTGAACAGGTTCCCGGCCCACTGGACGGCGTGCGGCACCCCCTCCGCCGACAGGGCGGCGGTGAGCTCACCGCGCAGCTGCGCGGAGACGGCGTCGACGCGGGCGTACACCGACGCGTCCGCGAGGCGCAGCGTCGCGAGGCCGGCCGCGGTCGCCACCGGGTTCCCCGACAGGGTGCCCGCCTGGTAGACGGGCCCCGTGGGGGCGAGCAGGTTCATGACGTCGCGGCGACCACCGACCGCGGCGACCGGGAGGCCGCCGCCGATGACCTTGCCGAACGTGTGCAGGTCCGCCGACCAGCCCTCGCGCAGGCCCTCGAGCCCCCACCAGCCGGAGTACCCGACGCGGAAGCCCGTGAGGACCTCGTCCTGGATGAGCAGCGCGCCGTGCGTGAGCGTGAGGCGGCGCAGGGTGGCGTTGAACCCGGGCAGCGGGGGCACGACGCCCATGTTGGCCGGTGCGGCCTCCGTGATGACCGCGGCGATGCGGGCACCGTGCTCGGTGAACACCGCCTCGACGGCCTCGACGTCGTTGTACGGGACGACGATCGTCTCGCCGGTGACCGCGGCGGAGACACCTGCGGAGTCAGGCAGGCCGAGCGTGGCGACGCCGGACCCGGCGGAGGCCAGCAGGGCGTCGACGTGCCCGTGGTAGCAGCCGGCGAACTTCACGATGAGGTCGCGGCCGGTGAACGCGCGCGCCAGGCGCAGCGCCGTCATCGTCGCCTCGGTGCCCGTGGAGACGAGGCGGACCTTCTCGGCCGGGGGGACCCGCGAGCGGATCTCGTCGACGAGGTCGGTCTCCGTCACGGTCGGCGCGCCGAAGCTCAGGCCGCGACCGGCCGCGTCGCGGACCGCGTCGACGACCTCGGGGTGCGCGTGACCGAGCAGCGCCGGACCCCACGAGCCGACCAGGTCGACGTACTCGTTGCCGTCGACGTCCGTGACATAGGGGCCGCGCGCGGACGCGAGGAACCGGGGCGTCCCGCCCACGTTCCCGTAGGCGCGCACCGGGGAGTTGACGCCCCCGGGGATGACGGCCTGCGCGCGCGCGAACGCCGTGGCGCTCGTCGTCGCGTTCGAGGTGGTGACGCTCATCGGATCTCCTCTGCCAGCCAACCGGCCAGCTCTGTCGCAGAGTACGTGAGTACGTGATCGGCACCGGCGCGACGGATGCTGAGCACGGACTCCAGGATCGCCCGTCTGCGCTCGATCCAGCCTCGCGCAGCGGCGGCCTCGATCATGGCGTACTCACCGGAGACCTGGTAGGCCGCGACCGGAACTGTGGACATACCGGCCACGTCGGACAGGATGTCGAGGTACGCCAGGGCGGGCTTGACCATGACGATGTCGGCGCCCTCGGCGAGGTCGATCGCGACCTCCCGGACGGCCTCCCGGCGGTTCGCGGGGTCCATCTGGTAGGTGCGGCGGTCACCCTCGAGCTGCGACTCGACGGCGTCCCGGAACGGTCCGTAGAACGCCGACGCGTACTTGGCGGCGTACGCCAGCACGGCCACGTCGTCGCGACCGGCCGCGTCGAGCGCGTCCCGGACGTACCCGACCTGGCCGTCCATCATCCCGGACAGCCCGACGACGTGGGCGCCGGCCGCGGCCTGTGCCAGGGCCATCTCGGCGTACCGGACCAGGGTCGCGTCGTTGTCGACGGCCCCACCGGGCGTGAGGACCCCGCAGTGCCCGTGGTCGGTGAACTCGTCCAGGCAGAGGTCCGCCTGCACGACGAGCGCGTCGCCCACCTCGGCGACCGTGTCCGCGATGGCGACGTTGAGGATCCCGTCGGGATCGGTCGCCTGCGAGCCGACGGCGTCCCGCACGGTGGGGATCGCGAAGAGCATGACGCCCCCGAGGCCCGCCGCGGCGGCCTCCGCGACCGCCTTCCGCAGCGAGTCACGGGTGTGCTGGAGGACCCCGGGCATCGAACTGATCTCGCGCGGCTCGGTCAGCCCCTCCTTGACGAAGACGGGGAGCACCAGCTGCGCGGCGTCGAGCCGCGTCTCGGCGGTCAGCCGGCGCAGCGCGGGGGTGGCGCGCAGCCGGCGCGGACGGACCCGGCGGGCGTCGGTCATCAGAGCTCCTCGGGGCTGGGGGTCGGGGCGGGCAGGACGGTCGTGACCGCACGCGTGAGGGCGTCGACCATGCCGAGCATCGTCTGCTCGGTCGCGACGCCCGCCAGGGGCAGGCCGAGGCGGGCGGCCTCGGCGGCGGTGGACGGGCCGATGCCGATCATCAGGGTGGTCGTGGGCGGGGTGCCCAGCCGGTGGGCCAGCTCACGCACGGTGCTGGCCGACGTGAGCAGGGCGGCGCGGATGGTGCCGTCGGCCCACGCCTCGCGCACGTCGGGCGGCGGTGGGGCGGCCGGCACGGTCCGGTAGGCGACGACGTCAGCCACGTCCCAGCCGCGCTCCTGCAGCCCGTCGACGACCGTGGTCGCCGCCAGGTCGCCACGGGGGAAGAGCACGCGGGCAGGTTCGGTGGGTGCCGGGAACGCCTCGACCAGTCCTCGCGAGGTCGACCGGCCGTGAGGCACGAGGTCGGGCTCGACGCCCACGTCGCGCAGGGCGCGTGCCGTGCCGGGACCGATCGCCGCGACCCGCACCTGGCCGTCGGCGAGCAGCTGCGTCAGGCTCCCCGCGCTCTCCTGCGCACGGTCCACCAGCACGGGCACCGCGGCGGCGCTGGTGACGACGAGCCACCCGAACCAGCCGGACTCCAGCGCAAGGAGAGCGTCGTCCAGCTCGGTGGGGTCCTCGGGCGGCACGGTCTCGATGAGAGGCACGACCACGGCCTCGGCGCCGGCTGCGGCGAGCGCGACGACGGCGGGGCTGCGGCCGGCCGACGGGCGGGGCACCAGGACCCGCCACCCGGACAGCGGCAGCACGGGGGGCGCGGTCATCGGGCGGCGCCCAGGGCGGCGAGGTCGGCGGCGCCCGCGTCGAGCAGCAGGTCCGCGAGCCGCGCGCCGAGCGCCCGGGCGTCCGCGGCGCTGTCGGAGCCCAGCGTCGCCGTCAGGGCACGGCGGAGGGTCGCGCCGCCGTCCGGGCGCACGATCACGGCGTCGAGGAGCAGGGTCCGGCCGTCGTCGGCGAGGCACGCGGTGGCGCCGATCGGTGCCGCACAGCCGGCCTCCAGGCGGCCGAGGAGCGCGCGCTCCGCGAGGACCGCGAGGTGCGTCGGGCGGTGGTCGAGCGCGCGCAGCGCCCGGGCGAGCGGCTCCTCGGGGTCGAGCCCGGCACGCACCTCGACAGCGAGCGCACCCTGTCCGGGCGCGGGCGACATCACGTCGGGTCCGAACGCCTCGGTGACCGCGTCGAGGCGCCCGAGCCGGGCCAGGCCCGCGCGGGCGAGCACGACGGCGTCCAGGTCGCCCGGACCCGCGGCGGACCCGGCGACGCGACCGAGCCGGGTGTCGACGTTGCCGCGGATGTCGACGACGTCGAGGTCGGGGCGGGCGGCGAGGAGCTGGGCCGCCCGGCGGGGGGAGCCGGTGCCGACGCGGGCGCCCGGGGGCAGCAGGTCGAGCGTCAGGCCGTCGCGGGCGCACAGGGCGTCGGCCGGGTCCTCGCGCGGCGGGACGGCCCCGAGGACGAGACCGTCGGCCTCGCCCGTCGGCAGGTCCTTGAGCGAGTGCACCGCGACGTCGCAGCGACCGTCGAGGAGCGCGTCGCGCAGGGCCGCGACGAAGACCCCGGTGCCCCCCAGGCTCTGCAGGGACCCGGTCAGCCGGTCGCCCTCGGTGCGGACGTGGACGGTCTCGAGGGTCAGGTCGCCGCGGCCGAGGACGGCGAGGGCGTCGACCACATGGCCGGTCTGCGTGAGCGCGAGAGCGCTGGCGCGCGTCCCGACCCGCACGTGCTGGAGCATGCGGCCAGTCTCCCTCTCCGTCGCGGGGATGTCGAAGCGCGGGGATTTGCAGGAAATCGTCGTGACAGCTTGTCAGCAAATACCGCCGAGAAATGTGACCTACGACATTCTTCCACCGCTTGCCGACGTGTTGTCAGAAAATGACGAAGGAATTCTGCTCAGATCACGGACCGTGCCGCCGCCCGGGCGTCGGGAACCACCGACGCGACCCCGTTGCCCGCCACCCACGCACCGCAGACGGCCACCCCGGGGAGCCCGTCGACCGCTGCCCGCACGTCCGCGACCACCCGTGCGTGGTCGGCGCTCGGCCGGGGCAGTGCCTGCGTCCACCGGACGGTCGCGTGCCCCTCGAGCTGCGCCGCGGACAGCGGGGTGCCGAGCAGGACGGACGCGTCGCGCAAGGCCAGGTCGGCGTCGGGCGGCACGTCCTGGCCGGCCCGCCCGTACGACAGCCGGACCACGTGCCGGCCCGGCCCGGCGGCCTGCGCGAGCCAGCCCCACTTGGCGGTCGCGTGCGTGAGCGCCTTGGCGGTGACGTCCGTGGCCTCGCGCGCGACGAGCACCCCCGTGCCGCGCGGTGCCGGGTCCAGGGCGGGAGCGTCCAGCACGAGGGTGACCAGCGTGACCTGCGCACCCGGGTCCGGGCGGCCCACGTCCAGCCCGAGCAGGTCGACCGCCGACGGGGTGGCCAGCACCCAGCGGTCGGCACGCTCGTCGTCCAGGGACGTGACCGTCACGCCGGTGCGGACGGCGCCCCCGTGCGCCTCGACGTCCGCGACCAGGGCGTCGACCAGCACGTGCAGACCGCCCGCGATGCCCTGCACGGCCGACCCCGCCGGGGCCGACGCCCGCAGGCTCCGGACCGCCCGCGACAGCGAGCCCCGCTCCCGGCGGAGCGCGTCGGGCAGGCCCGGCGCGACGGCGTCGACCGTGAGGTCGTCGGGGTCCGCGGCGTGCACCCCGCCGACCACCGGGCGCACCAGCCGGTCCAGGACGCGAGCCCCCATGCGGCGGCGGACCAGGTCACCGAGCGAGGACGCCTCGGTGGCCGGGAGCACCGCGTCCAGGCTCGCGCGCGCGGCGCCGACGAGCCCGAGCGTCCGGCGCGCGGCCCAGGGGTCGGTGGGGATGCCCAGCAGGCCCGTGCGCGGCAGCGGGCCGTCACCGTGCGGGAGGTGCACCCAGGCGCCGTGCGGCTCGGGCGTCCGGATGCGGTCCGCGAGGCCCAGCTCGCCCAGCAGCGCCGCCACGGTACCGCCGCGCGTGGCATAGGACTCGGCCCCCGCGTCGAGCCGCAGACCGGCCACCGTGTGCCCGGCGACCGCACCGCCGAGCGTGTCCCGCGCCTCCAGGACGAGCGTGCGCAGACCGTCGTGGGCGAGCTCGCGCGCGGCGACGAGCCCCGCGATCCCGCCGCCGACGACGACCGCGTCCCAGGTCATCGTCAGATCTCGTGGACCAGCTGGGCGACGCGCGTCAGGACGGTCGGGTCGGTCTCCGGCGGGACGCCGTGACCGAGGTTCACCACGTGCCCGGGGGCCACCGAGCCGCGGGCGACGACGTCGCGGACGTGCGCCTCCAGCACCGGCCAGGGCGCCGCCAGCAGCGCCGGGTCGATGTTGCCCTGCAGCGGTGTGGTGCCGCCGAGCCGCCTGTTCGCCTCGTCCAGCGGCAGCCGGTAGTCGACGCCGACGACGTCCGCGCCGACGTCGCGCATCGCCGCGAGCAGCTCGCTCGTCCCGGTGCCGAAGTGGACCTTCTTCACGTCGAGGTCGGCGACGTGGCTCAGCGCCCGGGCCGACGCCGGCGCGACGTGCGCGGTGTAGTCGGCCAGGCTCAGCGAGCCCGCCCACGAGTCGAAGAGCTGCGTCGCGCTGGCCCCGGCGAGCACCTGCGCGCGCAGGAACGCCCCCGTCACGTCCGCCGCCCACTGCGTCAGCGCCGTCCAGGTGGCCGGGTCCGCGTGCATGAGGGTCCGCGCAGCCAGGTGGTCCCGCGACGGGCCACCCTCGACCAGGTACGCGGCGAGCGTGAAGGGTGCGCCCGCGAAGCCGATCAGGGGCGTCTCGCCGAGGGCGTCCACCGTCAGCGCGACCCCGTCCGAGACCGGCTGCAGCGCCTCCGGGGTCAGCGGCCCGAGGTCGCGCAGCCGGGCCACGTCGTCCGCGGTGCGCACGGCGGACCCCATCACCGGACCGACGCCCGGCGTGATCTCCACGTCGACACCCGCGAGCTTGAGCGGCACGACGATGTCCGAGAAGAAGATCGCGGCGTCCACGTCGTGCCGGCGCACCGGCTGCAGCGTGATCTCGCTGGCGAGCGCCGGGTCCAGGCAGGCGTCGAGCATCGCGGTGCCGACGCGCGCCGCACGGTACTCGGGCAGCGACCGGCCGGCCTGTCGCATGAACCACACCGGCCGTCGCGACGGCACCTGGCCGGAATACGCACGGACCAGCGAAGAATTCTTCGTGCGGCCGTCGACGAGGGGGTGCGAGGAAGGAAGGTTCACGTCGCCGATTGTGCCGGACAATTGTCGAGATGATTAACTCGGGCACGTGGTGCTGCTGTCCCTCGCCGCCAGTCACCACGACCTCGACCTCGATGTGCTGGAACGTCTCTCGTCGGACGTCCACGCCGTCGCGTCCGAGCTCGTGGGCTCGACGGCCCACAGGTTCGTGTCCGGTGCCGTCGTCCTGGCGACGTGCAACCGGTTCGAGCTGTACCTGGAGGTCGACGACGCGGCGGACACCCCGTCGGCCCGCGCCGCCGCCGCCCAGGCTGTCGCCGACCGGTCCGGCTACACCGCCTCACAGGTCGACACACACCTGCGCGTCCGGACCGGCACCGACGCCGCGGCCCACCTCTTCTCCGTCGCCAGCGGCCTCGACTCGATGGTCGTCGGCGAGCGCGAGATCCAGGGGCAGGTCCGCCGCGCCCTGACCGCGGCCCGTCGCGACGGCACGACGACGTCCGGCCTCGAGTCCCTGTTCCAGGCGGCGTCCCGCGTGTCCCGGCAGGTCGAGACCCGCACCGGGCTCGGCGCCACCGGCCGCTCCGTGGTCGGCGTCGCCCTCGACATCGCCGAGCGCGAGCTGCCCGACTGGTCCGAGGTCCGCTGCGTGCTCATCGGCACCGGCTCCTACGCGGGCGCGTCGCTGGCCGCCCTCAAGGCCCGCGGCGCCGGTGACATCCGGGTGTACTCCGCCTCCGGACGTGCTCGCGCGTTCGCGGCGGCCCGGGGGGTCCGGTCGCTGCCCGCGTCCGCCGACCTCGCCGTCGAGGTGTCCGACGTCGACCTCGTCGTCGCGTGCAGCGGCGCCGCCGGGGCGGTGCTCGGCGTCGACGCGCTCGCGTCCGCGCGGCAGGGTTCCGCGTCCCCGCTCACCGTCGTCGACCTCGCGCTGCGGCACGACGTCGACCCCGGCGTCCGCTCCCTGCCCGGCGTCCGGCTCGTCAGCCTGCACACCGTCGCCGAGCACGCGCCCGCGGAGCACGCCGCCGTGCAGGCTGCCCACGACGTGGTCATCGCGGCCGCGGAGGCCTACGAGGCCGACCGCCGGGTCCGCGAGTGGAACCCCGCGGTCGTCGCGGAGCGCACCCGGGTCCTCGGGGGCCTGGAGGCAGGCCTGAGCGGGCTGCCCGAGGACGCCCGGGACGAGCGGGCCGAGCGTGCCCTGCGCCGGCGCACCCGCGCCCTGCTGCACGCCCCGACGGTCCGGGCCCGCGAGGCGGCACGCGCCGGGGACGCGATGACGTACGCGGCCGCGCTGACGGAGCTCGCGTCGATCCCGGTGCCGACCGTGGTGGCCGAGGCGCGCTGAGCTGCGTCGACCTGCGGGACTCGGTGCTGGAGAAAGAGCGTGCCGGGCCTGGACGGGGGGGAGGGCCAGGCCCGGCACGCGTCCCGTGAGGGTCACATCACGCTGGCGTGACCCTGGTTACGGAACCCTCGGAGCGGCGCGCTCAGGAGCGCACCACCTGCTGTCGGGGGGCAGCAGGCCCGGGGGCCCAGGTGTGGGGGACCACCTGGTTGGTCTGGATGTCGGTGAGCTCGGCGGCATAGACGATGCCTTCGTACACGCCGGCCTCGACCCGGGTGAGGTGGAGACGCTCGGCGCGCTCGATGTCGTCGCCGAGGTGCGAGATGCGGGCGACCACGTAGCGCTGGGCGTCCTGCCACTGGTCGACGACCCGGACGCTGAGGCCGTTCCAGCGGGCCGTCAGGTCCAGCTCGAAGAGCTCGGTGACGTCCTCGCGGGCGACGCGGCGGTACCAGCGGCCCGACGGGGACTGGTGGAAGCCCGTCTCGGCGAGGGGCGGGTTGGCCAGGGCGAGGACGACCGTGTGACCGCTGTCGACGACGTCGGCCTCGAGGTAGGCGCCGTGCCACTTGGCGACGGGCCCGACGCAGCGGGACAGGGACGCGAGCGACGGGCGGGGGGCGCCCAGCTGCGTGACCGTCCAGCCGGCGCCGACGTCGCCGTAGCGGGCCAGCAGCGTGGAGGTGCCGTTGTCGTAGATGCGGACCAGCTCGGCGCCCGGGGGGATGCGCGAGTGGCGCAGCCACCAGAGCGGGAGGATGTAGCCGGGCACGTCGCGGTACTGCAGCTGGGGGGATGACTCGAAGCGCAGGACGTCGATCGAGCGGTCGTAGGGGCTGAAGGGCGAACCCTCGTAGCCGAGACCGTGCACCTCGAACAGCTGCGCCGGGGTCGTCGCGAAAGCAACGTCCTCGGCACGCACCACGTACCCCGCCAGACGGTCATGGCCCGCGGTGAGGTGAGCGCGGGTGAGCGCTGGCGTGATCGCCTTCTGCATGAGCGTCACGATGGGCATCCTTGCCAGAAAAGGGGTGAACCGGATGTTTCAGACCGGTCGGTGCACGATTGTGCAGGGCATACCGGGCACCTGTCCAGAAGCGGTCACTCTTTCGGATGAAATCGCAGGTCAGACGGCCTGGGAGCGATCCCGTCGAAGCGCTTCCGCTTCTGCCCGCGCGTCGACAGAAGGTGGAGGCAAAACGCCGATCGTTCACCCGTTCGGAGCAGTGGGGGGTGGACGGTCCGGCTGATCGGGTGTAGCGCCCCCGCTCAGGCGTCGAGGTAGGCCACGAGCTCGTCGGCGAGCCCGGTGTACGACGCCGGCGTGAGGTCGGCGAGCCGCGCCGCGACGTCGTCGGGAAGCCCCAGCCCACCGATGAACTCGCGCATGTCCGCGGCCGTCAGGCGGCGGCCACGGGTCAGCTCCTTGAGCCGCTCGTACGGGTTCTCCATGCCGGTGACACCCGCGACGGACGCGGCGCGCATGGCCGACTGGACGGGCTCTCCGAGGACCTCCCAGTTCTCGTCGAGCTCCCGCGCCAGCAGCGCCTCGTCGACCGACAGCGCCCGCAGCCCGCGCGCCACGTTGTCGATGGCGAGCAACGAGTGCCCGAACGCCGGACCGATGTTGCGCTGCGTGGTCGAGTCCGTCAGGTCGCGCTGCAGCCGGCTGGTCACCAGGGTGCTGGCCAGCGTGTCCAGCAGGGCCGACGAGAGCTCGAGGTTGGCCTCGGCGTTCTCGAACCGGATCGGGTTCACCTTGTGCGGCATCGTCGACGAGCCCGTCGCCCCCGCCACCGGGATCTGGATGAAGACCCCGCGCGAGATGTACGTCCAGACGTCCGTGGCCAGGTTGTGCAGCACGCGGTTGAACCGCGCGACGTCCGCGTACAGCTCCGCCTGCCAGTCGTGCGACTCGATCTGCGTGGTCAGCGGGTTCCACGTCAGGCCCAGGTGCTCGACGAACGCCTTGCTGACCGCGGGCCAGTCCGCCCCCGGCACCGCCACGACGTGCGCGCCGTACGTGCCCGTCGCGCCGTTGAGCTTGCCCAGGAACTCGTCATTGCCGATCCGCGTGAGCTGGCGCCGCAGGCGGTGCGCGAGCACGGCCAGCTCCTTGCCGAGCGTCGTCGGCGTCGCCGGCTGCCCGTGCGTCAGGGCGAGCATCGGCTGGTCCTTGAGCGACCGCGCGAGCTCGGCCACCTGGTCGACGAGCGCCATCGCGGCCGGCGCCCACACGTCCTGCACCGCACCGCGGACCATCAGCGCGTACGAGAGGTTGTTGATGTCCTCGCTGGTGCACGCGAAGTGCACCAGCTCGCCCACGTCACGCAGCGCCGACCCCTCGGGCGCAGCCGCCAGCCGGCTCTTCAGGAAGTACTCGACCGCCTTGACGTCGTGCACGGTGATCTTCTCGATCGCCGCCAGCTCCGCCACCTCGTCAGGCCCGAACGTCGCGACGACGTCCCGCAGGTACGCCACGTCCGCGTCGGTCAGCCGCGGCGCCCCCGGGACGACCTCGTGCTGCGTCAGGTGGATCAGCCACTCGACCTCGACGTGCACCCGCTCCCGGTTCAGCGCCGCCTCGCTCAGGTGGTCGACCAGCGGCGCGACCGCGGCGCGGTAGCGACCGTCGAGGGGGCCGAGGGCGATGGGCGGGGTGACGTCCGCGAGCCGGACACGTGCGGGGGAGGTCATGAGGGCATCATCCCAGAGCGGCCGGAACGGCCTCGGCCGTGTCCGAAGGGTGTGATGCCGGCCCCCACTCGCCGGGAGTACGAGGCCCGCGAGATCGGGGGCATCCTGCCAACGAATACCCATACGGTCATCTCCGACAGGTTCGGGGGCGTCATCACGATGCACCCCGGGTTGCCGAGATAAGGCGGCGCATCATGGGGATGACGGCTCACGTCAGGGACTTCCGCGGAGAGATCCTTGATCGCGGAGGACGTGACGTTCGCGAGTTGGTTGACGCTGCGCGCCGGGCTGGTCTGCCCTTCTTGGCGAACGTCGATGAGTACGACGACACGGTCTTCAACAGGATGCAGGCGGCCGTCGTTGCTGACGAACTACATGAGTTGTCTCATCGGGGTCTGGGAGGTCCCATCTTCGACGAGGTGCTTCAGATGATCGGGCGGACTCAGGAGCGGCCGCACCGGTATCTGGTGTTCAACGGCGACTAACGCCGTGACTGGAGGCTCCGCTGTTGGCTTCGGTCGGCGGCGGGGCCTTCGTCGCGTGACGGCCTATCCGGCTCCGGTGAAAAGGCGGAGTTTGGTGTTGGCGACGAGGGGAGGGGCTGAGCGCGGCCCCGCGCGAGATGGTCTGCCCTTGCCAGCGCGTCGGGGATCCGGTTCGGCCCCGCCATCGCTTTGACCACCGGTGCCGCCTCGGCGACCTCGAGTCCGGTGGCGGTGACGTAGACGGCCCGCGTCGCGATGCCGCGCAGCACCTCGGCGGCGTGCGTTGCGGTGCGGAACGGAGTCTTCGCGACGCCGATGACCGGTACGCCGATTGCCTCGGAGGCGCGCGCCCCGAGCCCGGGTCGGCCGTGGGGGTCGAGGGTGACGTAGCCGTCGATGACCAGCAGATCAAGATGGGAGCCGAGGTCGAGGACTGCTCGGATGCACGGGAAACTACGACGCGGCGAACATGCCCGAGTGGATGGGTTCCGGCCTGGGCACCGGTGACGTCACGCGGACCTTCTCCTACCCCGCCAGCGGCACGGGCAGCGTCCGCCCGCACGCGGTGACCGGCACCACGCTCGTCGACTCGACGACCACGCGCTCGTTCACCTACGGCTACGACGCGTCTGGCAACACGACGTCGCGCCCCAACGACGCCGGCGTCCAGCAGACGCTCACCTGGGACGTCGAGGGGCTGCTGCGCAGCGTCCAGACGGCCGGCAGCGGCACCGACACCTACCTGTACGACGCGTCCGGGCAGCGCCTGGTCCGGCGCCAGGGCGGAGCGCGCACCGTGTACCTCCCCGGTGGCCAGGAGGTCACCGCGTCGGCGACCGGCGTGGTCACCGCGACCCGGTACTACTCGTTCAACGGCCAGACCGTCGCCGTGCGGACGGGCCCGAAGGGCGGCGACGTCTCCACCCTCGTACCGGACCCGCAGGGCACGTCCGAGGTCGCGGTCTCGAACGCGACGAACGTGCTGACCCAGCGTCGTGACGACCCGTACGGCAACGCCCGCGAGACCGTGTCGACCACGTGGCCCGGTGACCGTGGCTACCTGGGCAAGCCGCTCGACACCAGCGGCCTGGTGCAGATGGGCGCGCGCTACTACGACTCCCTGATCGGGCGGTTCCTCTCCGTCGACCCCGTGATGGACCTGAACGACCCGCAGCAGTGGGCGGCGTACTCGTACGCGAACAGCAACCCCGTCGCGAACTCCGACCCGACTGGCCTGTGGCCGAGCCTGGGCAAGGCCAAGTCGTGGCTGACGAGCAAGGCCCGCGCCGGGGCGTCGGCCGTCGGCAAGTTCGTGGTCAAGTACCAGGCCGAGATCATCGGTGGTGTCGTGGGGGCGGCTGTCGGCGTCGGGTGCCTGGTGGGCACAGCGGGCTGGGGAAGCGTCGCGTGCTTCGCGGCGGCCGGGGCTGCTGGCGCGGCCGTGACGAACCTGTGGAAGTCGAAGGTTCAGAAGACCGAGGCTTTCTCCTGGGCCGCTCTTGGCCGTGACGTGGCCATCGGTGGCGCTCTCGGGGCCCTCGGTTCCATTGGCAGAGGCCTGATGACGATCCCGGGTGTGCGGTCGGCGGTGACATCCGCCACGAGCACTGCCTCGGCCGCGGTGGTCGGAGCGGCAGCCAGGGCGTCGTCGGCGACCTCGAGTGCAGCGCAGGCCGTCGCACGAGGGGCGGCGAAGGCCGCGACAAACACCGCAACCGCGGTCAAGTCGAGACTTCAGTCCTCGCCGAGCTCCTCCATTGGGCAGACGGCTGCACGGTCATGCTCCTTCGTCGGCTCCACTCTCGTGCTGATGGTCGACGGTTCAACGAAGCCCATCGAGCAGGTTGACGTCGGAGATCAGATTCTCGCGACGGATCCCGAAACGGGTGAGCAAGGAGCGCGCGAGGTCACGCATGTATTCGTCCACGATGACATCGTCGTTGACCTCCTGCTCCAAGACGGCACGGTACTTGGCACGACGGAGGACCACCCATTCTGGTCGGAGACCGAGGGGCGGTTCGAGCGCGCGGATGAGTTGTCCGTCGGCGAACGCGTCCTCACTGCTCGCGGAGAGTCGATCGCGGTCTACGGTCTTTCAGCAGCGAGTTCGCGAGTGGAGCGGGCGTACAACCTTGAGGTCGAGGGTGTCCACACGTACCATGTGGGCGAGCGAGAGGTCCTTGTTCACAATACCTGCTTGACCGCCCTGAAGGGTTGGCAGAGTCAACGATTCCAGTTCGCAAACGCAACATTCCAGCTCGACAAGCGCGGTTTTACGCACGTACTTCAGCGACACCACCCCACGTTTTGGGACGGCTCCGTGAAGCCTAGGCAGTCATTCTTCGATGAGTCTATGTCGATTGACGATGTGCAGTCGGCGATCGGCGCGGTGGCTCGACAGAATCGGGAGCAACTTATTCGCATCGGTGCTGGCACGGACCAGGTCCAGGGTTCAGTTAATGGGGTCAATTACGTGCTCGGTGTTTCACGGGGTCGAATTGGCCAGTTCTACCCCGGAGCCTTGCCATGAGTCGGGTCCGCGTCGAGAGTTATGTGCGCGTTCAGGGTGCTTTTCGGCCTATTCGCAGCGTCCAGCGGTACGACGACAGCACGGAGCATGTCCCCGGAGCAATCAGCCTCCTCGTGGATGAGGTTGAGCTTCTCGGCGTCGAGCTGTGGGACGACGTGAACTGGCTCTGGCCATATGTGGTGAAAGCTCTCGACGACTGCAGGCGGACGGGCTCCGGGAAGCGGTACTTTCCTGACCAGCCGATCGCCTTCGAAGCCAAGAAACTGCCGCGAGCTGGCAGCGTGCTTCTGACCGTTCGTGACGCTGGGTCGCTGCATCGTTCCGTCAGGGCGCCACTCGGCGAGCTGTATGAAGAGGTTGGCAGGGCCGGCCTGGACTTCTTTCAGGAACTGCGTCGTCTCTGTGGCGTTCTCGAGCTTCCGGTCGCCTCCGAGAAGGACGAAGCGACGATGCGAACCTGGTTGGCCGATAGCCCGAAAAGCAATGTCTGAATTCGGACGGCAAGCGCGGGACGGCGGGCGTCGAGTGTGCCTCAGTCCCCAGCGTTGCGAGTTTCCGACCCAAGCTAGATTCGAACTGGGGTGTCTCCGCGGTCGAGTTTGAGTCACCAGTCCGTCCGGGAATCATTCGCTCATCTCGCCTACCCGACAACTCGCCCGGCGTGGCGTGCGGAGTCGGTGTGCGGTGTGCGCTCAGGGCGGAGGCGGGACGGGGCTTCGGCGTCGATGCGCTGCGCCTGATCTCCGCCTGGTGACGGGTCCGGGCCCGCAGAGCACGTCCCGTCAGTAGCCTGTGCGGACCGGCGCACCCCGTCGGCCCCGACGACGAGGAGCCCCGTGGCGACGCAGGCGCGCAGGCCCGGTGCGGCGCTGCTGGTCGGTGCGTTCGTCGTCGTCGCGGTGATCGGGTCCGCGCTGGCGGGGCCGTTCCGGCTGGTGCAGCGGAACGCGGACGGCGGCCCGTTCGTCATCCCCACGTTCGCCCCGCCGACGACCACGGGGACCCCGATCCCGGTCGAGCAGGCGCTCGACGGCGACCGGGTCGACCCGCAGGTGCAGCGCTGGGTCTACCTCGTCGTCCTCTTCGTCGCCGCCCTGCTGCTGGCCGTCGCGCTCGGCCTGCTGGTCCGGTGGATCCGACGGCTGCTCGACCAGCGGGCGCCGCACGACACCGACGCCGCCGACCCGGACGTCGAGCTCACCGGGGACGTCCAGGACGCTGCGACGCCGGCGCTGCGCGAGGGCGTCCGGCGGGCGGCGCAGGTGCTCGAGGAGGAGGTGCCGCCGGGTGACGCGGTGATCGCGGCCTGGGTGGCGCTCGAGGCATCAGCGCAGCGCAGCGGGCTGGTGCGTGACCGCGCGGAGACGGCGACGGAGTTCACGGTCGAGGTCCTCGACACGACGCGGGCGGACCCCGGGGCGACCCGCGTCCTGCTGGACCTGTACCTGGCGGCGCGATACTCCGAGCATGTCCTCACGCCCCGCGACGTCGACCAGGCCCGCACGAGCCTCGCGGCGATCGCCGACGACCTGACCCGGCGGGCGGACGACGCATGAGGTGGGACTGGCGGCCGCCCCTGGGCTTCGTCATCGGTGCCGTCACGTGCCTGGCGGGCGGGCTCACGGCGGCGTCGTCGGGGCTCGTCGGTCTGCTCGTCGCGGCGGTCGTGCTGCTGCTCACGCGGCTCGACGGCGCACCCGACCCCGGTTGGGAGCGCAGGCACTACGACCGCCGGCACGGTGCCCGCGGGGAGGTGCAGGACCTCGCGTGGGCGATGGTCGGCCGGGACGGGCGGGTGGGTGAACGCGCCCTGCGGCAGCTGCGCGACGTGGCGCGGAGCAGGCTCGCGCGGCACGGACGCGCGATCGACGACGCCGACATCGAGCAGGTCCTCGGCGCGCGCGCCCACCGCACCCTGACCCGCACCCGGTCGCCGCTGCCGAGCGTCGCCGACCTGCGGCACACCCTCGACGTGCTCGACCGCCTCGGACCGAGGCGCACACCGACCGACGACCCTGGGAGCCCCCCGTCATGACCGAGCAGCCCACCACCCTGACCGTCGCGCAGGTCGCGGACCGCGGGAGCGCGGTGCTCGACGAGGTCGCGACGCTCGTCGTCGGCATGCGCGAGCCGCTGAAGGTCGCGCTCGCGGCCATCCTCGGCGGCGGGCACGTCCTGTTCGAGGACGTGCCCGGGCTGGGCAAGACGCTGGCGGCCAGGAGCCTGGCGACCGCGCTGGGCCTGTCGTTCCGGCGCGTGCAGTGCACCCCCGACCTGCTGCCGTCGGACATCACCGGGTCGAGCGTCTTCGACCCGGCGACGGCGTCGTTCGCGTTCCGGCCCGGCCCGGTGTTCGCCGGGCTGCTCCTCGCCGACGAGATCAACCGGACCGCCCCGAAGACGCAGTCGGCCCTGCTGGAGGCGATGGCCGAGCGGCAGGTCACGGTCGACGGCGAGACGTACCCGCTGCCCGACCCGTTCCACGTCGTCGCCACGTCGAACCCCGTCGAGTACGAGGGCACGTACCCGCTGCCGGAGGCGCAGCTCGACCGGTTCATGGTCCGCGTCGCGGTCGGCTACCCCGAGCGCGACGCCGAGGTCGACGTGCTGTCCCGTCGGCTCGCCCGCCGGCAGGAGATGGGGTCGGTGCGGACCGTCGTCGACGCCGCTACGCTGCGCTCGATGCAGGCCGGCGTCGAGGCCGTGACGGTCGACGGCGACATCCTGCGGTACTGCGTCGACCTCGCCGCGGCCACCCGCGCGCACGACGCCGTCGAGGTGGGTGCCTCGCCGCGCGGGTCGCAGGCCCTGGTGCTCGTCGCGCGGTCGCTCGCGGTGCTGTCCGGCCGGGACTTTGTGACGCCCGAGGACGTCAAGGCCGTGGCGGTGCCCGCGCTGGCCCACCGGCTCTCGCTGACCCCGCAGGCGTGGGCGACGGGCGCGGCGCCGCAGAAGGTCGTCGCCGACGTGCTGACGCACGTCGCGGGCCCGACGACGGCTCGGCGCACATGACCTGGGTGCGCTCGCGCGCGGCGACGGCCGGGGTCGCGGCCGGCGTGGCGCTGGTGGTGCTCGGTGCGCTGCTCGGGCGACCGGACGTCGCGGTCCTCGGTGCGGCTCCGCTGGTCGCCGGGGTGCGGGACTGGCGCCGACGTCCGTCGGTCGACCCGACCGTGCGGCTGGAGGCGTCCGACGCGCCGCCGACCGCGGGCGCACTGCCCGCCGACGTGGTCGTCACGTCCCCGTCGGGCGTGCTCCTCGGGGCGCGCCGCGGGTCGCGCGTGCTGTTCGACGCGTGGGTGCAGGTCGACGGCACGCGTCGCCTCCCGATGGTCGTGCGCACCGTCCGCACCGGTCCGCAGGAGCTCGCCCTCGTCGACGTGCAGGGCGTCGGGCCCGGGGCCGCGAGCGTGTCCGAGCCCAGCCCGCCGGCGTCCCGCTCCGCCCTCGTGCTGCCCGCCCCGCGTCCCCTGGGCGAGCTGCCCCTGCCGCCGCGGCTGCGCGGGCTGACCGGCGCCCACGAGTCGCGGCGGCCCGGCGAGGGCGGGGGGCTGCGCGACGTGCACCCGTTCGCGCCCGGCGACCGGCTGCGGCGGATCGACTGGCGCGTCACCGCGAAGCGGGCCCCTGACCTGCACGAGCTCTACGTCCGGCGCGAGCACGCGCTCGCGGAGGCGGTCGTCGTGCTCGTCGTCGACTCCCGCGACGACGTCGGCCCCGACCCCATGACGTGGCGCGGCTCGATCCCGCCGAGGGCCGACGAGCCCACGTCGCTCGACCTGGCGCGCCAGGCGGCGACATCGGCCGCGCAGGGCTTCCTCAACCTCGGCGACCGGGTGGGGCTCGACGACCTCGGCGCGGTGCGGCGACCGCTGCCGCCCGGTGGGGGTCGACGACAGCTCGACCGCATCCGGCACGCCCTCGCCCTGACGCGGCCCGAGGGGGACCCGCTGCGCCGCCTGCGGGCCCCGCAGATCCCGTCGGGCGCCCTGGTGATGCTCTTCTCGACGTTCCTCGACGACGAGGCCGCGCTCGTCGCCTCCGTGTGGCGCCGCGCCGGGCACCGCGTCGTCGCCGTCGACGTGCTGCCGACCCTGCGCGAGCGGCACCTCGGGGACCGGGAGCGGCTCGCGATGCGGATGATCCGGCTCGCGCGCGAGGACCGGCTGGCCGAGCTGGCGGACCTCGACATCGAGCTGGTGACGTGGCGGGAGTCGCCGGACGTGGCGCTCGCGTCGCTGGCTCGGCGGGCGCAGCGCCGGGCGGGGGCGGCGCGATGAGCGAGGTGACCGTCGAGCTGGTCCGGCCGCTGCCGGCGTGGCTCCTGCGCGCGGTGGCCGGGTTGCTCGGCGCGGCGACCCTGCTGGTCGCGTTCGCCGGGACACGGCCCCACCCGCTGCTCGTCGCCGCGTTCGTGGCCTTGGTCGTCGCCACCGTGGTGGTCCCCGGCCTCGGCCTGGCTGCGCTCGTCGTCCTGGCCGCCGGGACCGGCGTGGTGGCCCATGACCCGCCCGCGCTGGGCGTCGTCATGGTGCTGGTCCTGCTGGTGCACCTGACGCTGTGGGCGGGCGCGCTCGCCGCGCGGACGTCGTGGCGGACGCGGGTCGAGCTCGGTGTCGTCGTGCACGGGCTGCGGGACGTGGCGGCCGTGCAGGTCGGGGCGCAGGTGCTGGCCGTGGTGGCGACGGTGCTCGCCGGTGTGACGCTCGGGGACGGCGACCTGTGGCGCGCCGTCGCGCTCGTCGCGGTCATCACCGCGGCGGCGCTGCTCCTGCCGCGGCAGCTCTAGGTGGCGACGGTGTCGGGCAGCATCGCGCGATCGCGCCCGCTGCGGGCCGTCTCGGCCAGGATCACGCCGCCGATGACCACCGCCCCGCCCACCAGCTGCACCGGCGTCATCGACTCGCCCAGCACCACCCACGCGGTCGCCGACGCCGCCACCGGCTCCACCATCCCGAGCAGCCCCGCCCGGGCCGCCCCGACCCGCTGGATCCCCACCAAGAACATCAGGTAGGGCGCGACGGTGCCCAGCAGGATGATCCAGACGACGAACACCCACATGGGCGGGTCGAGCGCGGTCCCGGGGACGGGGACGTCGCTGCCGAGGGTGCTGGTCGGGAAGGTCCACAGCGGCTGCAGGACCACCCAGAACAGGGCCGCGAAGCCGAGCGACCACGCGTGGGTGGTCAAGGGGTCGCGCGTCGTGAGCAGGCGGTCACCGAGCAGGTAGTACGTGGCCAGCGCGACGGACGCCCCGACGGCGGCGAGCAGCCCGACCGCGTCGAGCGTGACGTCGTCGCCCACCTGCGCGACGAGCGTGAGCCCCGCGAGGCACGCCGCCAGAGCCCACCAGACCCGCTCCCGCACCTGCTCCCGGAACACGAACCGCGCCCAGAGCGCGACGATGAGCGGCGCGGTGTACTCGATCAGCAGCGCCAGCCCGACGGGCAGCCGGCTGATGGCGACCAGGTAGAACCACTGCACCAGCGCCACGCCGACGACGCCGAGCAGGGCCAGCACGGCGACCTCGCGGCGGCTCGTCGGCCGGAGCCTGCGCGGGGACACGACGAGCGCGGCGGCGACGAGCACGACCGCCGACCCGAGGCAGCGCAGCTCGACCAGGCGGGTGGGGCCGAGGCCCGCGTCCATCGCCAGCTTGGCGACCGTCCCGTTGACGGCGAACAGGAGCGAGCCGGCGACCACGGCGAGCACACCGAGCGCGGAGGAGGTGGGCCGTGGCACCGCGCGATCGTAACGATCGAGCCGCCCACAGCCCCGCACCCCCCACAGGTGCCCGACCGCCGGCGCACCCTCGTTCGTAGCGTCTCGGCCATGCCTCGTGCCGACGGTCTGCCCCTGGTCCTGCGAGCGCTCGACGACGTCGAGAGCGCGTCCCGGTCGCTGCGCGGCGCCGCGACGATGTCGTGGACGTCCGAGGCGGCGGACCGGTTCCGCACCGCCCTCGACGAGGCGCACGGCTGTGTGTACGCGGTGCAGGTCTCGGTCGAGCGGACCGTGCAGCCGGTCGCCGCGGCCGACCTCGGGACGGTGGGCCTGTGAGCGAGCACCCGAGCAGCGGGTACCGCGTCGTCGGCGGTCCCGGGCCGACGGTCGCCGACCTGGAGGAGCTCGCGTACACGTGCCGGCTGCTTGAGGACGCGGCCGCCCGGCTCGACACCGCTTCCTGGACGCTGATGCGGGCGGCGCAGTCGTGCGACCCGCTGAGCCCGACCGGGATCGAGGCGCGGCGGGTCCTGACCGCAGTGTGCGAGGGGTCCAGGTCGCCGTGGCGGGCTGCCGACCGCCTGCGCGAGCTGGCGGCTGCGCTGCGACGCACGATCGAGCTGTACACGGAGGCCGAGTCGTTCGCGCACCGGGCGCTGCGCGGCGGGATCGTCGCGGTGTCGAGCGAGCTCGGGGAGCGGCCGCTCCTGGCGGGGATCCTGGCAGCGGCTGGGACGGTGGCCGTCGCAGGGGTGGCGGGCGCCGTGATCGCCGGCAGCGCCGTGCGGTCGGCGGTGCTCCGGCGGCCGGACCCCTTCCTGCCTCTGCTCAAGCAGGGCGTGCATCGCCTCGTGGAGTGGGTACCGGGTGCCTTCACGGCCGATGATCGCGTCGAGCTGCAGATGCTCGCGCTCGGTTCGTTCGTTCGTTCGGCCGCTCCCGGGCGGCAGATCCCGACCCTGCGACCGGTTCCTGAGGGTGCCGGCCATCTGTTCGGACTCGTGCCGCCCGCCGGGCCCACCGCCGTGCTCCTGCGCGCGAACCCGCCCCAGCTCCCCGCGCCGCGGAGCGTGGCGGAGGTCCTCGACAACGTTGCGCTCAGCTACGACAACGGGGGTGCCCCGCACTCGCTGGCCGTGCCCGAGGGTGTGGTCTCCGTGCAGATGCTCACCCACCCGGACGGCACCCGGTCGTGGGTGATCGAGATCCCCGGTACGGAGGACTGGGGCCTCAACGGCTGCAACCCGTTGGACGCGACGACCGACGGCCGTCTCCTGGCGGCGCTGGCCGACGACATGACGGACGCGGTGCTCGACGCGATGCGGCTGTCCGGCATCGGGCCGGACGAGCCGGTCATGCTGGCCGGCCACAGCCTGGGCGGGATGGTCGCCATGTCGGTCGCGGCGGCCGTCGGTGGGGCGTACTCGGTGCGAGCCGTCGTGACGGCCGGTGCGCCGGACATCCCCCGGCCGGTGCCGTCGGGGGTCCAGGTGCGCCACTACCGGCACGACGAGGACGTCGTCCCCCAGTTGGACGGCACGCCCAACCAGACGAGCGCGAGCGTCACGGTGGTGACCAGGGACCTGGCGACCAGCGGCGGGCCGGCGGCCCCGACCCTCGTCGAGGCGCACGCGATGAGTCGCTACGTGGAGACCGCGGACGAAGCCGAGAAGGAGCTGGCGGGGATCCCGGGCATGCGGGCGTTCGACGCGGCCGCCCGGGACGTGCTCGGGCCGGAGGGGACGACGGCGGTCACGCGGCAGTTCCAGGTGACGCGGGACCCGGCCGTCGTCGCCGCGCAACCGCCACGGCTCTGGCCTAGTAGCTGACCTCGGTGGACGAGGAGCGCTCCACGCGCGGGCCGGGGATGAGGACGGAGAGGACCAGGCTGACGATCGAGATGATGATGGCGGCCCAGCACGCGACGCCGAAGTTGTCGATCCGCAGTCCCCAGTCCGTCGCCTCGGTGATCCACGCGGTGAGCATGAGCATGAGGGCGTTCACGATGATGGTGAACAGGCCGAGGGTCAGGATGTACAGCGGGATCGAGATGAACGCGACGATCGGCTTGACGATGGCGTTCACCAGGCCGAACACGAGCGCGATGAGCAGGATGACGCCGAGCGTCTCCCAGTTGCTGTCCCCGCCGACGATCGACAGGCCGGGCAGGATCAGCGTCGCGAACCAGATGGCGACGGCGTTGATGAGCACGCGGACGAGGAAGGCCATGCACCGATCCTGCCACCGGCGGCCGGGCCCCGTCCCGCGGCGCGCTGTCGGGTTCGTCCCCTCCGGCGGCACGGTCGGGTGGCGTCCGCTCCGCGGTGCCCGCGGCGGGCGGTGGCATGCTGAGCCCGTGACCCGCGTCCCCCTGCGTCCGGCCCTGGCAGACCTGCCGCCCTACGTCCCCGGGGCCCGCGTCCCCGTCGGCGCCGCGGCGTTCAAGCTGTCCTCCAACGAGAACCCGTACCCGCCCCTGCCGTCGGTGGTGCTCGCCATCTCCGACGCGGCCGAGGACATCAACCGGTACCCGGACATGTACGCCACCGAGCTGGTCGGGGCCATCGCGGCGTCGCTGCAGGTGGCGCCCGAGAACATCGTGGCCGGGTGCGGCTCCGTCGCGGTGCTCGGGCACGTGCTGACCGCGGTGTGCCAGCCGGACGACGAGGTGGTCGTACCGTGGCGCTCGTTCGAGGCGTACCCGATCGCGGTGACGCTCGCGGGTGCCCGGGGCGTGCACGTCCCGGTGGGCGAGGACGGGCGGCTCGACCTGGAGGCGATGGCCGCGGCCGTCACCGAGCGGACCAAGGTCGTGCTGGTGTGCACGCCCAACAACCCGACCGGCCCTGCGGTCCACGCCGACGAGCTGGCCACGTTCCTGGCGGCGGTGCCCAAGGACGTGCTCGTCGTGCTCGACGAGGCCTACGTCGAGTTCGTCCGCGACCCGGAGGCGCCCGACGGCCTGGCCGTCTTCGCCGACCACCCGAACGTGGTGCTGCTGCGCACGTTCTCGAAGGCGTTCGGGCTGGCCGGTCTCCGGGTCGGCTACGCGGTCGCGCGTCCTCGCCTCGCGGCGGGGATCCGGGCGGCGTCCACCCCGTTCGGCGTCTCCCACGTCGGCCAGCTCGCCGCGCTCGCGTCGCTGCGTGCGACGGTCGAGCTCATGACCAGGGTGGAGGCGATCGTCACCGAGCGTGCTCGGCTGCTGGCCGGACTGCGGAGCCAGGGCTGGACCGTCCCGGACAGCCAGGCCAACTTCGTCTGGCTGCCGCTGGGCGACCACGCGGCGGCGTTCGCGGAGCGCTCCGGGCGCGCCGGGGTGCTCGTGCGCCCGTTCCAGGGGGACGGGGTCCGGGTGAGCGTCGGGGAGCCCGAGGCGACCGACCTGCTCCTGGAGATCACCGGGGAGTGGCTCGCGCGCTGAGCGGGTGGGGGGTGGTGTGGAGACCCGACAAGGGCGCACGCTGAGGCTTGTCCGGGTACTTCTCGCGCAACCTACGGTGCCGTAGCCTACGCTGTCGTAGGTTTCGAGCCTCACCCCGGCGCGGCCCACCCGCCGCTGCACCGAGAAGGAGAACCGCGTGGTCCCGAACGGCCCCCAGACCGACGACGGCCTCGTGCAGCTGCTGACCCCGACCGGGCAGCGCACCGCACACCCCGACTACGACCCACGCATCGCCCACCTCGACGCCGACGCCCTGCGCGCGCTCTACCGCGACATGGTGCTGGTGCGCCGGTTCGACAACGAGGCGACGTCGCTGCAGCGCCAGGGCGAGCTCGCGCTGTACGCGCAGTGCCTCGGCCAGGAGGCCGCGCAGATCGGCTCCGGCCGCGCGCTGGCCCCGCAGGACCAGGTGTTCCCCAGCTACCGCGAGCACGGCGTGGCCTACACGCGCGGCGTCGACCTCGCGGACGTGCTGCGGCTGTTCCGCGGCATCGACCACGGCGGCTGGGACCCGACGGCGTACGGGTTCCACCTGTACACGCTGGTCATCGGCTCGCACACCCTGCACGCCACGGGCTACGCGATGGGGCTGCAGCGCGACGGCGCGGTCGGCACGGGCGACCCGGCGCGCGACTCCGCGGTCGTGACGTACTTCGGCGACGGGTCGACGTCGCAGGGTGACGTCAACGAGGCGCTCGTGTTCGCCGCGGTGAACAACGCCCCGGTGGTCTTCTTCTGCCAGAACAACCAGTGGGCCATCTCCGAGCCCACCAGCCGGCAGTCCCGCGTCCCGCTGGCCGACCGCGGTCCCGGCTTCGGCATCCCGAGCGTCCGGGTGGACGGCAACGACGTCCTGGCCACGTACGCGGTGACCGCCGAGGCGCTCGAACGGGCACGTTCCGGCGGGGGCCCGACGTTCATCGAGGCGTTCACGTACCGGATGGGCGCGCACACCACCTCCGACGACCCGAGCCGCTACCGCTCGGCCGCCGAGGAGGAGTACTGGCGCCAGCGCGACCCCATCGACCGGCTCCGGCTGCACCTGGAGGACCGCGGCGCGCTGCCGCAGGACTTCCTCGACACCCTGGCAGCCGAGGGCGACGCGCTCGGTGAGCGCATCCGGACCGCGGTCCGCGCGATGGGCCGCCCGTCGGCCGCGTCGATGTTCGAGCACGTGTACGCGACGCCGAACTCCGTCGTGGAGGCGGAGCGGCAGTGGTTCGAGTCCTACGAAGCGTCGTTCCTCGAGGGTGAAGGCAGCCACCGATGACCACCATCACGTTCGCCAAGGCGATCAACCACGGCCTGCGCAAGGCGCTCGAGCAGAGCCCCAAGGTGCTCCTCATGGGCGAGGACATCGGGGCCCTCGGTGGCGTGTTCCGCGTGACCGACGGGCTGCAGAAGGACTTCGGGCAGGACCGCGTCGTCGACACCCCGCTGGCCGAGTCCGGCATCGTCGGGACCGCGATCGGCCTGGCGCTGCGCGGCTACCGGCCCGTGTGCGAGATCCAGTTCGACGGCTTCATCTTCCCGGCGTTCGACCAGATCACGACGCAGCTGGCCAAGATGCACTACCGGTCGAAGGGGCGGCTCACGCTCCCCGTCGTCATCCGCGTGCCGTACGGCGGCGGGATCGGCGCGGTCGAGCACCACAGCGAGTCGCCGGAGGCGCTGTTCGCGCACACCGCCGGCCTGCGGGTGATCAGCCCGTCCAGCCCCGCCGAGGCGTTCACGATGATCCAGCAGGCCATCGCCTCGCCGGACCCGGTGCTGTTCTTCGAGCCGAAGGGCCGCTACTGGGAGAAGGGCGCGGTCGACCTGGACGCCGCCGTCGACGCGCCGCACCCGGCGCTCGACTCCGCGAAGGTCCTCCGCCCCGGCACGGACCTCACGCTCGTCGCCTACGGACCGACCGTGCAGACCGCGCTCAAGGCCGCCGAGACTGCCGCCGCCGAAGGCACGTCGATCGAGGTCGTCGACCTGCGGACCCTGTCGCCGCTCGACACCGCCACGGTCGCCGCGTCGGTCCAGCGCACCGGCCGCTGCGTCGTCGTGCACGAGGCCCCCGTCCTGTACGGCACGGGCGCCGAGGTGGCCGCGCGCATCACCGAGGACTGCTTCTTCCACCTGGAGGCACCCGTCCTGCGCGTCGGCGGGTTCCACACCCCGTACCCGGTGGCCAAGATCGAGCACGACTACCTGCCCGGGCTCGACCGCGTCCTCGACGCCGTCGACCGCTCGCTGGCCTTCTGAGGAGACCCCCGTGCCGACCTTCCAGCAGTTCCCGCTCCCGGACGCGGGCGAGGGCCTGACCGAGGCCGAGATCGTCGCCTGGCACGTGGCCGTCGGCGACACCGTCGAGGTCAACCAGACGATCGTCGAGATCGAGACCGCGAAGTCGCTGGTCGACCTGCCGAGCCCGTGGGCCGGCGTCGTCACGCGCCTCCTGGTCGAGCCCGGCCAGACCGTCGACGTCGGGACGCCGATCATCGAGGTCGACACGGATCCGACGGGTGCGGCCCCCGACGTCGAGGCCCCCCCGAGCGTCACGTCCCCGTCCGGCGGTGCCGTCGAGCACGGCCACCACGGTGGGGGGAACCGGCACGCGGGAGTCGAGCCCGGGGGTGCCGACGAGATCGCGGCGGCACGCGCGGGCCGCGCACCCGAGCCCGAGGCCCGACCCGCCGCGCGCGAGGCGGTCCTCGTCGGCTACGGGCTCGCCGAGCCCGCCGCCGGCAGGCGCGGCCGGATCGCGGACGGCTCGGCGGCCAGCCCTGCGCAGCCGGCGGGCGCCGCAGCAACGCCGTCGGCATCCGTCGTCGCGTCGTCGCCCCGCGTCTCCGCCACCTCCTCGCAGCGCGAGGCCACCCGCCACGCGCTCGCCAAGCCGCCGGTCCGCAAGCTGGCGCGTGAGCTGGGCGTCGACCTGGACTCGATCTCCCCGACGGGCCCGGGCGGCATCGTGACCCGCGAGGACGTGCTCGGGCGCGCGGCGCAGGCCGAGGCGCGGACGCTGGCCACGTACCCGGGCGACGACGCGCCCTGGCTGGCCAGCGGCACGGTCTCCTCCGACGGCCGCCAGACGCGCGTGCCCGTGAAGTCGGTGCGCAAGCGGACCGCGGAGGCGATGGTCGCGAGCGCGTTCACCGCCCCGCACGTCACGGTGTTCCACACGGTCGACGTCACGAAGACGATGAAGCTGGTCGAACGCCTGCGGGCGGACCGCGAGTTCGCCGACGTCCGGGTCACGCCGCTGCTCATCGCCGCCAAGGCGCTGATGCTCGCCGTGCGCCGGCACCCGGAGATCAACGGGAGCTGGGACGAGGCGACGCAGGAGATCGTCTACAAGCACTACATCAACCTCGGGATCGCGGCGGCGACCCCCCGCGGGCTCGTCGTGCCCAACATGAAGGACGCGCACCGCCTGAACCTCAAGGACCTCGCCGGCGCGCTCGCGGACCTGACGGCGACCGCGCGGGCGGGCAAGACGTCGCCCACGGACATGTCCGACGGCACCATCACGATCACGAACGTCGGCGTGTTCGGCATCGACACGGGCACGCCGATCATCAACCCGGGGGAGGCGGCGATCCTCGCGTTCGGCGCCATCCGGGAGCAGCCGTGGGTGCACAAGGGCAAGATCCGGGTCCGGCACGTCACGCAGCTCGCGCTGAGCTTCGACCACCGGCTGGTGGACGGGGCGCTCGGGGCGCAGGTGCTGGCCGACGTCGCGCGCGTGCTGCACGACCCGTCGCACGGCCTCGTGTGGGGCTGATAGTCGGGGATCATCCGAGTCGTGTGACACTCGCCGGATGATCCGGACCCTCACCGAGGACGACGCCCTCGACCTGGAACGGGTCGGCTACGAGCGCGGGGACGTGCTGCGGGCGGTCACGGGCCGGCCCGACGCGCACCGCTACCGGCTCGACCCGACCAACCCGCTGGTCGTCGACGGCCTGGTGCTGCTGGAGGAGGACTCGGGCGCGTTCCGGTTCCTCGACACCCTCCGCGTCCCGCTGACCGTGCGGGACCTGCGCCGGTTCCGGGTCCTGGTGAAGGTGTCCGAGGCGGACCGGACCGGCGGGGAGGCGGCGGGCGTCGCGTCGCAGCCGACGACCCCGGACCTCGTCGACCTGCGGGACGACGCCCTCGACAACGACCTGGTCGACGGCGTCGACTTCGCGATCGGCGCGACCGCCGCCACCGAGGCCATCACGTTCGAGGACGGGTACGTCGTCGGCTACCGGGACGCCGGGACGACCACGACCCTGTTCACGTCGCGGTCGTTCGCGCAGGCGCGCGCGGTGTTCCTCGACGAGGCGTGCTGGCTCGGGGCCGAGCGGGGGCGCGGTCCGTACGTCGGTCGCGACCAGGCGGTCGGCACCGAAGGCTGGACGTCCGCGCAGGTCGTGGCGGCGTACGAACGGCGGTTGCTCGAGGGCGTCTGAGGAGCGGACTGCACAACCGGGCGTCGAGCCGCGTTCTAGGGGGGTACGCCCATCCGCTCGCAGCTCCGGAGGACCCCATGGACGCCAGCACCACCCACCACCGCCCCACCACCCGCCGCTTCGTGGCCGTCGGAGTCGTCGCGGTCGGCCTGTGCGTCGTCGGCACCGGTGTCGCGGCCGCGGCCGCGCCGACGTCGGCCCTGTCCCGGTCGGTCACCGAGATCCTGCAGTCTGCGGGCGTCGACTGGTCGTCGATGCCGGACGGGTACACCCCCGAGCAGTACGAGGCGTTCTGGGGTGCGGGGTACTCCACAGAGGACGTCGAGGCGCTCGGCGCGCTGTGGAACCTGGAGGCGACCGAGACCAAGGCACGGGCGGGGCAGCTGATCCTCGACGGGCAGCCGGTGCCGGTGGCGCCGACGGGCTCCGCGACGTCGGACGCGGACGACGAGGGTGCGGTCCTGCTCTCGGACGAGCAGTTCGAGGCGTTCTGGGGCGCCGGGTACACCGAGGAGGACATCGAGGCGCTCGGGGCGATCTGGAGCACGGAGTACGTGGAGACGAAGGCGCGTGCCGGGCAGATGATCCTCGACGGGCAGACTCCTCCCGTGGCCCCCACCGGCACGCCCGCCGGCCAGTCCTGAGCCCGTCGCCCGGCACGACCCTTCGGGAGGAGCACGACGTGGACGAGCTGTCGCTGCGGACCGGGTTCGAGATCGAGCTGCTGGCCCCCGCAGGATCGGACCGGCAGGTGCTGGCCGACGACCTCGCCGCGCGCCTGGGCGGTCAGGTGCGACGGTCCTTCCACACCGACTCCGAGCCGTCGGTCGTGCCGGGCGTCGGTGTCTTCCGGCACCTGTCGCCGGCGTTCGACGTGGTCGACGCCGCGGGCCGGCCCGTCGCGCGGCTCGTCGACGACATCACCATCGAGGCCGACCTGCCGCCCGGCTCCCCTCGACGGCGGGGCTGGTACCGCGTCCTGTGCGACGACGCCCGGCTGCTGCGGCTGATCGAGCGGCACGCCGATCCCGACGCCCCGCTGGCCACGGTGCTGGACCCGATCGCCGAGCTGTTCGGGGTGCGCACCGAGCTCGTCGGCCCGGCTGCCCGGGTCGACGACCGCAGCGGTGCCACGGTCGCCGTGGCGATGCCGCTGCCGGGGGGACGCGAGCGGCCCTGCGAGATCATCACCCCGCCCCTCGAGACCGACCACGAGGCCGCGCTCGAACGGCTGCTCGCGCCTGCGCGCGAGCTGGGCTTCACCGTCCCCGGGGAGGCCGCCGTGCACCTGCACGTCGACGGGGCACCGTTCCGCCGACCGGAGGCCTTCGCCAACGTCGTCCGGCTGTTCGGCCACTGGCGGGACCAGCTGTGGACCGCGCTGGACACCAACCCCGCGTGCCGGCGACTCGCGCCGCTGCCCGAGGCGCTGCTGGACCTCGTCGAGAGCGACGACGACGCTGCCGCACGGGCGACCGGGCTGACCAAGTACGCCGACGTCAACCTCACGCAGCTCGTCACCAGCAGGCCCCTGCGGGACACGCTCGAGGTGCGGATCCTGCCCGGCGCGATCGACGCGTCGAGCATCGTGCGACGGGCTGCGCTCGTCGAGGCGCTGCTCGCCCGCTGCCTCGACCCGCGGCCGCTGCCCCGCCCGCGGGAGGGCGAGACGCTCGACGACCTCCTCGGGATCCGGCTGTGACCGCGGGCGTGGACAGCACACCCGTCCCGATCGTCGAGCCCGAGCTGGACGACCTGGTCCGGGTCCATCTCGCGGGGTTGCTGCGGTACGCCACGGTCCTCACGGGCGACGGGCACACCGCTGCCGACCTGGTCCAGGAGGTGCTCCTGCGGGCGCACGTGCGCTGGCACCGGATCGCGCTGATGGCCCGGCCCGACCTGTACCTGCGGCGGATGGTCACCAACGAGCACCTCTCGTGGCGCCGCCGGTGGCACGTCCGGACGATCCGCCCGGCCGCCGACGAGGTCCTCGCCGCCCACGCCGACTCCCACGGCGACCACGCCCACGGCGTCGTCGAGGAGGACGCGATGTGGGGGCACCTCGAACGGCTGCCACCACGGCAACGGACGGTGCTGGTCCTGCGGTACTACGAGGGACTCAGCGACGCGGAGATCGCCGAGGTCCTCGGCACCTCCCCGGCCACCGTCCGGTCCCACGCCAGCCGAGCGCTGGCCACCCTGCGCGACACCGACCTCAGCACCCGAACGGAGAAGCGATGAGCCCCCACGACGACGAGCTGGTCGCTCGGATCACCCGCGCGCTCCACTCACGGGACGCCGACCAGCCGGACCCGGCGGTCGTCGCGGCCCGCCTCCAGCAGGCCCTCGCGCACACGCCGGAGGCGACGGTGACCACCCTCGTGCGTCGCGGCGCGAAGGTCGCGGCCGCCGGTGCGGTCATCTCCGCGCTCGCCGTCGGTGGCGCCGGCGCGGCGGCCGCCGCGAACCCGTACTCCGGTGTCGCCCGGGTGGTCGAGGAGGTCGCGCAGACGGTGGGCGTCGAGTGGTCGGCGATGCCCGACGGGTACACGCGCGAGCAGTACGAGGCGTTTTGGGACGCCGGGTACACGATCGACGACGCGTGGGCGCTCGCGGACCTGTGGCACCTGGACATCACCGCGACGAAGGCGCAGGCCGGGCAGCTCCTCCTGGACGGGCAGGCGCCGCCCGTCGCGCCGGGTGCGACGGGCCAGGAGGAGGTGCTGGTGGACGTGGACCAGGAGCGTTACGACGCGTTCTGGGAAGCGGGCTACACCGTCGAGGACCTGGAGGCGCTCGAGGAGCTGTGGCACACCGGTCCAGCCGAGACGAAGGCGCGCGCCGGTCAGCTGATCCTCGACGGGGAACCGCTGCCGCTGGACTGAGCGACCGGGACGGGTGCGCGGCGCTCCACCAGGAGCGCCGCGACGCCCAGCACGATCGCGCCGATCTCCGAGATCGCCGACAGCCACACCGGGATGCCGACCCACCGCTCGTGCACGCCGAAGAACCCGCCGGGTGTCGTCGAGATGACGAACGCCGTCAGGGTCGCGGCGCCGAACCCGATCGCGCCCAGCAGCGGCAGCCAGTGCCGCCAGACGAGGACGAGGACGCCGAGGACGAGGCCGCCGACGCCGTTGAGCAGGAACGCCGGACCGACGACGTCGAGAGTGTTCATGCCGTTGGCCCACAGGTCGAGGTGGACCACGGCGGAGAGCATCACGCACGCGGACAGCAGTGCGCGCAGGACGTCGGACGCGGCCTGGGTGCCGGTGTGCCAGGACATGATCAGGCCTTCCCGGCGAGCACGGCACCGTTGCTGACGTGCACGTCGACCTCCGGCAGCGGCGACGGTGCGGGACCGGAGACGTTGGCGCCGGTCAGGTCGTAGACCGAGCCGTGGCACGGGCACACCAGTTCGTCGCCGTCGGGAGCGACCGTGCAGCTCTGGTGCGTGCAGACCGCCGACAGGGCGACGACGGTGCCCGCCTCGGGCTGGAGCAGGATGATCGGCTTGCCGTCGGCGTCCTTCGCGGAGAGCGCGCCGCCGACCGGGATGTCGGACACCTGCGCCAGCGCGCCACCGCTCGCCGCGGCGGGGGCGTCGTCGGACGGGGTGTCCGAGCCACCGCACGCGGCCAGCACGCCCGCCGCGGCGACGCCCACGGTGACCAGACCCGCCCGGACCAGCACCTCCCGCCGGTCCAGGCAGCCGTCGCAGGTGTGGGGGGTGCTCTGTGCTGTCACGGACATCGGGACCTCCGGGTCGGACCTGGTGGGGCTGACACCTGTGTCACGGTGCCGGGCCCGTCGAGGTTCACCCGGGTGCGGCACCAGTTCCAGGGTGCTCCGACCCGGCACGCTCCGCGCGGTCGACCGCTGCCTCGTCGGCGACGACGGCCGTGACCCCACCGACTGCCGTGACGCCACCCGAGGCGGCGGCCGCGGCGTCGTCGTCGAACCGTCCCTGGATGCCGGACACGTTCCGCAGCGGGAGCTCGGGCAGCATGATCGTCAGGATCACGCCGAGGACCATGATGAACGCGGCCAGCAGCAGGACGGTGTCCACCGACTGCGCGAACCCGTCGAGGAACGGCTGCGCGAGCCGCGGGTCGAGGTTGTTGATGAACGACGAGTCGTCCAGCGACGGCACCGCGCCACCGCCCTGCAGCATCCCGAGCACCGGCGCGTTCGCGGGATCGCCCACGACCGCGGGGTCCGCGACCGCCGCCTGGAACTCCGGCGTCTGCGAGGCGGTCCGGAACGCGGACGCGATGTTGGACCCGACCGTCGAGAACAGCACCGACAGGAACACCGCGGTGCCCAGCGTGCCGCCCATCTGCCGGAAGAAGAGCGACGACGACGTCGCGACGCCCATGTCCCGGACCTCCACGGCGTTCTGCACGGCCAGCACCAGCGGCTGCATCGTGAAGCCCAGACCGAGCCCGAAGAGGATCGACACCGCGAACACGTACGGCAGCGTCGTGTCGGCCTGGAGCCGGGAGAAGAGCAGCGCGCCGAGGCCCATGAGGATCGTGCCGATCACGGGGAACGCCTTGTAGCGGCCGGTCCGCGACGTCGTCTGGCCGGCGACGATCGAGCCCGTCATGATCCCCAGCGTGAACGGGATGAGCGTCAGCCCGGCCTCGGTGGGGGACTGTCCCTTGACGATCTGCAGGTAGAGGGGCAGCGTCGCCAGACCGCCGAACATGCCCAGACCGATCACGGTGTTGGCGGCTGCGCCCACGGAGAACGTGCGGTTCCGGAACAGGGAGAGCGGCAGGATCGCGTCCGCCTCGGCGCACCGCTCGGCCAGGAGGAACGCCGCGACCCCGAGCACGCCGACGGCGTAGCAGGCGATCGACCGCGGCGAGTCCCAGCCCCACAGGCGCCCCTGCTCGGCGACCACCAGCAGCGGCACCAGCGCGACGACGAGTGCGAGCGCACCCGGGTAGTCGATCCGGTGCTCGACGCGGCGCAGCGGCGGCAGGTGCAGGACGCGCGCGACGACGACGATCGCGAGGATGCCGATAGGCACGTTGATGAGGAAGACCCAGCGCCAGCCGGTGATCCCGAGGATGGTCTCCGCCCCTGCGAAGAACCCGCCGACCACGGGACCGAGCACCGACGCGGTGCCGAACACCGCGAGGAAGTAGCCCTGGTACCGGGCCCGCTCCCGGGGGGCGACGAGGTCGCCGAGGATCGTGATCGCGAGCGCCATGAGACCACCGGCGCCGAGGCCCTGGACGCCGCGGTACACCGCCAGCTGGTACATCGAGTCGGCGGTGCCGGACAGCAGCGAGCCCACCACGAAGACCGAGATCGAGATCAGGTACAGCGGCTTGCGGCCGTAGATGTCGGAGAGCTTGCCGTACAGCGGCGTCGAGATCGTCGCCGTGAGCAGGTACGCGGTGGTCACCCACGCCTGCAGGGACAGGCCGTGCAGGTCGTCGCCGATGGTCCGGATGGACGTCGCGACGATCGTCTGGTCGAGCGCGGCGAGGAACATGCCGAGCATCAGGCCGCCGAGGATCGTGAGGATCTCCCGGTGCGTCGGGGGCACGAACGTCTGCCGCTCGGGGACGGCTGTGTGCTGTGGAGGCATCGGACCTTCTCGACGGAAATGATTGCGCAGGACAACTGATGTGACGCAACAACCGTGCCCCCGTGATGTGTTCCCCGCCACAGGGACGTCGACCCATCACGGATAAACGCTTCAGCGGGGCGGACGCCGCTCACCCGCCGCGGCTACGGTGTCGGGATGCCCACGCCTGCGTCCGGCCCCCTGCGCCTCGCGCGCGGGGCCGTCGTCGCCGTCGTGACCATCGCGCTCGCGGCCCTCGCGCACGTGCTCGCCGGTGGGTCGCTGCCGCCTTTCGTCGTCGTGGTCGCCCTGACCGCGATCGTGCTGGCCGCCGCCGTGGTGCTGACCGGCCGCCGGCTCGGGCCGGTCGGGGCCGTCGCCCTGCTCGGGGCCGGACAGCTCGCGGTGCACTCGTCGTTCAGCCTGTTCACGTCGATGGCGTGCATGCCGGGGCCGATGGACCAGGCCTCGATGTTCGGGCACCAGCACCACCCCGGCATGGTGATGCAGTCGCAGACCGCCTGCACGGCGGTCGACCCCGCGGTCGTGCAGCCGCTGCTCGGCGCCGCGCCGATGCTGGTGCTGCACGTCGTCGCGACCGTCGTCGCGGCCCTCGTGATCGTCGGCGCCGACCGCGCGCTGTGGTGGCTCGCCGCGTGGCTCCGGCCGCTCGTCGGCGGACCCGCGCCCGTCGTCGTCGTCCCCCGCCCCGCGTTGCCGACGCCGGCCGAGGTGCCCTGGTCCGGCCACGCCTGGTGGCGTGACGTCGTGCCGCTGCGCGGGCCACCCGCGTGGCAGTCGCCCACGGTCCCCCCGCGCTGATCGGTCGCGGTCGGGGACCGTGCGCGCGCGCCCGTCCTCGACCACCACCAGCACCCCAGGGACCTCACCCATGCGTTCTCTCGCACGCCTCGGCGCGACCGCCGCCGTCACCCTCGCCCTCGCCGTCATCCCCGTCTCCGCCGCCTCCGCGCACGTCCGGGTGGTCCCCGAGCAGACCGCCGCAGGAGGATGGACCGTGCTCACGTTCCGCGTCCCCAACGAGTCGGAGACGGCCGCGACCTCGCAGGTCACCGTCGACCTCCCGACGGACACGCCGCTCCTGTCCGTCTCGACCCGGCCGGTGCCCGGCTGGACCGCCACCGTCGAGACCGCCCCCCTGCCCGAACCGGTCGACTTCTATGGCACCGAGCTGACCGAGGCGCCGTCCCGCGTGGTGTGGACCGCGCAGCCGGGCGCCGAGATCGCCGACGGCCAGTTCCAGGAGTTCAAGGTGTCCGCCGGCCCCCTGCCCGACGCCGGCACCCGGCTCGTCCTGCCCGCCCACCAGACCTACACCGACGGGACGGTCGTCGACTGGGTCGACGTCGCCGAGGAGGGCGCCGAGGAGCCCGCGCACCCGGCCCCCGAGCTGACGACGACCGAGGGTGCCGACGAGCACGCGGTCGCCGACGAGGTGTCCGTCGAGGAGGTGGCCGCCGTGTCCGCGGCCCCCCCGACGACGCCCGAGCCCGACACGCTCGCCCGCGTCCTCGGGGGAGTCGGTCTGGCGCTCGGGGCAGTCGCGCTCGTCATCGCGCTGCTCGGTCGTCGCCGCCGCGGTGACGCATGATCAGGCGGACCGTCGCGGGCCTCGCCGGCCTCGTGCTCAGCCTCGCCGCCGTCGTCGTCGCGGCCCCCGCCGCCCAGGCGCACAACGTGCTGCAGAGCACCAGCCCCGCAGCCGGGTCCACCGTCCCGTACGTCCCCGAGATCGTCACGCTGACGTTCAACGAGCCCGTGCTGTTCGTCGGGACGCAGATCATGGTGCACACCGCCGACGACACGATGGTCAACATCGGCCCGCCGATCCTCGTCGACACCACCGTCTCGCAGGCCGTCACCGGTGAGCTCCCCGCGGGCGAGTACACCGTCCTGTACCGGGTGACGTCCGCCGACGGGCACCCCATCGAGGACCAGTTCACCTTCACGGCCGCGGAGTCCATGACGTACGGGGCGACGACGCCGGCGGCCAGCCCGACGCCGACGACCTCCGCCGAGGTCCGGGCGAGCGAGTCGGCCGCGCCGTCCGTGGCGCCCGCACCGCCTGCCGCGGAGGGCCGCGTCTCCGGCGCGGTCCTCGTCGGGATCGTCGCCGTCCTGGTCGTCGTCGGAGCCGTCGTCGCGTGGCTGCTGCTGCGTCGACGCCCGACCGGGCCGCCGACGGACCCGCCGTCGGGCGCACCACCGGGGTCGTGAGCGGGCCGGCCGTCCGCGCCATCGGCACCGTCATCGTGAGCGGGCGCCTCGCGGCGGCCACCCGCAGGCTCGGCGCCGGGTCGGCGGGCGGACGCTCCGGTGGCGCCGTCCCGTCGCTCGTCGGGGAGGGCGTCGAGCGGCCCGCCGCGGCCGTCCGCGACGTGACCGACGGCATGTCGGACCGGTCGCCGAACCGACCTACGCTGGTGCGATGACTGCGCCGGTGACGAGCGCCGGCCGCGCAGGTGCCGGTGGGCAGGGGGTCGACGCGCGTCGGCCCCCGAGCCCCTGGCGCGTGCTCGCTCTGGTGCTCGCCGCCGTCGCCGCCGCCCTGCTCGGGGTCGCGTTCTCCGGCGCCGCGCTCCCCGCCCTGCTCCGCGACCCGGGCGCCGCGGTGCGCTGGGGGCTGCCGGCGACGGAGGTGCTCACCGAGCTCGCGGGGTCGGTGACGCTCGGCGCGCTCGTCCTGGCCGTGTGCGTGCTGCCGCGCCGGGCCGTCGTCGCGTCGACCCGCACCGCACGAGCGGGCATGGGCACCGCCGACGGGCGGGCGTACCCGCGCAGCACGCTCCTGGCCGGGTTCGCCGCGGGCGCCTGGACGCTCCTGTCGATCGTGCACCTGGTGCTCACCTACGCGAACGTCGCCGGTCGCCCGCTGGACTCGGCGTCGTTCGGCGCGGAGCTCGGCGTGTTCGTCACGCAGATCGACCTCGGCCGCACCCTGCTGCTCATCACCACGGTCGCGGCCGTCGTCACGGCGCTCGCACTCGTCGTCACCACCCCCACCGGCGCCGCCTGGACGGCCGCGATCGTGCTCGTCGCGCTCTGGCAGCAGGCGCAGCTCGGGCACGCCGCTGGTGCGTCCGGGCACGACATCGCGACGTCGTCGATGGTGGTCCACCTCGTCGGCGCCGCGATCTGGATCGGGGCGCTCGCGGCCCTCGCGCTGCTGGTCCGCCGGGTCGGCACCGACCTGTCCGCGTCGGTCGCGCGGTACTCGGTCATCGCCGGCTGGTGCTTCGTCGCCGTCGCCGTGTCGGGCCTGGTCAACGGCCTGCTGCGCACCACCGGCTGGAGCGACCTGACCACCACCTACGGCCTCCTGCTGCTCGGCAAGGTCGCCCTGTTCGGCGTGCTCGGGCTGCTCGGGCTGGCCCACCGCCGCACCGTCCTGCCGCAGCTGGCGACGCGCACCACCGACTGGCTGTTCTGGCGGCTCGTCCTCGTCGAGCTGACCGTCATGGGGGCCGTCTCCGGGGTCGCCGTCGCGCTCGGGGAGACCGCGCCGCCCGTGCCGGAGGAGCCGCCCGCCGACCCGTCGCCCGCCTACCAGCTCACCGGCCACCCGCTGCCGCCCGAGCCTGCGGGGCTCCGCTGGGTCACCGAGTGGCGCTGGGACCTCGTGCTGGCGTCCGCGGCCGTCGCCGGGCTGGTCGTCTACTGGCGGTGGGTGCTGCGGCTGCGCCGCCGCGGCGACTCCTGGTCGATGGCCCGCGCCGCGTCGTGGACCGTCGGCATGGTCCTGTTCTTCTGGGCCACCAACGGCGGACCCGCCCTCTACGGGCACGTCCTGTTCAGCGCGCACATGGTCCAGCACATGGTGCTCGCGATGGTCGTGCCCCTGTTCCTCGCGCTCTCGGCACCCATCACCCTCGCCCTGCGCGCCCTCCCCGTCCGCGCGACGCAGCTGCGCGACGACGACTCCCGCGGCCCGCGCGAGTGGATCCTCACCCTCGTCGACAGCCACGTCGGGCACTTCCTCGCGCACCCCGTCGTCGCCGCCGTGAACTTCATCGGGTCGATGCTGCTCTTCTACTACTCGGGCCTGTTCGAGTGGTCGCTGCGCAGCCCCGTCGGGCACCTCGCGATGGTGGTGCACTTCACCGCCGCCGGGTACCTGTTCGTGAACGCGCTCGTCGGCATCGACCCCGGGCCGCGTCGCCTGCCCTACCCGCAGCGGCTGCTCCTGCTGTTCGCGACGATGGTGTTCCACGCGTTCTTCGGTGTGACCCTCGTGTCCGGCGAGTCGCTCTCCGTGGCCGACTGGTTCGGGCTCATGGGCCGTCCCTGGGGCCCGTCCGCGATCGCCGACCAGCAGCTCGGCGGCGCGATCACGTGGGGCATCGGCGAGATCCCGACCCTCGCCCTGGCGATCGGCGTGGCGCTCGCCTGGTCCCGCGACGACGACCGCACCGCCCGCCGCCGCGACCGCCAGGTCGACCGCGACGGCGACACCGAGCTGGACGACTACAACAAGATGCTCGCCGGCCTGGCCGACCGCGACACCCACCCCCGCACCCCGCAGGACTGACCCGCGGCACCCGCCCGGCGAACCCGACATGGGCGTCGTCAACGGCGGCATCACGACTCTCATGTCAGGTTCGCCTCCCGACCCGCTGGCCGCCACGTGGTCGCCGCGGCGGGCCCGCCCGGCGAGCCCGACATGGGGGTCGTCATGGGCCGCATCACGACCCTCATGTCGGGTTCGGCCCGGGCGGTGGTGAGGCGTCCACAGCCCTGACGTGGGGAGGGGAGGCCACTGGGGCGGTCCCGTCGGCCGCCGTGATCACGGCGGGGCGCTGGGATGGGGCCGTGCGTCCTGTGCAGCCACCTCCCCTGTCGTTGCTGACGCTGGCGCGGCGGCAGGAAGGGCTGGTCTCAGCGGGACAGTGTGACCGGGCGGGGGTCGGCACAGCCCGACGTGCCCGGCTCGTGCGGGACGGCTGCTGGGGGTTGCCGACGCGGGCCGTGTTCGACGTCGAGCCCGGTCGCGACCGGCGCGTCGACGCGGACCATCGGCGGCGTCGGGCTGCATGGCTCGGGATGCTCGCTTTCGGGCCCCGGGCGATCGCGGTGGGTCCGTGTGCTCTGGCGCTGCACGGGGTCGAGGGCCTGCCGGGGAACCTCCACCCGGAGATCGCACTGCCAGGCCGGTCCGCCGGTCGGCACCGCGACGACATCCGCGTCCGCACCTTCGGGCAGTTCGAGGTGCTCCGGTACGGCGAGCGAGCGATCGCCGACCTGGTGCCAGCCCTCGTGCAGGCCCTGCCCGAGCTCCCTCGCCGGCACGCCGTTGCCGTGCTCGACGGTGTGCTGCGGCGGGGGTCGCTGACCGGTGCGGCGTTCGAGGTGGTCCGCGAGCGCGTGCGCGGTCGTCGCGGGAGCGCTGGTCTGACCGGGTGGTGGTCGCTCGTGGACCCGCGCGCGGAGTCGCCGCTGGAGACGTTCGCGCGGCTCGAGTGCGTGGACGCGGGCGTGCCACCGGACGACCTGCAGGTGGAGATCCGGTCCGCGCGCGGGCAGCTGGTGGGCCGCGGTGACCTGGGTTGGCGTCTGCCGGGCGGCCGCTGGCTGATCGCGGAGATCGACGGCCGTGAGTTCCATGAGCGACCTGAGGCCCTGCTGCGCGACCGCAGCCGCCAGAACGCCCTGATGAGCACGGGCCGGGTCGACATCCTCCGGTTCACGGCGGCCGACGTGGCAACCCGAGGACGCATCCCGACGACGGTCCGCACAGCCCTCGCGCGCCACCGCTGAGCCGCCGAACCCGACATGGACGTCGTGTCGAGCTCCACAACGACGCCCATGTCGGGTTCGACGCCGGGGCGTCGTGATAGGACGGAGCGCATGACGTTTCTTGATCTGGAGCAGTACGTCGCTATCCCTCGCCTCAGTGGGTTGGTGCTGTCGCCGGACGGGTCGCGGTTGGTCACGAGCGTCGCGACGCTCGACGCCAAGGCGACCAAATTCGTGACCGCGCTGTGGGAGGTCGACCCGACCGGTGAGAAGCCTGCTCGGCGCCTCACCCGGAGCGCCAAGGGGGAGGCGAGCGCCGCGTTCACCCAGAACGGGGACCTGCTGTTCACCAGCGCGCGCCCGGACCCGGACGGCAAGGCGGACGACGACGAGCCGGTGCCGGCGCTGTGGCTGATGCCGCGCGACGGTGCGGAGGCGCGCGTGGTCGCGGACCGTGCGGCGGGCCTGGGCGGCGTGCAGGTGGCTCGCGACGCCGACGTCGTGCTGGTCGGCTCGGACGTCCTGCCGAGCGCGACCGACGCGGAGACCGACGAGAAACTGCGCAAGGCCCGCAAGGAGAAGAAGGTCGCGGCGATCCTGCACGACGGCTACCCGGTGCGGTTCTGGGACCACGACCTGGGGCCGGAGTCGCCGCACTGGTTCGTCGCGGACATCGGCACGGACGTCGTCGCGCCCCTGGCCGGGGCGAAGGACCCCCGGCTCACGCTCACGGACGTGACTCCGGGCGCGCGGTCGGCGCTGGTCGAGCAGGGCGCCGCGATCAGCCCGGACGGGCGGACGGTGGTGACCGGCTGGAACCAGCCGCTCGCGCGCGGGTCGCAGCGGGGGCGGCTGGTCGCGATCGACGTGGCGTCGGGGGAGCACCGCGTGCTCGTCGACGATCCCGCCGCGGACCTCTGGTCGCCCGTGATCTCGCCGGACGGGCAGTGGGTGGCGTTCGCGCGCGAGACCCTGTCGACGCCGCACGACGCCCCGCGGGTGACGCTGCAGCTGGTCGCGCTCGCCGGCGGGGAGCCCCGGACGCTCGTCGAGAGCTGGGACCGCTGGCCGCAGCACCCGGTCTGGCTGCCGGACAGCACGGCCCTGCTCGTGTCGGCCGACGACGACGGGCGCGGGCCGGTGTTCCGGGTCGACCTGGCCTCCGACGAGGTCACGCGGGTGACCAGCGACGACGCGACGTTCACGGACGTGTCGGTGAGCCCGGACGGGTCGGTGGCGTTCGCGCTGCGGTCGTCGTACGAGGCGCCGTCGCACCCGGTGCGGATCGACCTGGAGACCGGCGAGACGACGGCACTGCGCAGCCCGGCCGCGACACCGGAGCTGCCCGGCACGCTCACGGAGGTGGAGACGACGGCGGAGGACGGCCGGCGCGTGCGCGCCTGGCTGGCGCTCCCCGAGGGTGGAGGGAAGGCGCCGCTGCTCCTGTGGATCCACGGCGGTCCGCTGGGGTCGTGGAACGCGTGGTCGTGGCGGTGGAACCCGTGGATCCTCGTCGCGCGCGGCTATGCGGTCCTGCTCCCCGACCCCGCGCTGTCCACCGGCTACGGCCAGGACTTCGTGCAGGCCGGCTGGGGGGCGTGGGGCGCGGCGCCGTACACCGACCTCATGGCCATCACGGACGAGGTCGTGCGGCGGGACGACATCGACGAGACGCGGACGGCCGCGATGGGCGGGTCGTTCGGCGGCTACATGGCGAACTGGGTGGCGGGGCACACGGACCGGTTCCGGGCGATCGTCACGCACGCGAGCCTGTGGGCGCTGGACCAGTTCGGTCCGACGACGGACGCGGCCTACTACTGGGAGCGGGAGATGACCGCCGAGATGGCGCTCGAGAACTCGCCGCACCGGTTCGTCGAGAAGATCGTCACGCCGATGCTCGTCGTGCACGGCGACAAGGACTACCGCGTGCCCATCGGCGAGGGGCTGCGCCTCTGGTACGAGCTGCTGTCCCGGAGCGGGCTGCCGGCCGACGAGAACGGGAGGTCCCCGCACCGGTTCCTGTACTTCCCCGACGAGAACCACTGGGTGCTCACCCCGCAGCACGCGATCGTCTGGTACCAGGTGGTCGAGGCGTTCCTGGCGGAGCACGTACTCGCCCAGACGGGTGAGAATGCGCCGGTTTATCCCGATCTCCTGGGGTAGGAAGCGCTCTCAACGTGCGAGGTGGCCCAGGTCGGGCCAGACTCGCCGGTCGAGGCCGAGCGACCCACGCACGGCTCGACGAAAGGACCGACTATGGGTATCGGAGGCGGAATCGCCCTCATCGTCATCGGTGCGATCCTCTCGTTCGGCGTCAGTGACGCCATCGAGGGAGTCGACCTGACGGTGGTCGGCTACATCTGCATGGGTGCCGGTGTCGTCGCGCTGATCCTGGCGATCGTGCTCAACAGCCAGCGCAGCCACACCTCCCACACCGCGGTCGTCGAGCAGCGCACCACGCCGAACGCGCCCGCCGCGCCGGCTGCGGCCCCGGTGCAGCAGGTCCAGCCGGTGCAGCCCGTGCAGCCGGTGCAGCCCGTCCAGCAGCAGCAGCCGCCGGCAGCGCCCCCGGCCGTCTGACCCGGGCACGCACCGAGAACGCCCCCTCCTTGCGGAGGGGGCGTTTCTCATGCCATCAGCGTGCTCAGGCCTCCAGCGGGCCCCGGACGATCGAGTCGCCGGAGTGTGCGGGGTCGCCGTCGAACTGCTCCTCGGAGACGTCGACCACGGAGAACTGGTCCAGGTCGAGGCCGGCGGGCAGGTCGAAGCGGCCGGACGTCCCGGCGAGGGTGCCCAGGCTGACGAGACCGCTGACGTCCGGCTTGAGCAGCCAGACCTCACGGAAGCCGTCCTCGGAGGACTCGCTCTGGTCCACGTCGACGACGAGGACGCGCGAGCCGTCGGACCGCGTCTCGACGACCGCCGACCCGGACGCGTCCCACCCGGGCAGCGGTTCGAGGACCGCGGTCGCGACGACCGTGACCGGGTCGGGCCGGTTGGCGACCCACCACGTCGCGCCACCGCCGACGACGAGGCCGACCGCGGCGGCCGCGGCGATCCAGCGGCCGGCGCGGGGACGTCGCGAGTCGAGAGACACGACCGGGGCGACGCCCTCCGACGGCGACGAGGCCGGTGCGCCAGGCGGCGGCGTCGAGGTACCGGTCTCAGGTGCCGACGGCGAGGCGGGCGCGGGCGAGCGCCACGCGTCGGGCGCTGGCGGTGTCGGCGTCGAGGACGCGGCCGCCCCGCCGGCGAGCCCGAGCTCCGCGGCGACGCGGTCCCACACGTGCGGTGCGGGCGGGACGAGGATGGTGTCGGCGCCGCCGGAACGTGCCAGACCGACGACGTCGGTCAGCGACGCCAGCTCGTCGGTGCACCGCTCGCACTCCTCGATGTGTGCGAGGTCAGAGGTCGTGCCGGCGGGCTCGCCGAGGGCGAGGAGCGCGAGCACGTCGTCGTCCACGTGGGACTCATCGAACGGCACCGTCCACCTCCCATCGGGTCCGTAGCCGGGCAAGACTGCGCCGGACGTGGCTCTTGACCGTGCCCAGCGGCAGGTCGAGCCGGTGCGCGATCTGGTCGTGCGTGAGGTCGTCGTAGAACGCGAGCCGCAGGATGGTGCGCTGCGGGTCCCCGAGCCGGTCCAGCTCGTCGGCGACGAGGACCTGGTCGACGACGCGGGTGTCGACGGAAGGTACGGGGAGCTCCTGCGCGCCGGCCACCGACTTGTCCCGCAGCCGCCGGTCCCGAGCCCGCTTCTCGTGAGTGTCCGCCACGACGTGCCGGGTGATGCCGAGGATCCAGGCGGGCAGCCGGGACTTGTCGGGGTCGAACCGTTCGCGGCTGCGCCACGCCTCGACGAACACCTGCTGGGTGACGTCCTCCGCGTCGGTGACGCTGCCGAGCGAGCGGAGCGCGACGGTGTGCACCAGCGCGGACCAGCGGCGGTACGCCTCGGCGATGGCCGTCTCGTCCCCGCGCACGAAGGCCGCGCCGAGCTCCTCGACGTTCTCGCCGTCCGGGTCGAGCCGGTGCGCAGGGCGCGACGAGTCAGGGGAACCGGGCGCGGCTGCGCTCACGAACGGCTCCTCCCTCGTCGGCTCCCGGACGACGGGAGCGATCAGCAGCGTAGTCACGATTACCCACCGATCGGCTCGGCGGTGACGACGACGTTGTCCGTATAGTGCCCGATGTCGCGGCGGAACGTGCCACCGCAGGTCACGAGCACGAGTCGCGGCGCGCCCGACCGGTCGAACCACTGGTCCACGGGGGCCCCGTCCTTGGGGACCTTCTCGACGGTGACGACGCGGTACTCGTGCGGGCTGCCGTCGGCGCTGGTGACGGTCACCGCGGCACCGACGGCGACGTCGCGCAGCCGCGCGAACTGCCCGACGCCGGTCTGGACGCTGTCGACGTGCGCGGCGACGACGGTCGCCCCGGCGGGGTCCGCGGGTGCGGGGCCGAACCGGTACCAGCCCGCGCGGTCGGCGTCCTCGGGGATCTCCATCTCGCCGTCGTCGCGGACCCCGACCGGGTCGACGGCCATGTCGATGCCGACGTCCGGCACGACGATCTGCACGGGTGGCGGCGTCGCGACGACCGGGGCGAGGGTCGCGTCGACGATGGGGACGGACGGCACGACGGAGGTCGGTCGCGGCGTCGCCGTGGGGGACGGCGACGCCACGACCTCCGGCCCGGGGGAGGACTCCGGGCCGGTGCACGCGGTCAGCAGGCCGGTCGCCGTGCCGAGTGCGACGACCGACGCGAGCACGCGTGCCGAGACCCGGGAGGGCGCGGACGCTCTCCCGGGTCGCGACGTGTGCGTCATGGCGATGGTCAGCCGCGCTGGGTGGCGGCGCGACGGGCGAACCCGGCACCCACGAGACCGGCGACGGCCAGACCGGCGATCGCGAACGTCCACGCGGCCGAGCCGTTCTCGGACACGAGGCCGGCCTCGCCGGCGTTCACGCCGGACGGGTTGCTGTGCAGACCGGTGATGGTCTGCGTGGCGAGCGCCAGCGTGGCGGGCGACGCGGTGGCGCTGCCCCACGCGTAGACGATCGTGCTGGTGCCCTCGGCGACCGTCACGTCGGCCGGGCCGAGCAGCGCGGGCGTCGTGGTCCCGGTGGCCGTGACGCTCGCGGAGACCGTACCGGCCGGGAGGTTGAGCACCTGCTCGTTCGGGTTGGTGAGGTTGGTGATCACCGGGGTGGTGCCCGCGAGCACGTCGACTCCGGGTGCGGCGGCGACGTGCCGGACGGTGAGCCGGCCCTCGCCCGCGGCGGTGGCCGAGATGTCGTTGGTGAACAGGGTCGCGGTCGGGGCGCCCGCGGCGTCCAGGTGGGCGGCGGCCGTGTAGTTCTTGCCGGCCTCGAGCGCGAGGTCGACCGGGCCGATCGCGGGGGAGCTGGCGTCGGCCGCGTCGGCCGCGGTGATCGCGACGGTGTACGTGCCGGCGGGCAGGTCCAGCGGACCGGCGAGCGAGCCGGGCGTGAAGTCGTCGAGCGTCCGTTCGCCGTTGACCCAGACGTCGACCGTGAGGCCGGGGACGCCGTGGAGCACGGAGAGCTTGGCGGGGTCGGCCACGGCCGCGGACGCGGGAACCGTGGCGAGGGTGACGAGGGCGAGCGTCCCGGCTGCGATGCCGGACAGGAGTCGTGCGCGCATGGTGCGTCCTTCGAGGACTGGCCCGGCGGGTACGTCGGGCGGCCGATGTGCTGACACCCCCTCTTCACCCGCCGGGCCGTTCTCGGATGCACTTATGCGCGGGCAGCCTGCGCGATCGCCGCAGCGAGGTCGACGGGCCGCGAGAACATCGGCCAGTGTCCCGTCGGCAGGTCGACGTACGTGAGGTCGTGCGCGGCGCCCAGCTCGGTGTGGAACGGCGGGCCGCCGTGGGCCATGGGCTTGAGCTGCTCGGACGGCAGGCTGGTGCAGATCGCGGTCGCGGGGACGTCGAGCCGGCGGGGGTCGCTGACGTGCACGGCGCCCCGGACCACCTGGGCGGGGTGCGGCACCGCCCGGCGACGGAACTCCGCGAGGCCGTCCTCGGAGATGCCCTCGATGCTCGACCCCTGCGCGGCGAACTCCTCCCACGTGGGCAGCGGGACCTCGACCGGCTCGGTCGCGGAGGCGTCGATGGCGCCGCCGTCCTCGAGCGGGCCCGAGTCGACGTAGATCGCGCGACGCACCCGGTCGGGCCGCTGGTCGACGACCTCGCCGACGAGGGCGCCGCCGCCGCTGTGGCCGACGAGGACGACGTCGCCGTCGAGGGCGTCGACGAGGTCGGTGAGGGCGCGGACGTGGTCGGCGCGGGTGATGTCGCGACGGTCCGCACCGGGGTCGAGGCCGGGCAGCGTCGGCGTGTGGACGTCGAACCCCTCGGGGAGAGCGGCGACGACGGCGTCCCACGCCCAGCCGCCGAGCCAGAAACCGGGAACGAGGATCAGTGGAGTAGTGGTCATGCATCCATCGTGAACCGGGTCCGGTGACACCGGGGTGTCACCTTTGTGTCACCATGCTGGGACCATGAACCGGACCGATCGTCTGTACGCCCTCGCCGAGGAGCTGCGCCGCGTCGGACCCGCGGGCACGACGAGCACCCGGCTGGCCCGCCTGTTCGAGGTGTCCGCGCGCACGGTCAAGCGCGACGTCTCCGCGCTCCAGCAGGCGGGCCTGCCGGTGACGGCGCAGGCGGGGCTCGGGGGCGGGTACGTACTGGACGCGTCCGTCGGCCTCCCGCCCGTGAACTTCACGCCCGCCCAGGCGGTCGCCCTCGCGCTCGCGGTGAGTGCTCTGCCGGCCGGCAGCCCGTTCGGCACGGACGCGGAGGCGGCACGCGCGAAGGTGCTCGACGCCCTGCCGACCGCCGACCGGGCGCGCGCCGACGAGCTGTCGGGCCGGGTGTGGTCGCGACCGGAGCACCCCGGGGACGTGGCGACCGCGCAGGTGCTGCGGGCGGTCGAGGAGGCGCTCGGGCGGCACCGGGTGCTGGCGATCGAGTACCGCAGCGCGGACGGGACCGTCAGCCGGCGCCGGATCGAGCCGGTGCTGCTCGCCCGCACGGAGGGCCACTGGTACGTCGCGGCCTGGTGCCAGTGGCGGGAGGCGATGCGCTGGTTCCGGCTGGCTCGCATCCTGCGCGCGGACCTGACTCCGGAGCGCTACACCCCGCGTCCCGTGGGCGACGTCGGCGAGCCCCCTCCGGACGCGTACCCGGTCTCGTCGCGACCGTCCGACTGACCCGCCACCGAGAACGGCACTTCGGCACCAGAGCGGCAGTTCGAACTGCCGCTCTGGTACCAAAGTCACGTTCTCGACACGGTGGCGCGAAAGCGGTGGATCGACACGGGGGCGACCACTACTTTGAGAGCGCTCTCAGCCGGTCGAAGGAGTCCGCGTGCGTCCTGTCCTGCCCCTGGTAGCCGTCCTGCTGCTGGCCACGGCCGTCCCGGCCGCTGCCGCGGACGGTCCCGAGCTCGTCCCGAACGGGTCGTTCGACGCCGAGGCCGCTCCGTGGTGGACGACGCCGGACATGGTCGCGGACACCTCGTCGGGAAGCCTGTGCGTGGACGTGCCGGGTGGGTCGAGCACCGCGTGGTCGTCGATCGTCGGGGTCGACGGCGTGCCGCTGGTCAAGGGCGAGACGTACCGGTTCGCGTTCACGGCCAGCGGCACGGCCGAGGTGCCGATCCGCGCGCTCGTCCAGATGAACACCGAGCCGTGGACGTCCACGTCCGAGGTCGGCCCGGTCATGCAGCCGGAGCCGCAGCCGTACGAGGTGGGGTTCACGTCGACGATGGACTGGCCCGCCGGGCAGGTCGTGTTCCAGGTGGGCGGCGCGGCGGACGACTGGCGGTTCTGCGTAGACGAGGTGTCGGTGCACACCGGTGAGCTGCCCGCGCCGTTCGAGCAGGAGACCGCGACCCGGGTCCGCGTGAACCAGGTGGGCTACCTGCCGACGGGCCCGAAGCGCGCGTCGCTGGTGACCGAGAAGACGGACCCTCTGCCGTGGCGGCTGCTCGACACCGACGGCGAGGAGGTCGCGACGGGCACGACGACCCCGCGGGGCGAGGACCGGACGGCCGACGAGAACGTCCACGTGATCACGTTCGACGAGGTCGACGCGACCGGCGAGGGTTTCACGCTCGTCACGGACGGCGAGACCAGTCACCCGTTCGCGATCTCCGCGGACCTGTACGCGGACCTGGCGACGGACGCGTTCGGCTACTTCTACCTCGCGCGCAGCGGCATCGAGATCGACGGGGCGCTCGTCGGCGACGAGTACGCGCGCCCGGCGGGGCACCTCGACGTGGCGCCGAACACCGGGGACACCGCCGTCGGCTGCCAGGCGCCGCAGCCCTGGTACGCGGGCTGGACGTGCGACGGCACGTTCGACGTCCGCGGCGGCTGGTACGACGCGGGCGACCACGGCAAGTACGTCGTCAACGGCGGGATCGCGGTGCACCAGCTGCTCGACACGTGGGAGCGGGCGCTCGTGGTGCAGGGCAGGAAGACGGCCGAGGCCGGTCCGCTCGCCGACGGCACCGCACGGATCCCCGAGGCGGGCAACGGCGTGCCGGACGTCCTCGACGAGGCCCGGTGGGAGCTCGAGTGGATGCAGCGGATGCAGGTGCCGGCGGGTCAGGAGCACGCCGGGCTGGTCTTCCACAAGGTGCAGGACGACGGCTGGACAGGGCTGCCGCTGGCACCCGACGAGGACCCGCAGACCCGTCAGGTGCACCGGCCGTCGACCGCCGCGACGCTCAACCTCGCCGCGGTCGCCGCCAAGGGCGCGCGGCTGTGGGAGCCGTACGACGAGGAGTTCGCCGCGGGCCTGCTGGAGTCGGCGCGCGTCGCGTGGGCTGCGGCGGTCGAGACCCCCGACCTGTACGCGTCCGCGCTCGACGGCAACGAGGGCGGTGGGCCGTACGACGACAAGGACGTGTCCGACGAGTTCTACTGGGCGGCCGCCGAGCTCTACCTGACCACCGGTGAGGACGAGTTCGCCGACGCGGTGACCGGCTCCCCGGTGCACTCCGCGGACCTCGCCGGTGCGGTCGCGTTCGACTGGCAGCGCACCGCGGCGCTCGGCCGGATGGACCTGGCGCTGGTGCCGAGCGACCTGACCGACCGCGACGCGGTCCGCGACTCGGTGGTCACGCTCGCCGACTTCGCGCTCTACCAGCAGGGGAAGGCGTTCTTCGGGCAGCCGTACCAGCCGTCCGACGCGCGGTTCGAGTGGGGCTCCAACGGGATCATCCTGAACAACGCGGTGACCCTCGCGGCGGCCGCGGACCTCACGGGTGACGAGACGTACCGCACCGCAGCGCTGGAGAGCCTGGACCACGTGCTCGGCCGCAACGCGCTCGACCAGTCCTACGTCACCGGCTACGGCACCCAGTTCTCGCAGAACCAGCACCACCGGACGTTCGCCGCGCAGCTGGACCCGACCCTCCCGCACCCGCCCGCCGGCACCCTGTCGGGCGGCCCGAACAGCTCGATCCAGGACCCCGTCGCGGCGCAGACCTGGCCGCAGGGGTGCGTCGCGCAGCGCTGCTACCTGGACGACATCCAGTCCTGGTCCACCAACGAGATGACGATCAACTGGAACTCGTCGCTGACGTGGATGGCGGTGTGGGCGTCCTCCGACGAGGTCGTCGAGAACGGGCCGAAGGTCGTCCTGCCATTCCGGCTCTGGATGGTCGGCGCCGTCGTCGTGGGCCTGCTCGCACTCACCGCCGTCGGCCTCGTGGTCGTCCGGAGGAGGAGGACGTGATGCTCGGGTCGTGGTACCGCTCCGCCGTCCTGCCTCGCCGGGACATCGCCCGGCTGCTGCCCACCGCGGGGTGGGGCCTGGCGATCGGCCTGCTCGTGCTCGACGTCGTGCTCGGGCTGCTGCCGGTTGCCTTCGTGCTGGCCACGTCCGTGGTCGTCGGGCAGGTTCCCGCGGCCGTCGACGGCGGGACGGGGTCGGCGGCGTGGGGCGACCTGGTGCGGACGTTCGTGCTGGCGGCGGTCCTGTTCCTCGCGCGGCAGGTGCTCGCCCCTGTCCAGACCGCGCTGGGCGTGCGCGTGCAGCGGCGCGTCGACGGTGCCCTGCGCGACCGGGCGCTGCGGGTCGCGCTGCGGTCGACGAGCATCGCGCCGATGGAGGACCAGGCCACCCTGGAGGCCCTGACGGAGGCCACCCGGGAGTTCGAGGCCGACTTCCGTAGCCCGGGGGCGTCGGCGGCGGGTCTGGTGAACCTCGTCGCGCGCTACGTGCAGCTGCTGGGGTTCGCGACGATCGTCGGTGTGGTCGTGTCCTGGCCGGCCGCGGCGGCGCTGTTCGTCGCGACGATGGTGTTCCGCTACGGGCAGCGCGGCGGGCTGCGCCGGTACTCGGAGGTGTGGAAGGACGTCGTCGGCTTCCGCCGCCGCTCGGTGTACCTGCGCGAGCTCGCGATGGGGCCCGAGGCCGCCAAGGAGATGCGGGTGTTCGGCCTCGCGGACTGGTTCTCCGACGAGTACACCGAGGCGACGCGGAACATGCTCGACCCGGTGGCGGTGCGCCGCCGCCAGATCTACCTGGTGCCGTACCTCGTCTACACCGCGATCGGGCTGGTGATCAGCGCGTCGGTGCTCGTGACCGTCGCCCGGTCCGCGTCGGCCGGCGAGATCACGCTGACCGCGCTGGCGCTCGGCATCCAGTCGGTGGTCGCCGCGATCGCGCTCGGCGAGTACTACCCCGAGTCGGACGTCCAGACGCAGTACGGCATGCAGGCCGTCCGGGCGCTCGCCGAGTTCGAGGAGCGGATGACGGCGGCCGAGTCGCGGCTCCCGCAGACCGGCCCCGGGCTGCCCGTGCCGCCGGACGCTCCGTCGACCGCGCTCCGGTTCGAGGACGTGCGCTTCACGTACCCCGGCAGCACCCGGCCGGTCCTCGACGGTCTCGACCTGGACCTGCCCGCCGGCCTGTGCACGGCGGTCGTCGGCGTGAACGGCGCGGGCAAGACCACGCTGGTCAAGCTGCTCACCCGACTGCACGAGCCCACCGGTGGCCGGCTCACGGTGGACGGCACCGACCTGGCCGACCTCGACGTCGCGGCGTGGCGCCGCCAGGTCAGCGTGGTCTTCCAGGACTTCGTCCGGTACGAGCTGTCGGCGGCGGACAACATCGCCGTCGGCGCCGTGCACGCCCCGCGGGAGGCGGCCGTGCTGCGCGGTGCGGCCGAGAAGGCGGGGATCGTCGACGCCGTCGACGCGCTGCCCGATGGCTTCGACACCACCCTGTCGCGCGCGTACGAGGGCGGCGCCGACCTGTCCGGCGGGCAGTGGCAGCGGATCGCGATCGCCCGGTCGCTGTACGCGCTGGAGGCGGGCGCGCGGTTGCTCGTGCTGGACGAGCCGACGTCCGCGCTCGACGTCCGGGCGGAGGCCGAGTTCTTCGACCGGTTCGTCGAGCTCACGCGCGGCGTCACGTCGGTGCTCATCTCGCACCGGTTCTCGAGCGTGCGGCGGGCGGACCGGATCGTCGTCATCGACGCGGGCCGGGTGGTCGAGCAGGGCACGCACGACGAGCTCGTCGCGGCCGACGGGCACTACGCCCGGCTGTTCCGGCTGCAGGCCGAACGGTTCGCCGCAGGACTGGACGCCGACGGGAACGAGGTGGACGCATGAGGCAGACGGTGCAGGGGAGCTGGGCGCTGTTCCGGCTGGCCGGGAGCATCAGCCCCGGGAAGCTCGCGCTGTCGTCGGTGCTCATGGTGCTGCAGTCGGTGGCGCTCCCGCTGGCCGCACCGGCGCTCGCGGCCCTGACCGACGCCGCCATCGCCGGGGACGCCCGGCGCGCGTCGATCGCGGGCGTGCTCGTCGCGGTGCTCGTCGTCGCGGCGCTCACCGCGGGCCACTTCGCGCACATCTTCTACTTCGAGCTGGGCGACGAGGCCGTCATGCGCCTGGAGCGCGACCTCATCGCGCTCGCGCACGACTCTCCGGGCATCGAGCACCACGAGCGACCCGAGTACGCCGACCGGCTGCAGGTGCTGCGCACGGAGCTGAGCCGGTCGGGCTGGGGGTCGATGCAGGCGCTGCTGTCCGCTCTCGGGCTCGGTGTCGCGCTCGTCATCACGGGGGTCCTGCTCGCGCAGCTCAACCCGTGGCTCCTCCTCCTGCCGCTCGCCGCGCTGCCCCCGCTGGTCCTCGGCAAGCGCGCGGAGAACGTCCTGGGTGCCGCCCGCGCGGCTGCCGCCGCCGACAACCGTCGTGCGCGGCACCTGTTCGTCCTGTCGCTCGACGCCGCCGCCGCGAAGGAGCTGCGCACGTGCGGCCTGGGCGACGAGGTACGGACCCGGCTGCGGACGTCGTGGGACGCGGCGACCGCGATCCTGTGGGCGGGCGAGGTGCGCGCCGACACGCTGCGTGCGGCCGGGCAGCTGGCGTTCGCGGTCGCGTACGTGGCGGCGACGCTCCTGGTCCTGCGCGACGCGGTGGCCGGGCAGCGGACGGTCGGTGACGTGGTGCTCGTCATCACGCTCGCGTCGCAGGTGAACCAGCAGGTCACGGCCGCCGTCACGATCCTCCAGCAGCTCCAGCGGGCGGCCCGGAGCATGACGGACCTGGCGTGGATGCGGGAGCTGGTGCGGTCGCAGACGGTGCACGGCGCGCAGGTGGCGGCCCCCGACGTGCTGCGCGACGGCATCCGGCTGGACGGCGTCTCGTTCACCTACCCGGGCACGGACGCGCCTGTCCTGGAGGCGGTCGACCTGGTGCTCCCGGCCGGCACGAGCGTCGCGATCGTCGGCGAGAACGGCGCCGGCAAGACCACCCTGGTCAAGCTCCTCTGCCGGTTCTACGCCCCGACGACGGGCACGATCACGGTGGACGGCGTCGACCTGCACGACCTCGACCCCGTCGGGTGGCGCGACCGCACCGCGGCGGGCTTCCAGGACTTCTGCCGGTTCGAGCTGCTGGCGCGGCAGAACGTCGGCGTCGGGGACCTGCCGCGGATCGACTCGGACGAGGCCGTGCTGGGCGCCCTGGACCGCGCGCACTCGTCCGACGTCCTGGCGCGTCTCGAGGACGGCCTCGAGACGCAGCTGGGCACCAGCCACGCCGACGGTGCGCAGCTGTCCGGCGGGCAGTGGCAGAAGCTCGCGCTCGGCCGGGCGATGATGCGCGAGCAGCCGCTGCTCGTGGTGCTCGACGAGCCGACGTCGGCACTCGACGCCCAGGCCGAGCACGACCTGTACGAGCGGTACGCCGCGCACGCGAAGGCCGTCGGCGCGACGACCGGCGCGGTGACGGTGCTGGTCTCGCACCGGTTCTCGACCGTCCGCATGGCCGACCTCATCCTGGTGGTCGCCGACCACCGGATCGTGGAGTCCGGGTCGCACGAGGAGCTGGTGGCTCTCGGGGGCCTGTACGCGGAGCTGTTCGGGATCCAGGCGGCGGCCTACCTCTGAGTGTCGCGTGTGGGTGCCGACGGGCAGACTGGCACCCGCTCGGGAGGTACCGGGCGAAGCGACAGGGGGATCTTCATGGACCACGGCACGGCACGCGAGACCAAGGCTCAGGCGGTCGACTACGCCCGGGAGCTGTCGGAGCAGGTCATCCGGCCGTCCGACGTCGCCGACGGCGGTCCCGCGCTGGCCATCGGTCTCGCCCCGCAGCCCGACGGGTCGTACGCGCTCGCGGTCCGGTACCGCCTGGGTCTGCCGTCGGTCCGGAGCATCGCGCGCAAGGTCGTCGCCGAGATCGGGCGGGACGTCGACGTGCGGCGCACCGGCCGGATCTCCACGCTCGCGGACGACCCGGCCAAGGTCCGTCCCCGGCCGCCGGTCATCACGGCTCACGCCCTCGGCGAGACGGGCCGCGCGCGTCCGCTGCGCCCGGGGATCTCGATCGCCCACGTCGAGGTCACCGCCGGCACGCTCGGTGCGTTCGTGCACAAGGACGGGGTCGTCCACGCGCTGTCCAACTACCACGTCCTGGCGGGGTCGCCGTCGGCGAAGGTCGGCGACACCATCCTGCAGCCGGGTCCGGCCGACGGCGGTCGCGTCTCGAAGGACAAGGTCGGCACCCTGGCCGCCTGGGAGGAGCTGCGACCGGGGCGGGATGCCACGGTCGACTGCGCGATCGCCCTCCTCGACGACCCGGAGGTGGACCCGGAGTACCCCGTCGGCCGGATCACGACGACGGCCGTCGCGCTCGGCGGTGAGCAGGTGGCCAAGATCGGCCGCACCACGTCGATCACCCGCGGACGCGTGACCGCGATCGAGCTGGACAACGTGGTCGTCGGGTACGGCGAGGAGCTGGGGGAGATCAGCTTCGACAACCAGATCGAGGTCGAGTCCACGGGGACCGGACCGTTCTCGCGGGGCGGGGACTCGGGCTCGCTGGTCTACCGGGCGGACGGCGTCGCCCTCGGTCTGCTCTTTGCAGGGTCGGAGTCGGGGGGCGAGAATGGCACCGGGTTGACGTACATCAACCCCATCGATGCCGTTCTGGACGCTCTTGGGGTCACACTGGTCTGACGACCGTCGGACCAGCCGCCCCCGCGGCCGCGTCGCGGTCGGCGGAAGGCGGACGACCATGGCGGACCTCGAACAGGCTCGGGCAGCGAAAGAGCGCCTGCGGATGACCTTGAAGGGTCGTTCCGACGTGCGCGGGATCGGGATCGCCCGGGCCGCCGACGGGTACCAGCTCCAGGTGAACCTGTCCCGCGACTCCGGCTCGGACCTGCCCGGCGCGGTCGACGGCGTCGACGTCCGGGTCCGCGTGGTCGGGTCGGTCCGCGCGAGCGCCTGACCGGGTCCTCACACCTGGTCGTCGAGGAACAGCTCGTCGACCCGGAGCTCGAAGAGCCGTGCGAGGCGGAACGCCACGGGCAGGCTCGGGTCGAACTTCTGCGTCTCGATCGCGTTCACGGTCTGGCGGGAGACGCCGATCCGGGCTGCGACGTCCGCCTGCGTCCAGGAGCGTTCCGACCGGAGCTCCGCGATGCGGTTCTTCATCGGTACCGGATCTTCCCCGCGGCGAACGCGACCACGAAGACGACACCCATGAACACCGGCAGGAGCGTCGCGACGTCCACGTCGCCCACGAGGCCGGCGCGCTCCGCGACGACGTAGCCGAACCCGGCGACCCAGCCCGCCCCGAGGGTGATGGCGAGCGCGTCGAGCATGATCTTGCGCTGGAGCTCGTCGACCGCGCGCAGGAGGCGCGTGAACGCGACGATCCAGAGGACCCCGGCGACGACGTTGGCCACGACGGCCGCCCACGTCGCGACCTGGCGCGTGTCGCCCCAGAGCTCGGGGCCGAATCGGGCGAGCGCGAGGGTCCCCACCCAGAGGAGTCCCGCTGCCACGAACACCCCCGTCGCCCTCATCTCGGCGCGGTAGGCGTCCGTCTCCTGTGATGCCTGCATGGGTCCGTCCTCCCGATCGCGAGTCAAGTTCACTTGACACGGTAAGCGAGCCCGCCGAGTGAAGTCAAGTTCACTTGACACGGCATCGTGGTGTAGGCGTACCTAACCTTCTCGGCTAGTGTTTCCTGACAATCCGTCAGCACCGAGGAGCCCCTGTGACCGCCGGCACCGTCCTGTCCCCGCTCTCGGTCGCGCTCCGCGAGGGGACCCGGGACGAGCACGAGACGGCGGAGCGCTCCGGGTTCGTCGAGCTGCTGCTGTCCGGTCGGCTCGACCGCGCCGCGTACGCCGACCTCGCCGCCCAGCAGCTGGTGGTCTACACCGCGCTGGAGGCTGCCGGGTCCCGGCTCGAGGACGACGGCAACCTCGTCTTCAGCGAGCTCGTCCGCGTGCCGGCGATCGAGCAGGACCTCGCCCACCTGTACGGCGCGCACTGGCGGGCCGAGATCCGGGTGCTCCCCGCCACGCAGGTCTACGCCGACCGCCTCGCGCAGGCGGCCGTCTCGCTGCCCCGGTACGCCGCGCACGCCTACACGCGCTACCTCGGCGACCTGTCGGGCGGCCAGATCATCAAGCGGATGCTGCAGCGCCACTACGGCTTCGTCTCCGACGGCATCGCCTTCTACGACTTCCCGCAGATCCACAAGCTCAAGCCGTTCAAGGACGTCTACCGGGAGCGGCTCGACGCCCTGCCCCTCGACGACGAGGCCCGCGCGGTCGTCGTCGAGGAGGCGCGGCTCGCGTTCCGGCTCAACGCGGACGTCTTCGGCGAGCTCGGGGCGGCGCACGTCCGATGAGCGTGGTGGCGCGGGTGAAATCTGCGCCCGGCGTGGGAACCTGACAGACACGCAAGCGCTTCCGCTACGCCAGGACGGGTGATCTCATGGACCTCTCATCCGTCTGCGTCGCTGCATCCGGGATCGAGGGTCGATGATGGGCGACGTGACGCGTCGCGGTTCGGCCGCTCCAGGCGCCCGCGCGGACAGCAGGTCCGCCGCGGGCATCGTCGGCGTGCGCGCGCTCGCCCTCGCGGCGCACCGTCTCGACCGCTGCCGGTCGATCGACGAGGTCGCGCACGTCGCCACCTCGACGGGCGTCGAGGTGCTCGACGCCAAGCACGTCGCGTTCTGCCGCATCGACCAGGACACGTGCCGGACCGTCGTCGTCGAGCCGCCACCCGTCGCTCCCCGCGCGGTCTGGATGGTGCGCGCCTCGTACCGCGCCGACGACCGCCCGGCGCTGCGCGCCCTCATCCGCGACCGCGCCAGCTGGGTCGCGCACGCGCGCACCGTGCACGACGAGCCGACCGTCCCGGACGACCCGGACGCCGGCGACCCCGTCGAGGTCGACACGCTCCGTGAGCTCGACGCCGCGACCGCGCTGGCGACGCCCCTGGTGGTCAACGGCAGCGTGTGGGGTCAGCTCTACGCCGTCCGCGGTCGCCCCGGCCCGCCCTTCCGGGTCGACGACATCGCGCGCGCCGAGGTGCTCGCCGCACTCGTCGCCGGGGCCGTCGCGCGGGTCGACCTCGAGGCGCAGGTGCGTCACCTCGTCGCCGACGACCCGCTGACCGGCCTGGCCAACCGCCGCATCGCGGACGCGGAGGCCGAGGCGGCGCTCGAGTCCGGCCACGAGACGTGCATCGTCATGTGCGACGTCGACGGGCTCAAGCGGGTGAACGACGAGCTCGGTCACGACACTGGCGACGACCTGCTGCGCTCCGTGGCCGACGTGCTCGGTCGCGCGTCCGCCGCGCTCCCGGGGTCGACCGCGGCGCGCATCGGTGGCGACGAGTTCTGCCTCGTGACCGTCGGGCGCCGGCGCTCCGAGGTCGCCGACGTCATGGCGGCGACCATCGCGGAGTTCCCCCTGCCGCACGGTGCCGCGATCTCCTACGGCATCGCGTCGACGGCGGTCACCGGCTCGGTGTCCGCCCGGCACCTGTTCCGGCAGGCCGACACCGCCCAGTACAAGGCCAAGCGCGCGCGGGCACGGGCGCTGCGCTCGCTGGTCCCCGCCGCGGCGGACCCCGCAGTCACCGCCGAGCGCGTGCTCGTCGCCGGGACGGCCGCGATCGTCGCCGCGCAGTCCGGTGTCGTCCCTCGGCTGTGCGCGTTCGCCGCGGCGGCCACCGAGACGCTCGGCGGGTCCGCCTGGGCGGTCCTGACCCGTCGCAACCCCGCCGAGCCGCCGTCTGCGGTGGCGCGCGGCGGGAGCCCGGCGGAGCTCGGGGTCGAGTCGTCGACCGCCGTCGTCATCCACGACCTCTGGCAGGTCGAGATCGGCATGTCCGCCACGGCGGCGACCGGTGAGGTCGTCGCGACGTCCCTCGACGCGCTCGCGGCGGTCGCGATCCTCGGGGCCCGCTAGCCGTGCAGCGGTAGCGTCAGGGTCGTCGGAGCGCCCTCGACGAGCCGGACGGGCACCCCCCAGTCCTGCGCGTTCAGGTGGCACGCCGGGTACTCGATCGCCGGGTCGGCGTCGCAGCTGGCCGCGTGCGCGGTGACGTGCAGGACGCCCTCGGTGACCGCGGGGTCGAGCCGCAGGAGCCGGTCGAGGGGCACGTCGTCGCCCGCGCCCTCCAGGAGCAGGCCGGGCGGGGTCGACGAGACCTGCAGGCGGGTGGACGGTCCGTAGCGGTCGTCGTACTTCTGCCCGGCGGCCGGGGTGAACACGACGTCGAGCCGCACCTCGCCGGGGGACAGCTCGGTGACCGGCCGCTGCGTGCGGTGGGAGCCCGAGTCCAGGAGCCGCCCGGCGAGCGTCGCGGGCAGGGCGATCCGCGTGAGCCGGTGCGCGGCCGACTCGACGACGAGCAGCGTCGACCCGCCGTCGAGCACGACGATCCCGCTGGGCTCCGCCAGGTCGGTGGCCAGCGTGGTGACCTGGCCGTCGGCGTACCGGCGCACGGCGCCGTTGTACGTGTCGGCGACGACCACCGACCCGTCGGGCAGGACCGCGACGCCCAGCGGGTGCTGCAACCGGGCCTCCTCGGCCGGACCGTCGCGGTGGCCGAAGTCGAACAGCCCCTCGCCGACGACCGTGTGCACGGTCCGCTCCACCGGGTCCACCCGGCGCAGCGCCGACGTCTCGGAGTCGGCCAGCCAGATCCGGTCGTCGGCCGCCACGGCGAGTCCCGACGGCTGCGCGAACCACGCGTCGTGCAGAGGCCCGTCGAGCAGCCCCTCGTTCATGGTGCCGCCGAGCAGCTCGATCGAGCTCTGCTCGTCGTCGAACGCCCAGAGCGTGTGGTTGCCGGCCATCGCCACGACGAAGGCGCCCAGCGGCTGCGACCAGGCGACGTCCCACGGGGAGGAGAGCTTGAGCCGACGAGGACCGGGCAGGAACGACGGCGCTCCGCCTGCCCGCCCGCTGCCGTCGGTCAGCGTCGTGAGCGTGGACGCGTACGCGTCGGAGGCGTCGCCCGGCACGCCGACGACCGGCTCGAACGCGGGCTCCTCGTCCGGCTCGTCCCAGGGCTCGACGCCGAGGAAGTTGTCCGCGGCGCCGACCATGTACTGCTCACCCGTCCCGGCGACCGTGGACACGACCCCGTCGGCGAGCCGGACACCGCGCAGGGCGTGGTTGACCGTGTCCGCCACCAGCACGTCGTACCCGAGCCGTGCGCGCAGCTCGTCCGGGACGAGGCACAGGCCGTTCGGCTCGCTGAACCTCGCCTCGTCGGGACCGCCGTCGACCAGGCCCCGCTCGCCGGACCCGATGCGGCGGACCAGGGTCTCCCCGTCGGCCTCGAGCTCGGCCAGGCTGTGGTGCCCGGCGTCCGCGACGAGCAGGTGCCCGTCGGGGAGCACGACCGCCTTCGCGGGGAACCGGAGCGTGCCCTCCGACGGCGCCGGCGGCACGTACGGTCCGTCGCCGCGGTGCAGCGTGCCCTTGGCCTCGTGCTCCGCGATCAGCTCGCCGACGAGGATCTCGACGTTGCGCTTGTGACCCTCGCCGGCCATCTGCGCGACGACGTAGCCCTCGGGGTCGATCACGACGAGCGTCGGCCACGCCCGCGCGGTGTACGCCGACCACGTGACCAGCTGCGGGTCGTCCAGCACCGGGTGGTGGACCTCGTAGCGCTCGACGGCGGCGGCGAGGGCCACCGGGTCGGCCTCGTGCACGAACTTCGGGGAGTGCACGCCGACGATCACGAGCACGTCGCGGTGCTGCTCCTCCAGCTCGCGCAGCTCGTCGAGGACGTGCAGGCAGTTGATGCAGCAGAACGTCCAGAAGTCGAGGATCACGATCTTCCCGCGCAGGTCCGCGAGCGTCACGTCCCGGCCGCCGGTGTTCAGCCACCCCCGCCCGACGAGCTCGGACGCACGGACCCGGGGCAGTCGACTCTCACGCACCCCCCCATTCTGCGCGACCCGCGCCCCGCCCCGGGACGTCGGCACCTCCGGTCGCGAGCGGACGTCCGACGATCTGGTCGCCCTGGCGCTCGGATCCGCGGACGCTACGCGGGCCGATCACCTCAGGCTGGGCAGGGCGTCAGGTGCGGTCGAGGACGTAGATGCGCGGGTGGTGGCCCTTGGCGAACACGCGGGTGGTGGAGCGGACCCGCCAGAGGGCGTCGGCGTCGCGCAGGCAGCGCTCCATGACCTTGACCTCGTGCGTGAGGACGACGAACCGGGCGCCGGGCGCGGCCACGTCGTAGGCGGCCTGGAGCATGCCGGCGTGGACCTCGGCGTTCGTGGCGTGCGCGCCGTGCAGGTCGCCCCACGGCGGGTCGGCCAGGAGCAGGTCCCAGCCTGTGCCGACGGCGTCAACGAGGGCGGGGCCGGTGCAGTCGGCCGACACCAGCGCGGCGTCGACGGCGGCCGCACCGAGGTTCTCCGCCGAGGCGGTCAGGGCGTCGGCCGACAGGTCGACACCGGTGGCCTGCGCCGCGGGGCCTGCGGACAGCCGCTCGACCAGGAGGGTGCCGGAGCCGCACATCAGGTTGAGAACGCGGTCGTCGGGGAGCGCGCCGCCCAGGCGCACCATCGCCGCGGCGATCGTCGCGTTCGCCGCGCCGGGGTAGTCCGCGACCCGCCACCGTCGCGCGGACAGGGGCCGTGCGCCGATGCGGACCAGGACGTCCCAGCCGGGGTCGCCGGACGCGCCGGCGCGTACCCCGCGGCGCACGCGGAGCACCAGCTCGCCCTGCTTCTCGTCGTACCGCAGGCCGGTGGCTTCGGCGAGCAGCTCCGCCAGCCGTGCGAACACCGCCGAGTCGCTGCCCGCGGCCTCGAACCGGAACGACGAGGAGCTGCCGACCTTCAGCGAGGCGTACATGGCGTCGACGATGCGCTGGAGGTGGTCGCCGCTGGTCAGCGACTTGGGGCGGGGGACGTCGAACCGCAGGACGACGAACGCGGCGACGGCGGTGCGCAGGTCCAGGACCGCGGTGAGCGGACCCCAGTGGGACACGTCGAGCGCGTCCTCGCGCCCGGGCACGGGGGTCGGGGGTCCGTCGAGCAGGAGGACCTCGGACGCCTCGTCGGCGAGCACGTCGCCGAGGCCCGGGAGGAACGTCAGCTCCAGGCTCGTGGACCGTCGGACCGGGGGACGAGTACGGGGTCGGCGCCCGACCGGGTGGCTGCCGTGATGGGCGGGAGGGGTGCCACCGCGTGCACGCTTGGCCACCGGGTCAGGCCGGCACGGGCGCGGGGGCGGCGCCGACGGCGCGGAGCACGAACGCCTCGGTCTGGGCGATCGCGCGGTCACGCTCGGGGCCGTCCGCGGGGACGCCACGACCGGACAGGCACGCATTGATCAGCGGCACCGTGACGTCGAGGTCCTGGGACGGGAACGCGCCGGACTCGATGCCCGCGGCGAGGATCCGGCGCAGGATCTGCTCGACCACCATGACGTGCTCGCGGACCCGCTGCTGGGTCCCGCGCGAGAGCACCGAGCGCAGCTCCGGGCCGGGCGCCAGGTGGTACACCTTCGTCAGCGCGGCCTGCTGGCGGACGTACGTCTGCAGCTGCTCGGTCGGGTCCTCGATGTCGTCCAGCGCGCGCTGCAGCGTGGCCGCGTACTGCTCGGTCTCGTGCGTGATGAACCCGAGCAGGAGGGACTCCTTGTCGGGGAAGTGGTTGTAGACGGCGGTGCGTCCGACGCCCGCGGCGGACGCGATCTCGGCGAGCGTGATCGCGTCGAAACCCTGGTCGGCCATGAGCGCCGAGAGGGCCGCGAAGAGCTTCTGGCGGGTCTGCTCCCGGTGCTCGTGCAGGGACCCGCCGATGATCTTGGGCATCGTGACATCATCGCACGATCTGTCATCAAATGGGTGCGCGGCCCCGGCTGGCGGCCGAGGAAGACCGGTACAGCCGGCCGTTCCGCATGATCACGCGGCTGAACTGTCGGAAATGTCCACCGTTCGGCGGCTCGTGTTCGTACACTCGGACATGCGCGGGGGCCGGGCGGTCCCCGCGCGAACGTGCGTTCTCGACGGCGAGGTCGGGAGGAGACGGATGACGGAGATCGTGGACACCGCCCGTGTGCGCGCTGCCCACGAGCGCTTCGTCACCACGGGACAGCTCTCCAGCCGCGCGGTGCGCACGCTGGTCGCCGACTCCTGGCGGCGCAGCCAGCGCAGCGGCGTCGACCCCGAGGTGCAGAACGCGCCCGTCGACATGGGCGGCAACGACCTCACCGGCTACCGCAGCTCCCTCGCGCTCGCGGCGGCCATGCCCGTCGTCCGCGACCTGCTCGTCGCCCCCGGTGCGGACGCCGGCTGGGTGACGGCGCTGACCGACGACGTCGGCCGGATGCTCTGGGTCGAGGGCGACCAGTCGCTGCGCCGCCGGGTCGAGGGCGTGGGCTTCGTGGAGGGCGGGGTGTGGCGCGAGGACTCCGCCGGCACCAACGCGCTCGGCACGGCCCTGGTCACCGACCAGCCCGTGCAGGTCGTCGAGGCCGAGCACTACGCCCGCAAGGTGCACCCGTGGAACTGCACGGCGGTCCCCATCCACGCCGCGAGCGGGCAGGTCCTCGGGGTCCTGGACGTCACCGGCGGCCCGATGGTGGCGTCCGGTCTCGTGATGTCCCTGGTCCGCGCCACCGTCGCGGCCGTCGAGGCGGAGCTCGCGCGCGTCTCGGCCCCGCCGACCCACCAGAACCCCGTCATCGTGCTCAGCGGCTCGACGACCGCGCGCCTGCGGGTGCTCACCTCACCGACGGTGCACATCAACGGCACCGACGTCCGGCTGAGCCTGCGGCACGCCGAGCTCCTGCTGCTCCTCGCCCGGCACCCCGCCGGGCTGAGCGCCGACGAGCTCGCGGTGCTGCTCAGCGAGCACGAGCTGTCGGACGTCACCGTGCGGGCCGAGGTCTCGCGTCTGCGGCGGCTCGTCGGACCCCTGCTCAGCGAGTCCCGCCCGTACCGCCTCACGGCGCCGCTGCGCACCGACGCCGACATGGTCCACGCGCTGCTCGACACCGGGGACGTCGACGCCGCCCTCACCGCCTACCCCGGACCGGTCCTCCCGCGGTCCGTGGCGCCGGGGGTCGAACGGATCCGCGACGAGCTCGCCGCCGACGTGCGCGCGGCCGTGCTGGCCAGCCCCCTGCCCGGGGTCGTGAGCCGCTGGCTGTCCTCCGACGCGGGTGCCGACGACTGGCAGGCCTGGGAGCGCCTGGCCTGGTTGGCACCGAAGGGGTCGCCGGTGCACGTGCGTGCCGTCGGCCGGCTCGACCTGCTGGGGCACCGCCTCGGAGCCCCCCCGCACGCCTGACGAGACCGCCCAGATCCGTCGTCTCACCTGCAACCTTCCTGCAACGTGCCGCGCCCTACGTTCCTCACGTAGCGAGGCGGCCCTTGCTGGCCGGGGGGTTGGACGAGCGGCGGCTGGGCGAGGATCGGAGGGGAGCTTCGCCCGGCCGCGGCGCTCACAGCAAGGGAACGACCAGGGGGTCAGATGATCATCGACGCAGGAGAGCCCGGACGCGACGTCTGGCTCGACACGCGTGACGACGGCTGGATCGCGGGGGAGTTCGTCGCGCCCGCAGCGGGACGCATCGACGAGTCCCGCGACCGGAACCGCGAGCTGCCGAGCACGTCGTGGTTCCTGACGTACTCGGGGTACGAGGGCGACCACTAGCCTTCCCTGCATGACGAACGAGGAGATCCAGCCCGACACCAAGGACTGGACCTGGGTCCTGTCGCAGCGGTGCCCCGAGTGCGGGTTCACCGCTGCCGACGTCGACGGACCGGCCATCGCCGGCACCGTGCGCGAGCTCTCCCCGCGGTGGGTCTCCGCGCTGCACCGGGTGGACGCCCGGGAGCGTCCTGACCCGACCACCTGGTCGACGCTCGAGTACGGGGCGCACGTGCGCGACGTCATGCGGATCTTCGGCGCCCGTCTCGAGCTGCTGCTGACGCAGGACGACCCGCTGTTCGAGAACTGGGACCAGGACGCGACGGCCCTCGCCGACCGGTACGACCTGCAGGACCCGCAGGTGGTGGCCGGGGAGCTCGCCGAGTCGGCCGACAGCACCGCGGCCCTCTTCGACTCGGTGGCCGACGACCAGTGGGGCCGGTCGGGGCGGCGGTCGAACGGGTCGGAGTTCACGGTGCTGACGCTCGGGCAGTACTTCCTGCACGACGTGGTGCATCACCTGCACGACGTGCGTGCCTGAACTCTCGCGACAGGGAAGCGCTCGCCGCGATCGGACGCGTTGTCCACAGGGTGTGTCCACAGCCGTGTGCAACACGCCGGAACCTGTGGACAACTCGCTGACCAGCCCGGACTCGCCGGAAGGCACGCCGAAACTTCACCCGCTCGCATCACAACCTGTGTACGGTCCTCCGGCATGAGCCTGCCGCTGGTCGACCTACCCAGGGAGCTGGACGGGCGGAATGTCCTCGTCGTGCCTCGCGGCACGAACGTCGCCGTCCTGGCCGTCGCCTGGTTCCCCGACGCCGCGTGGACCCGTGAGCCGATCGACGCCGAGGAAGCCGCGAAGTCCCGCCCGATGACGGGTGCGCGGTTCCGTGGCATCGCCTCGGTCGTCACCGAGCCGGTCCCCGGCCTGCTGCGGCTGAACGGCGCCGCCTCGCTCGAGGGGCCGGTCCCGGCGGGTCGGGCCGAGGCCCAGTCGACCGGGCTCGCCGTGCCGGCGGTCGACCTCTACGCGCTGGTCCCCGCCGACCCGCGGGCGTCCCTCGACCTCGTGTACGGCTGGATGGCCGCGGCCGCCCGTCGGGCCGGTGGCAGCATCGTCCCCGCGGACCGCGCGCACCCCGTGGTGGTGCCGGACCCCGGTGCCGCGGTGGACCTGACCCTCTGGTCGCCGATGCCTCTGTCCGCGCAGGACGCCCTGCCGCTGGTGCGCCCGGCCATGAGCGGGGCGCGCGTCGGGCCGACGGACGTGCCCCGCCCGCAGCAGTCCGAGGGGACGTCGGGTCCGCCCACGTTCTCCGTGACCGCGACGTTCGAGTACGACGGGGCGATCACCGTGCGGACCGGGCGCTCGAGCGAGGTGCCCGTGGCGCTGTCCCGGCTGGACTGGCGCGAGTTCGGGCCGTGGTCGTACCACGTCACCTGGATCCCGCCGGAACCGGAGGAGCTGCGTCAGGAGCACCCCTCGCAGCTGCACCTGATCGCGCGCTCGCGGGTGGTGCCGTCGGTCGCGCGCATCGCCGCGGCGCTGTGGCGGGCCGTCGGCGGGACGGTCGTGGACAGCGGCGGGTTCATCGTCACGCCGGGCGAGCTGCAGGACCGGGCGACCGCGCCGCGCTAGGCGAACGGCTCGCTGCCGCTGGGCACCAGGTCGACGGACACCGTCAGCCGGGAGCCCGAACCCTCCGTGAAGATGACCCCGCGCAACGGCGGGACGTCGTCGTAGTCGCGCCCCCAGCCGAGCAGCACGTACCGGTCGTCGACGAGCTGGTCGTTGGTCGGGTCGACCTCCACCCAGCCGGCGCCGGGCACCCACGCGGACACCCAGGCGTGCGACGCGTCGGCGCCCCGGAGCTTCTCCCGGCCGGCCGGCGGACGGGTCTCGATGTACCCGCTGGAGTACCGCGCGGGCAGGCCGTGCAGGCGCAGCGCGGCGATCATCAGGTGCGCGAAGTCCTGGCAGACGCCCGCTCGCTGCGCGAGCAGCTGGGCCTGCGTGGTGTGCACCGTCGTGGAGCCCGACCGGTACGCCAGCTCGGTCCGGATCCGGTGCGCCAGCTCGATCAGCACCTCGACCATCGGCCGGTCGGTCGCGAACGTCGGGGCCGCCCAGTCGCGGACCTCGTCGGCGAACGTGACGTGCGGCGACGGGAGCAGGGCCTCGCGCAGGTCCACGATGCTCGGGTCCAGCCGGCCGACCTCGCCGGCGGCGACCCGCCGCGCCACCTCGTGCCACCCGACGACCGGGAGGGCCGCGGGGTCGGGCGCCTGCCGCGTGACCTCGATCGTCGACCGCGACGTGACCACGAGCCGGGTGTGCGGGGTCGTGACGCCGAAGTACGTGGTGCGGTTGCCGAAGTAGTCGACCCACTGGTTGGTGTCCGCGGGCGCCGGCTCGATCTCGACCGACGTCGACAGGCACGACTGTCCGGGGACGTCGCGGGGCGTCATCGTCGTGCGGCCGTAGGAGTCGGTCACCACGTTCGCGTACGAGTACGTGGTGCGGTGGACCAGGTCGTAGGTGCGGCTCACTCGCCACCACCGTCCCGGGCGTCCCAGGGGTCCTCGAGCGCGCGGCTCGGTGCGAGCCGGACGAAGTGCACGCGCTCGATCTCGTCGGCCGCGGAGTGCAGGCGCCAGAGCATCGACTCCAGCGTCTCGGCGAGCCGCGAGCGCCGGCCGTCGTCGGTGACCGCGGCGGCGATCGCGACCGCGTCCACCTCGGCCAGCAGGTCGACGACGTCGGACAGCAGGTGGTCGCGCTGGTCAGGCGCCCGGCCGGCCAGCGGGACGAGGGCGAGCGACTCCTGGAGCCGGTCCAGCTGGTAGGCCAGCGAGCGGGGGTTCGTGCCGTCGAGGAGCAGGAGGTCCAGCACCTCCGCCAGACCGGCACCCGTCTGGTGGCGGCGCCGGTACGTGATCGCCGACTCGTGCGCGAGCAGCACCGACTCCAGCACGACGGCGTCGACGTCGGCGGGCCGGCGCTGCACGACGGTCGCCAGCAGGCTCTCGACCAGGTGCTGCGCCCGCTCGATGCGCCGGCCCGCGTCGAGGAACTGCCACCCGACGTCCCGCACGAGCCCTTCGGCGGTGATCCCCGCGATGGCGAGCAGCCCTTCGAGGACCTTGTCGAGCGCGGGCCGCAGGCCGGCCGTCACGGTGTTGCCGCTGACCACGCCGAGGTCGAGCGAGTCCGCTCCCTGCGTCCGGCCACGGGTCTTGGCGCGCTCGTCGCGCAGCGCCCGCTCGATCCGCGCGAGCGGGCCGAACGTGTCGGTGGAGAGCTGGTCGCGGACGGCAGCGGCCGCGGCGGCCAGGCGGCGGACCGAGCGCGCGACCGTGCCCGGGGTGCGGGGGTCGAGCACCAGGTCCCGGAACGCGGGGGGTGTCTGCTCGGTCGGCGTGAGCGCCGAGATGAGCACGTCGAGCGCGCGGCCGCCCACGGAGGCGGGGCGCTGGTGGAAGTCGTCCCAGCGGTCGACGACGACACGCAGCACGCGGCTGGCGTCCTCCGCCCGCTCGGCGTAGCGGCCCATCCAGTAGAGGTTCTCGGCGGTGCGCGGCGAGATGCCCGTCGCGGGGCGGCGCGGCGTCGCGACCTCGCCCGCCGCCGACTCGTCGGACGGCACCCACGGCTCGACGGGTGCGTCCGGCTGCGTGGAGAGCACCCACACGTCCTTCGCGGCGGCGCCGAGGGACGACGACACGACGTGCCCCGCCGCGACGCGCGCCAGCCCGCCGGCCAGCACCGTGTACGTCCCGCCGTGCGCGACCGCGTACGTGCGCAGGACCGCGGCCCGCGGACCGAGGTCGGCCGGGCCGACGCCCTCGGCGGACGGCAGGTCGCTCCCGACCCCCACCGGGGTCCCGTCGACGGTCGGGCCGGCCGGGCCCACGGGCTCCTGGCCCACCCACAGCCACGGCTCGGCGCTGATCCGGGCGGCCAGCTGCTCGCGCTCGCGGTGGCTCAGGGTCCAGCCGAGGATCGTGCCGACGTCGGTGCCGCGGACCGTCGGGAGCACCACGAGCCGTTCGAGGTGGGTCACGACGTGCTGCAGGGACCGCGGCTCGCCGCACCACCAGGTGGGGGCCGACGGCAGGGCGAGGTCCTGGTCGAGCACCGCGTTCGCCAGCCGCGGCAGGTACGTGAGCAGCGCCGGGTTCTCCAGCACCGAGCTGCCCAGCGGGTTGACCACGCTGACCGTCCCCGCGCGCACCGCGCGGACCAGCCCCGGGACGCCGAGACGGGACCCCTGCCGCAGGTCCAGGGGGTCGCACCACTCGGCGTCGACGCGCCGCAGCACCACGTCCACCGGCTCGAGACCCTCGACACCGCGCATCCACACGCGCCCGTCGCGGACCAGCAGGTCGGACCCCTCCACGAGCGGCAGGCCGAGCATGGACGCCAGGTACGCCTGGTCGAACGCGGTCTCGCTCGACGGTCCCGAGGTGAGCAGGACGACCCGCGGCTGCTCGGCGCGCCCCGGGGCGACGTCCCGCAGCGCGAGCCGCAGCGCTCGGAAGAACGGGCCGAGGCGCTGGATGGACGCCTGCCGGTACACGCCCGAGAGCACCTGGGAGACGACCCGGCGGTCCTCCATCGCGTACCCGACGCCCGACGGCGCCTGGGTCCGGTCCGCGACCGCGCACCACCCGCCCGCGCCGTCGCGCACCAGGTCCGTCGCGGTGAGCACCAGCTCCCGCCCGCCGGGCAGCCGCAGACCGTCGACGGCCCGCACGAACCCGGGGTGCCCGAGGACGACCGTGGGCGGCAGGAGCTTGTCGGTCAGGAGCAGCCGGTGGCCGTACGCGTCCTGCAGGATCGCGTCCAGCAGCTCCGCCCGCTGCACCAGCGCCGCGTCCAGGCGGGCCCACTCGGGCTCGTCGACGATGACGGGCAGCGGGTCCAGGTGCCAGGGGTGCTCGCCGTCCTCGGAGTCCGCGCCGTACGTGACGCCGTGGTCGGCGAGGAGGCGCTCGGCCTCGTCGCGCGCCCGCGCCAGTCCCGGTCCGGTCGGGATGTCGGCGGGGTCGGGGAGCCACGACCAGTCGGCGCGATGGTCGACCGCGCCCGGCTCGCCCTGCGGGCGGGGGGAGGACAGCAGGTCGGTCACCAGAGGAGTGTGTCCTACGCGTGCACTCTGCGCGGTGCCCGGACGCGCGTGTCAGACGGCCGAGCCGGCGATCGCTGCCGCCACCGGCACCGTTCGCTGCACCGATCGCCGGTTCGAGGTGCACCGTGATGAGGTGAGACGACGGCTGCGGCGAGACGAGGAGGCACCGATGGGTCGGGACGCTGTCACCGGGTGGGTCGAGCGGTACGAGGAGGCGTGGCGGGCGCAGGACGTGGACGCCCTGGACGGGCTGTTCGCGCAGGACGCGCGCTACCTGCGGTCGCCCTACGACGCGGAGCCGCTGGACGGGCTCGACGCGATCAAGGGGTTCTGGGTGGACCCGACACCGTTCACGATGACGGCCACGGTGGTCGCGGCGGACGGCCCCGACGCGGTGGTCAGGGTGGAGGTCCGGTACGGCGGCGACGAGCCGCAGGAGTACCGGGACCTGTGGGTGCTGCGGTTCGCGCCGGACGGGCGCGCAGAGCTGTTCGAGGAGTGGGCCTACTGGCCGGAGAAGAGATACACCGTCTGAGTCAGCGTCGGCCGCGGACCGAGGTCAGTGCAGCAGGGAGATGATCTCCCACGATCCGGGGTCGGGCTGAGCGGCGATCTGCTCGCGGGCGAGCGCGAACGCCTCCTCAGGTGTCGGGACGACGACGCTCGCGTGGAACGTCGTCGCGCTGCTCAGCACGCTGTACAGCGGGCCCAGTGGGTTGCCGTCGTCGTCGCACTTGCCGACGGCAACGACGAACGCCTGGTGCAGCAGGTCGGGGGCGGAGTCAGTGATGAGCGTCACTCCCTAGACATCGGCAGGTCGGAGCCGATCCTGGAACCCGGAGGGGCGTAAACGCGTGAGAAAGTCGTGTGCATGCCTGCCGCACCCGGGATGATCCGCCCGTTCCACCCGTCCGACCTCCCGGGGATCTACCGGATCTGCCTGCTCACCGGCGAGGCCGGCGGCGACGCGACCGGCCTGTACCGCGACCCCGACCTGCTGGGTCACGTGTACGCCGGTCCGTACCCGGTGGCGGACCCGGGGCTCACGTTCGTGGTGGTCGACGGGCTCGGGCTGGTGGGCTACATCGTCGCGACGGCCGACACCCACCGCTTCGAGCAGTGGCTGGAGCGCCGGTGGTGGCCGACGCTGCGCGCGCGGTACCCGGTGCGCGAGGACCCGCACGACGGCACAGAGGACCACGTGCTGGTCGGTCGCATCCACGATTGGGCCGCGGCCGACGACGCCCTCGTCGACCGGTTCCCCGCGCACATGCACATCGACCTGCTCCCGCGGGCGCAGGGCCTCGGCCTCGGTCGTCGGCTCGTCGAGACCCTCGCGGCAGCGCTGCGCGAGCGCGGGGTGCCCGGGCTGCACCTCGGCGTCGACAGCCGCAACGAGGGTGCCATCGCGTTCTACACGCGGGTCGGCTTCACGGAGGCGGCCCGCCACGACTGGGGCAGGACGCTGACGCTCGACCTCACGTGACGGGGTCGTCCCGGTGCAGGGCGAGCACCCGGTCGACGTCGTCGACGGTGACGCCCGGGACGTCGAGCACCTGCCGCAGCCGGGTGAGGGCGTCCACCGGTTCCGGCGCCCTCTTCCGCGGTGCCAGGAACAGGTTGGCCAGGTAGCCGGTGAACGTCCCGAAGATGCCGACCCCGACGACGATGATCATCGCGCCGACGACGCGCCCCTCGTTGGTCACCGGGTACTGGTCTCCATAGCCGACGGTGGAGATCGTCACGATCGTGTACCAGAGGGCGTCCGACGCGCTCGTGATGTTGGCGCCCGGGGCGTCGTCCTCGATGCGCAGGATCGTGAGGCTGCCGAACTGCAGCACGAGGATGCCCGTGAGCAGCAGGGTGTACAGCGCGCTGCCGGCGCGGTCGCGGACCAGCGTCCGCAGGACCTTGCGCCCGCCGACCTCCCGCATGAGCCGGACGACGCGGACCAGGCGGAAGATGCGCAGGAACTTGAGCTCGGCGAACGGCAGGCTGGCGAGCAGGTCGGCCCAGCCGAAGTGCCGGAAGAAGTAGCCCGACCGCGACGGGGCCGTCACGATCCGGTAGGTGAAGTCGAGGAGGAAGACGCCGCTGAAGATCGCGTTCATGATCAGCAGGACGTTCTGCAGGTCCGCGTCCTGCCGGGTGACGGCGACGAGGACCAGGTTGAAGATCGACAGCAGCGACAGCGCGCCGATGAAGATCTCGTACCCGATGCCCTTGAGCTCACTGCGCGGCGCGCCCACGCCAGGAGTCTGGCACGCGGCGGCGGCCCACCCGGCTGTTCGTCGGACGTGTCGGGCGCAGCCTCGGACCGGCCGGGTCACGGCGATCGTGTGACGACGGTCAACACGTGCTTGACTCTGTCGCACCGACGCGTCACTCTGAGTACGACGTCGCAGGGTCGGGGCTCCCAGGAGGGTGGGGATCCCGGCCCTGCGCGCATGACCGGCAGACGTGAGAGAAGCCGTCGCGACCCGCCGCGCGGGGCCCGGCCCGCTGCCCGCCCGGACCGTCCTGATCGGAGACGTCCGGCGCCGAGGCCGTGGACGCGCCGCCCCGCCAACCACGCCTGGGCGTGCGCGTCGAGCGGTCGTGGGGAGGCTCTCGGGTGGTTGCTCCGGACACGTGTCAACGACAGGCGCTCGGAGAACGGACACGTGTCACTCTTCCGGGCGGGGCCGAACGATTGTCGGATCTGTCCAGATCTTCCGTTGGGCCCGATGTGTCCCTACCGTGGTCCCGGGCCGCACCGCCGCGGCCCGCTCGCCGCCCTGGAGGGTCCCCTGCGATGCCCGACACCACGATCGACCCCGTCACGCCCCACGACGCCCTTCCCGCGCTCAGCCGCCGGTCGTTCCTCGTCCTGAGCGGCGCGGCCGCCGCCGTCGCCGCCAGCGCGACGAGCGCCTCCGCCGGAGGACTGCCCTCCGCCGGCCCGGTCGCCGCGCACGGCAACCCGCACGGCAGCGCCGCCGCTGCGCGCAGGGCCGCCGTCGCCTTCCTGCAGAGCGCGACCGACGCGTACCCGACGCTCAACACCGGGGCGCGCCTGCCGCAGAGCTACGCCGACGAGCTCGGGCTGTTCAGCACCGCGTTCGTGTACGACAGCGCCCTCGCGGTCATCGCGCTGCTCGCCGACGGTCGCCGCAGCACGGAGCAGACGGCGCGAGCCATCGGCGACGGGCTCGTCTACGCCCAGGAGCACGACCCCGGCTACGCCGACGGCCGCCTGCGGCAGGGCTACAACGTCGGGCCCTACACGTTCTACGACGGCAACCCGCAGCCGTACGGCTTCGTCCTGCCGGACGGCTCGGCCAACATCGGCTGGCAGTTCGGGTTCCTCGGCACCGCCGTCGGCGACATGGCGTGGCCCGGCATGGCGCTCGCCCAGCTCTACGCCCGCACCCGCGACCGCCGGTACCTCGACGCCGCGGTCCGCATCGGCACGTGGATCACGACGAACACCTGGTCCACGCAGCCGCTCGGGGGGTTCTCGTTCGGCGTCAACGGCGCGAACGTCCCGGTGCCCAACGGCTCGACGGAGCACAACATCGACTGCGTCGCGTTCTTCACCATGCTCCGCGAGCTCACGCGCGACAGGGCCTGGTCGAAGGCCGCCGCCCACGCTCGCGCGTTCGTCGACCGCATGTGGGACCCCGCCCAGGGCACCTTCTGGACGGGGACCAACGACGGCATCGAGATCAACAGGTTCCCGGTGCCGCTCGACCCGGCGACGTGGAGCTGGCTCGCGCTGCGCGAGAAGCGCTACGCGGGTGCGCTCGACTGGGCGGCGTCCGCGCTCGCCGTCACGGACGACGCGAGCGCTCCGACGTCCCAGCTGCCCGACGGCGAACGGCTCTCCGGCGTCACGTTCAGCACGGCGAGCCTCGTCTCGACCGCGCAGTACAACGGGATCACCGTGCACCCGCAGGGTGTCTGGCTGGAGGGCACCGGCCAGCTCGCGACGTCGCTGGCCGACCGCGGGCGCCGCGGCGACAAGCGCGCCGTGGACGGCCTGCTCGGCCAGGTCCGGCACGCGCAGGACGTGCTCGGTGCCGGTCAGCACCTGGGGGGCGTGGAGGTCGACGGCGGGATCGTCGCGGCGTCCAGCCTCCTCGACTCCGGGTTCGGCTTCGGCTACTTCCAGGTCCAGCACGTCGTCGCGACGTCCTGGTTCGTCTTCGGCGACCTCGGCGCGAACCCGATGCGCCTGAGCCGCAGGAGCTGAGCAGCGCGGCGGGTGCGCCCGGTGGAGACCGGGCGCACCC
>NZ_BJWH01000010.1 GCF_007990265.1 Cellulomonas terrae
GACCCGACGGACCCCACGGAACCGACCGACCCGACCGACCCAGCGGGCCCCACCGAGCCGACGGAACCGTCCGAGCCCACGGACCCCTCGGCCCCGACCGACCCGTCGGGCACCGTCCCGCCCGTCGACCCGACGAGCCCGACGCTCGCGGGCGTGACGGTCGGCGTCCCCGCCGCGCAGGACGAGGTGCTGGCCACGGACGACACGTTCCAGAGCCAGGTCCTCTCCGCTCCGGACGGCAGGCTCGCGTCGACGGGCGTCGCGACGGAGTCGCTGGTCGTGGCCGCGCTCGCCGCGCTCGTCGCTGGCACGGCGCTCGTGGTGATGGTCGGCCGTCGCGACGACGACGAGACCGAGAGCTGAACCGCGGCCGGACACGTGACCTGTTCCTCCGGGTCACGTGCCCGGCCCGCTAGCGTGTGAGCGTGTCCACGACTCTGACCACTCCCCTGCCGACCGGCCGCCAGCACGTCCTCGAGCTGGGGGGTCAGCGCGCGGTCGTCACGGCCGTCGGCGCCAGCCTGCGCGAGTACTCGGTCGACGGCCGGGACGTCGTCCTGCCGTTCGGCGAGGACCAGATCCCGCCGGCGTTCTCCGGCGCGGTGCTCGCCCCCTGGCCGAACCGTCTGCGCGACGGCGTGTACTCCTACGCCGGGACGTCGTTCGAGGTCCCGGTGACCGAGCACCTGCGGCACACCGCTCTGCACGGTCTGGTCGCGAGCACGGCGTTCGAGACGGTCGGCTCCAGCGCGACGTCGGTCACGCTCGAGCACGTCATCGTCCCGACCCACGGGTACCCGTGGCCGGTGCGCGTGCGGCTCACCTACACGCTGACGGAGGCGGGGCTGCACGTGTCGGCGGAGGGCACGAACCTCGGCGCGACGACCGCGCCCTACGGGATCGGGTTCCACCCGTGGTTGTCCCCCGGCGACGGCCAGGTCGACGACTGCACGCTCCAGATCGACGCGTCGGGGCACGTGACCGTCGACGACCGGCTCCTGCCGACGGGGACGGAGCCCGTGTCCGGTGACAGCGACCTGCGGACGGCGCGCGTGCTGCGTGGACTCGACCTGGACGACGCGTGGACCGACGTGCTCCGGGACGCGGACGGGCTGTCGTGGATCCGGCTGGGCTGCCCCGACGGGCGCACGGTCGCGATGTGGGCGGACCGCGCGACGATGGCGTGGCAGGTGTGCACCGGCGACACGGTGGCGCAGATCGCCCGGCGCGGGGTCGCCGCGGAGCCGATGACGTGCGTGGCCGATGCGTTCCGGACGGGGGACGACCTGGTGCACCTGGCGCCGGGCGCCGCGCACACGATCACCTGGGGGCTCGCGCTCCTCTGAGTGCGGAGCCGCTGCCGGGCTCAGCCGTCGTAGTACTCGCCGTCGGCCTGGACGCCCTTCTTGTACTCCCAGTGCCAGCGCTCGTACGGGCCGCTGCCGCCGGGCTGCGCCCAGGCGGGGTTCTCCCAGCCGTAGGTCGGTGCGTTCTCGGTGATCCAGCGCCACTTCGTGCCGGACGTCTGGTCCTGGCAGAGGTCGACGGCCAGGCCCCAGCCGTGGTTGCTCTTGCCGGGGACGGCGGCGAGGCCGCCCTTCTGCGCCTTGACGGCACGCTGCGCCGCGAGCGTGCGGTAGCCCCCGCTGATGCACAGGTCACCGCCGAACCGTGCGGCGAACGCCTGGTTGAACTCGGCGAGGGAGACGGCCGCGTCGGCGCGCAGCTGGGTGTGGTTGTCCCAGAGGTTGCACAGGTCGGAGGTCTTGAGGAGGCCGTTCTGGCCGGCGGGACGCATCGAGCCGTCGCAGCCGGGCAGCGCGGACCGGTCCTCGGCCCGGCTGGCGGTGGCCAGTCCCCGTGCCTGGAGCGCGCCGTCGGTCGCCATCAGCGACGTGGGCGGCATCGCGGAGAGCGACGACCCGGCGAGCGCCGAGACGGTCGTGGGGAGGGTGGAGTCGGCCAGTGCGTCGGAGCCGAAGGCCACCGAGCTGGGGACGAGCCCTTGGCTGACCGGGATGACGACAGTGATGCCTGCCAGCACGCCGAGGACGCTGAGCCGTGCGGCGGCGCGCGTGGGCTTGCGGGAGCGGCGCCCGATCGTCCCGTGGGGCGTCGCCTCGAGCTCGGGCACCTCCTCGACCGCCGGGAACGGGGCCGCTGCGACGGGCGCGGACGGTCCGGACTCGGCAGGCCCTGCTTCGAGGGGGATCGCGGTGGTGGCCAGCGCGCGGGGTGAGGTGACCGGCGCCGCGGCCCTGACCGACGTCGGGACGGCGGGAGCTGCGACGGTCCGTCGGGCCGGGGCGGCGGGCCACTCGATCCGTGCGGGCAGGGTGGGCAGCGGCTCCGGGCTGCGCGACGCACTGAACGGTGCGGTGTCCGCCGACCGTCGCGGGGGAGCAGCCGGAGCCTCGACGCGAGCCGGCGCGGTGGGCGCAGGAGCGCGAACCGGGGAGGCGGTCGGCGCACCAGGGCGAACCGGTGAGGCGGTCGGAGCATCGGGCCGCGACATCGGAGCCGACGGCGCCGCAGGGCGAGCCGGCGACGCGGCCCGGGTGGCTGCACGTGGCTGCGGCGCCGCCGACGGAGCGGAGGTGTGCGCCTGCGGTCCGGCGGACCACGCGGAGCGGGTCTGCTGCGGGGGCGTGGACCGGACCGGGGCCTCGGTGACCGGGGCGGACGGGTGGGCCCACGACGGCACGTGGTGCGCTGCCGGGGAGTCGGGATCGGGGCGCGGACCGGTCACGGGGGCGGACCCGGACTCGGACCGGCGCTGGGCCTCGCGGAGCTGGCGACGGGTGAGGGGTGCCGTCACGGGCTCTTCGCTGTGCGACCCCACGACACCTCCAGTCCGTTCACGCGTCTCTGATCTGCCGCGACGTCATCGTCGGGTGCGCTGCGGGCGACCCGGCGACTTGCGGTCACGAAACCATAACGGCTCGTCGACGTGCGTCCAACCCCCTGGACAGCCGTCCAGTCCGGGAAGTGGACATTCCGGACGACACGCGGAGCGACACGCCGATGGAGCGCACGCGATCCCCACATCCGGACGAACGATCAGGAGAGCTGGTCCCGCTGCATCGCGTCCCGCACCTCGCCCACGAGCTCCTCGAGGATGTCCTCGAGGAACACGACGCCGACCGTCCGGCCGTCCTCGTCGACCCGTGCCAGGTGCGCACCGGAGCGCTGCATGGCCGCCAGCGCGTCCTCGACCTCGTCCTGCGGTCCGACGACCGCGAGCGCCCGCACTCGCCACGGTGGCACCGGCAGGCTGCGCGCGGCCTCGTCGGCGTACAGGACGTCCTTCAGGTGCAGGTACCCGGTAGGGACTCCGGCGTCGTCGACGACCGGGAACCGGCTGAAACCGGTCCGGGCGACCAGCCGCTCGACGTCCTCCGGGGTGCTGCCCGCACCGACGGTCACGAGCGAACCGGTCCTGATCATGGTGTCGCGCGCGGTCTTGTCGGAGAACTCCAGGGCGCCGGCCAGCAGCCCCTGCTCGTCGTCGAGGAGCCCCTCCGCCTGCGACCGCTCGACGATGGACTGGACCTCCTGCGCGGTGAACGCGGAGGCCACCTCGTCCTTGGGCTCGACCCCGAAGAGCCGCAGCGCGTGGTTGGCGATCCAGTTGAGCGCACCGATGAGCGGGCGCACGGCGCGGGCCACCCAGACCAGCGGGGGTCCGAACAGGAGCACCGCGCGGTCGGGTCCGGCGACGGCGAGGTTCTTGGGCACCATCTCGCCGAGCACGACGTGCAGGTAGACCACGATCGCGAGGGCGACGACGAACGAGATCGGGTGCGTGAGGCTGTCGCTGACCCCGAGCGCGTGCAGCGGACCTTCGATCAGGTGGGCGATGGCCGGCTCGGCGACGACACCGAGGCTCGTCGAGCACACCGTGATGCCCAGCTGGGCGCACGCGAGCATGAGCGAGACGTTCTCCATCGCCCACAGGACGGTCTTCGCGCGTCGGTCGCCGTCGCGGGCGAGGGGCTCGATCGCGCTGCGCCGGGCGGAGATGATGGCGAACTCGGCGCCGACGAAGAACGCGTTCGCGGCGAGCAGGAGGGCACCGAGGACGAGCGCCAGGGTCGAGCTCATGACGCGTCCTCGTCGTCGGCCTCGACCGCGCGCACGCGAACCCGTTCGACGCGGCGGCCCGCCATGGCCTCGACCTGCAGGAGGACCCCCTCGACGACGATCTCGTCACCGGCGGTCGGGATCCGCCCGAGCTCGGACATCAGCAGCCCGCCGAGGGTCTCGTAGGGCCCGTCCGCGGGGACGTGCAGCCCGGTGACCTCCGCGAGCTCGTCGGGGCGCAGGACCCCGGGCAGCAGCCACGAGCCGTCGGCGGAGCGGGTGGTGGAGGCGCGTCGGCGGTCGTGCTCGTCGGCGACGTCCCCGACGAGCTCCTCGACGACGTCCTCGAGCGTGACCACGCCGGACGTGCCGCCGTACTCGTCGACGACCACGGCCATCTGCAGGCCCAGCTCGCGCAGCTCGACCAGGAGAGGTCCCAGGTGCACGGTCTCAGGCACGCGCGGCGCCTCGACCATGAGCGCGGCTGCCGGGACGTCCGACCTGCGCTCGTACGGGACACCGATCGCGCGCCGCAGGTGCACCAGGCCGACGATGTCGTCGCTCGAGTCACCGATGACGGGGAAGCGGGAGTGCCCGGTGCGGCGGGCCAGGTCGACGACGTCGGCCGCCGACTCCTCCCGACGCACGACGACGAGCCGCAACCGGTCGGTCATCACGTCGACGGCCGTCAGCTCGGTGAACTCGATCGAGTTGGTGAGCAGCGTCGCGGTGGACTCGTCGAGCGTGCCGACCTCCGCGGAGCGCCGCACCAGCGCGGCGAGCTCCTGCGGGGAGCGGCCGCCGGACAGCTCCTCGCGCGGCTCGACCCCGAAGCTGCGCAGGAGCTTGTTGGCGCTGCCGTTGAACGCGACGATGAGGGGGCGCAGGCCGCTGGTGAAGGCGCGCTGCAGCGGCGCGACCATCCGGGCCGTCGGCAGCGGCCGGCTGATCGCGAGGTTCTTCGGGATGAGCTCACCGACGACCATCGAGAAGCCGTTCACCAGGATGATCGCCAGGATCCCCGCGACGATGCCGCCGACCACCTGCCCGAGGACGGAGTCCTCCAGGGGGATCTGCAGCAGCCGCACGACGGCGGGTTGCGTCGTGTACCCGAGCAGGACCGTGGTCAGCGTGATCCCGAGCTGGGCGCCGGAGAGCTCGGTCGACAGGCGGCGCAGGGCCTTGAGGACCGACTGGCTGCGGCGGTCGTCGGGCGAGGTCTGGCTCGCGACCAGGCCGGGGTCGAGGGTCACGAGCGAGAACTCGCTCGCGACGAACACGGCGGTGCCGAGCGTGAGCAGGACGCCCAGCCCGACGAGGAGCCACTCGATCAGCACGTCGTACCGCCGTGCCTACGACGAGCGCCGACCCGGGGGTCGGCGCTGGTGAGGGCAGAAGAGGAAGATGAGTAAGGGCAGAGGTGGCCGGCAAGATCTCCCCCGGGCGCGTCGGCCCGGGCGGGACGCCGGCAGCGACTTGAGCTGCTCATGGTGGGGTCGATCATACGGGCGCTCGGCCGTCTTCACAGGGTCCGCCCACACGCGGGAGCGTCAGCACGGGTTAGACGTGCGTGGCTGTGCCACCCTGGCGACATGGCGAACGTGAGCGGTGGGCCGACGACGGCGCCCGGCGGGGCGGCCGGCACGACGGTCCTGGTGGTGGAGGACGAACCCGCGATCGCGCAGGCGATCGTGCACCGGCTCTCGGCGGAGGGCTGGACGGTCGAGGCGGTCGGCGACGGGCTGGCGGGCGTCAGCGCGGCGTCGCGGCTGCGGCCGGACGTCGTGGTGCTCGACGTGATGCTGCCCGGCATCGACGGGCTCGAGGTCTGCCGCCGGATCCAGGCCGAGCGGCCGGTCCCGGTGCTGATGCTCACCGCGCGCGACGACGAGACGGACATGCTGATCGGTCTCGGCGTCGGCGCCGACGACTACATGACGAAGCCGTTCTCGATGCGTGAGCTGGTCGCCCGCACCAAGGCGCTGCTCCGCCGCACGGAGCGGGCCACGCGGGCCGCCGAGATGGCGTCCGCCGAGCAGCCCGACCCGCCGCTCGTCCTGGGCGACGTCACCGTCGACCGCGCCCAGCGGCGGGTGCTGCGCGGGACGAGCGAGGTGCACCTGACCCCGACGGAGTTCGACCTGCTGCTCGCCCTCGCGGCGACGCCCCGGACGGTGCTGACCCGGGAGCGCCTGCTCGCGGAGGTGTGGGACTGGGTCGACGCGAGCGGCACCCGTACGGTCGACTCCCACATCAAGGCGCTGCGCCGCAAGCTCGGCCCCGACCTGATCCGCACCGTGCACGGGGTCGGCTACGCGTTCGAGCCGAGCGACGGCACCGCGGGTGCCGACGGGCCCGGCGGGGCGAGCGTCCCCGAAGGCGCGTGAACGCACCCCGGCACGTCCGCGGCGAGTTCGCCCGCTCGCGGCTCCCGGACGTCCGGCCGCTCGACCGGCTGAGCTCGATCAAGATCAAGCTCGGCGTCCTCGTCGCGGCGACGGTGACCGCGGCGGCCTTCATCACGTGGCTGGGGCTGTACAACCAGCTGGGTCCGTCCCGGACGCTGCCCATCGCGGTCGCCGGGTCCCTGATCGTCACGCAGCTGCTGGCCCGGGGCATGACGTCGCCGCTGCGCGAGATGACGTACGCGGCGCGACGGATGGCCGCCGGCGACTACAGCCGCCGGGTACGGGCGACGAGCCTCGACGAGGTGGGCCAGCTGGCGGACGCGTTCAACACGATGGCGGACGACCTGGAGCAGGCGGACGTCTTCCGTCGCGAGCTCATCGCGAACGTGTCCCACGAGCTGCGGACCCCGGTCACCGCGCTCCAGGCCCAGCTGGAGAACATCGTCGACGGCGTCACCAAGGCCGACCCGGCGACCATGCAGGCCGCGCTGGCGCAGACCGAGCGGCTCGGCCGGCTCGTGACCTACCTGCTGGACCTGTCCCGGCTGGAGGCGGGTGACGTCCCGCTCGAGATCGCCGACGTGCGTCTGCAGGAGTTCCTGCAGGAGGCCGCCGAGGGCGCGATGCTCGTCGGCGCGACGAAGCGACTGACGTTCCCCGTGGTCGTCGAGCCGGCGGACCTCACCGTCCCGGCCGACCCGGACCGTCTGCACCAGGTCGTCGCGAACCTCCTGCACAACGCCGTGCGGCACTCCCCCGAGGACGACGAGGTGCGGCTCGAGGCACGGCTGGTGGGCACCGAGGTGCGCATCGACGTCGTCGACCACGGTCCCGGGATCTCACGTGAGCAGCGCCCGCACGTGTTCGAGCGGTTCGTCCGGGGCAACAACCCGGCGGTCACCGGGCAGGTCTCGACGGGCGGGACCGGTCTGGGGCTCGCGATCGTCCGCTGGGCCGTCGAGCTGCACGGCGGGCGCATCGAGGTCGCCGACACCGAGGTCGGCTGCACGATGCGGGTGACCCTGCCGGCGGTCAGCCCGACGGTCGCCTGACGGTTGTTCTACTCGCGCTAGAACACTAGGCTCTGCCGGCATGACGACCGACGGAACGATCCGCGTCGAGCACCTCTCCAAGTCCTTCGGCCCGGTCCGCGCGGTGGACGACCTCTCCTTCCAGGTCACCCCGGGGCGCGTCACCGGCTTCCTCGGACCCAACGGGGCCGGCAAGACCACCACCCTGCGGATGCTGCTCGGGCTCGTGCGCCCGACGTCGGGCACCGCGACGATCGGTGGGCTCACGTACGGCCAGATCCACCGGCCGCTGCGCACCGTGGGCGCCGCGCTGGAGGCGGCGAGCTTCCACCCCGGCCGGACGGCGCTCGACCACCTGCGGCTCTACACCCCACAGGTCGGCGTCCCCGACACCCGCGCCGGCGAGGTGCTCGAGCTCGTGGGACTGTCCGCGGCGGCCCGTCGACGGGTCGGCGGCTTCTCGCTCGGCATGCGTCAACGCCTCGCCCTGGCCACCACCCTGCTGGGCGACCCCCGGGTCCTCCTGCTCGACGAGCCCGCCAACGGCCTCGACCCCGAGGGCATCCGCTGGCTGCGTGGCTTCCTGCGCATGCTCGCCGCCGAGGGGCGCACCGTGCTCGTGTCGAGCCACGTGCTCTCCGAGGTCGAGCAGACCGTCGACGACGTCGTCATCATCGCCCGCGGCCGCCTCGCGCACGCGTCCTCGCTCCCCGACCTGGCCCGCATGGCCCGCGTCCGGGTCCGCGCGGTCTCGCCCGACGCCGCCGGTCTCGCCACGCTCGTCGAACGCGCGTCCTGGACCCGCACCGACGCGGGTGATCCCCGGGTGGCCGAGCTCTGGGACGTCGACGCCGCGACGGTCGGCGCCGCGGCGTTCGCCGCAGGGGTCGAGCTGCACGAGCTCACCAGCCGGGACGCGGGACTGGAAGGGCTCTTCCTCCAGCTCGTCGGCGCGGTCGAGACCGCGGGGGTGGCTGCCTGATGCGCGCCGCCCTGCTCACCGAGTACCGCAAGCTGGTCACCACCCGGCTGTGGTGGATCCTCCTGCTGTGCATGGCCGTCTACATGGCGTTCCTGGCCGCCGTCCTCGGCTGGGGCATCACGCAGGGCGGCGGGATGGCGGGCCCCGGCCCCGGCGGCGGCGAGGACGACCTCGTCCTGGCCCCGGACGCCGTCGTGCGGGCCGTCTACACGATCGCCGTGACGTTCGGCTACGTGTTCCCGCTGCTGGTCGGCGCGCTCGCGGTCGCCTCCGAGTTCCGCCACCAGACCATCACCCCCACGCTGCTCGCCGAGCCGCGGCGGACGCTGCTGCTGTCCGCCAAGCTGGTCTCGGCCGGGATCGTGGGGCTGGTGTACGGCATCGTCGGCACGCTCGCCTCCGTCGGCGCGGGCGCCGCCGTGCTGACCCTGCTGGACCAGCCGACGTTCCTGGACCAGGCCTCGACGTGGCGGACGATCGCCCTGTCCGTCCTCGCGCTCGCGCTGTGGGCGGTCGTCGGTGTCGGGTTCGGCTCCGTGCTCACCAACCAGGTCGCGGTCATCGTGGTGGTGCTCGCGTTCACGCAGTTCGTCGAGCCGGTCCTGCGGTTCGTCCTGGCCCTGACCAGCTGGGGGGCCGACGTGGCCGCGTACCTCCCGGGCGCTGCCGGCGAGGCCGTCTCGGGCGGCAGCTTCTACTCCGAGACCGGCGTCGGGTCGCTGCTCGAGTGGTGGCAGGGCGCCCTGGTGCTGGTGGCGTACGGGGTCGGGCTCGCCGCGATCGGGCGCGTCACGACCTTCCGCCGCGACATCACGTGAGCCTGCGCGGGCACCAGCACAACCATGACCTCGCAGGGGTGCCGACAACCTCGCCTTGAGGGCGCGCGAACGGGCACGTTGCCCCCCGTTGACCCGCGTGTGCTGACCAGGTGAAGACGGCTGTGGATCCGTCCCGAACAGGCGTCCTGAGGCCGGTCGGAGTGCGCGGAGGCCGTAGTGTTGTCATCAACAGAAGTAGCAGTCGGACTAGCAGAGGCGCGGTCACGAACCGCAGCGGAAGTGGGCGATCCCAGCGTGACCCAGATGGCGGATCCTGACTCGACGCGTGCCGTTTTCGGCGCAAACGAGTGGCTCGTGGACGAGCTGTTCGAGCAGTACCAGAAGGACAAGAACTCGGTCGACCCGGCCTGGTGGGACTTCTTCGAGGGCTACAAGCCCGAGGAGGCCTCCACGAACGGCTCGGCCCCGGCGCAGGCACCGGCGAACGGCGTCCCGCAGCCGGCCGCGCCGCCCCGCGGCGCCCATGCGGCTCCGCCGGCACCGCCTGCCGCGCCCGCCGCCGCCGCTGCTCCGGTCGCACCCGCGCCCGCGCCCGCCCCGGCCGCGCCGTTCGTCGAGCCGCCCGCGGTGACGTCGCCCATCGCGACCGCCCAGCCGGCCACGGCCCCGTACGCGCAGGTCGCCCAGCGGACCTCCACCGCCGACGAGACCGAGTCCGCGGACGACGTCCAGAAGCTGCGCGGCCCGGCCGCGCGGGTCGTGACGAACATGGAGTCCTCCCTCGAGGTCCCCACGGCCACCTCGGTGCGGGCGATCCCCGCCAAGCTGATGGTGGACAACCGCATCGTCATCAACAACCACCTCGCGCGCGGCCGCGGCGGGAAGATCTCCTTCACGCACCTCATCGGCTTCGCGATGGTCGAGGCGCTGGCCGAGATGCCGGCGATGAACACCTCGTACACGCTGGCCGACGACAAGCCGAGCGTCCTGACCCCCGCGCACGTCAACGTCGGCATCGCGATCGACATGTCGAAGCCGGACGGCACGCGCCAGCTGCTGGTCCCGTCGATCAAGAAGTGCGAGACGCTCGACTTCGCCGGCTTCTGGTCCGCGTACGAGGACGTCGTGCGGCGCGCCCGCGCCAACAAGCTGACGGTCGACGACTTCGCGGGCACCACGATCTCGCTGACCAACCCCGGCACCATCGGGACGGTCCACTCGGTCCCCCGCCTGATGCAGGGGCAGGGCACGATCATCGGCGTCGGCGCCATGGACTACCCGGCGGAGTTCGCGGGGACGTCCGAGGACGCGCTGAACAAGATGGGCGTCTCGAAGGTCCTGACGCTCACCTCGACGTACGACCACCGGATCATCCAGGGCGCGCAGTCCGGGGACTTCCTGCGGATCATCAGCCGCAAGCTGCTCGGCGAGGACGGCTTCTACGACCGCGTCTTCGCGGCCCTGCGCGTCCCGTACGAGCCGGTCCGGTGGGTGCGGGAGACCGCCGACGCCGATGCCGACGCGATCAAGCCGGCCCGCATCGCGGAGCTGATCCACTCGTACCGCTCGCGCGGCCACCTCATGGCGGACACGGACCCGCTGGCCTACCGGCAGCGCAAGCACCCGGACCTGGACGTGCAGACGCACGGCCTGACGCTCTGGGACCTCGACCGGGTGTTCCCCACCGGCGGCTTCGGCGGCAAGCCCCGCGCCAAGCTCCGTGAGGTGCTCGGCCTGCTGCGCGACTCGTACTGCCGCACGGTCGGCGTCGAGTACATGCACCTGCAGGACCCGCGGCAGCGCAAGTGGCTCCAGGAGCGGCTCGAGTCGGGCTACGCCCGCACGCCGCGCGAGGACCAGCTGCGCATCCTGCGCCGGCTCAACGCGGCGGAGGCCTTCGAGACCTTCCTGCAGACCAAGTACGTCGGTCAGAAGAGATTCTCGCTCGAGGGTGGCGAGTCGGTCATCGCCCTGCTCGACGCGATCCTGTCCAAGGCCGCGAACAGCGGGCTCGACGAGGTCGGCATCGGCATGGCCCACCGTGGCCGGCTGAACATCCTGGCCAACATCGCCGGCAAGTCCTACGCGCAGATCTTCAGCGAGTTCGAGGGCAACCAGGACCCCAAGTCGGTCCAGGGCTCGGGCGACGTGAAGTACCACCTGGGCACCGAGGGCACGTTCACGGCGGAGTCCGGCGCGACGACCGCGGTGTACCTGGCCGCCAACCCGTCGCACCTCGAGGCGGTCGACCCGGTGCTCGAGGGCATCGTGCGCGCCAAGCAGGACCGCATCGACCTCGGTGGCGACGGGTTCTCCGTGCTGCCGATCCTCATCCACGGTGACGCGGCCTTCGCGGGCCAGGGTGTCGTGTTCGAGACGCTCAACCTCGCACAGCTGCGCGGGTACCGCACCGGCGGCACCATCCACGTCATCATCAACAACCAGGTGGGCTTCACCACGGGCCCGTCGTCGTCGCGCTCGTCGCAGTACGCGACCGACGTCGCCAAGGGCCTGCAGGTGCCGATCTTCCACGTCAACGGGGACGACCCCGAGGCGTGCGTGCGGGTCGCAGAGCTGGCCTTCGAGTACCGCGAGCAGTTCGACCGCGACGTCATCATCGACATGGTCTGCTACCGCCGCCGAGGTCACAACGAGGGCGACGACCCCTCGATGACGCAGCCGCTCATGTACAACCTCATCGAGGCGAAGCGCTCGGTGCGCAAGCTCTACACCGAGACCCTGGTGGCGCGCGGCGACCTGACGATCGCCGACGCCGAGCAGGCGCTGCAGGACTACCAGCAGCAGCTCGAGCGGGTGTTCACGGAGACCCGCGAGGACGGCTACACGCCGGCCCCGCCGGAGGCCGAGGCCGTCAAGGGCCTGGAGCGTCCGGAGTCGCAGCTCGAGGACGCGGGCGTGATGGTCGGCTGGAAGACCGCCGTCGACGCCTCGATCCTGGAGCGGATCGGCCGGGCGCACGTCCGTCCGCCGGAGGGCTTCACGGTCCACCCGAAGCTGGCGCAGCTGCTGGCCAAGCGCGAGGCGATGACCCGCGAGGGTGGCATCGACTGGGGCTACGGCGAGCTGCTCGCGTTCGGGTCGCTGCTGGTCGAGGGCACGCCGGTGCGGCTCGCCGGGCAGGACTCTCGTCGCGGCACCTTCGTCCAGCGGCACGCGGTCATGCACGACCGGGACACCGGTGCGGAGTGGACGCCCCTGCTGTACCTGTCGGCCGACCAGGCGAAGTTCTGGGTCTACGACTCGTCGCTGTCGGAGTACGCGGCGCTCGGGTTCGAGTACGGCTACTCGGTCGAGCGTCCGGACGCCCTGGTGCTCTGGGAGGCGCAGTTCGGCGACTTCGTCAACGGCGCGCAGACGATCATCGACGAGTTCATCTCGTCGGCGGAGCAGAAGTGGGCGCAGCGCTCGTCGGTGGTCCTCCTGCTCCCCCACGGGTACGAGGGCCAGGGTCCGGACCACTCGTCGGCGCGCATCGAGCGGTTCCTGCAGCTCGCGGCCGAGGACAACATGACGATCGCGCAGCCGTCGACGCCGGCGTCGCACTTCCACCTGCTGCGCCGCCAGGCCTACGACCGGCCGCGTCGCCCGCTCGTGGTGTTCACGCCGAAGTCGATGCTGCGCCTGAAGTCGGCGTCGTCGGACGTCGCGGACTTCACGTCCGGGACGTTCCGCACGGTCATCGGCGACGACCTGGCCGCCGCCAAGGCGGGGCAGGTCACCCGCGTGCTGCTCTGCTCGGGCAAGGTCTACTGGGACCTGCTCGCCCACCGCGTGAAGACGGGCGACGAGCACACCGCCATCGTGCGGCTGGAGCAGCTCTACCCGCTCGACGCCGAGGCGGCCCGTGCCGCGGTGGCGCCGTTCGACGGTGCCGAGCTGGTGTGGGTGCAGGACGAGCCGCGCAACCAGGGTCCGTGGACGTTCCTGTCCATGCACCTACCGCAGCTGCTGAACCGCACGCTCCGGGTGGTCTCCCGCAAGGAGTCGGCGTCGCCGGCCGCGGGGTCCGCCAAGAAGCACCAGGCCCAGCAGGCGAACCTCATCGAGACGGCGTTCGCGCGCTGACGACCGGCTGACCGAGGGCCGCATCCCTGCCGGGGTGCGGCCCTCTGCGCGTCAGGAGACGGGCGTCGGCGCGAACGTCCGCCGGTAGGCCTGCGGGCTGGTGCCGAGCGTGCGGGCGAAGTGGTGGCGCAGGACCGCGGCCGTGCCGAAGCCGCACAGCCGCGCGATCTCCTCGATGCTCGCGTCGGACCGTTCGAGCATCTCCTGGGCGCGCACGACGCGCTGGCGGGTGATCCAGGCGGCCGGGGTGGTCCCGGTCTCGGCGCGGAACCGGCGGGCGAACGTCCGCTCGGACACGAACGCGCGAGCCGCCAGGTCGGGCACGCTCAGCTCCTCCTCGAGGTTCTCGACCATCCACGCGAGCAGGGGCGCCAGGGTGTCCGCGTCGCACGGCAGGGGCGTGTCGACGTACTGCGCCTGGCCGCCGTCGCGGTGCGGCGGTACGACCATCCGGCGGGCGATGGCCGACGCGGCGGTCGCTCCGAGCTCACGCCGGACGAGGTGCAGGCACGCGTCGATGCCCGCCGCGGTGCCTGCGCTGGTGATCACGCGGTCGTCGTCGACGTACAGGACGGCAGGGTTCACCCGGGCCTGCGGGAAGGTCCGGCCCAGCTCGTCGGTGTACATCCAGTGCGTGGTGCACTGCCGGCCGTCGAGGAGCCCTGCCTGACCGAGCGCGAACGAGCCGCTGCAGATGCTCAGCACCCACGCCCCGCGCGCGTGCGCGTCCCGCAGCGCGTCGAGAACCGCCTCGGGCACCGGTCCGGAGGTGCCGTACGCGGGGATGATGACCAGGTCGACGTCCCGCGTGGCCTCCAGGCCGTGCTCGACGACGATCGAGAAGTGCCCGGCGTCCTTGGTCCTGATCACGCCCGGCTCGACGCCGCAGATGGTGAAGTCGAACGCCGGTCCCCCCGTGTCGCGGCGGTCGATGCCGAACACCTCGCACGCGACGCCCAGCTCGAAGGGTGCGACGTTCGGCAGGGCGATGACGGCGACGGATCGGAGCATGCAGCCAGCATCCGAAGTTCGTGGCGGAATGTCAACGGTCAGCGTCAGTTCTGCCACTCGTGGCGCGTTGTCGACGAGCATAGATTTTCAGCCATGATCACCATCTGGATCGTCCTCGCACTGGTTGCCGCAGCCTGGCTGATCGCCCGCCTGGTCGTCACGCTGCGCCACGACGGACTCGGCAGCGCCCAGCCGCCCGCGTCCCACGCCGACTGGTCCTCGGACCTGCCGAGCCACCCGTACCGCAGCGCCTGACCGCGCACCCGCGACGCTTCACACGTTCCACCCACGACAGGCCCGTCGATGAACCCGCGGCCGTCGTCGCACCCTGAGAGACTGTGCGACGACGGCCGTCACCCGGCGGCCCGTCGGGGTCGGACGGCGAGAGGTGACGCGCGTGGGAGAGCTGCCGCTGCGACTGGCGGTGGTCGGTGACGAGCTCGTCGCCGGAGCAGGCGACGCCAAGGGACTGGGCTGGGTGGGTCGCGTGACCGCCCGGACGCCCACCCCGGACCCGCTCACCGTCCTGACGCTCGCCGTGCCGGGCGAGACCACGACCGGGCTCGGGGCGCGGTGGGACGACGAGACGTCGCGCCGCTGGTCGCCCGACACCGACAACCGGCTGGTCATCGCGCTCGGCCGCGCGGACGTCGCCGCCGGCCTCTCCCTGGCCCGCAGCCGGCTCAACCTGGCCAACATCCTCGACGTGGCCGACCAGCGCCGCATCCCCGCGTTCGTCGTCGGTCCACCGCCGGGTGTCACGGCCGACAACGAGAAGATCGCCGACCTGTCCGCCGCGTTCGCGGACGTGGCCGCCCGGCGGCGCGTGCCGTTCGTGGACACGTACACCCCGCTCGCCGCGCACGACCAGTGGCTGGGCGACCTGGCGGCAGGCGACGGCGTCCTGCCCGGCCAGGCCGGGTACGGCCTGATGGCCTGGCTGGTGCTGCACACCGGGTGGCACGCCTGGCTCGGCCTGCCCGACGACGGCGCCTGACCGCCCGACGACGGGCGAGCGGGCGGTCAGGCCGTCAGTCGGTCACCGCAGGGTGCCTCGCACCGCGGTCAGCGCCGAGTCCAGGACGGTGCGCAGCGTGTCGAGCGTGAGCTGCTCGACCTTCCCGTCGGCGTCCGCCCGACGCAGGTCCGCCCGGAGCTCGTCGCGGAACCGGCCGATCATGGCCTCTGCATCCATGTACCGGACGTGCGACGCGAGCCGCGGATCGTCCGGCGACATCCCGGACTGGTGCGGGACCGCCGATGCCCGCGCCTGCTGAGCGGCCGCCGCGAGGTCGGCACGGAGCCCGCGCATGGACCCGCGCACGTCCTCGCGGACCTGGGCGGCGCGCTCCCGGACGGACTCCGCGATGCCCTCCTCGAGATGGCCGAGCTCGGCCCGGCGCGCGTCGAGCTCGGCGTAGCCGACCTCGGTGAGCGCGTACGTGCTCTTGCGCTCCTCGTCGACCCGCTGCACCAGGCCCTCCTCCTCGAGGCGGGCCAGCCGCGGGTAGACGGTGCCGGGGCTGGGGCGATAGGTACCTCCGAACCGGTCCGACAGAGCGGTGATGAGCTCGTAGCCGTGCTTGGGGCCGCTCTCCAGCAGCGACAGCAGGTAGAGGCGCAGCTGTCCGTGCGCGAAGACGGGCGCCATCATCACGCGACCCCGGTCCCGGCGCCGCGCAGCACCGTCAGGTGCCCGGAGACCGTGCTGGACGACACGAAGCACGCGCCGTCACCGGTGCGCAGGTCGACCTTGCGGTGCCCCGGCGTCGTGCCCTTGTACTCCTCGCCGTCCACGACGAGTCGCCCGGACACCGACTGTCCCTTGACCTGCACGCCCTTGCCCTCGGGCAGCCGGACGGTGACGTCGCCGGAGACCGTCGTCGCGGTGACGCTCGACGTCCCGGACGTGACGTCGAAGGTCAGCGAGCCCGAGACCGAGTTCGCCTGCACGAGGCTCAGCTCCCCCGACGCGGCGAGCTCGCCGGAGACCGTGTTGAGCTTGAGGTCGCCGCGGTGGTCGCGGACCACGATCTCGCCGGAGACCGTGTTGGCGCTGAGCCGGCCGCGAGTGCCGTCGGTGATGAGCGTGCCGGACACCGTGGACACCGACGCGTCCTGCTCGATCCCGGCCAGCAGGCCGTCTGCCGAGACCGTGCCCACCTTCGCGTGCACCTCGCGCGGGACCGCGAGGTGCACGTCGGCCTTGTCCTTGCCGCTGAAGTTCCGGAACTTCTCCAGGAACCCGTCCCAGCCGCCCAGCGTGAACTGGTAGCCGACCCGCAGCTCTCCGTCACCGGAGAGGCTGACCTCCAAGGGGCGGCCGTCGACGGCGTGCACCTCGATGCGCGCACCGGGCCCGTCGTGCGCGACGACGTCCACCCGACCTCCGGCCAGCTGGACGCGCAGGCTGGTGATCGCCTCGATCTCGATGATCTGCGGGCCGGCGACGACCCAGGACTCGCTTGCCATGATGCTCTCCCATTCGCGATATATCTCGTTCCGGCAAACACGTTATATCGCGTATCTCGTCGACGCAAGATCTCGCGACATATCGCGTCTCCTGGAACGAGAAGAGCCCGCGACCCGGGAGGGTCGCGGGCTCCGCTCGTGGAGGGTTCAGGACACGAGGCCGGCCTGCCGCAGCTCGACGGTGAGGTCGTGCGGGCTGGTCGACGCGGACAGCGCCTCGTCGTAGGTGATGACGTCGTCCCGGACCAGCTGGAACAGGTGCTGGTCGAACGTCTGCATCTTGTAGAAGTCGCCCTCCTTGATCAGGTCGATCAGCGGAGGGGCGTCCTCGGGGTCCAGGATCGCGTCGCGCGTCCGGCCCGTGTTGATCATGACCTCGATCGCCGGCCGGCGGCCCGTGCCGTCGGCGAGCCGGACCAGGCGCTGGGAGACGATGCCGCGCAGGGCCTGGGCCAGCGCGATGCGGACCTGCTTCTGCTCGTGCGGCGGGAAGAAGTCGATGATGCGGTTGATCGTCTCGGCCGCGTCGATCGTGTGCAGCGTCGACAGGACGAGGTGCCCGGTCTCGGCGGCGGACAGCGCCGCGCGCACCGTCTCGACGTCACGCATCTCGCCGACCAGGATCACGTCCGGGTCCTGGCGCATCGCGGCCCGGAGCGCGACCGTGAAGTCCGCGGTGTCCTGGCGGACCTCGCGCTGGGACACGATCGACTTCTTGTCCTGGTGCAGGATCTCGATCGGGTCCTCGATGGTGACGATGTTGACCTCACGCAGCGTGTTGATGAGGTCGACCATCGACGCCAGCGTCGTCGTCTTGCCCGAGCCGGTCGGGCCGGTCACCAGGACCAGACCACGGGGCTCCAGGGCGAGCTCGCCGATCACCTCGGGCAGCGCCAGCTCGGCCAGCGCCTGGGCGCCCACGGCGACCCGGCGGAAGACCATGCCGTACGTGCCGCGCGCCTGGTAGGCGTTCACGCGGAACCGGCCGACGCCGGAGACCGAGTAGGCGAAGTCCGCCTCGTGGTGCTCGCGGAACTGGTCGACCAGGTCGTCCGGCAGGACCTCCTCGAGCATCCGCTCGGTGTCCGCGGGCTTGAGGTCGGGCACCTGCAGCTTGCGCAGCCGCCCGTCGACGCGCACGCGCGGGGCTGACCCGACCTTGCAGTGCAGGTCGGAGCCGCCCGTGCTCGCGAGGGCGTGCAGGAACGGGATGACGGACTGTGTCGGCTGACTCACGCTCTGGATATCGGACGCCGGCGCCCCGCACTTGAGGGCGCACGATATGTGGGACGATGGAGCGAGTCCGGCGCGCAGCACGGGCGCCAGAACCCGAGGAGATCCCATGAGCAAGCGAGGCCGCAAGCGCCGTTCCCGCAAGGGCAGCGCCGCGAACCACGGCAACCGTCCCAACGCCTGAGCGTTCAGGGACAGAGTGTCGGAAGGCCCGGAGCAGCGGTTGCTGCACCGGGCCTTCGTCGTCCCGCTCAGTCCCGGGTGACCCGCATGACGGTCAGCTGCTCGTGGATCTTCAGCCGCAGACCGTCCGGAGCGGCCTCCTGGCAGCCACGCCGCACGAGGGTCTTCACGACGACGTCGACGTCGTACTCCTCGAGACAGCCCTGACACTCGGCGAGATGCGCACGCACCGTCTCGGCGTCGACCGCTCCCAGCTCGGCGTCCAGGTACTCCCAGAGCCGGTCGAGCGCGTCGGCGCAGTTGTTGCCGCAGTTGCCGGCCGCAGGGGTCAGCTGTCCTGCGTCGTCCAGCTCACTCATCGTTCGCCCTCCGGTGAGGTGGGGGCCACCCCGACCAGACCACGCCCCCGCGCGTAGTCCGACAGCAGCTCGCGCAGCTGTGCGCGGCCGCGGTGCAGGCGGGACATCACCGTCCCGATCGGTGTCCCCATGATCTCGGCGATCTCCTTGTACGCGAAGCCCTCGACGTCGGCGAGGTACACCGCGATCCGGAACTCCTCCGGGAGACGCTGCAGCGCGTCCTTGATGTCGGAGTCCGGGAGGTGGTCGAGCGCCTCGGCCTCGGCGGACCGGAGACCTCTCGACGTGTGCGACTCGGCGCGGGCCAGCTGCCAGTCCTCGATCTCCTCCGACCGGGACTGCTGGGGCTCGCGCTGCTTCTTGCGGTACGAGTTGATGTACGTGTTGGTGAGGATGCGGTACAGCCAGGCCTTGAGGTTGGTGCCCGGGCGGTACTGGTGGAACGCGGCGAACGCCTTCGCGAACGTCTCCTGGACCAAGTCCTCGGCGTCCGCCGGGTTGCGCGTCATCCGCAGGGCAGCGCCGTACAGCTGGTCCAGGTAGACCAGCGCCTCCGCCTCGAACCTCTCGGTCCGTGCCGCGTCGTCCTCGGTCTCGGGCGCGCGGTTCGTGTCCTCGCTCATCGCGGTCGAGCCTAGTCCCGCAGGCTGGGGACCACCGACCGGCGTGGGCAGCGCCACATTCACCCGGGTGGGGTGCATCTGCACGGGCACCTGGGGCGGAAGAGCATCCACGGGGACACCGAGCGCCCAGCCGGTCGTGGCAGACGTGGCGGGTCGCGTCTCGGTGGTGCAGGTCATGGAGGGCACAACGGCAGCGGACCTCGGACCATTCCCCGCGGCGTCATCTCCGCGCGAACCCCGAGGGTCCGCACTAGGTTGGCGGAATGACGAGCACCACGGACGACTCCACGTTCCTGCGCCTGCTCCGCGAGCAGATCGGCCACGAGTTCGACGCCCACCAGCAGTACGTGGCGATCGCGGTCTGGTTCGACGGGCAGGACCTCCCCCAGCTCGCGCGGCACTACTACCGGCAGGCGATCGAGGAGCGCAACCACGCGCTGATGATCGTGCAGTACCTGCTCGACCGGGACCTGCCCGTCGCGATCCCCGCGGGCAGCGCGGTGCGCAACGACTTCACCTCCGTCACGGAGCCGATCGGCCTGGCCCTGCAGCAGGAGAAGCAGGTCACCTCGCAGATCGAGGCGATCTTCGCGGCGGCCCGCGCCGAGGGCGACGCCCTGGGCGAGCAGTTCCTCCTGTGGTTCCTCAAGGAGCAGGTCGAGGAGGTCGCGTCGGCGACCACCCTGCTCACCGTCGCCACGCGTGCCGGCGACAACCTGTTCGACCTCGAGAACTATGTCGCCCGCGAGCAGATCGGCGACGGTGGCGAGTCCGCCGACGCGCCGTCCGCCGCCGGTGGCGCCCTGTAGGAGGAGCTGTCGTGCTGCTGCGTCGTCTCGCGCGTCCCCTGTTCGCCTCGTGGTTCGTGACCGAGGGTCTCGACGTCGTGCGGCACCCCGCCGCGCACGCCGCCGACGCCCGCGGTGCGCTCACCACGCTGCGCGCCCGGCTGCCTGAACCCGTCCGCGAGGGACCAGCCGGTGAGGTGCTGGGCCACGAGCTCAGCGACCGTCAGCTGACCACCGTCGTCCAGGCGCACGGTGTCGCGCTGGCGGGAGCGGGGGTGCTGCTCGCGGTGGGCAAGGCCCCCCGCACGGCCGCGCTGGCGCTGGCGGTCCTCACGGCGCCGCTGATCGTGCTGAACCTGCCGTTCAAGCGCGTCAAGGGCGAGGACCCGGCCCTCCGCCGGGCCCGCCGTGACCGGTTCGTGCGCGCGCTCGCGTTCACGGGCGGCGCCCTGATCGCGGGGGTGGACCTCGAGGGGCGCCCCGGGATCAGCTGGCGCGTGCAGAAGGCCCGCTCGGACCACGCCGCGGCGAAGGCCTCGGACTGAGACGTCCACCGGGCTCGACGGGCACCCCCACTAGCCTGGGTGCCATGGATCTCTGGACGGCACCGCTCGCCCCTGGCCCGCTCGACGCGCTCGTGGACGTGCCCGGCTCGAAGTCCCTCACCAACCGGTACCTCGTCCTCGCCGCGCTCGCGGACGCACCGGGTCGCCTGCGCGGCGCGCTGCGTTCCCGCGACACGCTCCTGATGGCCGGTGCGCTCACGAACCTGGGCACGCGGATCGAGGAGGACGGCACCGACTGGCTGGTCACGCCGGGTGCGGTGCAGGGCTCGGCGACGGTCCAGTGCGGCCTGGCAGGGACCGTCATGCGCTTCCTGCCGGCCGTCGCCGCGCTCGCCGACGGACCGGTCCGGTTCGACGGCGACGACGCCGCCCTGGCCCGGCCGATGGGTCCCGTGCTCACCGCGCTGCGCACGCTGGGCGTGCGGGTCGAGGAGCACGGGGAGCCCGGGCACCTCCCGTTCACGGTGCACGGTCGCGGTGCCGTGCTCGGCGGTCAGGTCGACGTGGACGCGTCGGCGTCGAGCCAGTTCGTCTCGGGCCTGCTGCTCGCCGCCGCGCGGTTCGAGCGCGGCCTGACGCTGCGGCACACCGGACGGACGCTGCCGAGCCTGCCCCACATCGAGATGACGGTCGCCCTGCTGCGGGAGGCGGGTGTCGAGGTCGACGACTCGCGGCCCGCGATCTGGCAGGTCGCGCCCGGCCCGATCGCCGGCCGGGACGTCCGGGTCGAGCCCGACCTGTCCAACGCGGCCCCGTTCCTGTGCGCGGCCCTCGTCGCCGGTGGCACGGTGCGCGTGCCGGGCTGGCCGACGAGCACGACGCAGCCCGGTGGCCTCCTGCCCGGCATCCTCGAGCGCCTGGGCGCCACGACGCGGCTGGACGGCGACGTGCTGAGCGTGACGGGGAACGGCACGATCCACGGGCTCGACCTCGATCTGCACGCCGCCGGGGAGATCGCGCCGACGATCGCCGCGCTGGCCGTGCTGGCCGACTCCCCCACGCGGCTGCGCGGCATCGCCCACCTGCGCGGCCACGAGACCGACCGGCTCGCCGCGCTGGCCGCCGAGATCACGCGGCTCGGCGGGCAGGCGGAGCAGACGTCGGACGGCCTCGTCATCACGCCCCGACCGCTGAGCGGCGGCACCTGGCACACGTACGAGGACCACCGGATGGCCACCGCGGGTGCGCTGATCGGGCTCCGGGTGCCGGGTGTCGAGGTGGAGGACGTCGCGACGACCGCCAAGACGCTCCCCGACTTCGTGGGCCTCTGGAGCGGCATGCTCTCCGGATCGGCCGTGCTGGCCTGATGTCCCCACCCCGGGCACGGCGCTACGACGAGCGGGACGTCCGCATCCGTCCTGGTCGTGGCTCGCGCCCCCGGACCAAGCAGCGTCCGGAGCACGCCGACGCCGAGACCGCGCTTGTCACGGCAGTGGACCGCGGTCGCTACGCGATCCTCGTCGACCCCGACGGACCCGACGAGCGCGTCGCGATCGCGATGAAGGCACGCGAGCTGGGGCGCGACCGCGTGGTCCCGGGCGACCGCGTGGACATCGTCGGGGACACGTCCGGCGACGAGGGCTCGCTCTCCCGGATCGTCCGGATCGGCGAGCGTCGGACCGTGCTGCGGCGGACGGCCGACGACACCGACCCGGTCGAGCGGATCATCGTCGCGAACGCCGACCAGCTGGTGATCGTCACCGCGCTGGCCGACCCGGAGCCGCGCACCCGCATGATCGACCGGTGCGTCGCCGCGGCCTACGACGCCCGCATGGACGCGCTGCTCGCGCTGACCAAGGCCGACCTGGCGGACCCGACGGAGCTCGTCGGGATGTACGCCCCGATCGGCGTCGAGGTCGTCGTCACCAGCGCCGAGAAGTCCGTCGGGGGACGGATCATCCACGGCCTGGACGACGTGCGGGCCGCGCTGGAGGGCAAGACGTCGGTGCTCGTCGGTCACTCGGGCGTCGGCAAGTCGACGCTCGTGAACGCGCTCGTGCCCGGGACGTACCGCGCGGTCGGCGTCGTCAACGACGTCACCGGTCGCGGACGGCACACGTCGAGCTCCGCCGTCGCGCTGCGCGTGCCGGGGACGAGCTCGCCGACGTGGGTCATCGACACCCCCGGGGTGCGGTCGTTCGGTCTCGCGCACGTCGACCCGCAGCACCTGCTGGGTGCCTTCGCGGACCTCGCCGCGGTGGCCGAGGAGTGCCCCCGCGGCTGCACGCACGCCGACGACGCCCCGGACTGCGCGCTCGACGAGTGGGTCGAGGCGTCCCCCGACGACGGGACCCGGGCGGCCCGCTCGGCACGGATCGAGTCCTTCCGCCGGCTCCTGGCCAGCCGGCTCGGCAGCGGCGAACCGGACAACCGGGAGCCCGCACGTCCCTGACGTGCGAACTCGACCCACTACGGTGTCGGGCATGAGTCTGCGCCCCGGGTACGACGACGACCTGCGCCTCGCCCACGTGATCGCGGACCAGGTCGACTCGTGGACCATGTCCCGGTTCAAGGCGCAGGACCTGCACGTGGAGACCAAGCCGGACCTGACCCCCGTGTCCGACGCCGACAAGACGGCCGAGGAGATCGTGCGCGGCCAGCTGTCCCGGGCGCGCCCGCGCGACGCCGTGCACGGCGAGGAGATGGGCGACACCGGCCACGGGCCGCGCCGCTGGATCATCGACCCGATCGACGGGACCAAGAACTTCGTCCGGGGTGTGCCGGTGTGGGCAACGCTCATCGGGCTCCTGGACGGCGACCAGGTGGTGGTCGGCGTGGTCAGCGCGCCCGCGCTCGGCCGCCGGTGGTGGGCGGCGCAGGGTTCGGGCGCGTGGACGGGCAAGTCGCTCGCGGCCGCGAGCCAGCTGCACGTGTCCGGCGTCGACCGGTTGGAGGACGCCTCGCTCTCGTACTCGTCGCTCAGCGGGTGGGAGGAGCGCGGGCAGCTGGACGCCTTCCTCGACCTGTCCCGACGCACCTGGCGGACGCGGGCGTACGGCGACTTCTGGTCGCACGTGCTGGTCGCCGAGGGCGCCGTGGACCTGTCCGCCGAGCCGGAGCTCGCGCTGCACGACATGGCGGCCCTCGTGCCCATCGTCACGGAGGCCGGCGGGATGTTCACGTCGATCCGGGGCGTGCCGGGCCCGTTCGGCGGTTCGGCGCTCGTGTCCAACGGGAGGCTCCACCAGGCCGCCCTGGAGTACCTGGACCCGCTCCCCGAGGCGTGACGGCGCGGTCCGAGGCACGATCGGTGCATGAGCACCGACGACCGTGACGAGCGCGCCGCGTCGTTCGACCGGGCCGCGGCCGTCTACCAGGCCACCCGCCCGAGCTACCCCGACGACGCCGTCCGCTGGTCGGTGCCGGCGGACGCACGCGACGTCCTCGACCTGGCCGCCGGCACGGGCAAGCTGACGCAGCGGCTCGTCGCGCTCGGCTGGCACGTCGTCGCCGTCGAGCCCTCGGACGCGATGCGCGCGGAGCTGACCGCCGTCCTGCCCGCCGTCGAGGCCCGCCCGGGGACCGCCGAACGCACCGGCCTGCCGGACGCTTCCGTCGACGCCGTGACCATCGCGCAGGCGTGGCACTGGGTGGACCCGCCGCGCGCGTCCGCGGAGATCGCCCGCGTCCTGCGCCCCGGTGGCCAGGTCGCGGCGCTCTGGAACGTGCGCGACCAGGAGACGGACTGGGTGGCCCGGTGGACGGAGATCGTGCACCGCGGGGACAGCCTGGAGACGAGCTACCGCGACCCGCAGCTCGGCGACGCGTTCACCGCGCCGGAGCACGCCACCTTCCACTGGGGTCAGCCACTGCGCACCGCCGACCTGCGCACCCTCGCCGCGAGCCGCAGCCACCTCATCCTGCTGCCGCCCGACGAGCGCGACGCGCTGCTCGACGAGATCGACGAGCTCGTCGCCACCCACCCGGACCTGCGGGGCCGCGAGTGGATCGAGGTGCCGTACCGCACGGAGTGCTACCGCGCGCGCCTGCGCTGAGCCGTCGTGCACTACCGAGGACGGCAGTCTGCGACGAGGACGGCAGTCTGGACTGCCGCTCTCGTCGCAGACTGCCGTTCTCGACGGGTGGGTCGGACGTCGCTCAGAGGTCGAGTGCCGACGGGAGCTCGTCGAGGGAGTGGATCGTCCTGACGTCCGCCGCGGCGATCTCCGCGTCCGTCAGCGGGAGGCGGCGTCCGCCGGGGCGGTCGACCCAGATTCCGAGCAGCCCGGCCGCCCGGGCGGCGACCGCGTCGACGTCGAGCTCGTCGCCCACGTACGCCGTGCGCTCCGGAGCGGTCCCCAGCCGCCGGCACGCCTCGACGAACACCCGAGGGTCCGGCTTGCCGACGCCGAGGGTGTCGACACCCACGAGCATCGGGACACGGGCGAGCAGGGACACCCGCTCGAGCTTCGTCGTCTGCAGCGCGACGGAGGCGTTGGACAGCGCGCCGACCGCCAGGCCTGCCGCGAGGACCTTGTCGACGACGGCGTCGACGTCCGGGTGCGCGGCCCACGCGTCCGCGAACGCCTGCTGGAACGACTCGTCCCACACGGCGAACGCGTCGTCGTCCAGGACCGGCCCACCGAACTGCTCGTGCAGCTCGTTGGCACGCGTCATCCGCTGCTCGTCGAAGCCGACCTCGCCGCGGGTGTACGCCGCGTAGTGGCCGCCGACGTCGGCACGCCAGACCGTCACCAGGTCCGGGTACCGCTCGGGCGGGAGGTCGGGCAGGTAGCGACGGGCGACGTCGGACAGCGCGTGCGCGAACGCACCACGGGTGTCGACGAGGGTGTCGTCGATGTCGAAGAGGACGCCGTCGACCCGCATCACAGCGATGCGCGCAGGGAGGCGATCCGCGCGAGCGTGGACTCCTTGCCCAGGATCTCCATCGACTCGAACAGCGGCGGCGAGATGCGGCGGCCGCTCAGCGCGACGCGCAGCGGGGTGAACGCGAACCGCGGCTTGATGCCGAGCCCGTCGACGAGCGCGGCCTGGAGCGCCTCCTGCGTCGCGGCGGTCGTGAAGTCCTCGATGCCGGACAGTGCGGCCGCTGCGGCGTCGAGCACCGCACCGGACTCCTCGCGCAGCGCGCCGCGGGCGTCGTCAGCGATCTCCAGCGCGTCGTCGGCCACGAACAGGAAGCCGAGCATGCCGACCGCCTCGCCCAGCAGGGTGATGCGCTCCTGGATGAGCGGCGCACCCGCGTCGAGCAGAGCCCGGTGCTCCGCCGACAGGTCCGCGTACGAGTCGGTAGGGACCAGTCCCCCGCGGTGCAGGTACGGGACCAGCCGGTCGCGGAAGTCCTCCGGCGCGAGCAGCCGGATGTGCGCCGAGTTGATCGCCTCGGCCTTCTTCACGTCGAAGCGCGCGGGGTTCGGGTTCACGTCGGCGGCGTCGAACGCGGCCGTCATCTCGTCCATCGTGAAGATGTCCCGGTCCGGCCCGATCGACCAGCCGAGCAGCGCGAGGTAGTTGAGCAGGCCCTCGGGCGTGAACCCGTTGTCCCGGTGCAGGAACAGGTTGGACTCGGGGTCCCGCTTCGAGAGCTTCTTGTTGCCGTCGCCCAGCACCGACGGCAGGTGCCCGAACACCGGCTCGCCCGCTCCGACGCCGATCGCCAGCAGCGCCCGGTACAGCGCGATCTGCCGGGGGGTCGACGACAGCAGGTCCTCGCCGCGCAGCACGTGCGTGATGCCCATGAGGGCGTCGTCCACGGGGTTGACCAGCGTGTACAGCGGCTGGCCGTTGGCGCGCACGATGACGAAGTCCGGCACCGACCCGGCCTTGAACGTCACCTCGCCGCGCACCAGGTCCGTGAACGTCAGGTCCTCGTCGGGCATGCGCAGCCGCAGGACCGGCTCGCGGCCCTCCGCGCGGAACGCCGCCTTCTGCTCGTCGGTCGTGTCGCGGTCGACGCCGTCGTAGCCCAGCTTCGGGTCCCGCCCGGCCGCCTTGTGGCGCGCCTCGATCTCCTCGGGGGTGGAGAACGACTCGTACGCGTGCCCGCCCTCGACCAGCCGGCGCACCACGTCCGCGTACAGGTCCATCCGCTGCGACTGCCGGTACGGCTCGTGCGGGCCGCCCACCTCGACGCCCTCGTCCCAGTCCAGGCCCAGCCAGCGCAGCGCGTCGAGCAGCTGGAGGTACGACTCCTGCGAGTCGCGCGCCGCGTCCGTGTCCTCGATGCGGAAGACGAACGTGCCCCCCGTGTGGCGCGCGTACGCCCAGTTGAACAGGGCCGTCCGGATCAGGCCGACGTGCGGCGTACCGGTGGGCGACGGGCAGAAACGAACACGCACAGCGGAGCCAGCGGCAGAGGAGGTCACGGGCTCCAGGTTAGTGGCGGCGCAGGACCGGGTTGCGCAGCGTGCCGATCTCCTCGACCTCGACCTCGACGATGTCCCGGTCCACGATCGGGCTCACCCCCGCGGGCGTACCGGTGAGGATGAGGTCACCGGGCAGGAGCGTGAAGACCTCGGACACGTAGGAGACGAGGTACGCCGCGTCGAAGATCATCTGCGACGTGCGGCCGTCCTGCTTCGTCTCGCCGTTGACGCGGGCGCGGACGTACAGGTCGTCGACGTCGAGGCCCGGGACGATCCACGGGCCGACCGGGCAGGAGCCGTCGAACCCCTTGGCGCGGGTCCACTGGGCGTCGGCGCGCTGGGCGTCGCGCGCGGTGACGTCGTTGGCGACGGTGTAGCCGAAGACGTAGTCCAGGGCGCGGTCCGGCGGGACGTCCTTGGTGACCTTGCCGATCACGATGGCCAGCTCCGCCTCGTGCTCGACGTGCTCGGTCCAGTCGGGCAGCACGATCGGGTCGTCGGGGCCGATGACGGACGTGTTCGGCTTGAGGAACAGCAGCGGGGCGGGCGGGAGCTCGTTGCCCATCTCGGCGGCGTGGTCGGCGTAGTTGCGGCCGACGCCGATGATCTTGGAGCGTGGGATGACCGGTGCCAGCAGACGGACGCTGTCGTCGTCGAGCCGGATCTGCTCCCCCGTGGGCTGCACGGGGGTGTAGAGCGGGTCCCCGGTGATGACGACGAGCTCCTCGGAACCAGGGGCTCCGTCGACCAGGGCGTAGCGGGGGTCTCCCCCGGTGGTGAACCTCGCGATGCGCACGTCGTCACCCTAGTTCAGGCGCGCGCGAGCACCTCGCCGTGCAGCACCGTGAACCAGCCGTCGGGCTGCTTGCCCCACTCGCGCCACGCGTCGGCGAGGAGCTCGAGGCCGACCTCGTCGGCGAGGCCGTGCGCGATGGCCTGCGCGGCGAAGTTCGAGGCGACCGAGCGGTCCGCCCACAGGCCCGCCCACCAGGTGCGGTCCTCGGGCGTGGCGTAGCACCACACACCTGCGCTGGGCACGATGCCGTCCGGCTCGAACCCGGCCTCGCGCACCCACGAGAGCAGCTTGCGGCCCGCGTTCGCGTCGGCCTCGTTGGCCTGCGTGACCTCGTGGTAGAGCGCGAGCCACTCGTCCAGGCCGTCCGACTGCGGGAACCAGGTCATGCCCGAGTAGTCGGCGTCGCGCACCGCGACCACCCCGCCCGGCCGGGTGACGCGGCGCATCTCGCGCAGGGCCGCGATGGGGTCGGTGAGGTGCTGGAGCACCTGGTGGGCGTGCACGACGTCGAAGGCGTCGTCGGGGAACGGGAGCTCGTAGGCGTCGGCCACCTGGAACGTCACGTTGTCCGCCCCCGCGTCGGCGGCGGCCTTCTGCGCGATCTCCACGACGGCGGCCGAGGTGTCGACGCCGACGACCTCGCCGGGCTCCAGACGGGCTGCCAGGTCGATGGTGACCGAGCCCGGGCCGCAGCCCACGTCCAGCAGCCGAGTACCCGGGACGAGGGCCGGCAGCAGGTACGCCGCGGAGTTCTCGGCGGTGCGCCAGCGGTGCGACCGCAGCACGGACTCGTGGTGTCCGTGGGTGTACACGTCGGGGTGCGTCGGGGAGTTCACATCGAACTGTAATCATCGATGCGGCCCGAAGTTCAATAACCGGGACGAACCGTTTCGACATGCGAGATCACGCTGCTCAGATCGGCTCGCTAGCATCCGACCATGCGCCGCATCGTGGGGATCGACGTCGCCCGGGGACTCGCCGTGCTCGGGATGATGACCGCGCACGTCGGTCCCGACGACGACGGCCCGTTTCCCCCTGGGGGCTTCGCGCAGCTCGCGGACGGTCGGCCGGCGGCCTTGTTCGTCGTCCTGGCCGGTCTGTCGCTCGCCCTGCTCTCCGGCAGCGCGAACCCGGTGACCGGGACCCGGCTCGTCCAGGCGCGCGTGCGCATCCTGGTGCGGGCCCTCCTGCTGTTCGCCCTCGGGGCACTCCTGGTCGTCCTGGCGACGCCGGTCGTCGTGATCCTGCCGACCTACGGTCTGCTCTTCGCGCTCGGCTGCGTCGCGCTGCGCTGGTCGCGGGCGGCGCTCCTGACCGCGGCCGCGGTCGTCGCCGTCGCCGGTCCGCCGATCGGCCAGGGCATCGCGCGCGCGCTCGAGGACGCCCGGCCCACCGTGCTCACCGAGATCACCGTCGGGCACTACTACCCGGCGATCGTCTGGACGGCGTACCTGCTGGTCGGGCTCGCGATCGGCCGCAGCGACCTGCGCTCCCCTCGCCTACGAGGCCTCGGCGCGCTGGCCGGTCTCGGGCTGGTGGTCCTCGGCCACGGCGGCTCGTGGGTCGCGCTGCACGTGCTGGGGTGGCCCGCGGCGCTGGCGACCACCGAGCCGCACTCGTCGACCACGTTCGAGGTCGTCGGGAACGTCGGCGTCGCGCTGCTGGTGATCTCCGGGTGCCTCGTCGTCGCCGACCGGTGGCCGCGGGTTCTCGCACCCCTCGCGGCCGTCGGGGCGCTCGCGCTCACCGCGTACAGCGTGCACATCGTCGTGATCGCGATCCTCGGACAGGGTGTCGTCTACGACGCGACGGTCGAGGTGTGGCTCGCGTTCCTCCTCACGACGATCGGGCTGTGCTGGCTGTGGGTGGTCTCCGTCGGGCGCGGGCCGTTCGAGTGGGTCCTGCACCGCGTGTCGACGAAGGCCGCGGACATCGCCCCCGACGTGCTGCCGACGCCGCCGCCCGTCACCGAGACCGCGGATCAGGCGCACTCGTAGACGACGTGGAGCGCGTCCGACCGCATCCCGAGCAGCCACTCACCTTGTGGCCCCTGCAGCGCGAACAGCGCGTTCGCCTCCAGGAACGCGTCGTCGGTCGTGTACGGGTAGCCCGCGGCGGCACCGTGCACCGCGCCGTACTCGTCGCCCTGCACCCCCTCCGGGGCGAGCGTCGAGGACGCCCCCTCCTGCCAGGCCCGCACCGCCCGGGAGAGCGCGTTGCCTCCCGCGACGGGGACGTAGACCCGGTGACCGCCCGGGGTCGTCCCGGCCGGGCGCCAGTCACCGGCCACGTGGGACGACGCCTGCGAGAACGACGTCCACGCGCAGGCGGGCCCGCCGGGTGCCACCGTCCGCAGCGCGCGGTCGTCGTCGGGGTCGGCCGAGGCCGAACGCTCGACGCCGTCGTCCCAGGAGATCGCCGCGAACTCGCCACCGGGCACGTCCTGCGGGTCGAGCCGGACGAACGTGCCGAGCGGCGTGGCGATCCCGTAGGTGAGGTTCGTCAGCCCCGAGACCTCCGAGGACGTCACCCGCGCGACGACGGCCACCGGCCCGAGCTCGCGCAGCACCCGCTGCTCGTACTCGGCGTCGACGATCCGGACCGCGTCTCCGTACAGCGCGAACCCGGACTCGGGTGAGCGCGCGGTCCCGGTGGTGGTGACCGTGAAGCCGTCGCCCAGGTCGACCGCCTCGGGCAGCGTCAGCGTGTCGTAGAACGTGTCCACGTCCCGCACCGCGCCCGGGGGCGGAACGTGGTTCGGCTCCTGGGCGCACGCGTCGACGGTCCGCGCGCTGGGGCACGCGATCAGGCGCGCACCCTGCGGGTCCACCTCGAACAACCCGTCGACGTGCCACGAGCCCCCGAACTCCCAGGCCGTGATGTAGATCGACGCCTCGCCGCGTGTGCCGACGAGGTACGCCGGAGCCGGCTCTCCCTCGATCCGCCGGAGCTCGGGGACGTCCGGGACCAGGGTCGGCTGCTGCCACACCTCGCCCGTACGCGGAGCGGCGAGGCGCGCGAGCACGGTGGCGTCGTCGATCGACTCCTCCCGCACCACCGGTCCCGTCGGTGCCGCGTCCTGCGTCGGCGTGGGGGTCGGACTGGTTGACGGGGTCGACGTGACGGTCGGCGTCACGACGGGCGGCACCGGCTCGGGAGCCCGCTCCCCCAGCCCGAACCAGAGGCCGACGCCGAGCACACCCACCGCCCCGACACCGGCGAAGGACTCCGCCGTCCGCCGCACGATCCGGCGACGACGGGCCGCGGCCCGGACCAGGCCCAGCCGGCCCCCGTCGAGCGACGGCACCGACCCCTCGATCTCGTTCGACGCCCGGGAGAGCAGGGCGTGCAGCTCATCGCTCATGGCGCACCTCCGTCGTGTCCAGGGTCCGCACGGCGATCCGCTCACCGGCATCGGTCGTGCTGCCGAGCTGCGCGTTCAGGCGCGTGAGCCCGTCGGACGTGTACCGCTTGACGGCGCCCTCGGACAGACCGAGGACGGAGGCGGTCTCGACGACGGAGAGGTCCTCCATCTGCCGGAGCACGACGCACGCGCGCTCCCGTGGGCTGAGGGTCGCGAGCGCCCGGACCACGTCCGCGCCGGGGAGCCGGTCGGTGTCGAGCACGGTGTGCGGCGTCTGCGCGGCGGCCCGCGCGAGGAGGCGTGCCTCGCGCGTCCTGCGCCGCCCGGCGTCGACCGCGCGGGTCGCGATGGCTCGGCGGACGTACGCCTCGGCCTGCTCGACGGACCCGAACCGTGCCCGTCCGGAGAACGCCGCGATCAGCGACTCCTGCACGAGGTCCTGCGCGTCGGACGGCGACGCCGACACGAGCGTCGCGTGCGCCACCAGCCGTTGGTAGCGCTCACGAGCGACCTGCTCCAGCAGGTCCTCCCAGCGTCTGCTCACCCCACGCACCCCTTCGACGACGACGTCCTGAACCCACAACGCCTGTCGCCCGCTGTCGCGTTGGGGTCTACGCGAGGAGGGCGACCACCGAGAAGACGACGGCGAGCAACGGGAAGGTGCCCTGGGTCGCCGCGGCGCGGGCCATGGCGCGGTTCGTCGCGACGAGCACGACGGCGGCTGCGAGCATCGACCCGCACGCCAGCAGGACCAGCGCGAGGCCGACCGTCTCCTCCTCGGCCAGCGCGAGCGCGACGCCGACCAGCGCCCCGATCGCGAGGAACAGGTTGTAGAAGCCCTGGTTGTAGGCCCACGGCTGCACCGCCGGGACGTCCTCGGTGCGTGTGCGGAACCGCGCGTGCACCTCGGGGCGCTCGAACATCACCGACTCGTACACGAAGAAGAGGACGTGCAGCAGGGCGGCGAGGACGGCGAAGACCGACGCGAGGATGACCACGGAGGCAGTCTGTCAGCCTCGCCTACCCTGGTGACATGCACGTGACCGCTGCACCCGTGCTCGACGCCGCGACCTGGCAGTCGCTATCCGCCGCGCACGCGGAGCGGGCCGACGCGTTCACCGCCGGACGCCGCGAGCGCCGGTCCCGTCAGCAGAAGCACGCGATCGAGGACTTCCTCTTCGAGTACTACCCGGTGACGCCCGCCGCCCTGCGCCGCTGGCACCCCGGCGTCGGCGTCGCGCTGGAGCTGCCCGCCCCGCACACCCGGTGGCGCTGGTACCGGGCCGACGAGGACGCCGTGGCGCTCGACGCCGAGGCCTTCCTCGCGGACCGCGGCGACGCCGTGCGGTTCATCCACGGCCTGCTGACCGCGACCCTCGGCCGGCCCGCCCAGACCGGCTGCTTCGGGCTGCACGAGTGGGCGATGGTGTACCGGGAGACCGACGAGCACCGCCACCCGCTCCCGCTGCGCCTCGGCCCGGCGGGCACGGACGCCGTCGTCGAGACCCACCGGATCCGCTGCACCCACTTCGACGCCTACCGGTTCTTCACCTCCGACGCGGTCGAGCTCAACACGCTGCGACCCACCCGCGGGTCGATGACCACGATGGAGCAGCCGGGCTGTCTGCACGCCGGGATGGACGTCTACAAGTGGGCGACCAAGCTGGGTCCCGCCGTGCCCGGGACCCTGCTGCTCGACTGCTTCGAGCTCGCGCGGGACATCCGCACGCTCGACATGCGGGCCTCCCCGTACGACGTGACCTCCTACGGCCTCGACCCGGTCGCGATCGAGACCTCCGAGGGCAAGGCCGAGTACGTCGCGCGGCAGCGCGTGTTCGCCTCCCGGGGGAACGTGCTGCGCGAGCGGCTGGTCGTGGTGTGCGAGGCGCTGCTCGGCTGACGAGGGTCAGCCGTCGTGCCGGACGTCCACCACCACGCGGGTCGGGTCGGTGAGCCCGAAGACCCGGAACGGGTGGTCCGCGGTCGCGGCGCCGAGGAACGCGAGGTGCTGCCCCTCGAACTGGCCACGCACGTCGACCGCGCGCAGCACCGCGTAGTCCGGCGTCAGGATCGGGTTCGGCCCGTCCCACTCCTCGATGCCTGTCGTGTACGGCAGCTGCACCCCGAGCACGACCACCTGCAGGGTGCCGTCGCCCGGGACGTCCAGGACGGTGTCGGCGGGGTCGTCGGTCGCGGCCTCGACGTACCGGACCATCCACCCGGGTGAGCCCGTCCCGTCGAACCGGAAGACCACCCGGTCGTACCCCGGGTGCCGGCCTGTCGTCACGTCGGTGAGGGTCAGCGCGGCGTCCGCGGAGGCGGCCTGCTCGTCCGGTGCGGTGTCCGCCGGGAACGGGACCGGCTCGTCCGTCGTCGCGTCCTGCGTGGGGCTCGGCGTCACCGCCTCCGAGGCGCTCGGCGCGGGCGACGTCGTGGGCGGGGTGGTCGTCGACGACGTCGCGGGAGGTGCCTGGTCCGCGCACGACGCGAGCAGCAGCGTCGCGCCGACGGCGACCAGCGCTGCCAGGGGTCGGATCATGGGTCCTCCTCGGATGGCCTCCCTGAACCGTAGGGCTCGGGACCTCCCGGTGCGGGCAAGACGCGACGACGCCCGGCTCAACGCGACCCGTACCGGCGCACGAACGCCTCCAGGATCCGCGAGGGCGCCCAGACGTCCGCGCCGCGCACCCCAGCGACCACCTCGTCGTGCTCCTTCGGCTGGAAGTAGCCGTAGTCGCGGTAGACGCCGATGCGCGTGATGATGCCGGGCAGGTCGAGCTCGGGGTGGAACTGTGTCGCGTAGAGGTTCTGGCGCACGCGGAACATCTGCACGGGACACGTCGGGGACGACGCGAGCAGGACCGCGTCGGGCGGGAGCACGCTGCACGCCTCCTTGTGCCCGACGAACGCGTCGAACGACTCCGGCAGCGACGCGAGCAGCGGGTCCTGCCGCCCGGCGTCCGTGAGCGTGATCGTGACGGCGCTGATCGGCTCGGCGTACGTCCGGTCGATGACCCCGCCCTGGTGCACCCCGAGCGTGCCGACGCCGTAGCAGGCGCCGAGGAACGGGAGGTCCCGGTCGACGATCTCGTCGAGGAGGCTCGACATCTCGGCCTCGACGCGACGCTGCGCAGCCGACTTCCTGTCCTCGGGGGTGCTCGCGTCGTACGGGCTGCCACCCACCAGCACACCGTCGTAGTCGTCGAGCGCGACGGGCAGGAACGACGCCTGCTCCATGCGCACCCGCTCCAGCTCGTCGGAGCGCAGACCACTGAACCTCAGGAAGGCCGCGTACTCGCCGTCGGCCGCGACGTCCTGCGCACGCGAGCTGAGCAGCAGGAAGCGGCTCATCCGACGCCCGCCACCCGGCTGGCGTCGTCGGGTCCGAGCATCCACCGGATGGACCGGGTCGCGACCGCGCCGGCGGTGCGGGCCGCGCGCAGACCGACCGGGCCGGGGCGCCCCAGTCCCAGCAGGTCGAACGACCAGGCCGGCATCGACGCGACGGCCGCCCGGGCGAGCAGGCTGTAGCCCGGCCGTAGGGAGCGCGGCACCGGCGGCTCGTGCAGGAGGAAGTCGGCGGCGTCACGCGCGGCCGCGGACGGGCCGAGGACCGGCCGGAACTCGTCGAGGGCCTTCTCCAGCTCGGCCACCGACTCCGGCACCCGCTCGGCACCGAGCGCGACCGCCACCCGCGCCGCCTGCGCGAGGTACTCGTCGGCACCGGCCAGGTCGAGCGGACGCTGGCCGTACACGCGGTGCGCCCGCAGGAAGCTGTCGACCTCGGCGACGTGGACCCAGCGCAGCAGCGTCGGGTCTCCGGCCGCGTACTCGATCCCCTCGGGCGTGACCCCGCGGATGCGGTCGTGCACGCTGCGGACGCGGTCGATCATGGCGGTGGCGTCGTCGATGGTGGCGAACGTGGTCGTGGCGATGAACGTGCTCGTCCGGGCGAGCCGGCCCCACGGGTCGCCGCGGTAGCCGGAGTGCGCCGCGACCGCCGCCATCGCGGCCGGGTGCAGGGACTGCAGGAGCAGGGCCCGCATCCCGCCGACGAACATCGACGCGTCGCCGTGCACGGTCCGGATCGGGGACCCCGGAGGGAACCAGCGCGGTCCGGGCGTGCCGTGGATGCGCTCGCGGCTGGCCAGACCATCCGGTCCGGCGACGCGCAGGAACAGGGACGTGCCGGCGCGGTCGCGCATCAACTTCAGGGGGCTCACGTCCCCATCCTGCGGCCGTCAGGCCCGGGCCCGCACCTGCTCGACGCCGCGGTTGGCCAGCTCGTCGGCGCGCTCGTTGCCCGGGTCGCCCGCGTGGCCCTTGACCCACACCCAGCTGACCGTGTGCCGGGCGACCTCGGCGTCGAGGGCCTCCCACAGCTCCTGGTTCTTCACGGGCTTCTTGTCACCGGTCCGCCAGCCGTTGCGCTTCCAGCCCGCGAGCCACTTCGTGACGCCGTTCATCACGTACTGCGAGTCGACGTGCAGGACCACGTCGCACGGCTTGGTCAGTGCCCGGAGGCCCTCGATCACCGCGGTGAGCTCCATGCGGTTGTTGGTGGTGAGGGGCTCGCCGCCGAACAGCTCGCGCTCGTGCACGCCGTACCGCATCCAGGCGCCCCAGCCGCCGACGCCCGGGTTGCCCTTGCAGGCCCCGTCGGTCCACATCTCCACGGTCGGTCGCTCGCTCACGGCCCACACCCTAGACGCGGCGCGCGTGGGACCATCGACGCAACATGACAAGCCCTGCCAGCCTCGCCGATCGCATCCCCGCCGACCCCACCGACCCCGACGCGCTGTACGAGGCGTTCACCGACTGGGCGACCGACCAGGGGCTCACGCTGTACCCGCACCAGGACGAGGCGCTGCTCGAGCTGGTCACGGGCGCGCACGTGATCCTGTCGACGCCGACCGGCTCGGGGAAGTCGCTCGTCGCGGTCGCCGCGCACTTCGTCGCGCTGGCCCAGGGCCGACGGACGTACTACACCGCCCCGCTCAAGGCGCTGGTCAGCGAGAAGTTCTTCGCGCTCGTCGAGGCGTTCGGGTCGGCGAACGTCGGGATGATGACGGGCGACTCCGCGGTCAACCCGGGGGCCCCGATCATCTGCTGCACGGCCGAGATCCTCGCCAACGTGGCCCTGCGGGACGGCGACGGCGCGGACGTCGGCCAGGTCGTCATGGACGAGTTCCACTTCTACGCCGACCCGCAGCGCGGCTGGGCGTGGCAGGTGCCGCTGCTGGAGCTGACGAAGGTCCAGTTCGTGCTCATGTCCGCCACCCTCGGCGACGTCGGGTTCTTCGCCGAGGACCTGACGCGGCGCACGCACCAGCCGGTCGCGGTCATCGCGAACGCCGAACGGCCCGTCCCCCTGACGTTCTCCTACGCGGTCGAGCCGCTGCACGAGCTCCTCGACGAGCTGGTGAAGACCCGTCGCGCCCCGGTCTACGTCGTGCACTTCACGCAGAAGGAGGCCGTCGAGCGGGCGCAGTCGCTCATGTCGACGCCGCTGGCCAGCCGGGAGCAGCGGGACCGGATCGCCGACGAGATCGCGGGGTTCCGCTTCGGGCCGGGCTTCGGCAAGACGCTGAACCGGCTGCTCCGGCACGGGGTCGGCGTGCACCACGCGGGGATGCTGCCGAAGTACCGCCGGGTGGTCGAGCGCCTCACCCAGCGCGGGCTGCTGCCGGTGGTCTGCGGCACGGACACGCTCGGCGTCGGCATCAACGTCCCCATCCGGACCGTGCTGCTGACCAGCCTGGTCAAGTACGACGGCGTCCGCATGCGGCACCTGTCCGCGCGCGAGTTCCACCAGATCTCCGGCCGCGCCGGGCGGGCGGGCTTCGACACCGTCGGTGAGGTCATCATCCTGGCGCCGGAGCACGTGATCGAGAACCGCAAGCTGCTGGAGAAGGCCGGCGACGACCCCCGCAAGCTGAAGAAGATCATCCGGAAGAGGGCGCCGGAGGGTCACGTCAACTGGACCGACAAGACGTTCGAGCGCCTCCGCGACGCCCCGCCCGAACCGCTGACCAGCAGCTTCGCGGTGTCGCACGCGATGGTGCTGCACGTGCTGGCGCGCGAGGGCGACCCCGTGGCGGCGATGACGAAGCTGCTGACCGACAACCACGAGCCGGTCGGCGCCCAGGGTCGGCACGTCCGGCGGGCGATCGCGGTCTACCGGTCGCTACGCGCGGCCGGCGTGATCGAGCGCCCCTGGGTCGAGGACCCGACCGCGCCGCACGGGCGTCGCCGGGCCGTGCAGCTCACGGCGGAGCTGGCGCCGAACTTCGCGCTCAACCAGGCGCTGTCGCCGTTCGCGTACGCGGCGCTCGACCTGCTCGACCGTGACGACCCGGCCTACGCGCACGACGTCGTGTCCGTCATCGAGGCCACCCTCGACGACCCCCGGCAGGTTCTGTCCGCACAGGAGAACAAGGCCCGCGGCGAAGCCGTCGCCCAGATGAAGTCGGACGGGCTCGAGTACGACCAGCGCATGGCCCTGCTCGAGGACGTCGGCTACCCCAAGCCGCTCGCCGAGCTGCTGGAGGCCATGTTCGTCACCTACCGGCAGACCAACCCGTGGGTCGCGGACCTCGCCCTGTCCCCCAAGTCCGTGGTCCGGGACATGCACGAGCGGGCGATGAGCTTCGCGGAGTACGTCGCGTTCTACCAGCTGGACCGCACCGAGGGCGTCCTGCTGCGCTACCTCGCGGACGCCTACCGGGCACTGCGGCAGACGGTCCCGGAGGAGGCCCGCACCGAGGAGCTCTGGGAGATCATCGAGTGGCTGGGCGACCTGGTCCGCCGCACCGACTCGAGCCTCCTCGACGAGTGGGAGCGGCTGAGCAACCCGCTGGACGAGCACGGCGCCGACGCCCCCGGCGGGATCGACGAGGACGTCCCCGAGCCGATCACGGCCAACCCGCGCGTGTTCCGGGCGCTCGTGCGCGGGGCGCTGTTCCGTCGCGTCGAGCTGGCCGCACGCGAGTTCTACGGAGGGCTCGCGCAGCTCGGTGACCTCGACGCGGACGGGAACGCCTGGGACGCCGACCGCTGGCGGACCGCGCTGGACCCGTTCTACGACGAGCACGACGAGATCCTCACCGGCGCCCCGGCCCGCGGTCCGGCGCTGTTCCAGGTGACGCCCGGTCGAGGGACCTGGCAGGTGCGCCAGCTGCTCGACGACCCCGAGGGCGACCACGACTGGCGCATCGACGCGGCCGTCGACCTGGCGGGCTCCGACGAGACCGGCGAGGTGCAGCTGCGGATCGTGGCCGTGGGACCCCTGGGCGACCTGTCGTAGGTTGGCCGTCATGGCCACGTGGGACGACGTGCGAGCAGCCGTGGCGGCCCTGCCCGAGACCTCGGAGCAGCCCGAGCGCAGCTGGCGCGTCGGGAAGAAGCCACTCGTCTGGGACCGTCCGCTGCGTGCGGTGCACCACCAGGCGCTGGGCTCGGCGGCCCCCGAGGGTCCGATCCTCGGTGCTCGCGTTCCCGACCTCGACGCCAAGGAGGAGCTCCTCGCGCGGCTCCCCGACGTGTACTTCGTGACGCCGCACTTCGACGGGTACCCGGCGATCCTCGCGCGGCTCGACGCGATCGACACCGACGAGCTCCGGGACCTGGTCGTCGAGGCGTGGCTGACGCAGGCGCCGAAGCGCGTCGCGAAGGCGTGGCTGGCGAGCCACCCGGACGGACCGGCCTGACGCGGTCCCGCCGGGTTACGGTTCGCGCATGCCCACAGACGCCCCCGCGCGCCGCACGCGGTCGCCGCGCTTCGTGTTCCTCGTCTGCCTGGTCGCAGCGCTCGTGTCCGCGATCTGGGTGCTCGGCATCCTCACGATCGTCGCTGCCATCGCGCTCGTGGTCACCGGCATGGTGCTCCAGGCCCGCAACAAGAACCCGGCCACCTGGTACGCGGCGAGCACCGGCGTCGCCGCCGGGACGCTGATCTACCTGCTGATCGTGCTCGTCACCGGCCGGTAGGCGTCACTGCCCGTAGGCCGCCATCAGCCGGTCGGACGGGACGATCTGCTTGCCCAGCGGGAACAGCGAGATGGGCACCATCTTCCAGTTGGCCAGGGCCAGCGGGATGCCGATGATCGTGATCGCCTCCGCGATGCCGGTGATGATGTGCATCAGCGCCAGCCACCACCCGGCGACGATCACCCAGATGATGTTGCCGATGACCGAGAACGCGCCCGCGGTCGGCTTGTCCACCACGGTCCGGCCGAACGGCCACAGCGCGTAGCTGGCCATCCGGAACGACGCGATGCCGAACGGGATCGTGATGATGAGGATGCAGCAGATGATGCCGGCGAGGACGTAGCCGACGGCCAGCCAGAAGCCGGCGAGCACGAGCCAGATGATGTTGAGCAGGGTCTTCACGGGCCCAGCCTGCACCCGACGCGGCTGCGGACGGTATCCGGGGAGGACCCTGATCCGCCCCTATCGTGGCTCCGTGGTGAAGAAGGAGCATGCCCCCACGGGGACTCCCGCGCTGGTCGCGCTGACGGCGGCGGGCGTCGCGCACACGGCGCACACGTACTCGCACGACCCGGCCAGCACCCTCGGGTACGGCCTGGAGGCGGCGGCCGCGCTCGGTGTCCCGGCGGAGCAGGTGTTTAAGACGCTCATGACGGTCGTGGACGGCACCCTCACGGTCGCCGTCGTGCCGGTGACCGGGCAGCTCGACCTCAAGGCGCTCGCGCAGGCCGTCGGGGGCAAGCGCGCCTCCATGGCGCCCAAGCAGGACGCCGAGCGCGCCACCGGCTACGTCGTCGGCGGCATCTCTCCGCTCGGCCAGCGCTCGCCGCATCCCACCGTGCTCGACGAGACCGTGTGGCTCTTCGACACCGTCCTGGTCTCCGGTGGCCGGCGGGGCCTCGACGTCGAGCTCTCCCCCGACGACCTGGTCCGGCTCACGTCGGCGACCGTCGCCGACATCGCACGGTCCGACCCGTGATCGCCGACCGGCTCGCCGACGTCCGACGACGGGTCGCGCAGGCCGCCCTCGACGCCGGCCGGGACCCCGCGGACGTCCGCCTGCTGCTGGCGACCAAGACCCAGCCCGTCGACCTCGTCCTCGAGGCCCTCGCGGCCGACGCCCGGGCGCGTGCAGCCGACCCCACGCTCAGCGCCGTGCTGGTCGGCGAGAACCGCGTGCAGGAGCTCGTCGCCAAGGGGCCGTCGCTGGACGGGCTGGCGTCGCTGCACCTGATCGGGCCGTTGCAGTCCAACAAGGTCAACGCCGCCCTGCGCTGGGCGTCGTGCATCGAGTCGGTCGAGTCGCTGGACCTCGCGGAGCGCCTCTCCGCACGCACGAGCAGCACCCTGGACGTCTACCTGCAGGTCAACGTGTCGGGCGAGGAGTCCAAGCACGGCGTGGCGCCGTCCGAGGCCGTCGCACTGGCCGGGGCCGTCGCCGCACTGCCCCACGTGCGGGTGGCTGGGCTCATGACGGTGGGTGCCCGCTCGGACGACGCCGCCGCCGTGAGGGCGGGCTACGCGCTCCTGCGGTCGTTGCGGGACGAGGTCGTGGCCGCGGGGACTCAGACCGCGACGGAGCTGTCCATGGGCATGAGCGGGGACCTGGAGCTGGCGGTCGCGGAGGGTGCGACCCTGGTCCGCGTCGGCAGCGCGGTCTTCGGCGCCCGACCCAGGTAGCCCCCGCGCAGCAGCACGACCTGCGCGGTGCGGACCGCGGAGGCGGGTGCGCGCCGGCGCACGACGGCGCGCTCGCGGGCGTGCAGCACGGTGAGGCGGCGCAGCTCTCGGTCGAGGTCCATGCAGGTCAAGAGGGCTGACCACACCTTCTGATACGCGCGTCCATGACAAGCGGGCTTGACAGCGGGAAGGCTGTCAAGCACGCTTGTCATGTCAAGCACGCTTGTCAACGGAGGCCCTTCGTGAACACCCCCGACCCCCGGGACGCCCCCGCGGTCACGACGCCCGCGAGCGCCCGATGAAGAACGACATCCGCCGACTGCGCGAGGAGGCCGGACTCTCGCAGGCGGCCCTCGCCGAGGCGCTGTCGGTCTCCCGCCAGACCGTGAACTCGCTGGAGAACGGTCGCTACGACCCCTCGCTGCCGCTCGCGTTCGCGGTGGCCCGCTACTTCCGCACGACGATCGAGGAGATCTTCCATGTCGACGCCTGAGACCAAGCGCTCCCTGTCCGACGCACGATTCCTCGTCGCCTTCGGCTGCGGGCTCGTGGCCGTGGGCGTCATGTGGCTCGTGTTCACGTTGGCGGGCCAGCCCGACACGGCCGCCGGCGCCCTCGTCGGCGGGCTCGCGGTGACCGCCCTCGCCGTCGTCGTCCGCTGGCGCGCCAAGCGTCGTGGCCCGTCCGCGGACGGCGAGTTCGGCCGCATCCTGCTGGGCACCGCCGACGAGCGCGACAGTGCGATCCTCACCGCGTCGCTGGCCTGGGTCGGGCTCGCCGCGTTCCTCGCCAACGCGATCGGCCTCGTCGCGGTCGCGCTGGGTGCGGACGGGTCGACCGTCATCGGTGCCATCGAGGCCTTCCTGATCGCCGTGCTCGTCGCAGCCTTCGTCCTGCTGTCGCGGCGGACCTGACCGCCCGCACGGCAGGATGGGCACCATGAGCGACGAGCGCCGGTTCCCCCGCTGGGTGTACGGCACGGGGACCGACCCGGACGCACGGTTCTCGCTGGCCAACGAGCGGACGTTCCTCGCGTGGATCCGCACCTCGCTCGCGCTGCTGGCCGGCGGCGTGGCGCTGGAGGCGCTCGCTCTGCCCGTGCAGCCGGACCTGCGGTTCGCCGCCGCGCTCGTCCTGGTCGCCCTCGGCGTCCTCGCCCCGGCCCTGGCCTGGCTCGGCTGGGCCCGTGCCGAGCGCGCCGTCCGGCTGGGCACGTCGCTCCCGGCGCCGTCCGCGTTCGGCCTGCTCGTCATCGGCGTCGTCGTGGCCGGTGTCCTCGTGCTCGCAGGACTGGCGACGGCGTGACCGAGCCCCCTCCCACGCTCGCCGCCGAGCGCACGCACCTGGCGTGGCGCCGCACCGCCATCGGGCTGACGGGGGGCGGGCTCGCGGCGTCCCACCTCCTGCAGGAGTTCGTCGGGCCGGCCTCCTGGAGCCTCGCCGCGGTCGCCGTCGTCGTGGCCGTGGCGCTGGCCTCGGTCTCGCACCGTCGGCACCTCGTCAGCGGCGCCCTGCCCCCGGGTGGGCGGCTCGTCGCGGCGAGCACCGCGGGGGTCCTCGTCATCGGCGTCGCCGCCCTGGCGTTCGTGGTGCTCCACGGTCCCTGACGTCAGGGCACGCGGGCGGTCCAGGACGGGTCGGTGAACTTGGTCCGCATCAGGTCGGTCGCGCGGGCCAGCTCCTCGGGCCGCAGCTCGCCGTCGACCGACGGGTAGCGCGCCCGGAAGTGCGCGGCGAACGCGCCGATCACCTCGTCGCGGGGCAGCTGCGTCTGCGAGCGCACGGGGTCGACCCGCTTGTTCGCGCTCGCCGTCCCCTTGTCCGACAGCTTCTCGCGGCCGATCCTGAGCACCTCGAGCATCTTGTCGGCGTCGATGTCGTAGGCCATGGTCACGTGGTGCAGCACGGCGCCACCGACGACCCGCTTCTGCGCCGAGCCGGCGAGCTTGCCCGCCACCGACGCGATGTCGTTCAGACCGCTGGTGTACGCCTGCACGCCGACGTCCGCGAGCGCGCCCAGCACCCATTCGTTGAGGAACGCGTAGGAGTCCTCGAACGACATCCCGTCGACCAGAGAGGCCGGCACCACCAGCGAGAACGTGATGCAGTTCCCCGCCTCCATGAACATCGCCCCGCCGCCGGAGATCCGCCGGACCACCGTGATGCCGTGGCGCTCCGCCGCCTCGAGGTCCACCTCGTTGCGCAACGACTGGAACGACCCGATGATCACCGCGGGATCGACCCACTCCCAGAACCGCAGGGTCGGGCCACGCCGCCCCGCCGCGAGCTCCTCGGTGAGCACCTGGTCGAGCGCCGTGTGCAGGGCCGGGGGCAGCGGCCCGGGGTGGAGGATCTCGAACGTGTGGTCGCCCCAGCCGGTCGACCAGCCGAGCGCCCGCCGGACCGCGACCGCGACCGCGTGGGCGTCGAAGCCGACCATCGTGATCGGCTGCTCCTGCCGCACGAGCGCTGCGGTGACGGCCTCGGCGAGCCGGCTCACCGGGGTGTCCCGGGGCAGCCCGTCGAGGGCCGACGAGAGCACCGGGAGCGCCTCGTCGGGCTCGAGGAAGAAGTCGCCGCTGACGCTCACCCCGGCCAGGAGGCCGTCCACCACGTCGAGGTCGACCGCGACGAGCTTGCCGCCGGGGACCTTGTACTCACCGTGCACGCCGCCCAGCGTAGGCGCCCCGGTCAGCCGAGCGACCGCACGGCCGACTGGGCCTGGTCCTGGACCATCGCGGACAGGCTCGCCGCGTCGCCGAGGGTCGCGCGCGCCTCGTCCGCGTCGCCCGCGGTGAGCGCCTCGGCGGTCCACGTGACGATGGCGTTGCCGACGAGCATGTGGCCTCGGAACCCGGGCACCTCGGAGCCCTCGGCGAGGTGCACGATCTCCTGCACGATGGACGGGTAGACCGCCTGTCCCTCGATCGCGGGCTCGGCCGTCCAGGTGGCACCGTCGATGTCGGGGTTGAGCTGGCTGTACTCGGGGCACGCGTCGACGGCGGTCACGAGGGCGCGGAACGCCTCACGCGCCGCGGCCGGGTCGGGCAGCAGGAGGACCTCCTGCTCGAACGACATCGCGTCGTTGCCCCACATGAGAGCGTCGAACCAGGGGGGCGGCGTGGTCACGACGGTCACCGCGATCGTGCACTCCGGCGGCTCGACGGTCGAACCCGCGGGCAGGCCCCACGGCAGCTGGCCCGACGTGATCAGCGGCTGCACCTCGGGCTCGGCCGCCGGGACGTCCGCGAGCAGCTCCGCCGAGGTGACGAACAGCCGCGGTGCCGACGTCCCGTCGAACATCGCGTCCGACCCGGGGGGCGGGACGGACGGCGACTGCGTGGTCGGTTCCGCGTCCGGCTCGGTGGCGGTGACCGTGACCGTCGGCGTCGGCTCGGTCTCCACGGGCGCCCACGGCTGGGCGACGAGCGCGGTGACCAGGGCGATCGCGAGGACGGCGACGAGCAGCCACCACCAGCCGGCACGAGACCGCCCAGGTCCGGCGTCGGGCGGCGGCGTACTGCCGGACACGACCGCTCCTTCCGCACGTCGGCGGCCGCGCTGCAGCGGCCGGTCCTCCGAGGCTAAGCCGCGACGGCCGACAGCGCAGGGATGAAGTTCAGCGAGGTGTCACGCCGTTGTGGCGCAGGCCCCAGATGGCGGAGTCGGTGAGCGCCTCCCACGACGCCTCCAGGAGGTTCGGACCGACACCCACCGTGCTCCACGAGCTCTGCCCGTCGGTCATCTCGATCAGCACGCGCGTGACCGCGTCGGTGCCGTGCATCGAGTCGAGGATGCGGACCTTGAAGTCGATGAGCTCGAACGTCTCGAGCTCGGGGTAGACCCGGACGAGGGCGTGCCGCAGGGCGTGGTCGAGTGCGTTGACGGGCCCGTTGCCCTCACCCGTGCTCACGACACGCTCCCCGCCGGCGTGCAGCTTGACGGTCGCCTCGGCCGTCGCGGGCGTCCCGCGGCCGCCGCTGCGCTCGACGATGGTCCGCCACGACTCGACCCGGAAGTACTGCGGGCGGTGGCCGTCGATCTCCTCGAGCAGGAGCAGCTCGAACGACGCGTCGGCCGCCTCGTAGGTGTACCCGTTGGCCTCGGCGTCCTTGACGCGGTCCGTGACCCTGCCGAGCAGCTCGGGGCGGCCGCTCAGGTCGAAGCCCAGCTCGCGGCCCTTCAGCTCGATCGACGCGCGGCCCGCCATGTCGGAGATCAGCATCCGCATGTCGTTGCCGACGTCCGCGGGGTCGATGTGCTGGTAGAGGTCGGGGTCCACCTTGATGGCGGACGCGTGGATGCCGGCCTTGTGCGCGAACGCGCTGGCGCCGACGTACGGCGAGCGGGCGAACGGCGAGATGTTCGTGATCTCGCTGATGGCGTGCGCGATCCGGGTCAGCTCCGGCAGCCCGCCCGGCAGGTCGTCCGTCACCTTGAGCACGGGCAGCCCGTACTTGAGCTGGAGGTTGGCGACGACGGCGAGCAGGTCGGCGTTGCCGGTGCGCTCGCCGTACCCGTTGACGGTGCCCTGGACGTGCGTGCACCCGGCCTCGACCGCGGCGAGCGTGTTGGCGACGGCGCAGCCGGAGTCGTTGTGCGCGTGGATGCCGAGCACGGCGTCGGGACCGACGGCCCCGCGGATCTCGTGCACGATCTCCGCGACCCACGTGGGGACCATGCCCCCGTTCGTGTCGCAGAGCGCCACGACCTCGGCTCCCGCCTCGAACCCGGCGAGCACCGCGGCGCGCGAGTACGCGGGGTCGAACCGGTAGCCGTCGAAGAAGTGCTCGGCGTCGACGACCACCCGGCGCCCCTCGCGCACGAGGAACGCGACGGTGTCCGCGATCATCGCGATGTTCTCGTCGCCGGTGGTCCGCAGCGCGCGCTCCGCGTGCCGCAGGTCGTGCTTGGCGACGAGCGCGACGACCGGGGCCTCGGAGTCGACGAGCGCACGGACCTGCGGGTCGTCGACCGCCCGCGTCCCCGCCTTGCGGGTGCTGCCGAACGCGGCCAGCTCCGCGTTGCGGAAGTCCAGCTCCTTGGCGGCCCGCTTGAAGAACTCGGTGTCCTTGGGCACCGCGCCCGGCCAGCCACCCTCGATGAAGCCGACACCGAGCTCGTCGAGCAGGGGTGCGATCGCCAGCTTGTCGGCGACGGAGAGGTTCATCCCCTCCTGCTGGGCGCCGTCGCGCAGGGTCGTGTCGTAGACCTGGAACGGGGTGCTGCTGGGGACGGACACGATGTGCTCTCTTCGGTGCGGGACGGGCGACGTCGTTGCTGCTGTTCGGGAGGAGCCGGCGGGGGTGTGCCGGTGCAGTCGACGGTAGCCGGGGCGGGGGTGGTGCTCCGACCAACAAAAAGACCCCCCGGGGTACGGGAGGTCTGCGCGTCAGCTGGTGGGCCGACGCGCTACTCGATAATGAGGGAGGAGCGGGTCACCCGTGCATGGTGGCACACGTCACCATCCGCGGTCACGTGTTCCATCCCTTGGACGCCCAGGTCAGGCGCGTCCGCGCGAGCGGATGTCCGATTCGCTAGCGTTGGCCCGTGTCGTCACCGGCGGCGCGCAGGTCGGTCGACCTCCAGGAGGCAGCGATGTCCACCCCCACTCCCCCGCCGGAGCGCCAGTCCGCCTACCCGCACCAGACACCGCCGACGCCGCCGCCCGCACCGGCGCCGGTCGCGGACCCGACGATGGTCTACCCCGCGGCGGTGCAGCCGGCTCCTGTGCAGCCCGTGCCCGTCGCCGCCGCCCCGGTGGCTGCCGTCCCGACCGGACCGTCGATCGACGCCGGGAGGTTCTGGGCCGGCGTCGTGGCCACCGCGCTGGTGACGGCCCTGATCGGGCTGGTCGGGGTGCTGATCGTCGACCAGATCCTCGACATCGAGCTCGTCGTCAAGGACGTCTTCGGGACGGAGTCCACGGGTGCCGCGTACGTCGTCGGAGGCGTGCTCTGCTCGGTCCTCGCCGGCGGCCTGCTGCACGTGCTGGTGCTGTCCACCCCCAAGCCGCGCGCGTTCTTCGGCTGGATCATGTTCCTGGGCACCCTGACCGCGGCGCTGCTGCCCCTGACGTGGACCGACGTGCTCGAGTCGGCGATCGCGTCCGGGCTGGTCAACGCCGTCATCGGGATCGCGATCTGGACGCTCCTGCTGGGCGTCCTCAGCCGCACCCTGCGCCCCGGGACCCTCGTCGACTGATCAGCTGATCGCCCGCGCCCGCGACCCCGCAGGAACGGGGTCGCGGGCTCGTGGCGAGGCCGTACGCGGCCAGGCCGGCGGCCACTACGCCAGGCGGTGCAGCCAGCCGTGCCGGTCGGTCGCGCGCCCGTACTGGATGTCCGTGAGCTCGGCGCGGATGCGCGTCGTCACCGGGCCGGCCGCACCGTCCCCGACGGTGAGGTCGAAGTCGTCGCTGGCCAGCCGGCCGATGGGAGTCATGACGGCGGCGGTCCCGCACGCGAACACCTCGCGCACCGACCCGTCGGCGAGGCCCTCGCGCAGCTCCGTCAGCGGGATCTGCCGCTCGGACACCTCGTGGCCCGCGTCCGTGAGGAGCCGCAGGATGGAGGACCGCGTCACGCCTTCGAGGATCGAGCCCGACACCGGGGGCGTGGCCACGCTGCCGTCGGCGTGCACGACGAACACGTTCATCCCGCCCAGCTCCTCGAGCTGCGTGTTGGTCGACGCGTCGAGGAAGCACACCTGCTCGAAGCCCTTGGCGTAGGCCAGCTGCTGCGGGAGGAGGCTCGCGGCGTAGTTGCCGCCGCACTTGGCGGCACCCGTCCCGCCGGCGCCGGCGCGGTGGTACTCCTGGTCCACCCAGATGGACACCGGTCGCACACCACCGGCGAAGTACGGCCCGACCGGCGACGCGATGACGAGGAACTCCGCCTCCAGCGTCGGCCGCACGCCCAGGAACGTCTCGGAGGCGTACATGAACGGGCGCAGGTACAGGCTCGTCTCCTCGCCCGACGGCACCCAGGCCAGGTCGGTCGCGACGAGCGCCTCGATCGCGCCGAGGAAGTCCTCCTCGGGCAGCTCGGGCAGCGCCAGCCGGCGGGCGGAACGCGTGAACCTGGCGGCGTTGTCGCGCGGCCGGAACGTCCACACCGAGCCGTCGGCGTGGCGGTACGCCTTCATGCCCTCGAAGATCTCCTGGCCGTAGTGCAGCACGGCCGTCGCCGGGTCCATCAGCAGCGGCCCGTACTTCTCGACGCGACGACCGGTCCAGCCGGACTCGTTCGAGTACGTGATGCGGGCCATGTGCTCGGTGAACACGGTGCCGAACTTCGGCGACGCGAGCGCTGCCTCGCGCTGCTCGTCGGGGACGGGGGCGTCGGTCCGGGTGATCTCGAAGAGGTCGACAGAGGACGGAGTCGTGGGGTTCGTGAGAGTGCTCATGTGCGGGGGCCTTTCACCAGAGTCAGGTTTGACGGTACCGGTGGGGACGGCCGGGTGACAGGCGGAACGTTGCGCTCCGCCGACGAGGACGCGGCTCAGCCGGCGATGCGCGCGGCGAGGTCCTTGCCCACCTCGGCCGTCGACCGTACTCGGTCGGTCCCGCGCTCGGCGATGTCGTCGGCGACGGCCTTCTCGACGCGCGCCGCGGCCTCCGGCAGCCCGAGGTGCTCGAGCAGCAGCGCGACGGACAGCACGGTGGCCGTCGGGTCCGCCTTGCCCTGGCCCGCGATGTCCGGCGCCGAGCCGTGCACGGGCTCGAACATGCTGGGCGCGGTGCGGTCCGGGTTGATGTTGGCCGACGCCGCCAGCCCGATGCCGCCGGTGATGGCTGCGGCGAGGTCGGTGAGGATGTCGCCGAACAGGTTGTCGGTGACGATGACGTCGAACCGCGCGGGGTTGGTGACCAGGAAGATGGTCGCCGCGTCCACGTGCAGGTAGTCGACCGTCACGTCGGGGAACTCGGCGTTCACGGCCTCGACCGTGCGGCGCCACAGGTGGCCGGCGTGCACGAGCACGTTGTGCTTGTGCACGAGCGTGAGCTTCTTGCGCGGACGGGCCGCGGCGCGCGCGAAGGCGTCCCGGACCACGCGCTCGACGCCGAACGCGGTGTTCACGCTGACCTCGTTGGCCACCTCGTGCGGGGTGCCCACACGGATGGCGCCGCCGTTGCCCACGTACGGGCCCTCGGTACCCTCGCGGACCACGACGAAGTCGATCTCGCCGGGATTGCCCAGCGGGGAGGTCACGCCCGGGTACAGGCGGCTCGGGCGCAGGTTGACGTAGTGGTCCAGCGCGAAGCGCAGCTTGAGCAGCAGCCCCCGCTCGAGCACGCCGGACGGGACGCTCGGGTCACCGATGGCGCCCAGCAGGATGGCGTCGTGCGCGCGGATGGCCGCGAGGTCGGTGTCCGTGAGGGTCTCGCCGGTCGCGTGGTAGCGGCGGGCGCCCAGGTCGAAGTCCGTCGTCGAGACCGTGACCCCGCTGCCGTGCAGCGCCGTGTCCAGCGCGAGCAGGCCCTGCTCGACGACCTCCGTGCCGATGCCGTCACCAGCGACGACGGCGAGGCGGATGTCCCGGGCAGCAGTGGTGTCGACCATGGAGCGAGCCTAGACCCCGTCCCACCGCTCGGGACGGATGTCTCATCCTGCGGAACTGCTCAGTCGACGGCCGGGGTCGGGCCGGTCGTCGGGTAGATCAGCTCGAACCGTTCGAGCATCACGTCGAGCGACGGGGAGAACGCCTCCCCCAGCACCCGGCGCCACGACTCCTCGTGCTGCGCCCGCCACGACTCCAGCGAGCCGTCGCCCTCGGCCTCCGCCGCCGCGTGCTCCGCCGACACCTGGTCGAACGGGACCACCTCGACCTCGGTGGTGCGCAGCAGCGCGCGGGGGTCCCCCGCACCGTCCACGACGATCGACAGGTCCCCCACGCGCGGGACCTCGAGGCCCACCTGCGTCAGCTCGGCGACCGCGAGCGCCGTCGCGGTCTTGCGCCCGTCGAGCACCCGGGCCAGCAGGTCGTCTGCCTCGGCGTCGTCGCCGTACGACCAGGACGGGGGCGGCACGACGTCGTCGGCGGTCCCCCCGAGCACCTGGTCCAGCTTGCCCATCCCGACGTGCCCACGTGCCGCCTGCCAGAACGCCGCGATGCGCAGGTCCTCGACCGCTCCCTCGGCTGCGTGCTCGGCCGGCTCTACCTGCTCGTCGGTCATCGTCGTCCCTCCGTCGTGGTCTGCTCATCCTTGCGTACCCGCAGCCCAGCGGCACATCGCGGACCGCGGGTGGCGTCGGCCGACGACCAGTCCGCCGGATCCAGCCGCTCTCGTCACGCGTGGGACAGGGAGAACGCCCGGACCGCCGCACCGGTCACACCCGTACCAGGTGCGGCAGGTCCGGACGCACGTCCCCGCGCGCCGGTGGGGTGACGAAGGACGGCACCCCGACCGGAGCCGGGGTGCCGTCCGTGGAGCGGAGAGGTCAGCGCGCCGCCGAGCCCTCGACGTAGTCGGTCTCCGACGGCTTGACCCAGGCGAACAGCTTGCGCAGCTCGCGGCCGACGGGCTCGATCGGGTGGTTCTGGCCCTTCTCGCGCAGCTCCTTGAACTCCGGCGCACCGGCGTCCTGGTCGTTGATGAAGCGCTCCGCGAAGGCGCCGTTCTGGATGTCCGCCAGGACGGCCTGCATGTTCGCCTTCACGTCGGGCGTGATGACGCGCGGGCCGGACACGTAGTCGCCGTACTCGGCGGTGTCGGACACGGACCAGCGCTGCTTGGTGATGCCGCCCTCGAAGATGAGGTCGACGATCAGCTTCAGCTCGTGCAGGACCTCGAAGTACGCGACCTCGGGCTGGTAGCCGGCCTCGGTCAGGGTCTCGAAGCCGTACTGGATGAGCTGCGAGACGCCACCGCACAGGACGGCCTGCTCACCGAACAGGTCGGTCTCGGTCTCCTCGGTGAAGGTCGTCTTGATGCCGGCGGCGCGCAGGCCACCGATCGCCTTGGCGTAGGACAGCGCGAGGTCCCAGGCGGAACCCGACGCGTCCTGCTCGACGGCGACGATCACGGGCACGCCGCGCCCGTCGACGTACTCGCGGCGGACCAGGTGACCCGGGCCCTTGGGGGCGACCATGAGCACGTCGTGACCCGCGGCGGGCTTGATGTAGCCGAAGCGGATGTTGAAGCCGTGGCCGAAGACGAGCGCGGCGCCGTCCTTGAGGTTCGGCTCGATCTCGTCGCGGTAGACGATGCGCTGCACCTGGTCGGGGGCCAGGATGACGACCACGTCGGCGTCGCGGACGGCGTCGGCCACCGCGGCGACCTTGAGACCCTGGTTCTCGGCCTTCGCGCGGGACGCGGAGCCCTCACGCAGGCCGACGGTCACGTCGACACCGGAGTCGCGCAGGTTGAGGCTGTGCGCGTGCCCCTGGCTGCCGTAGCCGATGACGGCGACCTTCTTGTTGGCGATGATCGACAGGTCGGCGTCGTCGTCGTAGAACAGCTCGGCCACGATGGGTCTCCTCGGTGATGGGGGTTCGTTCGGGTGCAGTTCGAGAACAGAGAGGTCAGGCGGAACGATTCACGCGCTCGAGGGCGCGGTCGGTGATCGAGCGCGACCCGCGGCCGATGGCCACGGTGCCGGACTGCACGATCTCCCGGATGCCGAACGGCTCCAGGGCGGCGAGCAGGGCGTCGAGCTTGCCCGGCCCGCCGGTCGCCTCGATGACGACGGTGTCCGGCACGACGTCCACGACGTGCGCCCGGAACAGCTGGACGACCTCGAGGACACCGGTGCGCTGCGTGGCGTCGGCCTTGACCTTCACCAGCAGCAGCTCGCGCTGGACGGACGCGGAGTCCTCCAGCTCGACGATCTTGATGACGTTGATCAGCTTGTTCAGCTGCTTGGTCACCTGCTCCAGCGGCAGGGCGTCGACGTCGACGACGACCGTGATGCGGGAGATCTCGTCGTGCTCGGTGGGACCGACCGCGAGCGAGTGGATGTTGAACGACCGCCGCGCGAACAGGCCGGCGACGCGCGTGAGCACGCCGGGCTTGTTCTCCACGAGGACCGACAGGGTGTGACGGGACATGGCTCAGTCCTCCCGGTCCCACGCGGGGCTGATCCCGCGCGCGTACTGGATGTCGTCGTTGCTGACACCGGCGGCGACCATCGGCCACACCATCGCGTCACGCGAGACGGTGAAGTCGATGACGACCGGCTGGTCGTTGATCTCGAGGGCGCGCTTGATGGTCGCGTCGACGTCGCCGACGGTCTCGCAGCGCAGCCCGGCGCAGCCGTACGCGTCCGCCATCTTGACGAAGTCGGGGATGCGCACCGTGCCGTGGCCGGTGTTCAGGTCGGTGTTGGAGTAGCGGGACTCGTAGAACAGGGTCTGCCACTGCCGCACCATGCCGAGCGACGAGTTGTTGATGATCGCGACCTTGATCGGGATCTCGTTGATCGTGCAGGTGGCCAGCTCCTGGTTGGTCATCTGGAAGCAGCCGTCGCCGTCGATGGCCCACACGGTCCGCGACGGGTCCCCGACCTTGGCGCCCATCGCGGCGGGCACCGCGTAGCCCATGGTGCCCAGGCCGCCGGAGTTCAGCCACGAGTTGGGGCGCTGGTACTTGATGAACTGCGCAGCCCACATCTGGTGCTGGCCGACGCCCGCGGCGAAGATCGACTCCGGCCCGGACAGCTCGCCGATCCGCTGGATGACGTGCTGCGGGGCGAGGTGGCCGTCGGCGGGCTCGTCGAACCCGAGCGGGAACGTCGAGCGCCAGTCGTCCAGCTGGCGCCACCACTCCTCGAGGTCCGGCTGGCCGTGCTGCGTGTGCTCGCGGGCGAGCTCGGGCAGCAGGTCCGCCATGACCTCCTTGAGGTCGCCGACGATCGGCACGTCGACCGTGCGGTTCTTGCCGATCTCGGCGGGGTCGATGTCCGCGTGCACGATGGTCGCGTTGGGCGCGAAGCTCGACAGCAGGCCGGTGACGCGGTCGTCGAAGCGTGCACCGAGGGCGACGACGAGGTCGGCCTTCTGCAGCGCGGCGACGGCGGCGACGGTGCCGTGCATGCCGGGCATGCCGAGGTGCTGCGGGTGCGAGTCGGGCAGTGCGCCGCGGGCCATCAGGGTGGTCACGACGGGCGCACCGGACGCCTCGGTCAGCGCCTTCAGCTCGGCGGACGCGCGGGCGCGGATGACGCCGCCACCGACGTAGAACACGGGGCGGCGCGAGGTCGCGATGAGGCGGGCGGCCTCGCGGATCTGCTTGGCGTGCGGCTTGGTGACCGGGTGGTACCCGGGCAGGTTCAGGTCCTGCGGCCACGAGAACGTGGTGCGGGAGACCATCGCGGACTTGGCGATGTCCACGAGCACGGGTCCGGGGCGGCCCGTCGAGGCGATGTGGAACGCCTCGGCGATGACGCGCGGGATGTCGTCGGGGTCGGTGACCAGGTAGTTGTGCTTGGTCACCGGCAGGGTGATGCCGACGATGTCGGCCTCCTGGAACGCGTCCGTGCCGATGAGGGACGCGCCCACCTGCCCGGTGATCGCGACCAGCGGCACGGAGTCCATGTGCGCGTCGGCGATCGGCGTGACGAGGTTCGTCGCACCCGGGCCCGAGGTCGCCATGCACACGCCCACCCGGCCCGTCGCGGCGGCGTAGCCGGCGGCCGCGTGGCCCCCGCCCTGCTCGTGCCGGACGAGGATGTGGCGGACCTTGGTCGAGTCCATCAGCGGGTCGTACGTGGGGAGGATCGCGCCGCCGGGGATGCCGAAGACGACCTCGACGCCCGCCTCCTCGAGCGAGCGGACGATCGACTGCGCGCCGGTGACCTGCTCCGGACCGATCGCGCTCGTCGTCGTGCTGGGGACCGAGACGCGCGCGGCGGTAGGCGTGGGCGTTCGCGGCGGTGCCGGGTGAGGGCCCTGGACCATCGATGTCTCCCTGGGTCGTGCTGCTGGGTACTGCGTGTGGCGTGCGGGGCTGAACACAGAAAAGCCCCTCGAGCCACGTACGGGCTGGACGAGGGGCGAGCGCGCTGACGGGGCCTGTGCGGGAGGCCTCTAGCCGGCGCGCTCAGGAAGTACTACGAGAAGGATCGTCTGCACCCGTTGGACACTACGCCCACGTCTCCGATGTGTCACGCCACCACTCGCTCGTCTCACATCGTGGTTCACGGGATCACCTAGTGGACGCGATCCGGGTCCATGTCGAAGGCGGGCAGCCCGTCGATGCTCGTCCGGTTCTTCAGCCGGCGGTAGTCCGCCTGCCCGTCGACACCCTTGCGCTCCATGTACGGCGGCAGCAGGTCCCGCTCCCCCTCCAGCGACATCAGGGGGACGCCGTACCCGCAGGAGTCGGAGACACGGTCGACCGCGACGACGATGACCGCGCGAGCGCCCCGCGTCTCCGGGAACAGCGCGGCGAGCTCGTCGAAGCCCTCGTCGTACAGCGTGACGAACCGGCCGCGGCCGTACAGCCGGACGATGTTCGGCGGCCCCTCGAACGCGCAGAACATGAGCGTGATCCGGCCGTTGTCGCGCAGGTGCGCGATGGTCTCGGCGCCGCTCGCGGTCAGGTCGAGGTAGGCGACCGTGTGCTCGTCGAGCACCACGAACGAGCCGGCGATGCCCTTGGGCGAGACGTTGACGTGCCCGTCGGGGCCGCTCGGGGCCGTCGCGACGAAGAACATCGGCTGCGCCTCGACGAACGCACGCAGCCGACCGTCGATCTTCTCGTGCACCTTGCCCATCGCCGCACCACCTCTCCCGACGACCCTAGCCACCGGGCCGGCCGAGGCCTGCGCTGGTCTCGCCCTCCGGTCGTCGTGGGCGCTCCACCGTGCGGACAGGTGGGCAGGCCCGACCGACACGGCCGAGGGACATACCTACCGTTGACGGACATGACGTCCCTCTCGACCGACGCGCCGCCGAGCACCCCTGCGCGTCCGCCCCGAGCATCCCGCTCCGCCCGGCGACGACGCCGGGCCGTCGGCCGGGTCGGCTGGGTCGCGGTCCTGCTCACGTCGCTCACGATCGTCGCGTACTCGGCGGTGCCGTACCTCATGGGGTCGCTCGAGCAGCTCGACCCGGAGCGGGCGCCGCTCGCACCCGCGTACTCCCAGACCCCGGCCGTCGTGCAGGTCGCGTTCGTCGTGCACATCGTCGGGGCGGCCGTCGCGCTGTTCGTCGGCCCCTTCCAGTTCTGGGCCGCGGCGCGCCGCCGGTTCCCGGGCCTGCACCGGTGGCTCGGCCGCAGCTACCTCGTGGGCGTCTGGGTGGGCGGGGCCGCGTCGCTGGTCATGGCACCGTACAACACCGCCGGCATGATCGGGTTCCTCGGGTTCGGGACGCTCGGCGCGCTCTGGGTCTGGACTGGCTGGCGCGCCTACCGGGCGATCCGGTCGGGCGACGTGCGGTCGCACCAGGCGTGGATGATCCGCAGCTTCTCGCTGACGTTCGGGGCGGTCATGCTGCGTATCTGGACGGGGACCCTCGTCGCAGCGCAGGCGTTCGCCGCCGGTGACGCGTTCGACTTCGACGCCGCGTTCGAGAACGCGTACGACGCGGTCACGTTCCTGGCGTGGGTGCCGAACTTCGTGATCGCCGAGTGGATGATCCGGCGGCGCGGGCTGCCGGGGCTGCGGATCGTCGACCCGGTTCAGCTGGTCGAGCGGCCACGGTAGACGCGCGCCTCCCACGGCCGCAGTGCCGGTGCGACCGGGCCGGCGTAGTTGCCCAGCACCAGGTCGCCGAGGTCACCGTCGAGCGCCGCGTCCTGGACCTCGCCCGAGAAGTTGCCGAGGACCGTGAGCGTCTCGTCGCCGAGCCGGCGCGTGAACGCGTACACGTGCTCGTGGTCGGGCAGCAGCATCGTGAAGTCGCCGAGGGCGACGACCGGGTCCTCGTGCCGGAGCGCGATCAGGGCGCGGTAGTGGTGGAAGACCGATCCCGGATCGGCCCGCTCCGCCGCGGCGTTCACCGACGGGTAGTTCGCGTTCACCTCGAGCCACGGGGTGCCCGTGGTGAACCCGGCGTGCGGGGAGTCGTCCCACTGCATCGGGGTGCGGGCGTTGTCCCGGCCCATCGCGGCGATCCCCGCCAGCAGGTCCTCGTCGGATCCCGTCCCGACGGACCGCGCGACCGCGACGTGGTTGAGCGTCTCGATGTCCCGGTACTGGTCGAACCGCGTGAAGTGCGCGTTCGTCATCCCGAGCTCCTCGCCCTGGTAGACGTAGGGCGTGCCGCGGTGCAGGTGCAGGACCGTGGCCAGCATCGTCGCCGACTCGCGTCGGTACCGGCCGTCGTCCCCGAACCGCGACACGATCCGCGGCTGGTCGTGGTTGTCCCAGTAGAGGCTGTTCCAGCCGACGTCGGCCAGGCCCGCCTGCCAGCGGCCGAACGACGCCTTCAGGTCGAGCAGCCGCAGCGGGCGGACGTCGAACTTGCCGCCCGGACCGTGGTCGAGGCCGACGTGCTCGAACTGGAACACCATGTCGACCTCCGCCCGGGCCGGGTCGGTGAAGTCGCGCGCCTGCTCGACCGTGACGCCGGGCATCTCCCCGACCGTGAGCAGCCGCTCGGGGCGGCCCGCGAACACCTCCTGGTGCATCTCCGCGAGGAACTCGTGGATGCGCGGGCCGCACACGTAGGACGCCGAGCCGTCCGCGAGCAGGCCGCCGGTGACCACCCCGTCGGGCAGCGTCGTGTCCTTGGAGATGAGGTTGATGACGTCCATCCGGAAGCCGTCGACGCCGCGGTCCAGCCACCAGCGCATCATGTCGTAGACCGCGTTCCTGACCTGCGGGTTCTCCCAGTTCAGGTCCGGCTGCTTGCGGCTGAACAGGTGCAGGAAGTACTCGCCGGAGCGCTCGTCGAGCTCCCAGACGGAGCCACCGAAGAACGAGCCCCAGTTCGTCGGCTCCGCGCCCGGCGCGCCCGCGGCCATGCCGTCGCGCGCGGGACGCCACCAGTACCAGTCGCGCCGGGGGCTCGCGGGGTCCCGGGACTCGAGGAACCACGGGTGCTCGTCGGACGTGTGGTTGACCACGAGGTCCATGACCAGCTTCATGCCGCGAGCGTGCAGCGCCGCGATCAGGTCGTCGAGGTCCTCCAGGGTGCCGAACACGGGGTCGACCACCTGGTAGTCGCTGATGTCGTACCCGTTGTCGTCCTGCGGCGAGGCGTAGATCGGCGACAGCCACACCACGTCCACCCCCAGCTCGGCCAGGTGGTCGAGCCGCCCGAGGATCCCCCGCAGGTCACCGACGCCGTCGCCGTCGGAGTCCGCGAACGAGCGCGGGTACACCTGGTACACGACGGCACGCGTCCACCAGGGCGCGTCCTGTGTCGTCCACGTCATGCGAGGGCTCCTCTCATGGGCAGCGGATCCTGCTCCTCACCATGGAGGTCGATGCGGTCGACGGCATCCTGGATCGCGATGGTGGCTGCCCCCCGGGCCCAGGCGGAGAAGCCGGAGTCGTCGACGTAGAGCCGGACGGGCTCGGCGCGCGGGTCGCGATCGGCGGCGATGGCGGCCCGCACCTTCCCCTCCGCGAGGGCGAACAGCGCGATGCCTTCGCCGGCGAGGACGACGGCAGGTTGCAGGGTCAGGTTGACGGCCAGGGCGACGAAGCGGCCCAGCGCAGCCGCGGCCTCGTCGACGACGGTGGTCGCGGCCGGGTGACCCTCGCGCGCGAGGCGCAGCACGTCGTCGTAGTCGAGGGGGCGCTGCAGCGCGCCCGACACCTGGGCGGCGATGGACCCGGAGGTGAGCATCGCTTCGGCGCACCCGCGGTGGCCGACGTGGCAGACGGGGCCGGTGGTGCTCAGCGGGAGGTGCCCACCGAGACCGACCCCCGCCTCGCGGGAGTGGACCACGGAGCCGTTGACCACGAGCGCGTAGCCGATCCCGGCGCCGATCGTGATGACGGCGAACCCGGGGATCCCGCGACCGAGACCGAACCAGCGCTCGGCCTCCGCGAGCGCGACGAGGTCGTTCTCGAGGGAGACCGGGATGTCCAGCCGGTCCTCGACGAGCTGCGCGAACGGCACCTCCGTCCACTCGAGGAACGGGGCGAACTCGACGCGGCCGTCGCGGACCTCGCCACCGAGCGAGACACCCACCCCGGCGATGCGGTCGACGCCCAGCGCACGGACCGCGCGCGCGATCTCGTCCGCGACGACCTCGGGCTCGTGGCCGCGCAGCGGCACCTCCACGTAGACCAGCAGCGCGGCGCGCACGTCGGTGGCGACGACGTGGAGCGACTCCCCCGTGATCTTGACGCCGGCGAAGTGTGCGAGCCCTGGCCGGACGTCGAGTGGCCGCACCGGGCGCCCGACGGACCCGTCGGAACGGTCGTCGAGCTCGACCAGCAGCCCGCGGTCGAGGAACGGCTTGGCCAGGCGCGTGAGGCTCGGCGGCGAGAGCCCCAGCCGGCTCGTCAGCTCGCTGCGCGAGATCGGCCCGTGGATGAGGACGGCGCGCGCGAGGGCCCGTTCGCTGTCGCTCAGCACGCCCGTGACCTGTTCATTGATTCCATCCTGGCATGAACCTCGCTCCCTCGGGGCGAATATTCGGCAATCTCCCGTCTTGTGGGACTTGTTTCTTTCGTGTTAGAACTAAACCATGCTCTCCCCCGACGATGTGATGGAGATGTCTCCCAACCTCTCCGGCCGCGTGCTGCACCTGAGCCGCGGCGGCACGAGCGTCGTCATCGATCTCGACGCAGTCCCGCACCCCGCGATCGTGCACTGGGGCGAGGAGCTCGCCGGCTCCACCGACGAGACGCTGCGGGGCCTGGCCGTGGCGGCCCGGCCGCAGCGCGTCTCGGGCGGTCTGGACGCGCCGGCGCGCGCCACGCTCGTCGCCACACCCGCTGGGGGCTGGCTCGGCACGCCGGGTCTCGAAGGGCACCGCGACGGCGCCTCGTTCAGCGTCCGGCTGGAGCTCGTCGACGTCGAGGCCGACGGCCACCGCGCCCGGCTCTCCCTCGTCGATCCCGAGGCCCGGCTCAGCGCGCAGCTGGAGCTCGACGTCGGCACCGCCGGCCTCCTGCGGCAGCGGATCACGCTGCGCAACGACGGCGACTCGCGCTACACCCTCCAGCACCTGCACCTGGCCTTCCCGGTGCCGTGGGACGCGACCGAGCTGCTCGACACCACCGGTCGTCACCTGCGCGAGCGGACGCCGCAGCGGCACCCCTTCGGCTACGGGACGTACCTGCGGGAGAGCCGTCGCGGCCGCCCGGGCGCGGACGCCACGCTCCTGCTCGCGGCAGGTCGGCCGGGGTTCGGGTTCGAGCGCGGTCGCGTGCACGCCGTCCACGTCGCGTGGAGCGGGAACCACCGGCTCGTCGCGGAACGGTCCGTGTCCGGCGAGGCGTTCCTCGCCGGCGGCGAGCTGTTCGCGCCGGGCGAGGTCGTGCTCGCGCCCGGCGAGTCGCTCACGTCGCCGGAGGTCATCGGGTCCTGGGGCGACGGGCTGAACGAGCTCGCGCACCGCTTCCACGACGAGTGGCGCAGCCGCCCGGAGCACCCCCGCCGGCCGCGCCCGGTCACGCTCAACACGTGGGAGGCGGTCTACTTCGACCACACGCTCGACCGGCTCACGGCCCTGGCCGACGCCGCCGCCTCCGTCGGGGTCGAGAGGTTCGTCCTCGACGACGGCTGGTTCCTCGGTCGTCGCGACGACACCGCGGGCCTGGGCGACTGGTACGTCGACCCGACGGTCTGGCCCGAGGGCCTGCACCCGCTGGTGGACCACGTCCGCGCGCGCGGCATGGAGTTCGGGCTGTGGGTGGAGCCCGAGATGGTCAACCCGGACAGCGACCTCGCGCGACGGCACCCGGACTGGGTCCTGCGCGGGCGGACGACCCTGCCGCCGTCGGCCCGCCAGCAGCAGGTCCTCGACCTCGCGCACCCCGACGCGTACGCGTACGTGGCGGAGCGTCTGCACTCCCTGGTGGCCGAGTACCCGATCGCCTACCTGAAGTGGGACCACAACCGCGACCTGCTGGACGCGGGCAGCGGTCCGGAGGGCATCGCCCGGGTGCGCGAGCACACCCTGGCCCTCTACCGCCTCCTCGACGAGCTCAAGGCGGCGCACCCCGACCTGGAGATCGAGAGCTGCGCCTCCGGGGGTGCGCGCGTCGACCTCGGCATCCTCGCCCGCACCGACCGGATCTGGACCAGCGACAACCTCGACCCGCTCGAGCGCCTGGTCAACCAGCGGTACACGGCGCTCGTGGTGCCGCCCGAGATGATGGGCATGCACCTGACCAGCCCCGTCGTGCACTCGACCGGCCGGACGGTCGACCTCGACCTCAGTGCCGCGGTCGCGCTGCTCGGGCACGTCGGGATCGAGTGGGACCTCACGGGGACCGACGACGAGACCCGCCGTCGCATCGCCGCGTGGGTGGACTACGCCAAGCGCGTCCGCCCGATCGTCGCGACCGGTCGCACGGTCGACGTCGACGGCACCGAGCCCGGCATCGACGTGCGCGGCGTCGTCGCGCGCGACCGCTCGTCGGCGGTGTTCACCCTCACCCAGACCGACACGACGGTCTCCTACCCGCCCGGACGGGTCCGGGTCCCCGGGCTCGACCCCGGTACGCAGTACCGCATCCGGGTCGTCGGCGGCTCGACGCACGCCGCCGCACAGTCGGGGCTCCCCTGGCAGGAGCACGACATCAGGCTGACGGGTCGCGAGCTCGATGTCGTCGGCCTCCGCCCTCCCGTCCAGTACCCCCAGAGATCCACCGTCATCGAGCTGGTCGCCCAGAGCGACACCCAGGCGCAAGGAGGCGCACGATGAGACACCGGACGACGCGACGAGGTCGCGTGGCAGCGGTCGGGGTGGTCGCCCTGCTGGCGGCCGTCAGCGGCTGTGCGAACGAACCGTCCGACGGCGTGACCACCCTGAACTTCTTCCAGTTCAAGGGTGAGGCGCTCGAGGACTTCGACCAGATCATCGCCGACTTCGAGGCGGAGAACCCGGACATCCGGGTCGTGCAGAACCAGGTCGCCGACGCCGACACGGCCATCCGGACGCTCCTGGTCAAGGACAAGGCGCCGGACGTCATCACCCTCAACGCGAGCGGGAACTTCGGGCGCCTCGCGCAGGCCGGTGTGTTCTACGACTTCGCCGGCGACCCGCTGCTGGACACCATCAACCCGGCGGTCCAGGAGATCATCGCCGACCTCGGTACCTACGGCGACGAGGTGAGCGGCCTCGGCTACGTCAACAACGCCAACGGGATCATCTACAACCAGGAGATCTTCGCCGCGCAGGGTCTCGAGGTCCCCGAGACGTGGGACGACCTGATCGCCGTCTGCGACGCGCTCGAGGCCGCGGGGATCACGCCGTTCTACGGCACGCTCGCGGACTCGTGGACCGCCATGCCGTCGTGGAACGGGCTCGGCGCCTACCCGGCGATGGACGGCTTCTTCGACACGATGCGCGAGCAGGGCGAGGACACCGGTCCGGACTCGGAGGTGTCGTTCCAGAAGAACTTCGCCGAGGCGATGGACCAGCAGTACGAGCTCTACGGGTACATGCAGGACGGCTACCGCGGCGCGACCTACGACGACGGCAACGCCGCGTTCGCAGGCGGCGAGGTGGCCATGCTCCTGCAGGGCATCTGGGCGCTGAGCCCGATCAAGGGGATCAACCCGGACGTCCAGGCCGCGATCTTCCCGTACCCGGCCCCGGAGGACCCCGCCGACAGGGTGCTGGTCTCCGGCGTCGACGTCGTCGTCACGATGGCGAAGGACTCGCCGCGTCAGGAGGAGGCGCTGCGGTTCATCGAGTACCTGTTCCAGAAGGACGTGATCGAGGAGTTCGCCGCCTCGCAGAACATGGTCCCCTCCGTGCAGGGTGCCGAGCTCAGCGAGGACCCCGCGCTCCAGTCGGTCAAGCCGTACTTCGACGAGGGCCGCATCGCGGGCTTCATCGACCACCAGGTGCCGCCGAGCATCCCGCTGCCCGCGATCGACCAGCAGTTCCTGTTCAGCGGTGACGCCGAGGCGGCGCTCGCCACCCTCGACAGCGAGTGGAGCAAGGTCGCCGCTCGCACCATCCCCGTGACGGGAGAATGACGATGACGTCCTCGACGCAAGCCCTGCCCGCGGCCCGCGGCGCCGGCAGTGCCGGCCCGACCCCGACGCCGCGCCGCCCGAAGGACCGCGCACAGACCACGTTCTACTGGATGGTCTGGCCGGCGGTCATCGCGTTCTTCCTGTTCCACACCGTCCCGGTGCTCGTCGGCATCTTCTTCAGCCTGACGAACTACGCCGGGTACGGGGCCTGGAACTTCGTCGGCCTGTCGAACTACGTCAACCTGTTCAAGGACGACCGGGTCCTGCAGGCGTACGGGTTCTCGTTCCTGTTCGCCATCGCCGCGACCGTGCTGACCAACCTGATCTCGCTGTCCATCGCGATGGGCCTCAACGCCAAGATCATGGCGCGCAACTTCTGGCGCGGCGTGTACTTCGTGCCCTACGTCCTGGCGATCCTCGTCATCGGCTACGTGTTCCAGTTCTTCTTCTCGAGCTCGCTGCCGAAGATCCTGTCGAACATCCCGCTCTTCGCCGACAACATCCTCACCAACGAGACGTGGGCGTGGACGGCGATCGTGGCCCTGGCCGTCTGGCAGTCCTGCGCCTTCGCGATCATCATCTACCTGTCCGGGCTGCAGACGATCCCCCGCGAGCTCTACGAGGCGGCGTCGCTCGACGGGGCGAAGGCGTGGCGCCAGTTCCGGTCGATCACGTTCCCGCTGATCAGCGCCTTCTTCACGATCAACGTCGTGCTCAGCCTCAAGGGCTTCCTCCAGGTCTTCGACCCGATCGTCGCCCTGACCAACGGCGGGCCCGGCACGGCGACGGAGTCCGTCACCCTGCTCATCTTCCGCGGCGGGTTCTCCGGCGGGGAGTTCGCTTACCAGACCGCGAACGCGGTGGTCTTCTTCATCGTGATCACCATCGTCTCCCTCTTCCAGTTCCGGGTCCTTCAGCGCAGAGAGGCGGACTTCTGATGACCACCGCCGGAACCATGCTCGGTCAGGCCGAGCCCGTCCTTCCCGAGCCTCGGCGGCGACGCACGAAGAACGTCGCCGACGACGACACCCGCAAGATCAACTGGTGGGTGACCGCGCTGATCGCGGTGTGCTCGCTGACGATCCTCGTCCCGCTCTACCTGGCCGTGGTCGTGGCGCTCAAGACGCCCGCCCAGCTCGCGGCCGGCACCGGCTTCGAGTGGCCGAACCCCGTGAGCTGGGGGAACTTCGCCGAGGCGTGGGAGCGGACCAGCTTCCCGCAGGCGCTCATGAACACGGCGATCATCACCGTCGGGTCGGTCGTCTTCACGCTGCTGACCAGCTCGGTCGTCGCCTACGGCATCGCGCGGAACATCCACCGGCCGTTCTTCAAGGGCGTGTTCTTCTACCTGCTGGCGGCCCTCTTCATCCCGTTCCCGATCATCATGCTGCCGCTCGTGAAGCAGACCTCGCTCCTGGGCCTCGACAACCAGGCGGGGATGATCGTGCTCTACACGATCTACGGGCTGTCGCTGAACATCTTCATCTACACCGCCTACATCCGATCGATCCCGATCGAGCTGGAGGAGGCGGCGCGGGTCGACGGTGCGTCGACCTGGCGGGTGTTCCGGCAGATCATCTTCCCGCTGCTGACCCCGATGAACGCGACCGTCGGCATCCTCACCTGCGTCTGGGCGTGGAACGACTTCATCATGCCGCTCGTGGTGCTGACCGATCCCGGGGCGCGGACCCTGCCGCTCGCGCAGTACGTGTTCCAGGGACAGTTCAACACCGACTACACGGTGGCGTTCGCGTCCTACCTCATGGCGATGGCACCTCTGCTGGTCGTCTACATCTTCAGCCAGCGCTGGGTCATCTCCGGGGTCACGCGGGGATCGATCAAGTAGGCACCGAGACGACGACGGGCCCGCTCCCCCTCGGGGGCGGGCCCGTCGTCGTGCCGATCAGATCAGCACGGCGCCCTTCGACGCCGACTGCACCAGCTTCGCGTACTTGGCCAGCACCCCGCGCGTGTACGTGGGGGGCAGCGGCGCCCAGCCCGCCGTGCGGGCCTCGAGCTCCTCGGCGCCGACCAGCAGGTCGAGCGTCCCGTTCGCCACATCGAGCTGGATCCGGTCGCCGTCCCGGACGAACGCGATCGGACCGCCGTCGACGGCCTCGGGTGCCACGTGCCCGACGCACAGGCCGGTGGTGCCCCCGGAGAAGCGGCCGTCGGTGAGCAGCAGCACGTCCTTGCCCAGGCCGGCACCCTTGATCGCGCCGGTGATGGCGAGCATCTCGCGCATGCCGGGGCCACCCTTGGGACCCTCGTAGCGGATGACGACGACGTCGCCGGCGACGATCGTGCCGTCCTCCAGCGCGTCCATCGCGGCGCGCTCGCGCTCGAACACGCGGGCGGTCCCCTCGAACACGTCCGAGTCGAAGCCGGCCGACTTCACCACGGCACCCTCGGGCGCCAGCGAGCCGTGCAGGATCGTGATGCCGCCCGTCTTGTGGATCGGGTTGTCCAGCGCGCGCAGGATCTTGCCGTCCGGGTCCGGGGGGTTCACGTCGGCCAGGTTCTCCGCGACGGTCTTGCCGGTCACCGTCAGGCAGTCGCCGTGCAGGAGTCCCGCGTCGAGCAGCGCCTTCATCACGACCGGGACGCCACCGATCCGGTCGACGTCGTTCATGACGTAGCGGCCGAACGGCTTGAGGTCGCCCAGGTGCGGGACCCTGGCGGCGACGCGGGAGAAGTCCGCGAGCGTGAGGTCGACCTCGGCCTCGTGCGCGATCGCGAGCAGGTGCAGGACCGCGTTCGTCGAGCCGCCGAACGCCATGACCACGGCGATCGCGTTCTCGAACGCCTTCTTGGTCATGATCTGGCGCGCCGTGATCCCCTGGCGGAGCAGCTCGACGACGGCCTCCCCCGACTTCTTGGCGAAGGCGTCGCGGCGGCGGTCGGCCGACGGCGGGGCCGCCGACCCGGGGATCGACATGCCGATCGCCTCGGCGACCGACGCCATCGTGTTGGCGGTGTACATGCCGCCGCACGCACCCTCGCCCGGACAGATCGCCCGCTCGATGCGGTCGACGTCCTCGCGGCTCATGAGCCCGCGCGCGCAGGCGCCGACGGCCTCGAACGCGTCGATGATCGTGACGTCCTTCTCGGTGCCGTCCTCGAGCTTGACCCAGCCCGGCGCGATCGACCCCGCGTACAGGAACACGCTCGCCAGGTCGAGGCGCGCAGCGGCCATGAGCATGCCCGGGAGGGACTTGTCGCAGCCGGCCAGCAGCACCGAGCCGTCGAGGCGCTCGGCCTGCATGACGGTCTCCACCGAGTCGGCGATGATGTCGCGGCTGACCAGCGAGAAGTGCATGCCCTCGTGGCCCATCGAGATGCCGTCGGACACCGAGATCGTGCCGAACTCGAGCGGGTAGCCGCCCGCTGCGTGCACGCCCGCCTTGGCCGCCTGCGCCAGCCGCTGGAGCGAGAGGTTGCAGGGGGTGATCTCGTTCCAGGAGCTGGCGACGCCGATCTGGGGCTTCGCGAAGTCGTCGTCGCCGAGTCCCACGGCGCGCAGCATGCCGCGCGAGGCCGTGGCCTCGAGGCCGTCGGTGACGGTGCGCGAGCGGGGCTTGATGTCGATACCTTCGCCGGAAGGACCGGCGTGTGAGCTGGGGGCGTTGTCCGACGTCACGGTCATGCTCGCGAGTGTAGGACTGCGCCTGCGCGCGGCCGCGGGAGGGTCACCCTGCGGACGCCGGCCCTCGCCGACCGGAGGGGCGGTCGGCGAGGGCCGGACCTCAGCCGCCCGCCGCTGCGGTCATCGCGTCGACGACGTCCGCTGCGGAACCGGTACCCGCGAACTGCTCGACGATCGCGTCGTTCAGCGCGCCACCGACCGTGCTCCCGTACGCGACGTCCAGCCACAGCTGCACGTACGTCGCCTTGTTGCGGAACGTGAGCAGCGCAGCCATGTTCGGGTCGTCGACCCCGGCCTCGGAACCCTGCGTCACGGGCAGGCCCGCACCGGTCTTCGCGTAGTCCGTCTGCACGTCGACGCTGAGGATGTACCGCAGGAAGTCGACGCACTCCGGGGGCGCGTCCGCCGAGCACGAGAAGCCGTCGCCGCCGCCGAGCGCGGAGTAGGCGTTGCCCTGCCCACCGGCGGTCAGCGGGAACGGGAACCAGCCGAGGTCCGCGCCCAGGCCGGTCCCGTTCGCGGCCAGGCCCGACATGACGCCCGGGTGCCAGTGACCCATGAGCTCCATCGCCGCGCCTCCGTTGGCCAGCAGCGCGGCGGAGCTCGTCTCACCCTGCTGCGCGGGTGCCGACAGGAACCCGTCCTGGAACGGTGACGTGGCGAGGAACGCCTCCAGGTCGGTGCCCGCCTTCTCGAAGCAGGGGTCGCTGAAGTCCTTCGCCGCCCCGGCCGCGGCCATGGTGTCGGGGTCGCAGGCCCGCAGCGCGTAGTTGTACCAGTAGTGCGCCGACGGCCACTTGTCCCCGGCGCCCACGGCGATGGGCACGATGCCCGCGGCCCGGAGCTTGCGGACCGCCTCGTCGAGCTCCTCCTGCAGGAGCGGGGTCTCCTCGATGCCCGCCTGCGCGAACAACGCCCGGTTGTACCAGAACCCCTCCACGCCCATGCTGAACGGCAGCCCGTACGTCCGGCCGTCGAGCTGCCACCCGGCCGCAGACCCGCCGATGAGCTCGAGCTCGGAGGCGACGTCGTCGGTCAGGTCGAGCAGCGCACCGGCCGCCACCTGCTCACCCATCTGGCCGCCGCCCCACTGCTGGAAGATGTCCGGGAACTCCCCGGTCTCCAGCGCGTCGGCGAGCTTGGCCTTGAGCTCCTCGTTCTGCACGGGCACGTTCTCGATGGTGACGTTCGGGTGGTCCGCCTCGAACCCCAGCGCCACCCTCTCGAAGTACGTGTTCAGGGGCTCGTCGATGCCGTTGTGCCACCACGTGAGGGTGACCGGGTCGTCGGAGCCGCTGTCACCACCCGCGCCCCCGCAGGCGGCGAGGAGGGCCGTCACGGCGGCGACCGCCGCGATCGCCCTCCCGGTGCGCGCAGTTCTCATGTCGTGGTCCTCTCAGGTCGTCGTTGACGTGGTGGGACGGCGCAGGCGGTGGCGCTACCGGCGCGCGGGACGTTCGGTGGTTCCGACATCGTTATCGACATCGTTATCGATTCAGCGGAGCACGTTCCCTCGATCGGCGGACGTCAGCAGGTGTGCGGCGAGGTCGTCGCCACGCGGTCTCCCGCGGACGACGACCTCGCGACGATCAGGACGTGACCGACACCGCGGTCCAGCGCGGGCTGTCGACGTCGATCGCGTGGACCGGGCCCGTGAGCGAGGTACGCGCCTCGGTCTCCCGCTCGGAGCACGACGGGCCGACCCAGACCTCGACCTCGCCCGGCTCGACCACGCGCACGTGGTCCCGATCTGAGAACGCCAGCCGCGCCGTCGGCACCGCGAACGTCACCACGGCCGACTCGCCGGCCTCGAGGTGGACGCGCCGGTACCCGACGAGCTGCGCCACCGGTCGGGTCACCGAGCCGACGACGTCGCGCGCGTAGAGCTGCACGACGTCGGCCCCGGGCCGGTCTCCCGTGTTGGTGACGCGGACGCTCGCCCCGACATGCCCATCGGTGGGCACCTGCGCATCCACCTCGAGATCGCTGTGCACGAACGTCGTGTACGACAGCCCGTGCCCGAACGGGAGCGCCGGCGTGCTCTGCAGGTTGGTGACGTCGCCGTTCCCGCCCAGGGCCGGGTGCAGGTACGTGAACGGCTGCGCGCCGGCGGAGCGCGGCATGCTCACGGGCAGGTGCCCCGACGGGTTCACCCGGCCGGAGAGCACCCCGGCGAGGGCCGTGCCGCCCTCCTCGCCCGGGAAGAACGCCTGCACGACCGCGGCGCAGCGGGCCAGGGCCCAGTCGATCGCGTAGGGACGACCCGTGAGCAGGACGAGCACGACGGGGGTGCCGGTGGCCAGCACGGCCTCGACCAGCTCGCGCTGCACGCCCGGCAGCTCCAGGTCGTCGCGGTCGCAGCCCTCGCCCACGGTCCCGCGGCCGAACAGCCCGGCGTGGTCGCCGACGACGAGCACCGCGACGTCGGCGGACGTCGCCGCCCGCACGGCCTCGTCGAAGCCCGTCCGGTCGTCGTCGTCGACCGCGCAGCCGAGCGCCGAGACGATCTCGGTGCCGGGGAGCTCGGCCGTGAGCGCCGCGCGGACCGTCGGGCTGTCGAGGCCCACCTCGACCTCGGGGTGGTGCGCGAGCACGTGGTTGAGGAAGGAGTAGCACCCGAACAGCGCCTCCGCACGGTCCGCGTTCGGACCGATGACGGCGACCCGCGCCGGGCTCGCGAGCGGCAGCGTGCCGTCGTTGGACAGCAGCACCACGGACTCCTCCGCCAGCCGGGCGGCGATGCGACGGTGCTCCGGGCTGTCGAGGTCGACCTCGCGCGGGGGCTCGTCGTCGAACGTGGCGTCCAGGAGCCCGAGCTCCTGCTTCTGCCGCAGGGCGCGCAGGACGGCCCGGTCGACGAGAGCCTCGTCGACCCGTCCGGCGCGGACGGCCTCCGCCAAGGGGGTGAGGTAGGCGTCGCCCGTGGGCAGCTCGATGTCGACGCCGGCCGCGAGCGCCTGGCCGGCGGCCTCGCCGAGGTCGCCCGCCACGCCGTGCAGGATCTGCAGGAACGCGACACCGAAGTAGTCGGCGACGACCGTGCCGTCGAAGCCCCAGCGATCCCGCAGCACACCCGTGAGCAGCCGCGGGTCCGCCGCGACCGGGACGCCGTCGATCTCGTTGTACGAGCTCATCACCGAACGCGCCCCGCCGTCGAGGAGGGCCATCTCGAACGGCACCATCAGGACGTCCTCGACCTCGCGCCCGCCGGCGTGCACCGGTGCGAAGTTCCGGCCGGACTGCGACCCCGAGTAGCCGACGAAGTGCTTGAGCGTGGCGTGCACGCCGGTCGACTGCAGCCCGCGCACGTAGGACGTGCCGAGCGTGCCGACGACGTACGGGTCCTCGGAGATGCACTCGTCGACCCGGCCCCAGCGCGGGTCCCGGATGACGTCGAGCACCGGGGCCAGCCCCTGGTGCACGCCGAGGGCCCGCATGGACCCCCCGATCGCCGCGCCCATCTCGGTCACGAGCTCCGGGTCGAACGAGGCGCCCCACGCGAGCGGCGTCGGGAACGTCGCCGCCCGCCAGGCCGACAGGCCCGTCAGGCACTCCTCGTGCACGAGCGCCGGGATGCCGAGCCGCGTCTCCCGCACGAGCCGGCGCTGCAGGTCCCAGAGCCAGCGGCCCCGCTCGACGGCGTCGACCGGGCGCGTGCCGTACACGCGGGTGATGTGCCCGAGCCCGTGCACCGTCGCCTCGTCGAGACCCTGCTCCACGGTGAACTCGCCCTGGAGGGGGGCCACGACCTCGCCGTCGCCCTTCTCCCAGAAGCCGACGATCTGCGCCAGCTTCTCCTCGAGGGTCATCCGGGCGAGCAGCTCGCTCGCGCGGTCGACCGCCGCAGGGACAGCCAGGGTCTGAAGATCCGTCACGGATCTGTCTCCTTCGGTGGTGATGTGCTGGGTGCTCACGGATCAGCCCTTGACCGCGCCCTGGAGCCCGTTGACGATCCGCTTCTGCATGGCGAGGAAGAACACGAGCGCCGGGATCATGGCCAGCGTCGTGAACGCGAAGACGCCCGCCGTGTCGGAGGAGTACTCCGACGAGAAGTCCGCGACACCCAGGGGCAGCGTCTTCATGTCGCTCTGCAGGAGGAGCAGCGGCAGCAGGTACGCGTTCCACGAGCCGACGAAGGCGAGCACGCCGACCGTCACCATGCCGGGACCGGACAGCGGCAGCAGGATCCGCCAGAAGAACCCGATGCGGGAGGCGCCGTCGAGCAGCGCCGCCTCCTCGAGCTCGTCCGGGAGGGCCTGCAGGAACGGCCGGAGGATGACGACGGTCACCGGCAGCGCGAACGCCGCCTGGGGCAGGGCCACGCCCCACCAGGTGTTCCCCATGTTCAGGTCCGTGATGAGGATGAACAGCGGGATGATCGCGACGGTGGCCGGGAAGAGCAGGCCGAGGACGAACACCATGAAGATCTGCTCGCGACCCTTGAACTTGTAGCGCGCCAGCGGGTAGGCGGCCATGATCCCGAAGACCACGACCAGCGTCGTGGTGAGCAGCGCGATCACCGTCGAGTTGAACGCGTAGGTCCAGAAGTTCGGGTTGCTCAGGACGCCCGCGTAGTTGAAGAACACCCACGGGTCCGGCATCCCCGCCGGCGACTCGGCCAGCTGGGCGTTGGTCCGGAAGCCGCCCAGCACGCCGTACAGCACGGGCCCGAGGGTCAGGGCGACGACGACGAGCGCGAGGGCGTAGACCAGCGGGTTGCCGCCGGTGTACTTCCCCGTCCGTCGTCGCGGGCCCTGGGCGGTCCGCGGGGTGGTCGGCGACGTCGCGGTCACGGCGCTCATGCCTTGGCCTTCTTCCGGAGAGCGGGGTCCTGGATGTCGCGGCGCAGGATGAAGCGCTGGTACAGGAGGGCCAGGACGAGGGCGACGACGAAGAGGATCACGGAGGCCGCCCCGGCGATCCCGTAGTTCTGCCGCTTGGTGCCCTCGTTGATGAGGAAGGTCGCCATGGTCGTGGTCGCGTTGGCGGGTCCGCCGCCGGTGAGGATCCAGACCATGTCGAAGAGCTGGAGGGAGCCGATCATCGACAGGAAGGCCCAGGTGCGGATGGTCGGGCCGAGCAGCGGGATGGTGATCTTGCGCTGCGTCTGCCACCAGCTGGCACCGTCGATCTGGGACGCCTCGTACAGCTCCTCGGGCACGCTCTGCAGGCCGGCGAGGAACAGGATCACGGCGAGACCCAGGTACTTCCAGGTCAGGACGACGATGACCGTCCACAGCGCGTACTCCGGCGTGCCCAGGAAGCCCTGCTCCGGGCCGTTGATCCCGACCGCGTTCAGCACGGTGTCGATGACGCCGTACTTCGGCTGCAGCAGCTGCAGCCACACGACGCCGGCGATGACCTCCGCCAGCACGTACGGGACGAAGATGATGGTGCGCAGGACGCCCTGGCCCCACATCTTGCGGTTGAGCAGCAGGGCGATGGCCAGCCCGAGCGGGAGCTGGATGGCGATCGAGGCCACCACGATGATCAGGTTGTGCTGGAGCGCGCCGATGAAGACGTCGTTCTGGAGCACGCTCACGTAGTTCTTGAAGCCGACGAAGTCGACCAGGGGGCCGTACCCCTTCCAGCGGTAGGCCGAGAGCTGGATCGCTCTGATGATCGGCACCACCACGAAGAACAGGAACAGCAGGAGGGCGGGGGCCACGAAGAAGGCGATCTCCAGGCGCTTGCGGAGAGCCGATCCCGTCCCACGGCGTCCGCCCGGGGCCGGGGCCACCGGCCGCGCCGAAGCGCGACCGGCGACCGAGGCCTCTGAGCTGGACGTCGCAGGCGAGGCGGTGACGCCCACGCGGGCGGTCGTCTCGTCTGCCACGTCGGTCACTTCTCCGCGTCAGCCGCCGCCTGCGTGGCGTCGACGATGTCCTGCGGGGTGGCCTGGCCGGCGAAGGCCAGGGCGATCTCGTCGTTCATGGCGCCACCGACGGAGGCACCGAACGCCGTGTCGAAGTAGAGCTGCACGTACGGCGCCGCGTCACGGATCTTGAGGAGCTCGGCCAGGGCCGGGTCCGAGACGTACTGCGAGGCCGTGGAGTTGGTCGGCAGACCCATGTCGAGCTCCGCGAAGCCCTTCTGGACCTCGTCCGAGAGCAGGTAGACCGCGAAGTCCACCGCGGCGTCGGGCGCGTCCTGCGACACGGCCCACGCGTCACCGCCACCGAGCGCGGCCTCCGGGTCACCCTCGCCGCCCTCGACGGCCGGGAACGGGAACCAGCCGGTGTTCTCGCCGAGGCCCAAGCCGTCCTCGGTGAGGCCCTGCATGACGCCGGGCTCCCAGTGTCCCTGCATCTCCATCGCGACCTTGCCGGTCGCCAGGAGACCGGAGGCGCTGGTGGCGCCCTCCTGTGCCTTGGTCGACAGGAAGCCGGCGTTGAACGGCTCCGTGGCGATGAGCGCCTCGAGGTCCTCGCCCGCCTTGACGAAGCAGTCGTCCGAGAAGTCGAGGGTCTGCACGGCGTCCGTCAGGACGTCCTGCGAGCACTCGCGCAGCGCGAAGTAGTACCAGTAGTGCGCGGCGGGCCACTTGTCGCCGGCGCCGACGGAGACGGGCTCGATGCCGGCCGCCTTCAGCTTGTCGGTGGCCTCCTCGAACTCGGCCCAGGTGGTCGGGGGCTCGGTGATGCCGGCCTGCTCGAAGAGCGCCTTGTTGTACCAGAAGCCGACGACGCCGACGGAGAACGGCAGGCCGTACGTCTTGTCGTCGACCTGCCAGCCGGCGACGGAGCCGCCGATCTTCTCGATCGTCTCGGCGGCCGCCTCGGAGATGTCCTTGGTCAGGCCGGCCTCGACGTGGTCGGCCAGCTCGCCGCCACCACGCTCCATGTAGACGTCGGGGGCGTCTCCGCTCTGGAACGCGGCGTCGAGCTTGGTGAGCATGTCCTCGTGCTGCATGGCGTTGACCTCGACGGTCACGCCCGGGTTGGCGGCCTCGAAGTCGGCCGCGACCTTGTCGTAGTAGTCCTTGCCGTCTCCGGTGTTGGAGTTGTGCCACCAGGTGATCGTCGTCGCCTCGCCCGAGGCGCCGTCGGTCGAGTCGTCGCCCGCGTCGCCCGAGCTGCAGGCGGTCGCCAGCAGGGCAATACCAGCACCCAGGGCAAGGGTGCGAAGGACTGTTGTCCTCATCATCGTTGAATCTCCTCGTCGTCACTGACAGGGCTGGACGGCGCCAAGGTTGGCACCTGAGTCTGTGAAGTGTCAATCGTTGTCGATAACGTTATCGAAACGAAGATCTCAGGTAGATAACGTTATCGAAACTATGCTCTATGCTCCCCACGTGGACTCGACACCGCGCGTGAAGATGGAAGACGTCGCCCGGACCGCAGGTGTCTCGGTCGCGACGGTCTCCAAGGTGGTCAACGGACGCTACGGCGTCGCGCAGGCCACGCTGGCCCGCGTCCAGGAAGTGATCGACGAGCTCGGGTACGAGGCGAGCCTCGGTGCCCGGTCGCTGCGCAGCCACCGCACGAACGTCCTGGGCATCCTCGTGGCGGAGTTCGAGCCGTTCAGCACCGAGCTGCTCAAGGGCGCGTCCTCCGCGGTCGGGTCGACCGGCTACGAGCTGCTCGCCTACTCCGGCGGAGGTCGCGGCGCCGACGTCGGCTGGGAGCGTCGTTACCTCTCGCGGCTGTCGGGCACGCTCATCGACGGCGCGATCATCGTCACGCCCACCGTCGTCGAGGCGAGCACGGGCGTCCCCGTGGTGGCGGTGGACCCGCACACCGGACCCACCGGCCTGCCGACCGTCGACTCCGACAACTTCGCCGGCGCGGTCCTGGCGACCGAGCACCTCATCGGCCTGGGCCACCGCCGGATCGGCTTCCTGGGCGGGCGGCTCGACCTGGAGTCCGCGCGGCTGCGCGAGGACGGGTTCCGCAAGGCGATGGAGACGGCCGGGCTCCCGGTGGACGAGTCCCTGGTCGCGGTCGGCGGGTACCGACCGGAGACCGCGGACGCGCCGGCGCGCGTGCTGCTCGGCAACGCCGACCGGCCCACCGCCGTCTTCGCCGCGAACGACCTCTCCGCCATCCAGGTGATGGCCGTGGCGGTCGAGCTCGGCCTGACCGTCCCGGACGACCTGTCGGTGATCGGGTTCGACAACGTGCCGGAGTCGGCCCTGGCCTCTCCCCCGCTGACGACGATCAACCAGCCGCTGCAGGAGATGGGCTCCGAGGCGCTGCGTCTGCTGGTGGACCTGATCGACGGCAGGGAGCGGTCGACGCACCTGCGCCTGCCGACCGAGCTGGTCGTGCGCGCCTCGTGCGCGCCACCGCGTCGCTGAACCCCTGGACGCCGAAGGCCCCGGACCAACCTCCACTCCGATCCGGGGCCTTCGGCTTGCCCTTGGCGCTCAGCTGTTGCCGCGCGCCTGCCAGGTGCACACGCAGACCTCGTTGCCCTCGGAGTCGGCCAGGACCCAGAACGCGGGGGCCCGCTCGTCGCTCACCAGGTGCCCGCCCGCCGCGATCGCCGCCGCGACACGCGCCTCCGCCTGGTCGTGCCCGACGATGACGTCGAAGTGGATCCGGTTGCGCTGCGGACGCGGAGCATCCATCTGCTGGAACCAGATCGACGGGCCGATCCCGGCCGGGTCGACGAGGTCGTCGCCGTTCCGCACGTCGTACCCGAACACCGCCGCCCAGAACGGTCGGACGGCGGGGATGTCGAGGGCGTCGACGGCGATCTCCAGCATCGAGCTCAGTGGCGTGTCCCCCGGTACGCCCAGCTCGTCGGCGATCGCGGTCACCGTCGCGGCGAGGTCGACGTCGCGCTGGGTCAGGCCGCCGGCGTCGTGGCTGGAGGTGGTCACGGTGACCTGCCCCCAGCGCAGCACGACGTCCGGGTGGTGGTTCGCCTCGTCGGCCGCCGCCGCGATCCGCGCGACGAACGCGGCCGCGGTGCTGAAGTCGGGGGTCGAGAACGTCGCGCGCAGCGACTGCAGGAGCACGCGCCAGTGCCGGTCGTCGACCGCGGCCGTCACGTCGGAGTGCGCAAGGAGCGTGGTGTCAGCCATGCGGACCACCCTGCCACCGCCCGGTCAGTGCTGCAGAGCCGCCTCCGCCTCGGAGTCCGCGCCCGCGCGGATGTGCCGCGTGACCCACGGGGCGAGGGCGAACATGCCCCCGGCGAAGACGAGCGCGACGAGCCCGATGACCCCGAAGTACGCCGCGGGGGCGACGTCCGGCGTCGACTGGATCACCTGTGCGGCGATGGCGTTGCCCGCCGAGGGCGCCAGGAACCACAGCGCCATCGCCTGCCCGCGGTAGGCCTTCGGCGCCAGCAGGGTCGTCGCCGCGAGACCGACGGGCGACAGGCACAGCTCCCCGACCGTCTGGATCACGTACACGACGATCAGCACCCACGCGGAGGTCTTCGCTCCGTCGGCCAGCCACGACGCCCCGGCCAGGAACACGAAGCTCAGCGCGGCGAACGTCAGCCCGAGCGCGAACTTCACGGCGGTGGGCGGTCGGTCGTCGAGCCGGATCCACAGCCACGCGAACACCGGCGCCAGGACGATGATCGCGGCGGGGTTGATCGACTGGAACAGCTCGGGCGAGATGGTCAGCCCGAACAGCGTCAGGTCGGTGTCGTCCTGCGCGTAGGACGCCAGCGTGCTGGCAGCCTGCTCGAAGATCATCCAGAAGATCATCGCCGCGACGAAGAGCGGGATGTAGGCGCGCAGCCGGGTCCGCTCGTGGTCGGTCACCTTGCGCGAGCGGAACATCACGACGAACGTCGCGACCGGTGCCGCGAACGCGAGGTAGGAGATCGCGTCGATGAACGACGTGAGCCCGAACCCGCCCTGGATCAGCGCGGCGAGGGCGAACGCGAGGACGACGCCCGCGGCGACGACCACCAGCAGCCGCGCGACCGCGGGGCGCTCACCCGGGTTCAGCGGGTTCGGCGGGACGTCCCCCGCTCCGCCGAGGTACGTGCGTCCGGCCACGAAGAAGACCAGCGCGATCGCCATGCCGATCGCCGCGACCGCGAAGCCCCAGTGGTAGCCGCCGACGGCCCGCGCCGCGCCGACGAGGAAGGGAGCCGCGAGCGAGCCGATGTTGATGCCCATGTAGAAGATCGAGAAGCCCGAGTCGCGCCGCGGGTCGTCGCGGTCGTACAGCTCGCCGACCATGCTCGACACGTTGGGCTTGAGCAGGCCGGTGCCGAGGGCCACGAACACGATGCCGAGGAACGAGAACGACGCCTGCGGCACCGTGAGGAAGAGGTGGCCGGCGGCGATGACGATGCCGCCGTACAGGACCGACCGGCGGGCGCCGATGAACCGGTCCGCCAGCCAGCCACCGAGGACGGACAGCAGGTAGACCGAGGACCCGTAGACGGCGACGAGCGCCTCGCCGGACGTCTGCTCGATCCCCAGGCCACCGTTGGCGACCGTGTCCGTGAGGTAGAAGAGCAGGATCGCGCGCATCCCGTAGTAGCTGAACCGCTCCCACAGCTCCGTGCCGAACAGCGTGAACAGCCCGAGGGGCTGACCGAAGAACGCGCGGTCCTTGGGCAGGGTGTCGCTCTTGCGGGCGCTCGGCTCGGTCCCCCCAGGGCCCCCCACCTGCGCGTCGGCTGCGCCGCTCATCTGCCCATCGTGGCCTCGCAGGTGGGTGGGCACCACCCTGCGTCGCCGGACGAGCGGCGTGGACGGTCCCCGGCTACCGTCGCCGGGTGCCCACGATCCACTGGTTCCGTCGCGACCTGCGACTCGCGGACAACCCCGCCCTGCTCGCCGCGGTGGACCAGGCCCGCGCCGCCGACGACGAGGTCGTGCCGCTGTTCGTCGTCGATCCCGCGCTCTGGCGGTCGGCGGGCGCTCCCCGGCTCGCGTACCTCGCGCGCAGCCTGCACGCGCTCGACGAGTCGCTGGACGGACGCCTCGTGGTCCGCACCGGAGCCGCCGCCGACGTCGTCCCCGCGGTCGCCCGGGAGGTCGGGGCCCCGGCCGTGCACGTCACCGCGGCGACCGAGCCCTACGGCCGCCGCCGTGACGACGCCGTCGAGCGGGCGCTCGGCGTGCCGTTGGTCCGCACCGGCTCGCCGTACGCCGTCGCGCCCGGCCGGCTGACCACGCAGGGCGGCACGCCGTTCCAGGTGTTCACCCCGTTCCGCGGCGCGTGGCTCGACCACAGCTGGTCCGCCCCCGCGCGCCGACCGCAGCGGGTCCCCTGGGCGGACGTCCCCTCCGACGGCATCCCCGACGAGCCCGCCACGGACGTGCGTTTGCCCGGCGCCGGAGAGCGGGCCGCCCGCGCGCGGTGGGCCGAGTACCTGCAGGACGGGCTCGCCGAGTACGCGACCCTGCGCAACCGGCCCGACCTCGACGGCACCTCGATGCTGTCCATCCCGCTCAAGTACGGCGAGCTCCACCCGCGCACCCTGCTCGCCGACCTGGCGACGGCACCGTTCGACGTGGCGACGTTCCGGTCCGAGCTGGCCTGGCGCGAGTTCCACGCCGACGTCCTCTGGCACCACCCCGGCGCGACGCAGCGGTCGCTGCGGACGGTCGTGCCGGAGGACTCGTGGGACACCGGCGACGCCGCCTTCGAGGCCTGGGCGGCAGGGAGGACCGGCTACCCGTTCGTCGACGCCGGCATGCGCCAGCTGCTCGCCCTCGGCTGGATGCACAACCGCGTCCGCATGGTCGTGGCGTCGTTCCTGGTCAAGGACCTGCACGTGCGCTGGCAGCGCGGCGCCGCGCACTTCCTGGACTGGCTGGTGGACGGCGACATCTCGCAGAACCAGCTCAACTGGCAGTGGGTCGCCGGCACCGGCCGCGACGCCGCACCGTACTTCCGCGTGTTCAACCCGGTGACGCAGGGCGAGCGGTTCGACCCCGACGGGGCCTACGTCCGGCAGTGGGTGCCCGAGCTGCGGGGCATCCCCGGGCGCGCCGTGCACCAGCCGTGGAAGCTGGGGCTCGAGGCGCCCGAGGACTACCCGGACCCGATCGTCGACCACGCGGTGGAGCGCAAGGTCGCCCTCGACGACTTCCACCGCGGCCGCGACACCTAGGCGGGGACGAGCGCCCGGCCCGCTGACGCCTCGTCGAGCGCCGCCCGGGAGGCCGCACCCGTGTCGCGGAAGTGGCCGAGGGTCGCCAACAGCAGGCCGAGGAGTGCCCAGGACGCGAGCGCGACCCACAGCTGCGTCGTGTCGGCCTGCGGGAAGTACGACTCGTCGCGCAGGAGTGCGGCGGCGGCGCCCGGGGGCATCCACTGGCCGATCGCACCCCACGGCTCCGGCAGCATCTGCCACGGCTGGGCGGCGGACGCGATCGGGTTGGCGATCAGCAGGAACAGCACCGGGCCGATCGCGATGCCTGGCCGCCCGACGACGGAGACGACACCGACGATCACGCCACCGATCGCGAGGATCGCCAGGCCAATGACGCCCGCGTTGACCCAGGACGAGCCCGCGAGCGCGCCGAACCACCCCTGGAGCACCGCGGCGACCGCGAGCCCGCCGAGAACCGAGTAGGCGGTGACCGCGGTGACCCGCCGCCAGACGCCGACGACCGTGACCGAGATGGCGATGCCGCCGATCATCCCGCCGATGACCAGCGGGAACGTGACCGCACCCAGGATGGCCCCCCGAGGGTCGCCCTCGAGCAGCGGCGCGAGCTCGGTCACCGTGACGGGGACACCCAGCTGGGCCTGCAGAGCGGGTGCGAGGGCCGTGAGCTGCTGCGCGACGAGCGGGCTGCCGCCGGACGCGAGGAGGATCTCGGGCTGCTCCCCCAGGACCAGGGCGCCGTAGGCCTCGCGGGTCTCGACGAGGTCGACGGCGGCGCCGCGGTCGGCGGCGGGGAGCACCTCGAACGCACCGGGGGCACGCTCGTCGAGACCCTGGGCGACCGGTGCGACCGCCGCAGCGGGGCCGGCGACGGCGACGGGCAGGTCGTGCGGTTCGGACGTGACCGCCGGCCAGAGGAAGGCGAGCACGAGGACGGTGAGGACGCCGACGAGCCCGGCGCTCATGCCGAGCAGATGACGCCACGGGGTGTGCAGCATGACAGGATCTTCTCCTAAACCGAACGTTCGTTCTTGTAGGTACAGCGAAGCCCTCTCGCGTCCCGCTTGTCAAGAACGATCATTCGTTTTTATGCTGCGGCGTGCCCAAGGTCACCGAGGAGTACCGCGTCGCCCGTCGCGACGAGATCGCCGACGCCGCGCTGCGAGCCTTCCGTCGCAAGGGCTTCCAGGCCACGTCGATGGCCGAGATCATCGCCGAGTCCGGCCTGTCCGCCGGTGCGATCTACGGGCACTACCCCAGCAAGGACGCGATCATCGTCGACGTCGCCTCCCGCGTCGTCGGCAACCGGATCCTCGACGTCGAACGCCTCGCGCGCACCGAGCCGCTGGCCCCTCCACCCACCATCCCCCGCCTGCTGATCGGGGGGATGCTCGGCGCGCTCGGCAACCCAGCGATCATGCTGCAGCTCTGGGGCGAGGGCGTCACGGACCCGGCGGTGCGCACGGTCGCGCACGACGTCATCGTGCGGCTGCGCGGCGCGCTCGCCGAGTACACGTCCCTGTGGCACCAGCGCACGCACGGCACCCCGCCCGACGAGGCCGACGTGCTCGCCGCCGAGCAGGCGCCGCTGCTGATCTCTGCCGTGCAGGGGTTCGTCGTCCAGTCGGCGATCGTGCCGGACTTCGACCCGGAGGCGTACCTGAGGGCTGTGGAGAAGTACCTCCCGCGCTGACTCGGCTAGTCGAGCTGGGTCGCGCGGAACTCGTCCTCGAGGAGCGACATGATGATCGCGTCGCACCAGCCGTCGCCGTCCCGGTACGCGTCGCGCTTGCGGCCCTCGACCCGGAAGCCGAGGTTCTCGTAGAGGGACTTGGCCCGCGCGTTGATGCTCAGCACGTCGAGCTCGACCCGGTGCAGGGCCAGACCGTCGAACGCCAGGCCGAGGATCAGCTGGATCGCCTCGGTGCCGTACCCGCGGCCGCGGTAGCCCGGACGCATCGCGAGCCGGAGGTTGGCCGAGCGGACGACCTCGTCGATCTCGTTCAGCACGATCTCGCCCAGGTACTCGTCGGAGCCGTTCGCGGTCACCGCGAGATCGATCCGGCCGTCGACCGACGAGATCGTCGCGCACCAGTCGTCGATCTGCTGGCGCGTGAACACCTGCGTCGTGCCCGTGAGGCGGTTCCCCTCGGCGTCGTTCACCGACTCCCACACGGCGTCCGCGTCGCTCGCCCGGATGGGGCGGAGCACGATCATCTCGCCCTGGAGCGTGGGCTTCTCCATCGGTGCCTCCTGTCGCTGCGGCGAACGCTACGGCCCGGGTGTGGCAGGGACGTTACCGGCGGATCACGAGGAGCGGCAGGCGCCCCGCCGCACGGGAGGGGCGCCTGCCGGTCAGCCCTGGATGCGCTCCAGCAGCAGCTCACGGACGCGACCGGCGTCGGCCTGCCCGCGGGTGGCCTTCATGACGGCGCCGATGATCGCGCCGACCGGGCCGAGGTTCCCGGACCGGATCTTCTCCGCGATGTCCGGCTGGGCGGCCAGCGCGGCGTCGATGGCCTCGAGCAGGGGGGCGTCGTCGGACACGACCTCCAGACCGCGCGCGACGAGCACCGTCTCCGGGTCGCCCTCGCCCGCGAGCACCCCCTCGAGGACCTGCCGGGCCAGCTTGTCGTTGATCCGGCCGTCGTCGACCAGCTTCTGCAGCTGCCCGATCTGCGTCGGCGTCACCGGCAGCTCGGCCAGCTCGACCTCCTGCTGCTTGGCGGTCCGCGCCAGCTCACCCATCCACCACTTGCGCGCGGCGGCCGGGCTGGCCCCCGCGGCGATCGTGGTCTCGATGAGCTCGACCGCACCGGCATTGACGACGTCGCGCATCTCGGCGTCGGCGTACCCCCACTCCCCCTGCAGCCGGCGCCGGCGGGCGGCGGGCAGCTCGGGCAGGCTCGCGCGGATCTCCTCGACCCACGCCCGGTCCGGGGCGATCGGGACCAGGTCGGGCTCCGGGAAGTACCGGTAGTCCTCGGCGTCCGACTTCACGCGGCCCGCGGCGGTGGTGCCGGTGTCCTCGTGCCAGTGACGCGTCTCCTGGACGATCGCGATGCCGTCGTCGAGCACGCCCGCCTGGCGGCTGACCTCGTAGCGCACGGCCCGCTCGACCGACCGGAACGAGTTGACGTTCTTGGTCTCGGTGCGGGTGCCCAGCGGGCTCTGGGGCGTCGGACGGATCGACACGTTGACGTCGGCGCGCACGTTGCCGCGCTCCATGCGGGCCTCGGAGACCTCCAGCGCACGGAACAGGTCCCGCAGCGTCTGCACGTACGCGCGGGCCACCTCGGGCGCCCGGGCGCCGGCACCGGTGATCGGCTTGGTGACGATCTCCACCAACGGGATGCCCGCGCGGTTGTAGTCGACCAGCGAGTACTCGGCACCGTGGATGCGACCGTCGGAGCCGCCGATGTGGGTGTTCTTGCCGGCGTCCTCCTCCATGTGCGCACGCTCGATCTCGACGCGGAAGATGCTGCCGTCGTCCAGCTCGACGTCGACCCAGCCCTCGTACGCGATGGGCTCGTCGTACTGCGACGTCTGGAAGTTCTTCGGCACGTCCGGGTAGAAGTAGTTCTTCCGGGCGAACCGGCACGTCTCGGCGATCGAGCAGTTCAGCGCGAGGCCGATGCGGATCGCGTACTCGACGGCCTTCCCGTTGACCACCGGCAGAGAGCCAGGGAGGCCCAGCGAGACGGGTGTGACCGAGGTGTTCGGCTCCTCGCCGAACCCGGCCGGGGCACCGTCGAACATCTTGGTGACCGTGCCCAGCTCGACGTGCACCTCGATGCCGATGACGGTGTCGTAGCGCGCGACGGCGTCGTCGTAGTCGACCAGCGTGCTCATCGTCCGACCTCCAGCTCGGGAGCCTTGAGCAGCAGAGGCCCGCCCCACTCGTTCTCCAGCAGCGCCTCGAGCGCGGCGCCCACCCGGTACAGCCGGTCGTCGGCCTTGGCGGGGGCGAGGACCTGGAACCCGACCGGCAGACCGTCGTCGGACAGGCCGCTGGGCAGGGAGAGACCCGGCACGCCCGCCAGGTTGGCGGGGATCGTCGCGACGTCGTTGAGGTACATCGCGAGCGGGTCGTCGAGCTTCTCGCCCAGCTTGAACGCCGTGGTCGGCGCCGTCGGGGAGACCAGCACGTCGGCCGCCTCGAACGCGGCGGTGAAGTCGCGCTGGATGAGCGTGCGGACCTTCTGCGCCGAGCCGTAGTAGGCGTCGTAGTAGCCCGCCGACAGGGCGTAGGTGCCCAGGATGATCCGACGCTTGACCTCGTCGCCGAAGCCCTGGCCGCGCGTGGCGGACATGACGCGCTCGGCCGTCGGGTTGTCCTCGGGCACGACGCGCAGGCCGAAGCGCATGCCGTCGAACTTGGCGAGGTTGCTCGACGCCTCCGCGGGGAGGATCAGGTAGTACGCCGCGAGCGCGTACGTGAAGTGCGGGCAGGAGACCTCGACGATCTGGGCGCCCGCGCCGCGCAGCAGCTCGAGCGACTCCTCGAACCGCGCGAGCACGCCGGGCTGGTAGCCCTCGCCCTGCAGCTCGCGGATGACGCCGACGCGCACACCGGTCAGGTCAGCCGTGGCGCCCTGGCGGGCCGCCGCGACGAGCGCGGGGAGCGGCTCGTCGATCGACGTCGAGTCGCGCGGGTCGTGGCCGCCGATGAGCTCGTGCAGCAGCGCCGAGTCCAGGACCGTGCGGGTCACCGGACCGGCCTGGTCCAGCGAGGACGCGAGCGCGATGAGCCCGTACCGGGACACCCCGCCGTAGGTGGGCTTGACGCCGACCGTGCCGGTGACGGCGGCAGGCTGACGGATCGAGCCGCCGGTGTCCGTGCCGATCGCCAGCGGCGCCTCGTAGGCGGCGACCGCCGCGGCGGACCCACCGCCCGAGCCGCCCGGGATCCGGTCGAGGTCCCACGGGTTGTGCGTGTTGCCGTAGGCCGAGTGCTCCGTGGACGACCCCATGGCGAACTCGTCCATGTTGGTCTTGCCCAGGATCGGCAGCCCGGCCGCCTTGAGCTTCTCGACGAGCGTCGCGTCGTAGGGCGGGATCCAGCCCTGCAGGATCTTCGAGCCGGCGGTGGTCTCCAGGCCCTTGGTGACGACGACGTCCTTGACGGCGATCGGCACCCCCGCGAGCGCGTGCAGCTCCTCGCCCGCGGCGCGCCGGGCGTCGACGTCGGCAGCGGTCGCCAGGGCTGCCTCGCCGCTGACCTGGAGGAACGCGTGGACGGCACCGTCGACGTCGGCGATGCGGTCGAGGTGGGCCTGCGTCGTCTCGACGCTCGACACCTCGCCCGCGGTGAGCTTCTCCGCGAGGTCCGCGGCGGACAGCCGCGTCAGGTCGCTCACGCGTCCTCCCCCAGGATCTGCGGGACCGCGAACTTGCCGTCGACGTGCTCCGGCGCGGACGCCAGCACGAGGGCGCGGTCGACCGGCTCCACGAGCACGTCGGGGCGGAACACGTTGGTCAGCGGCAGGGGGTGGCTGGTGGCCGGCACGTCGGGCGTGGCGATCTCGCTCACGCGGGCGACCGACTCGACGATGACGTCGAGCTCGCCCGCGAGGCGGTCGAGCTCCGCCGGCGTGAGGTCGATCCGTGCCAGGCCCGCCACGCGCGCGACCTCGTCGCGAGAGAGGGTGGACATGCGTCGGAGTCTAGACGTTGGGACCTTGCTCCCTACGCTGGTGTGCATGGCGAGGAGCCCCGACGACATGGCCGCCGCGGTCGCCGCCGGCATGGCGGAGCGCACCGGCCGGTCGCTGGACGAGTGGGCGACGCTGGTGCACGACACGAGCGGCGTCGACCCGCTCGACCAGAACGCCGTGCGCCGGTGGCTCAAGGACGTGCACGGTGTCCCGCAGAACACGCGGTGGACCATCGCGTTCGAGGTCGCGGAGCGCGCGGGCTGGGTCCGGCCGGACGTCGACGGGTACGTCCTGAGCCAGTACTCGGGCCGCAAGGCCGGGCTGCGGCCGATCTACGACGCGCTGGAGGCAGCGCTCCTCGGCCTCGGCGACGACGTTCACCGGGAGGGCCGGTCGACGTACGTGCCGTTCGTGCGCGCCCGGCAGTTCGCCGCGGTCGCCGCGACCACGTCGACGCGCGTCGACGTCGGGCTGCGGTTCGTCGACCCACCCGTCCACCCGGCGCTCGTGCCGGCGAGCGCACCGGGCTCCGCGACGCACAAGGTCGGCGTCACCGAGGTGTCCCAGGTCGCCGACCTGATCCCCCTGCTGCGCGCCGCGTACGAGCAGAACGGCGGTCGGTGAGCCGCTCCCCGGTATGTGCTCCCGCGCCGGGCGGCGTCCGGTAAGTACGCTTTGCCGAGACTGGTGGTGCTGGCCGGCCCTGCCCCCCGGGTCGTTCCGCCGCCTGCCCCCGACCGTGCTGCCCGCAAGAACGCGCTCCCCCCGACCGCGCCCGCGCCACCCGACGACGCCCTGCGAGGACCTCCATGCCGCCGAAGATCAAGACCGCCCTCTTCTGGATCATCGCGATCTTCCTCGTGTACGCCATCGTCACGAGCCCGGACCGCGCCGCCGACGCCGTGCGCGCCGTGTGGGACATCATCGTCAGCGCGTTCAGCAGCTTCGCCCAGTTCTTCGCCAACCTGACCGAGTGACGATGGCGACCGTCGAGCAGACTCTCGCGGGTCACCGGACCCTGCGGAAGTACGTGCTGCCCGGCGAGCGGGTGGTCCTGACCCGGCGGTCCCACTGGGGCAAGCTCGCGGAGCCGACCCTGAGCACGTTCGTCGGGTTCGTCGTCGTGGCGTGGCTCGTCGAGGTGGCCGGCACCGCCGTCGGCCAGAGCTCGGAGTGGCTCTGGTGGCTGTGGGTCGCGCTGCTGGTGCGGCTCGTGTGGAAGGTGCTGGACTGGCGCAACGAGTGGTTCGTCGCCACCGACAAGCGCATGCTGCTGCTCTACGGGCTCATCACCAAGAAGGTCTCGATGATGCCGCTGGTCAAGGTGACCGACATGCGGTACTCCCGGTCCATCACCGGACGCGTCCTCGGCTACGGCGAGTTCCTCATGGAGTCCGCCGGCCAGGACCAGGCGCTGAGCCGCATCTCCTGGGTGGCCAACCCCGACTCCACCTACCGCGAGCTGTGCGCGATCATCTTCACGCCGGCGCAGGTGTTCCAGGCACCCGCGAGCAGGCCGCCGTCGGTCGCCGTCCGGCGACCGGCACCCCCACCGGTCGTCGCCCCCGTGGTCGGCGATCGCGGCGTCGCGTGGCCGCCGATCCACGAGGTGCGTCCGGACGACACCCAGCCGATCCGGGTCCCGCCCCGGCAGACCACGGGCGACGACGAGCCCGGGTGGACCGTGTCGGGAGACGCGGGCACGTTCGTCCCGGTCCAGGACCCCCGCATCGACGACTGAGCGACCGGGTCAGACCTGGCCGACCGCGGCGGTCACGAGAGCGAGGAGCGCCTGGGCGTAGGCGTCCGCCGCGGTGTCCGCGGTGAACAGCCGCTCCGGCCTGCCCGAGTGCTCGATGAGCACGCCGTACTGACCGTCGGTGGACCGCGCCAGGCTCCGGAACGTCCCGCCCAGCAGCTCCCGCAGCTGGTCCTCGCGCGGCAGCCACAGCGCGTCCTCCTGCGCGACCGAGTCGAGCGCCCACTCCGTGGTGCCGTTGAACCCCAGCACCGTGCCCGTGGGGTACTCGTGCGGCTCGACGACCATGTCCGAGATCGTGAACACCTGGTCGGCGAGGGTGCGCACCGCGAACCGGTCCCCCGGCGACGGGTGCCAGCGCAGCCCCGCGGTGTGGAGCTGCTCGGCACGGGAGACGCTGATCATGTGGCCAGTATCCGGCCGCGCTCCGGTCAGCGCGTGCTGAACGCGGCGTCGAACGCCGCCGTCGGCGGGTCGAACGCGTTGCGCTTCACGAACTCCAGCGCCTCGGGCGCACCGAGCAGCCGGTCCATCCCGGCGTCCTCCCACTCGACCGAGATCGGCCCGTCGTAGCCGATGGAGTTGAGCGCCCGGAACGACGCCTCCCACGGGACGTCCCCGCGACCGGTGGACACGAAGTCCCAGCCGCGGCGCAGGTCCGCCCAGGCCAGGTGCGACCCGAGGCGGCCGTTGCGACCGTTGCCGAGGCGGAGCTTCACGTCCTTGCAGTCGACGTGGTAGATCCGGTCGGCGAACTCGAGGATGAAGTCGACCGGGTCCAGCTGCTGCCAGATGAAGTGGCTGGGGTCCCAGTTCAGGCCGAACGCCTCGCGGTGGCCGATGGCCTCCAGGGTCCGCACGGTCGTCCAGTAGTCGTACGCGATCTCGCTGGGATGGACCTCGTGCGCGAACCGCACGCCGACCTCGTCGAACACGTCGAGGATCGGGTTCCACCGGTCCGCGAAGTCCTGGTAGCCCGCGTCGACCGCCTCCTGCGAGACGGGCGGGAACATCGCGACGTACTTCCAGATGCTCGACCCGGTGAACCCGACGACCGTCTTCACCCCGAGCTTCGCCGCGATCCGGGCGGTGTGCTTCATCTCCTCGGCGGCCCGCTGCCGGACGCCCTCGGGGTCCCCGTCGCCCCAGACGCGGTCGGACAGGATGTCGCGGTGCCGCTGGTCGATCGGGTCGTCGCAGACGGCCTGGCCCTTGAGGTGGTTGGAGATCGCGAAGACCTTCAGGCCGTACTCCTCCAGGAGGGCCAGCTTGCCGGCGACGTACTCCTCGTCGTCCCAGCGCCACGGGTCCAGGTGGTCGCCCCAGCAGGCGATCTCCAGGCCGTCGTAGCCCCACCCGGCGGCGAGCCGCGCCACCTCCTCGAACGGCAGGTCCGCCCACTGGCCGGTGAACAGGGTGATCGGTCGCGACATGGTCAGCTCTCCTTCGTGACGGGGGTCCACGTGCTGTCGTTCGCGGCAGACTCCTCGACCGCGGCGAGCACCCGCTGCACGACGAGCCCGTCGGCGAAGCTGGGCAGCGGCTGGCGGTGCTCGGCGACCGCCGTGATCAGGTCCACCGCCTGGTGCGTGAACGCGTGCTCGTAGCCGAGCCCGTGACCCGGCGGCCACCAGGCCGCCACGTACGCGTGCTCCGGCTCCGTGACGACGATCCGCCGGAACCCCGCGACCGCGGCGCTCTCGGTGGCGTCGAAGTAGTGCAGGACGTTCATGTCCTCGAAGTCGAACGCGAGCGACCCGAGCGACCCGTTGATCTCCAGGCGGATCGCGTTCTTGCGGCCCCACGCGAACCGGGTGGCCTCGAACGTGGCCAGTCCCCCGCCCGACATCCGGCCGAGGAAGATCGCGGCGTCGTCGACGGTCACCGGACCGGTCTCGGTGCCGGCCGTGCCGTGCAGACCGCTGTGCTCCGAGGCGACCGGGCGTTCCTTGACGAACGTCTCCAGCACCGCCGAGACCCCGGTGACCGACTCCCCGGTGACGAACTGCGCGAGGTCGACGATGTGCGCGCCGATGTCCCCGAGCGCGCCCGACCCGGCCTTCTGCTTGTCCAGCCGCCACGACAGCGGCGCCTGCGGGTCGGCGATCCAGTCCTGCAGGTACTGCGCACGCACGTGGCGGACCGTGCCGATCCGACCGTCCGCGACGAGCTGGCGGGCGAGCTGGATGGCGGGGACGCGACGGTAGGTGAACCCGACCATCGCGAGGCCTGAGCTGGCCTCGGCCGCGCGGACCATCGCCTCGGCCTCCTCGACGGAGTTCGCCAGCGGCTTCTCGCACAGCACGTGCTTGCCGGCCTCGAGCGCCGCGATGGCGATCTCGGCGTGCGTGTCGCCGGGGGTGCAGATGTCGACGAGGTCGATGTCGTCGCGGGAGACCAGCGCCTTCCAGTCGGTCTCCGTGCTCGACCACCCCAGCTTCGTCGCCGCGGCGCTCACCGCGGCCTCGTCGCGACCCGCGACGGCGGCCATGTCCGGCCGCAGCGGCAGGTCGAAGAACCGGGGGGCGTTGCGCCAGGCCTGCGAGTGCGCGACGCCCATGAACGCGTACCCGACCATGCCGATGCCCAGGCGTGGGACTGCTTCTGTCACGGCTCCTCCTCGCGGCCCGTGCCCCGGGCGGGTTCCCCTGCGGAGGGGGAACCCGCCCGGCTCGGTCGAAGACTCAGGACTCGAAGGCCGTCGGCAGGTACTGGTCGACGTTCTCCTTGGTCACCACGGGGGCGTACAGCTGGACGGTGCGCGGCACCTCGACCTCGACCAGGTCGCTCATCGACTTGCCCTGCACGAGGAGCCGGGCCAGCTTGATGCCGTCGGCGGCCTGCGTGGAGGGGTAGATGACCGTCGCCTTGAGGACGGAGTCGTCGGCCTTGATGGCCTCCATGACGTTCTTCGAGCCGGCGCCGCCGACCATGATGAACTCGTCACGACCGGCGTTCTCGATGGCCGCCATGACGCCGACACCCTGGTCGTCGTCGTGGTTCCAGATGGCGTCGAGCTGCGGCGCCGCCTGCAGCAGGTTGGCCGCGGCGGCCTCCCCGCCCTGGACCGTGAAGTCGGCCGCCACGCGGTTGCTCACCTCGAGGCCGCAGGCCCCGAGCGCGTCGGCGAAGCCCTGGCTGCGGTCCTGCGTCAGCGGCAGGTTGTCGATGCCGGCGATCTCCGCGACCTTGGCGTCGGGGTTGCCGCCGACCTCTTCGCAGATGTACGTGCCGGCGCTGACACCCATGCCGTAGTTGTCCCCGAGCACCGTGGTGCGGGCGGCGTCCGGGTCCTCGAACTCGCGGTCGACGTTGACGACGACGATCCCGGCCTGCATCGCCTTGATGGCGACCTCGGTGAGCGCGGCGCCGTCGAACGGCAGCAGGACGATGGCGTCGACGCCGTCGTTGATGAACTGCTCGACCTGGCTGATCTGGAGGTTCACGTCGTTCGTGGCCTCGGCCTGGACGAGCTCGACGTCGGAGTACTTGGCGGCCTCGTCGACGGCCGACTTCGTGATGGAGCCCATCCAGCCGTGGTCGGCGGCGGGGGCGGAGAAGCCGATGACGACCTTGTCGCCGGGCTCGTCGTTGCTGCCGGCGGCCGCGGCGGGCGCCGGCGCCTCGCCGGTGTCCTCGGCCTCGGGCGTGTTGGACGTACAGCCGACGACGAGCGCGAGTGCGGCGGCGGTGCCGGCGGCGGCGAGCCAACGGCGGCGGAGTGCTACGGACATGACGATCCTCCTTGATCGGGCGGGGCGTGGTGCAGGGGGCGGAGCTGAGGTGCTGGGACGGTCAGGTTCCTGCGCGGGAACGCTCGGCGATGCGCTGCTGGAGCAGCACGGCGACGACGATGATCACGCCCTTGGCGATGGCCTGGGCCGAGATGGACAGGTTGTTCTGCGTGAACACGTTGCTGAGCGTGGAGAAGATCAGGACGCCGAGGACGGTGCCGACGATGGTGCCGCGGCCGCCGATGAGCAGGGTGCCGCCGATGACCACGGCCGCGATGGCGTCGAGCTCGTAGAGCTGGCCGTTGGTCGAGCTGCCGGCGGTGGTGCGGCCGAGCATCATGACGCCGCCGATGCCCGCGGTCAGGCCGCACAGCGCGTAGAGGTACATCGTGTGGCGCTTGATCTTGATGCCCGCCAGCCGTGCGGCCTCGGGGTTGCCGCCGACCGCGATGGTCCGGCGCCCGAACGTGGTCCGGTTGAGCAGGATCCAGCCCGCGACGGACACCAGGACGAAGATCCACACGAGCATCGGCACCCCGAGGGGCGACGAGCGGGCGAAGTCGAGGAAGCCGTCGACCTCGACGATCTGGGTCTGCCGGTTGGCGATGATCTCCGCCAGGCCACGGGCCGCGACGAGCATCGCCAGGGTGGCGATGAACGCGACGACTTTTCCGTAGGCGATGAGGACGCCGTTGATCAGGCCGGCCCCGAGACCGACGCCGATCCCGCACAGGACGATGATGACCCAGTGCACGTCGTTGGCCATGGTCTGCGTCGCCAGGGTCGACGCCCACACCGACGCGAGGCCGATGACGGAGCCGACGGACAGGTCGATGCCGCCGCCCGTGATGACGAACGTCATCCCGATGCTGATCACCCCGACCACGGACGCGAGCCGCAGGATGGTGAGGACGTTGTCGATGCTGGCGAAGCGCTCGCCGGCGGTGATGACACCGAAGATGCACAGCGCCACCAGCGCGATCACCAGCCCGAGGTTGCGGCCGGTGGCTCCCTTGAGCAGCCCTCCCCGCTTCTCGCCGGGCTTGGCCACTCTCTCGATCCGGGCCGACTCGTCGGCGGCCGGGACGGTCACGTCCTGCTCGCTCACGCGGCACTTCCTTCCATGACGAGGTCGAGCACTCGGTGCTCGTCGATGCCGGACGCGGGTCCCTCGTGGACCACGCGCCCTTCGGAGATCACCAGGACGCGGTCGGACAGGCCGATCACCTCCGGGATGTCGCTGGACACGACCACGACGGCGGCGCCCTGGGCGGCGAGGTCGGCGATCAGGGCGTAGATCTCGGCCCGGGCGCCGACGTCGACGCCGCGGGTGGGCTCGTCGAGCAGCAGGACCCGGCAGCCGTGCACGAGCCAGCGCGCCAGCAGGACCTTCTGCTGGTTGCCGCCGGACAGCGTGCGGGCGCTGCGGTCGGGGTCCGACGGGCGGACGTCGAGCGACTCGATCTGCTCGCGCGCCACCTTGCGCTCGGCGCCCTCGTCGAGGAACGACGCGTTCGCGTTGCGCGCGAACGTCGAGAGCGTGATGTTGCGGTAGACCGGCTCGTCGAGGATCAGGCCCTGGCTCTTGCGCTCCTCCGGGCACAGGCCGATGCCGGCCGTGACCGCGTCGCTGACCGACCCGGCGCGCAGCCGGCGGTCCTCGACCTGGACGGTCCCGGCGGTCGCCTTGCGCGCCCCGAACACGGTCTCCAGGATCTCGGTGCGGCCCGAGCCGACGAGCCCGGCCAGCCCCACGACCTCGCCGGCACGGACCTCGAACGACACGTCGGTGAACGCCCCGCGCAGCGACAGGCCGTCGACGCTCAGCACGGTGGCGGCGTCGGCTGCGACGGTGTCGCGGGCGGGGATGGCGTACTCGACGCTGCGACCGGTCATGAGCTTGATGAGCTCCGCGGTGGGCGTGTCCGCGACCGGCAGCCCGGTGGCCACGGTCCGGCCGTCCTTGAGCACGGTGATCCGGTCGCCGATCTGCCGGATCTCGTCGAGCCGGTGGGAGATGTAGACCACGGCCACGCCGGCCGCGGTGAGCTCGCGGACCACGCGGAAGAGGTTGGTGACCTCCTCCGCGTCGAGGACCGCGGACGGCTCGTCCATGACGATGACCCGGGCGTCGTGCGACAGGGCGCGGGCCATGCTGACGATCTGCTTGCCGGCGGCCGAGAGCCGTCCGACCTCGCGGTGCGGGGACAGGTCGCCGTGGCCGAGGCGCTTGAGCAGGGCACGGGTGCTGGCGGTGGCCGCGCGGCGCTGCGAGAACCCGGCGGTGGCCAGCTCGTGGCCGAGGTAGATGTTCTCCGCGACGGAGAGCCCGTCGACGACGTCGAGCTCCTGGTACATCGTCGCGATGCCGAGCTTGAGACCCGCGACCGGGTGCGTGATGGTGACGGGCTTGCCGTCCAGGAGGATCTCGCCCTCGGTGGGCTGGTGGGCACCGGCGAGCACCTTGATGAGCGTGGACTTGCCGGCGCCGTTCTGGCCCAGGAGGCAGTGGACCTCGCCGGCCCGGATCTCCAGGTCGACACCGTCCAGCGCCCGGGCTCCCGGGAACTGCTTCACGATTCCGCGCATCTGCAGCAGCGGCGGGTCTTCTGTTCGGTCCGCATTGACCATGACCAGGAACGTAGGACCACTTCTGTCGCCGGTCAAGCAAAAGTCGCCACTCGTGTGGCACAGTTACACGAACGTGACCTACAGAAGGCGGAATGGTTCACTGTGCGCATGGACGAGCTACTGAAGTTCGCTCCTCGGCCGACGGGCGCCGGGGACATGTTCCAGCTCCTCCGTGACCGCCAGCCCCGGACCCGGTCCGACCTGGCCACGCTCACCGGGCAAGCGCGTTCCACGATCGCCGCCCGGGTGGATCTCCTCCTGTCGTCGGGATTCGTCGCGCCCGCGGGCGAGGCCAGCTCGACCGGCGGCCGACCGCCCGCCACCTTCGCGTTCAACCCCGCCGCCCGCGTCGTGCTGGCCGTCGACCTCGGCGCCACCCACTCGCGCCTCGCGCTGACCGACCTCGTGGGCACCGTCCTGGCCGAGCACCACGAGCCCATCGCCATCGCCGAGGGCCCCGGCCCCGTGCTCGACCGCGTCGTCGAGCTCGGCCTCGACCTGCTCAGCACCGCCGGCCGCCCCGTCAGCGACCTGGTCAGCGTCGGGGTGGGCCTGCCCGGCCCCGTCGAGCACTCGACCGGACGCCCCATCAACCCGCCGATCATGCCGGGCTGGGACGACGCCGACGTGCCCGGGCTCCTCGCCCGCAAGCTGCGCGTCCCCGTGCTCGTGGACAACGACGTCAACGTGATGGCCCTGGGCGAGCACACCTCCGAGTGGCCCGAGGTGGACCACCTCCTGTTCGTCAAGGTCGCCACCGGCATCGGCGCCGGGATCATCTCCGACGGCCAGATCCGCCGGGGCGCCCAGGGTGCCGCCGGCGACCTCGGGCACATCGCGGTGCCGGGCGGGCTCGACCTGCCGTGCCGCTGCGGCAACACCGGCTGCCTCGAGGCGGTCGCCAGCGGGCCGGCCATCGCGAACGCCCTGGCGAACGCCGCCACCAGCGCCGACGTCGTCGCGCTCGTGCGGGCCGGGGACCTCGACGCCAGCCGCGAGGTCCGGGCGGCCGGCCGGCACATCGGCGAGGTCCTCGCCGCCTGCGTGAGCATGCTGAACCCGTCCGTCATCGTCATCGGCGGCGTCGTGGCCGAGGCCGGGGAGCACCTGCTCGCCGGCATCCGCGAGGTCGTCTACCGCCGGTCCCTCCCGCTGGCCACGCAGCACCTGCGCATCGTCGCGTCCCGCACCAAGGGACGCGCCGGCGTGCTCGGAGCGAGCGCGATGGCCTCCGACCACGTCCTGTCCGCCGCTGCGATCGACGCCCTGATCAGCTAGGAGACCCCGTCGTGACCGAGCAACGTCGAGCCCTCGTCGTCCGCGGCGGGTGGGACGGGCACGCCCCCGAGGAAGCCGTCGACCTGTTCGTGCCGTTCCTGCGCGAGCACGACTTCGACGTCGTCGTCGAGGGCTCGCTCGAGGCCTACGCGGACGCCGAGCTCATGGCAGCCACCGACCTGGTGGTCCAGTGCTGGACCATGGGCGACATCCTGGCCGACGAGCTGCGCGGCCTGCGCACCGCCGTCGCCGCCGGCACCGGGTTCGCCGGTTGGCACGGCGGGATCGTCGACTCGTTCCGGGTCGCCACCGACTACCTCCAGCTCGTCGGCGCGCAGTTCGCCGCCCACCCCGGCGGCCCCCTGGTCGAGCACACCATCGAGATCACCGGGGACCACCCGATCGTCGAGGGGGTGCACGACTTCACGCTGCGGTCCGAGCAGTACTGGCTGCTGACCGACCCGCTCAACGACGTGCTGGCGACGACCACCATCACACCGGGCCCCGACGACCCGTGGCACCGGCCCGTCACCTCTCCCGCCGTCTGGACGCGCCGCTGGGGCGCCGGCCGCGTGTTCGTCTGCGCACCCGGGCACCTGCTGGCCGACCTCGAGGTGCCCGCGGTGCGGACGATCATCGAGCGCGGGCTGCTCTGGGCGTCCCGCTGAGTGATCGCACGGTGAGAACCGGTCCGCCGGTCGGGTAGGTTCGTCGCGCCAACGCCGGGGAGCTCGAGACAGTCGGGCTGAGAGGACGTGCCAGGACACCAGACGGTGTCAGCGCAGGTCGACCCGAGAACCTGAACTGGGTAATGCCAGCGGAGGGATGCGCCACCGAGCGCGGCGTGGGCGGTCGTGCCCGTCGCCGGGCCCCCGCCGTCGTCGTCCCCGGAGGGTGGACCTGTGCTGCGTGTGCCCGGTCCGACCACCCGGAGGAACACCGTGCTCGCACAGATCCAGGTCTCCCCCCGCCCGAGCGGGACCGACGACGACCGCTACGCCTACGTCGACGCCGCCATCGCGGTCATCCAGCAGTCCGGCCTCGTCTACGAGGTCGGCGCCATGGGCACCACCATCCAGGGCACGCCCGACCAGATCTGGCCGCTGCTGCGCGCCGTGCACGAGGCGACCGTGCTGGCGGGCGCGTCGGCGGTCTCCAGCGTGATCAAGGTCGGGCAGGGCAAGGACGACGCCGGACCGACGATCGCGGACCTCGTGGGCAAGTTCCGGGCCTGAGGCCGTGCACCGCTGGCGTCGTGTCGTCGCACCGGCGGTGGCCGGGCTCGTGCTGCTCGTCGGCTGGGAGGTCGGGGTGCGCCTGTCGGACCTCCCGGCATTCGTCCTGCCGCCGCCGTCGCAGGTCGCCCGCACCGCGGTCGAGGTCGCACCGCTGCTCGGCGACGACGTCGCCACCACCCTGACGGAAGCCGGCCTCGGCCTGCTCGTCGGGGCCGTCGTCGGGCTGCTGCTCGCGGTGCTCATCGCCGCGTTCCCGCTGGTCTCGGACACCGTCTACCCCCTGGTCACGCTGACGCAGACCGTGCCGACCGTCGTGCTCGCCCCGCTGCTCATCCTCTGGGCGGGGTTCGGGCTGCTCCCGAAGGTGGTGCTCGTCGCGCTCACGGCGTTCTTCCCGGTGCTCGTCGCCTCGGTGACCGCCATGGCCGCCGTCGACGCGGAGCACGCCGAGATGGTCGCCGGGCTCGGCGGCACGCGCCGGCACCAGTTCTGGCTCGTGCAGCTGCCCGCGTCGGTGCCCGGTGCGCTCGGTGGCCTGCGGGTCGCCGCGACGTACGCGATCGGCGCGGCCGTCGTCGCCGAGTACCTCGCCGGCCAGAGCGGCCTGGGCGTGTTCGTCCAACGCTCGCGCAAGGGCTACGAGGTCGACCAGATCCTCGTCGCCGTCGCCCTCGTGGCCGGTCTCACCGGCCTGCTGTTCCTGCTCGTCGACGGTCTCGCCCGCCTCGCCACCCCGTGGCAGCGGCCGTCGTCCACCCCTCGTCCTGGAAGGACCCCCGCATGAGAACACGTCTCGTCGCTGCTGCCGCCAGCCTCTCGCTGCTCACCGCCTGCACGGCCGTCGCCGCCGACCAACCGGCGCTCCGACCCGTGTCCGTCATCCTCGACTGGACGCCGAACACCAACCACTCCGGTCTCTACCTCGCGCAGGCGCGCGGCTACTTCGCCGACGCGGGGATCGACCTGACGATCGTCGAGCCCGGCGACACGTCCGGCCTGCAGCTGCTCGCCGCGGGCAAGGCCGACTTCGCGTTCTCCGTGGCCGAGGGCCTCGTGCCCGCACGGGAGCAGGGCGCCGAGGTCGTCTCGGTGGCGACCGTCATCCAGCACAACACCTCCAGCCTGATCTCCCTGACCGAGTCCGGCATCACCCGGCCCCGGGACCTGGCGGGCCACTCCTACGGCTCGTACGGCTCGGAGCTCGAGGAGGCTCTCATCCGCACGCTCGTCGAGTGCGACGGCGGCGACCCGGACGCCGTCGAGCTCACCCCGCTGTCGAGCGACGACTTCCGGATCGGCCTGACGGAGCACCAGTTCGACACCGCGTGGGTCTTCGACGCGTGGGACACCATCCGGCTCGGCCAGATCGACGGGCTGGACGTGTCGACGATCCCGTTCCTCGAGCACACCGACTGCATCCCCGACTGGTACACGCCGCTCGTCGCGACCTCCCAGCAGCACCTCGACGACGACCCCGAGCTGGTCCGCGAGTTCCTCGCCGCGCTCACCCACGGGTACGAGGACGCCATCGCCGAGCCGCAGGCCGCCGCCGACGCGATCCACGAGGCCGCCCCCGAGATCGACGAGGAGCTGCTCGCCCTCAGCGCGCAGTGGCTCGCGCCCCGCTACACCGACGACCCCGAGCACTGGGGCGTCCAGGAGGCGACGGTGTGGGACGACTTCGTCGGCTTCCTGCAGGACAACGACCTCGCCGGGGCGGACTTCGACACGGATGCGGCATGGACCGATGACTTCCTCCCTGTCGACTGAGGCGCCGCCGACCTCGACCCCGGCGCTCGAGGTCGCCGGACTGACGGTGACGTTCCCGGGCGCGCGGGAGGTGGTCGCCCTCCAGGACGTCGACCTGCAGGTACGCGTCGGTGAGTTCGTGGCGGTCGTGGGCCCGTCCGGCTGCGGCAAGTCCACGCTCCTGCGCGTCCTGGCGGGACTGACGCCGGCGGGCGCTCGCGTGAGCGGCCGGACGACGGTCGGCCCGGCCACGGCCTGGATGCCGCAGCGGGACGGGCTGCTCCCGTGGCGCCGGGCGCTGCCGAACGCCCTGGTCGGCGCCCGCATCGCCGGCCAGGACCGGGCGACCGCCGACGCCCGGGCGCGCGAGCTGTTCGACGAGTTCGGGTTGACGGGCTTCGAGCGGGCCTGGACGCACGAGCTGTCCGGCGGCATGCGCCAGCGCCTCGCCCTGCTCCGGACCTGCCTGCCCGGGCGCCCGGTGCTGCTGCTCGACGAGCCGTTCGGCGCGCTCGACGCGATCACCCGACGCCGCATGAACGCGTGGCTGGCAGGTGTCGACCTCGCCGGTCACGGGCGCGCGGTGGTGCTGGTCACGCACGACGTCGACGAGGCGCTGCTGCTCGCGGACCGCGTGGTGGTGCTCTCGGACCGGCCCGGTCGCGTGGTCCTCGACCTCAGAGTGCCGCGGGACGGGACGGACGGGGCGCGCCGCTCGCTGCTGGAGGCGCTCGACCCGGAGGGCACATCATGACGTCCCCGCGTTGACGGTCGGCCGCTCGGCGCGCAGAGCCGTGCCCACGACGAGGCCGAGAGCGGCGACACCCGCCCCCACGAAGAGCGCGGTGCGGGTGTCGCCGACCGTCGAGAGCACGGCCACGCCGAGCGCACCACCGATCGCGAACGACGTGTCCGCGAACCCGGCCGCCAGTCCCGCGTCGGCGACCGCCACCCCCGAGACGGCGGCGATCTGCGCGCTCACGAAGGCGGCGCCGAGGCCCGCGCCGAACACGACCAGGCCGACGACGGGCGCCGGCGTCGTGAGCGCGACGCAGCCGACCGCGAGCAGGACCGTCCCGGCCACCGCCACGGCCCGCACCCCGACCCGGGTGACCACCGCCTGCCCGGCGAAGGACCCGAGCACCGAGGCGCCGGTCAGGGCGGCGGTCGTCAGCCCGAACTGCACGGGGGAGGTGCGCGACTCGTCCGCGCCGAGCGCCAGCACCAGCAGGACCCCGTCCACGCACATCCCGGCCACCAGCAGCAGGACGTTCCCGGCGACGAGCCGCCGTGACCGCACCACCCGCCACGGGACGAGCGGCGCGACGGCTCGACGCTCGACCAGGACGAAGGCCGCCATCAGGAGGCCCGCGACCACCAGTGCCGCCCAGGACGCCTCCGTGATCGCCAGGACGAGGAGCACGAGGGACGCCGTCACGGTCAGCGCGCCCGCCAGGTCGAACGAGCGCGGGCCGTCCGGCCTCCCGGTGTCCTTCGGGAGCAGGCTCCGCGACGCTGCCAGCAGCAGGGCGCCGACGGGCAGGTTGACCAGGAAGATCCACTGCCAGCCCCACAGCTGGGTGATCGGCCCGCCCAGCAGCAGCCCCGCCGTCCCCCCGACCCCGCCGATCCCGCCCCAGATCCCGAGCGCCCGGTTGCGCTCGGGACCGGGCTCGAACGTCGCGAGCACCAGCGACAGCGCGGTCGGGGCCATGATCGCCGCGCCGGCCCCCTGCAGGACGCGTGCGCCGACGAGGACGGACGGCTCGACCGCCGACCCGCACACCACCGACGCCGCCGTGAAGATCGCGATGCCGAGCAGGAACACCCGGCGGCGGCCGAGCAGGTCCGCGACCCGCCCCCCGAACAGCAGGAGCCCGCCGAACGTCACGAGGTAGGCGCTGAGCACCCACTGCACGTCCCCGGGCGCGAACGCGAGCTCGTCCGCGATCGACGGCAGCGCCACGTAGACGATCGTGCTGTCGAGGACGACGACGAAGAACGCCGTGCCGAGAACTCCCAGGGTCCGCGTCCGATGCATGTTGCACAGTAGGACTGACTAGTTAGGAATAACAACCGTCTAGTATGGATCCATGACGCGTTCGTACGACGACGGCTGCGGGATCGCCCACGCGCTCGACCTGGTCGGGGAACGGTGGGCGCTGCTCGTCGTCCGGGAGCTGCTCCTCGGGCCCAAGCGGTTCACCGACCTGCGCGCGGGCCTGCCGGGGGTCAGCGCGAACATCCTGAGCCAACGCCTGCGCGAGCTCGAGGCCGAAGGGATCGTCGAGCGGACCACGCTCCCGCCACCCGCAGCAGCGGCCGTCTACGCGCTGACCGCCCGCGGCGCCGAGCTCGAGCCCGTCGTCCTGGCCCTCGGCGCCTGGGGCGTGCGCTCCCCCACGCTGCCCCGCGACGCCCACCTCGGCGTGGACTCGGTGATCCTGTCGCTCGCGGCGCAGCTCACCCGTACCGACCCGCCCGCGACCTACGAGCTGCGGCTGGGCGCCTACCGGTTCGCGGTCCGGCTGCACGACGGCACCATCGACGTCTCGCGCGGACCTGCCGAGCGCCCGGCCGCCGTCATCTCGACCACTGCGCGCACCCTGGACGCGGTCGTGTCCGGGGACCGCACGCTCACCGACGCCGTCGCGTCGGGCGAGGCGACCGTCGACGGCGACGAGGACGCCGCCGCCCGCTTCGCCACCTACTTCGCACCGGCGTGACCGCGGCGCTCGCGGACGACCTCCCGCTCGCCGGTCCGGCGCCGTTCCCGGTGGAGGGACGCTCCGCGGCGTGCTGCCCGCCGGTCTAGCGGCGCTCTCGGTAGACGTACCGCTCCGCAGGCTGGAACCCGAGCGCCGTGTACAGCGCTCCGGCTGCCGTGTTGTCCGCCTCGACCTGCAGGAACGCGCGACGGGCTCCTCGCCGGATCCCTTCGTCGAGCGCGCGCTCGGTGAGGAACCGGCCGAGCCCGTGGCGGCGAGCAGCGTGGGTGACCACGAGGCACGACACCGCCACCCAGTCCTCCGCGAACGCGGCGCGGATGACGCCGACCAGGCCCGTGGCGTCCGACGCCCCGAGGTAGACGGCGGGCGCTCCTCCGAGCACGGCACGGGCCATCCGCAGGCTCTCCTCGTCGGCCTGCGACGCGGCTCCCGTGGCGTGCAGCCTGGCCTTCGAGCCGGACCACACCGCGAGCCACGCGTCGTCGGGGCGGTCGGCGACGGACACGCGCACCGGCCCGGCGCCCGTGCGGACGCTGCCGTGCCGAGGCTCGATCCCGTCGAGCTCCCGCACCAGCACGTCGGTCCGGGACATCACCGCGTAGTCGCGCAGCGCGAGCAGGCCGTCCAGGCCGCGCGGCGACGCGCGGCACACGCGCACGATCGACGGCTGCCCGTGCTCCGCGTAGAGCTCCTCGACCCGGTCGAGCGTTGCTGTGACGTCGGGCGGCGTGCCGAGCGGCAGGACGCTGTTGGCGCGGCGGGTCAGCCCACCGGACAGGCCGACCCGCCAGCCGTCCACGTCGACCACGCGCGCCGGTGGCCACGTCGCGAGCTCGACCAGCGCCCCTGGCGCGTCCGGCGGGGTCCAGGTGTGCACACGCAGGTGCACCTCGACGTGGCCCCAGTCGCGCTCGGGCACCGCGACGAAGCCGAGCCGCTTGTACAGGCGCTGGGCGGCCTCCATCGAGTCGAGCGTCGACAGCACCACCCGTGTCGCACCGCGCGCCACCGCCTCGCGCAGCGCCGCCGCCATCAGGAGCTCGGCGATGCCTCGACGCCGCGCCTCGGGCGCGACCGCGAGCATCCGGATCTCGAGCTCCCCCGGCTCCGCGACCTCGGCGTACGACGTGCCGTAGGGCGCGAGCGTGACGGTGCCGACGACCACCAGGTCGTCGTCGTCGCGGTCGTTCGCGCCGTCGCCCTCGCCCGGCGGGACCAGCGCGACCAGCAGCGTCGCCTCCCGCGACCGCCGCTCGGCGTCGCGCAGCTCGTCGGCGTAGGACTCCTCGGCTCCGACGAGCCGGTCAGCCAGGTACGCCTCGGCGGTCAGGGCTCCGGCGTCGGCCACCTGCGACCCGACCGCCACGCGGACCACCGCACCGGTCACGCCGAGGCACCCGGTGCGTCGTCGGCAGCGTCCGTCGGCCCGTCGTCGGCCGGAGCGTCCCCCACGCCTGCCGGCCCCTCCGCCAGCAGCCGCTCGAACCCGGCCTCGTCCAGGATCCGGAGCCCGAGCTCGCGGGCCTTGGTCTCCTTCGAGCCCGCGTTCTCGCCGACCACCACATAGTCCGTCTTCTTGGAGACGGACCCGGCCGACTTGCCGCCGCGCGCCAGGATCGCCTCCTTCGCGCCGTCCCGGCTGAACCGCTCCAGCCCGCCGGTGACGACCACGGTCAGCCCTTCGAGGGTGCGCGGCGCGGACTCGTCCCGCTCCTCCTGCATCCGCACACCCGCCGCGGCCCACTTCTCGACGATGGCCGCATGCCACTTGTCGTCCTCGCCCGGCTGCTGGAACCAGGCCACCACCGCCGAGGCGATCGTCGGACCGACACCTTCGGCTGCCCCGATCTCCTCCTCCGTCGCGGTCGCGATCGCCGGGATCGACGCGAAGTGCTGGGCGAGCGCCCGCGCAGCGGTCGGGCCGACGTGCCGGATGGACAGCGCCACGATCACCCGCCACAGCGCGGCCTGCTTCGCCTTCTCCAGGTTGCCCAGCAGTGCCGCACCGGTCGCGTTCAGGTCCCCCGCCTCGCGCACCGCCCCGGCCACCTTGGAGCGGGCCGACAGCGTGAACAGCGGCACCTTGCGCAGCGCGTCGGCGTCGAGCGCGAACAGGTCGCCCTCGTCCGTGACCACCCCGGCGGTCAGGAGCGCGCTCGCCGCCTCCCAGCCGAGCGCCTCGATGTCGAACGCGCCGCGCGACGCGACGTGGAACAGCCGCTCGCGCAGCTGCGACGGGCACGACCGCTGGTTGGGGCAGCGGATGTCGACGTCGCCCTCCTTCGCGGGCGCCAGCGGGGTGCCGCACGACGGGCACTCCGTGGGCATGACGAACGCACGCTCCGTGCCGTCGCGCAGGTCGACCACCGGACCGACGATCTCCGGGATCACGTCACCCGCCTTGCGCAGCACCACCGTGTCCCCGATGAGCACGCCCTTGCGCGCCACCTCGCTCGCGTTGTGCAGCGTCGCCATCTCGACGGTCGACCCCGACACGAACACGGGCTCCATCACGCCGTACGGCGTCACGCGCCCGGTGCGCCCGACGTTCACGCGGATGTCGAGGAGCTTGGTGTTCACCTCCTCGGGCGGGTACTTGTACGCGATCGCCCAGCGGGGTGCCCGGCTCGTGGACCCGAGCCGGCGCTGCAAGGCGATCTCGTCGACCTTCATGACGATGCCGTCGATCTCGTGCTCCACGTCGTGCCGGTGCTCGCCGTAGTACGCGATCATCTCCCGCACCCCGTCGAGCCCTTCGACGACGCGCGTGTGCCCCGAGACCGGGATGCCCCAGCCGGCCAGCAGGTCGTAGACCTGCGACTGCCGCTCGATGCCCGTGCCCTGCCCGGCGCCCCAGACCAGCGCGCCGATGCCGTGCGCGTACATCCGCAGGTCCCGCGACGCCGTGACCCGCGGGTCCTTCTGCCGCAGCGAGCCGGCGGCCGCGTTGCGCGGGTTGGCGAACGGGCTCTTGCCCGCCTCCACCTGCGACGCGTTGAGCTCGGCGAACGCTGCGACCGGCAGGAACACCTCGCCCCGGATCTCGATGCGCTCCGGGTGCGTGGCCGGGTCTCCCGCGAGCACGTCCGGGATCGTCGAGATGGTGCGGACGTTGAGGGTCACGTCCTCGCCGGTGCGCCCGTCGCCGCGCGTCGCCGCCCGGACCAGCCGCCCCTTCTCGTACAGCAGCGCGATGGCCAGCCCGTCGATCTTCAGCTCGCACAGGTAGTGGATCGCCGCGGACGACTCCAGGTCCCGGTGCAGCCGTCCCGCCCAGGTGGTGATGTCCTCGTCGGAGAACGCGTTGTCGAGCGAGAGCATCCGCTCGACGTGCTGGACCGACGCGAACTCCGTCGAGAACGTGCCGCCCACCCGCTGCGTCGGCGAGTCGGGCGTCCGCAGCCCCGGGTGCTCGTCCTCCAGCGCCTGCAGCTCCCGCAGCCGCTCGTCGTACTCCTTGTCCGAGGAGACGGGCGCGTCGCGGATGTAGTACGCGAACTGGTCCGCCTCGATCAGCGCGGCCAGCTCGGCCCAGCGGTGCCGGGCGTCGGCGGGGATCTCCCGGGCAGCGGCAGGGTCGTCGATCTCGTTGCTCACGGCCCCATCATGTCGCGCAGGACCGACACGGCGCCCGCACCACGCGTCGGGGGGCGTTGCCGCTAGACCTGCCGGCGCCGACGTCCCGTGATCAGCAGGGTCCCGCACACCAGCACCCCGCCGACGGCGAGCGCCGCACCGGTGGCGAACAGCGGGACGGACGCGGCGGCCACGACGACCTCGGTCGGCTCGCCGTCGACGTCCCACGTGCAGATGGCCTGCGGCGGGACGAGGGCGTAGCGCACGGTCGCGTCGTCGGTGCCGGCGGCGTAGGCCTCGACGCACGGGTCGGGGTCGTCGTTCGTGGCGGTCAGCGTGGTCACGCCGATGCCGGTGTAGCAGACGACGAGCAGCACCATCCCGACGATCGCCGCCCCGGACCCGATCAGCAGCGCCAGGGCGCGCCTCACGCTCGGCTGTGCAGCCACCGTCATGCCTCCGCTCGTTCGGCCACGACCCGCGCGGCGCGGACCAGCCCGGCCAGCACGGCGCGGGCGTCGTCCGGGCTGCCCGTCCCGGTGATGTCGCCGGCGAGGAGCACGACGTCGCGCAGCCCCGCCATCGGCAGCCCCACGGACCGCCACGGCCGGGTGAGTGAATCGGCCTGGCCGGCCACGTCGGGCCCGGCGCACTGCGAGGACGCCTGTGGCGCGAGCTCGGGCCAGAACGCGAGCCCGCCCTCGATCACCTCGGCGACCTTCTCCCAGCTGCGCTCGTCGAGCGAGGGCACCGCGAGCGCGAACCCGTCCACCTGCGCCGCGCGGATCGCGCCGAGCGAGGTCCACGCGGTGCCGCCGTGCACGATCACGCGGGCACCGTCCGCACCGCGAGCCACCTCGCCGATGCGCTCGGCCGCCACGGGACCGGGGACGGACCGCAGCGCGGAGTAGCCCGAGAACGACGGGAGCACGCCCGCCATGACCTGCGCGAGCAGGGGCTCGTGCAGCAGCACCGTGGGCTCGGCACCGGGGACGGAGCGGCGGACCGCGGCGAGGTGCTCGGCGAGCCCGGCGGCCAGCGACGCGGCGAGCTCGCGGACGGCGCCGGCGTCGGAGACCACCCGGTCGCCGCGGGAGAGGTAGAGGGAGGCCGCCAGGGTCATCGGGCCGAGCACGGGCACGACGAGCGGTCCGGTCCAGCCGTGCCCGGCGACGGCGAGCGCGTCGACGTCCTCCCGCACGTACGCCTGCGCGCGGGCGAGGTCACGGCTGGGCCGGTCGGCGAGCTTCCAGCCGTGCGGGCCCAGCTCGGTGGGCAGCTCCGCGAGCAGGGCCGCGGCGCGGCCGACCCGGTCGGCCCACGGGCCGCGCTCGGCGAGCGTCACCGTGAACGGGAGGCCGGCCACCTCGGAGGGGGTGTCGACGAGGTCGCCGACGACGACGGTCTGCGCCTCGAGCACGTCCAGGCCGGGCCACGGCCCGGTGCCGGTGACGCCCGGTCGACCGCCGCTCACCTGACGAGACCAGAGGTGGCGCCCGATGAGCGGAGCGCGGCGGTCACGGTGGCCTGGCCCAGCACGCGCGTGCCGTCGTAGAGCACGGCCGACTGCCCGGGCGCGACCCCGCGCAGGGCACCGGCCTGGTCCAGCGCGATCTCGACGACCCCGTCCTGGACGGTGGCGTGCGCCGGCACCGCGTCGCCGTGCGCGCGCACCTGCAGCGCACAGGGGAACGAACCGTCCGCCTCGGCGAACCAGACCGCACGGTCGGCCTGCACGGCCTGCACGGCCAGCTCGTCGGCGGACCCGACGACCACCCGGTTGTCGACCGGCTCGACCGACAGCACGTACCGAGGCTTGCCGTCGGCGGCGGGGCGACCGATCGAGAGGCCCTTGCGCTGCCCCACGGTGAACGCGTACGCCCCGTCGTGCTGCCCGAGCACGACGCCGGAGCCGTCGACGATCTCGCCGGGCTGGGACCCGAGCCGCGAGCGCAGGAAGCCCTGGGTGTCCCCGTCGGCGACGAAGCAGATGTCGTAGGAGTCCGGCTTGGCGGACACGGACAGCCCGCGGGCGGCCGCCTCGGCGCGGGTCTCCTCCTTGGTGGCGACGTCGCCGAGCGGGAACATCGACCGCGCCAGGCGCTCGGGGCCCATGACGGCGAGCACGTAGGACTGGTCCTTGGCCAGGTCCCGGGCGCGGTGCAGCTCCCGGGTGCCGTCGGGACGGGTCTCGATGCGGGCGTAGTGGCCGGTGCAGACCGCGTCGAACCCGAGGGCGACGGCCTTGTCCAGCAGCGTGGCGAACTTGATGTGCTCGTTGCAGCGGACGCACGGGTTCGGGGTGCGGCCGGCCTCGTACTCGGCGACGAAGTCCGCGACGACCGTCTCCTCGAACCGCTCGGACAGGTCCCACACGTAGTACGGGATGCCCAGCACGTCGGCGGCGCGGCGGGCGTCTCCGGCGTCCTCGATCGAGCAGCACCCGCGCGAGCCGGTGCGGAACTGGTCGCGCGTGCGGGACAGGGCCATGTGCACGCCGACGACGTCGTGCCCCGCGTCGACCGCACGTGCTGCGGCGACCGCGGAGTCGACACCGCCCGACAGGGCGGCGAGCACGCGCATCAGCGCACCGTCCCGACGGTCGCGAGCCCGGCGGCGCGCGCCCGGTCGACGACACCGGGCAGGGCCGCGAGCAGCGCGTCGACGTCGGCGGCGGTCGACGGGTGCCCGAGGCTGAACCGCAGCGCACCGCGTGCGGCGACCTCGTCGACCCCCATCGCCAGCAGGACGTGGCTGGGCCGGGGCACGCCCGCCTGGCAGGCGGACCCGGTGGACGCCTCGATCCCGGCGGAGTCGAGGAGGTACAGCAGCGAGTCGCCCTCACAGCCCGGGAACGTGAAGTGGGCGTTGGCGGGCAGCCGCCGGGAGGTGTCGCGCGGTCCGCGCAGCACGGCGTCGGGGACCACGTCCTGGACCCCGGTGACGAGCGTGTCGCGGAGGGCACCCACCCGGACGGCGAAGTCCTCGCGGCCGCCGACCGACTCCTCGACCGCCAGCCCGAACGACGCGAGCAGCGCGGCGTCGAGGGTGCCCGACCGCACCCCCCGCTCCTGCCCTCCGCCGTGCAGGACGGGCGTCAGGTCGAGCCCGCGCCGGGCCAGGAGGGCACCGGCGCCGCCGGGGCCGCCCACCTTGTGCGCGCTCACGGTCATCGCGTCGAGCCCCGACGCACCGAAGTCGACAGGCACCTGCCCGACGGCCTGCACCGCGTCGGCGTGCACCGGCACCCCGTACCGGCGCGCGAGCGCGACCACGTCGTCGAGCGGCTGCAGGGTGCCGACCTCGTTGTTCGCCCACATCACCGAGAGGAGCGCCACCTGGTCACCGCTGCGCTCCAGCTCCTCGCGCAGCGCGTCGACCTCGACGACCCCGTCGCCGTCGACGGGCAGGAGCACGAGCTCGGCACCGGCGTGCTCGGCCATCCAGAATGCCGGGTCCAGCACCGCGTGGTGCTCCACGGCGGACACCAGCAGCCGTCTGCGCTGCTTGTCCTCGTTGCGCCGGGCCCAGAACATCCCCTTGATCGCGAGGTTGTCCGCCTCGGTGCCGCCCGAGGTCCAGACGACCTCGCTGGGCCGTGCGCCGAGGGCCGCGGCGAGCCGCTCACGGGCCTCCTCGACGACGCGGCGGGCCGCCCGACCCGACGCGTGCAGGGACGAGGGGTTGCCGGTGCGCACGAGCTGCTCGGCGAGCACCCGCGCGGCCTCCGGGAGCATGGGCGTGGTCGCCGCATGGTCGAGATACACGCTCATCGGCTCCAGTCTACGAACGACCTCCACACTTCCCGACCGCGCGCCCCGTGGGATCACCCTCCGAGGGCCGCTCACGAACTGGCAGGATGTGCCGCGTGAGTGCCGACGACGTCATCGCCCTCCCGCTCGCCTTCAGCGGCCAGCGGCTGGACTGGCGCGACCTCCCCCGGCACGTGCGGGCCCGGATCGCCGAGCTGGCAGGCGCTCAGGTCACCGCGGAGATCAGCGCCACCAGCGGGTTCAGCCCCGGGTTCGCCGCCGTGCTCGAGCTCGCCGACGGGCGCGGTGTCTTCGTGAAGGCCGTGTCCGGCGAGCAGAACCCGGTCTCCCCTGACCTCGCCCGCGCCGAGATCCGGGTGTCCCGCGCGCTGCCGCCGCAGGTCCCCGCGCCGCGGCTGCTCTGGACCTCCGACGACGGCGACTGGGTGATCCTCGGGTTCGAGGTCGTGCACGGTCGCTCCCCGGAGCTGCCGTGGCGGCCCGAGGACCTGCGCGCCGTCGCCGACGCCGTGGGAGCGCTCGCAGACGCGGAGCCGCTGCCCGGGCACTCGCTGCCGCGCACGGACGACCAGCTCGCCGAGGACTTCACCGGCTGGCGCAAGCTGCACGCCCTCGACCGCGACGCGCAGGTGCGGTACGCGGACCTGGCGGGCGACATCGGCCGGTGGGCGCTCGACAACGTCGAGCAGCTGGTCCGCTGGGAGCAGGAGTCGCTGCGGGTGTGCGCCGGCGACTCCCTCGTGCACGGTGACCTGCGCGCCGACAACGTGATGATCGACCCCGACCACCAGCACCGGGTCTGGCTCATCGACTGGCCGCACGCGAGCGTCGGTGCGCCCTGGCTCGACCTGGCGTTCATGCTGCCCAGCGTCGCGCTCCAGGGCGGCGGTGACCCGGCGACCCTCTTCCGGGAGCACGCCGTGTCGGACGGGGTGCACGACGACGACCTGCGGGCAGGCCTGGCGGGGTTGTCCGGCTACTTCGCGTGGAGCTCGCGTCAGCCGGCACCGCTCGGCATCCCGAACCTGCGCCGGTTCCAGGCCGCGCAGGGCGTCGCGACGGTGCGCTGGCTGCGCGACCTGTCCTGACGCGGCGCGGCCGACGGGCGGGCGACGCGCTCGTCAGGCCGGGTCGCGAGGTTCGTCGGACTGCAGCTTCTGCTCCCGGTCGCGCAGCTGCGCCTCCCAGTCCTTGAGCATCTTCTCGTGCTTGTCGTCCGACGAGCGCATGCCGGCCAGGAACTCCGGGTCGTCGTCCGGGGACGACCGGCGCGGCCGCTCGTACTCGGGGAACCCGGCGGTCTGGGTCGACGGCCACGGGACGTTCCGTCGGGGCCGGTGCTCAGGACGGCCGGCGACGAGCCACGCGACCCCGCCCGCGATCGGCACCAGGATGATGACGAACACCCAGGTGGTCTTCGAGAGGTTCCGCGGGACGTCGGTCTGGATGCAGTCGATCAGGCAGTAGACCAGCAGGGCGATCTCGATCAGGAACGGCAGGTAGCGGATCACGGGACTCCTCGGGCACCCCTGCCCGGCGGGTGTCAGCCGGGACCGACGGGCACGCTAGCGGAGCGGGCCTGCACGTGTCCGGGGTTCGGTTGCCCTGCCGACGCGATCACCCGGACGGACCAGCGGCGCACCCGATGCGCGCATCAGCCCTTGAGTCGGCGGATCTCCGCGGCGGCCTGCGGGACGACGGTGAAGAGGTCGCCGACGACGCCGAAGTCCGCGATCTCGAAGATCGGGGCGTCGGGGTCGGAGTTGATCGCGACGATCGTGCCGGACGCCTGCATGCCGCCGCGGTGGTGCACGGCACCGGACACCCCGACGCCGACGTAGAGCCGCGGCGCGATGGTGACGCCGGTCTGGCCGATCTGCGCGTCGTGCCCGATCCAACCCTCGTCGGTGGCGACGCGTGTGGCGCCGACCGCACCGCCGACCACGTCCGCCAGCTCCTCGACGACCGAGAAGTCGCCCTCGGTGCCGCGGCCGCCGACCACGACGACGCTGGCGCTGCCGAGGTCCGGCCGACCGCTCGCGGGCCGCTCGACCCGCTCGACCAGGGTCACCCGACGGGCCTTCTCGCTGACCGCGACGGCGTGCTCGCCGATCTGCGGCGCGGGTGCGCCGGCGACCGTCGACGGCACGACGGAGTTCGACTTGAGCGCGACGACCGCCAGTGGCGCGGTGACGGCGCACGACGTGGTCCACGTGCCGGCGAACACGGTCTTGCTGGCGACGTACCTGCCGTCGACGACCGCGAGGCCGTCGGCGTCGGTGACGACACCGGCTCCGGTGCTGACCGCGAGGCGCGCCACCGCCTCCTTGTTCTCGAAGGAGGAGACGACCAGCAGCAGCCCGGCCCCGGTGGCGTCGAGGAGCGAGGCCAGGGCCTCGGCGAGCACGGCGGACAGGTGCGGGTCCGCGTCGACGACGACCCGGTGCACGTGCGTGGCGCCCAGCGCACCGAGCTCCGCGACGACCTCGGCGGACGGCTCGACGCCGTCGACGGTCCACGCGGCATGCACCCCGGCGCCGCCCGCGAGCTCGCGGGCGAGCGTCAGGAGCTCCCGGACGGGGGCGCGGACGGCTCCGTCCACGGTGTGGTCGACGAGCACGAGCACGGGTGCGGTCACAGCGGCGATCCTTCGGGTCGGGACGTCAGACGAGCTGGTTGTCGACGAGGTACGCGGCGAGGCGGACCCCGGCGTCGCCCGTGTCCTGCACGAGCACGCGGTTGTCGCGCGGCGGCCGGGCGGCGGCCTCGAGCACCTCGGTGCGGGCGCCCGCGGTGCCGACGCGCGAGGCGTCGACGTCGAGGTCCGCGAGCGTCAGGGTGGTGATCGGCTTCTTGCGGGCCGCCATGATGCCCTTGAAGTTGGGGTAGCGCGGCTCGTTGGCCTGGTCCGTGACCGACACCAGGGCCGGCAGCGTCGCCTCGAGCACCTCGGTGGCGTGGTCGAGGTTGCGCCGCACCCGCACCGTGGACCCGTCGACGGTCAGCTCGGCGGCGAGCGGCAGCGCGGGCAGGTCGAGCAGCTCCGCGAGGGCGGTCGGCAGCAGGGACGTGAGCCCGTCCAGGCCGGCCATGCCGGTGACGACCAGGTCCACGTGCTCCTGGGCGTCCAGGTGGCGGATCGCGGCGGCGAGCACCCGCGCGGTGCCGATCACGTCGGAGCCGGCGACGGCGTCGTCGACCACGTGGACCGCGTCCTCGGCGCCCATCTGCAGGCCGCGGCGGACGGCGTCCACGGCGTCGTCGGGGCCCACGGTCAGGGCCACGACAGACCCACCGGCCGCCTCGACGAGCGCGAGCGCCGCCTCGAGGGCGTTCTCGTCCAGCTCGTTCAGCGTCCCGTCCCCGCCGTCGCGGACCACGCGACCGTCGGGGCCCAGGGCCCGCTCGGACTGGATGTCAGGGACATGCTTCACGCAGACGACGATCCTCACCCGCGGAACGTTACCTCCCGCCCCGGACCCGGCGGACAAGCGGTCCAGGACGGGAGACACCCGACACGTGTGGGCTTGTTCCCCCACAATGTGCGGGTGACCCCGCCCTCCCCCCACCGGCGAGCGCCACGTCTCGGTGTCCACGTCACCGACGCGGGCGCCGACGTCGCCGTCTACGCCGCGCACGCCACGGCCGTGGACCTGTGCCTGTTCGACGGGGCCGTCGAGCGCCGGATCCCCCTCGGTCCCCCGGTGCACGGGGTCTTCAGCACCTTCGTGCCCGGCGTCCGCGCCGGCCAGCGGTACGGCTTCCGCGCGCACGGACCGTGGGAGCCCGCGGCCGGCCACCGGTACAACCCCGCGAAGCTGCTCGTCGACCCGTACGCGCGTGGGCTCGACGGCGAGGTCGCGCACACGCCCGAGACGTACGGCCACCTCGTCGGCCCGGACCTCGCCGGCGACCCGTACGGGCCCGCGGACCCTCGCGACTCCGCGGGCCACGTCCCGTACTCCGTCGTCGTCGACACCCGCGACCTGCCCGGACCGGACCCGGCCGCGAACCGCCCGTGGACACCGTGGTCGCGCACCGTCGTCTACGAGGCGCACGTCCGCGGCCTGACCCAGCTGGACGACCGGCTGCCCGAGGAGCTGCGCGGGACGTACGCCGGCCTGGCGCACCCCGCGGTCGTCGACCACCTGCTCGGGCTGGGCGTCACCGCGGTCGAGCTGCTGCCCGTGCACGCGTTCTCCTCCGAGCCGCACCTCGTCGAGAAGGGCCTGACCAACTACTGGGGCTACAGCACGCTCGGCTTCTTCGCCCCGCACGCGGACTTCGCGACGGCCGCCGCCCGGGCAGCCGGCCCGGCCGCGGTGCTCGCGGAGCTGCGCGGCGCGGTCCACGCGCTGCACGAGGCCGGCCTCGAGGTGCTGCTCGACGTCGTCTACAACCACACGTGCGAGGGCGGGCTGCCCGGTCAGCACCTGTCCTGGCGCGGCCTCGACAACGCCACGTACTACGCGCACGACGGCGGTGCGCCTGCCACGCTCGCGGACGTCACCGGCACGGGGAACACGCTCGACTTCCGCCGGGCAGAGGTGGTCCGGATGACCCTCGACTCGCTGCGCTACTGGGCGGACGTCGTGGGGGTCGACGGGTTCCGCTTCGACCTGGCCGTGACCCTCGGCCGGGGCCCGAGCGGCTTCTCGCCCGACCACCCCACGCTCGTCGCGATGGCCACCGAGCCCTCGCTGCACGGGCTCAAGCTCGTCGCCGAACCGTGGGACGTCGGACCCGGTGGGTGGCGGACCGGGCAGTTCCCGGTCCCGTTCGCCGAGTGGAACGACCGCTTCCGCAACGCGGCCCGCTCGTTCTGGCTCGCCGACCCCGGCCGCGCCGCGCACGGTCTGCCGGGCCACCGCGTCCGGGACCTGGCCACCCGCCTGGCGGGGTCCGTCGACCTGTTCGGGCACAGCGACCCACCGCTGGTCCGCGGGCCGGTCGCGTCGGTCAACTACGTCACGGCCCACGACGGGTTCACGCTCGCGGACCTGGTGGCCTACGACCACAAGCACAACGCGGCGAACGGCGAGCACAACCGCGACGGCAGCGACGACAACCGCTCCTGGAACCACGGGATCGAGGGCCACGTCGGACCGGACTCCCCCGCGGTCGACATCGTGCCTCTGCGCCGACGGTCCATCCGCAACCTGTTCGCCACCCTCGTGCTCGCCGCTGGGACGCCGATGATCACGGCCGGCGACGAGATGGGCCGCACCCAGCAGGGCAACAACAACGCGTACTGCCAGGACAACGAGATCTCCTGGGTGCGCTGGGACGTGACGCCGTGGCGCGCCGACCTGCTCGCGACCGCCCGCTGGCTCCTGCTGCTGCGTCGCGAGCACCCGGCACTGCGCTCGGAGCGGTTCTACTCCGGCCGCCCGTACGTGCCGGGCAAGCGGCCGGACCTCGCCTGGTTCGACGCGCTCGGCGTCGCGTTCGACCACGACCGGTGGCACGACTCGACCATCCGCACGCTGCAGATGGTCCGGACCGCCCCGCCGCCCGAGAACGACACGGTGCTGCTGGTCATCAACGGGTCGCTCGACGCCGTGCACCTCGTCCTCGCCGACGACCACGGCGGTCGGTGGCGGCTCGCGTGGGACTCGGTCTGGGAGAACCCGGCGGAGGAGCGGGCGGCGGCGATCGAGGGCAGCCTGCACGCCGAACCGGGTGAGGCGACGGTCGTGGAGGCGCTGAGCATGCGGGTGTACGTCCTGGACTGACCGCGCGTACGGTCGCTCCGAGGGTGGTGGCGATGGTGCGTGCGCGGACTCCGGATCGCGAGGGCGACGTCGAGAGCGACGGCGTCGCGATCCACTACGAGGTGCACGGCTCGGGATCGCCGACCGTCCTGCTGGTGCCGCCGTCGCCGATCACGCACGCGCAGATCTGGAAGACGCTGCTCCCGCACCTCGCACGGCGCACCCGCGTGGTGACCTTCGACGGCCGGGGCAACGGCCGGTCGGGCCGGCCCACCGCGGTCGAGGACCACACCCGAGCCGCGAACGTGGCCGACATCGTCGCCGTGCTCGACGCGACCGGGACGCGGGAGGCGGTGGTCGTCACCCTCTGCGACGCGGCGTGGTGGGCGCTGGACCTGATCACCGGACACCCGGAGCGCGTCGTCGGGTTCGTCGCGATCGAGCCGGGCGTGCCGCACCTCGGCGGGCCGCAGGCGCACTGGGCGGCCGCCGTCGCGACGTGGGACGCCCAGCTCGAGGACCCGCAGGGCTGGCAGCTGTACAACCGGCACGTGATCACGACGGACCACCGCCGGTGGGTCGAGTTCTTCTTCGACGCCCAGCTGGTCGAGCCGCACTCGACCAAGCAGCTGGAGGACGCGGTCGGCTGGGCCCTGGAGTCGACCGGCGAGATCCTCGCGGCGAGCGAGGAGGGGCACGAGCTCGATCCGCCGACCAGGGACGAGATCGTCGAGCGGTGCCGCCGGATCGACGTCCCGGTGCTGGTCGTGCACGGCGACCGGGACGTGTGCCAGAACGTCGACAAGGGGCAGGAGCTGGCCGCGCTGACGGGGGGCGAGCTGCTGGTCATCGAGGGCGGCGGTCATCTCGCGCTCGTCCGGGACCCCGTGCGCGTCAACCGCGCGGTCGGCGACTTCGTCGACCGTCTCCGGCCACGGCCCGCACCGCAGCGGTGGACGCGGGCAGCGAGCCGGACGCCGAAGGTCCTGTACGTGTCGTCGCCGATCGGGCTCGGGCACGTCCGCCGCGACCTCGCCATCACGGGTGAGCTGCGCCGGCTCCGGCCCGACGTCGAGGTCGACTGGCTCGCGCAGGACCCGGTGACCGCCGTCCTGGACGCTGCGGGAGAGCGCGTGCACCCGGCGTCCAGGTGGCTCGCGTCGGAGTCCGGCCACCTCGCGTCGGAGGCGGACGGCCACGACCTGCACTGCTTCCAGGCGCTGCGGCGGATGGACGAGATCCTCGTCGCGAACTTCATGGTCTTCCAGGAGGTCGTCGAGTCCGGGCGCTACGACCTCGTGGTCGGCGACGAGGCGTGGGACGTCGACCACTTCTGGCACGAGAACCCCGAGCTGAAGCGTGCTGCGCACGTCTGGTTCACCGACTTCGTGGGCTTCCTGCCGATGCCCGACGGCGGCGCGCGCGAGGCCGCCCTGACGGCGGACTACAACGCCGAGATGGTCGAGCACGTCGCGCGGTTCCCCCGGGTCCGCGACCGGGCGGTCTTCGTCGGCAACCCCGAGGACCTCGTACCCGACAGGCTGGGCCCGGACCTCCCGACGATCCGCGACTGGACGCAGGCGCACTTCGACTTCTGCGGCTACGTCACCGGCGACCGCCCACCGACCGACGAGGAGCGCGCGTTGTGGCGGGCACGGCTCGGCTACCGCGACGACGAGCAGGTCTGCGTGGTCACCGTCGGTGGCTCGGGCGTCGGGCGCGCCCTGCTCGACCTCGCCGTCGCCGCGTTCCCGCACGTCGCCCGGGCCGTGCCGGGCTTCCGGATGGTCGCGGTGGCGGGGCCGCGGATCGACGACCACGGCTTCCCGCGCCACCGCGGGCTGGAGGTGCGCGGCTTCGTGCCCGACCTCTACCGGCACCTCGCGGTGTGCGACCTGGCGGTCGTGCAGGGCGGGCTCGCGACGACCATGGAGCTGGCTGCGGCACAGCGGCCGTTCGTGTACTTCCCGCTCCTGCACCACTTCGAGCAGTCCTTCCACGTCCGGCACCGGCTCGAGCGGTACCGGGCCGGAACCTGCATGGACTTCGCGACGACCGACCCCGAGAGCCTCGCCGACACGATGGTCCGGGCGCTGACCGCGCCGGTGCGCAGCCTCGCGGTGGAGACCGACGGAGCCGCGCGCGCGGCCCGGCTGGTCGTGGACCTCCTGTGACGGTCTACCCGAGCCGGGCGGGGCGGACCATCGCCGTGCTGTCCGGGTCCGCGAACCCGTGCTGCCGGTACAGGCCGTGGGCATCCCCGGTGAACAGCACCCAGCGGAAGTCGGCGCCGGGTCCGTCGTCGATCATCGTCGCGACGATCCTGTGCCCCAGCCCTGCGCCACGGTGCGCCGCGTCGACGAAGACGTCCGCGAGGTAGGCGAAGCCGACGCCGTCCGACACCGCGCGGGCGAACCCGACCATCTCCCCGGTCGACTCCACGTACGCGCCGACCACGCGCCAGGCGCCGTCGATCTGCTTCTCGACGTCCGCCCGGCTGCGCCACCGCCCCCAGTACGCCTCGGTCGAGAGGAACCGCCAGACGACGTCACGGTCCAGACGCTCGGTCGCGTCGCTCAGCACGTAGGTCACGGGACGGATCGTAGAGTCGCCCCATGACGCACTCCGATGTCGTGGTCGTCGGCGCGGGCCTCGCCGGTCTCGTCGCCACCGCCGAGCTGGTCGCCGCCGGCCGCCGGGTCACCCTGCTCGACGCGGAGCCCGCGGCGAGCCTGGGCGGTCAGGCGTTCTGGTCGTTCGGTGGGCTGTTCCTCGTCGACTCCCCCGAGCAGCGGCGTCTCGGGGTCAAGGACTCCGCGGAGCTGGCCCTGGCCGACTGGTTCGGGTCCGCGGACTTCGCGGACGACGGCTCCGACCGCTGGGGCCGCGCGTGGGCGGAGGGGTTCGTCGAGTTCGCCGCCGGGGACCTCCGCCCGTGGCTGTACGCCCAGGGCGTGCGCTGGTTCCCGCTGGTGCAGTGGGCCGAGCGCGGGGGCTACCTGGCCGACGGGCACGGCAACTCCGTGCCACGTTTCCACGTCACGTGGGGCACCGGTCCGGGCATCCTCGAGCCGTTCGTCCGCGCTCTGCTCGACGCGCGACGCGACGGCCTGGTCGACGTGCGGTTCCGCCACAGGGTGACCGGCCTGGTGACCACGGACGGTCGCGTCACCGGGGTCCGCGGTGACCTGCTGGTCCCGGACACCGTCGAGCGCGCCGTGCCGAGCTCGCGCGAGGTGCAGGAGCCGTTCGAGCTGTCCGCGAGCGCGGTCGTCATCGCCACGGGCGGGATCGGTGCCGACCACGACCTGGTCCGCGCCACGTGGCCCGCATCGGCAGGCCAGATGCCCGCCCGCATGCTCTCGGGCGTCCCCGACCACGTCGACGGTTCCGGTATCGCTGCCGCTGCGGCCTCGGGCGCCGCGGTCGTGCACGAGGACCGCATGTGGCACTACCCCGAGGGCATCACGAACCACTCCCCCGTGTGGTCCCGGCACGGCATCCGCATCCTCGCGGGGCCGAGCAGCCTGTGGCTCGACGCCGACGGGAACCGGCTGCCCGCTCCTCTCTTCCCCGGCTTCGACTCGCTCGGGTCGCTGCGGCACATCACGGGGCGTGGTGACGACCACTCGTGGTTCGTGCTCGACAAGACGATCCTCGGGTCGGAGTTCGCGCTGTCCGGCTCGGAGCAGAACCCGGACCTGACGGGCAAGGACATGAAGCTGTTGCTGGAGCGGGTGAAGCCCGGCGCGGTCGGGCCCGTCGAGGCGTTCGCGCAGAAGTCGGACGAGTTCCTCTGGGCGGACACGCCGGCCGAGCTCGCCGCGAAGATGAACGCGCTGTCCGGCTCCGACCGGATCGACGCCGACGCCCTGGAGCGCACGATCGTCGCCCGGGACCGGCAGGTGGAGACCGGGCTCGGCAAGGACCCGCAGGTCGTCGCGACGGCCATGGCCCGGCGGTACGTCGTCGACAAGCTCATCCGCGTGGCGAAGCCGCACCGGCTCCTCGACCCCGCGCACGGCCCTCTGCTCGCCGTCCGGCTCTCCGTGCTGACCCGCAAGACGCTCGGCGGCCTGCACACCGACCTCGAGGGCCGCGTGCTGCGTCCCGACGGTGAGGTGCTGCCGGGCCTGTGGGCCGCGGGCGAGGCGTCCGGGTTCGGCGGCGGTGGCGTGCACGGCCACCGCGCGCTGGAGGGCACGTTCCTCGGCGGCTGCCTGTTCACAGGGCGGACGGTGGGCCGGGCTCTAGGCGCGTAGAGACGTCTCTCACCGGCGCTCCAGATGCCCCCGACCTGGACCTACGGATAGGTTCGGGAGCGTGACGATTCGCCCCGTGCCCCTCGGCACCTCTGTCGGACGTATCCCCGTCGTCGACGTCTCTCCCGTGGCCGAGGCCGGCCGGTTCCCGGCCAAGGCCGTCGTCGGTGAAGCAGTCCCGATCCGGGCCACCGTGTTCCGCGAGGGGCACGACGCCGTCGCGGCGACCGCCGTGCTGACGGACCCGTCCGGCGTCGACCGCGCGAGCGCGCGGATGGTGGACATCGCCCCTGGTCTGGACCGATTCGAGGCCCGCCTGGTGCCGACGAGCACGGGTGACTGGACGTTCCGCGTCGAGGGCTGGTCGGACCCGTACGGCACCTGGGTGCACGACGCCACGATCAAGGTCGAGGCCGGTGTCGACGTCGAGCTGATGCTCGCCGAGGGCGCCCTGCTGCTGGAGCGCGCCGCGGCGCGCACGGGTGCCGACGCCATGCCGAAGTCGGCCGCCCGGGTGCTCAAGGACGCGGTCATGGGCCTGCGCGACATCCGCGACACGCCGCACGCGCGGCTCGCGGCCGGGCTGTCGAGCAAGGTGCACGCCGCGCTGGCGGAGCACCCGCTGCGGGAGTTCGTGACCCGCTCGCCGCAGTACCCCCTGACCGTCGACCGTCCCCTCGCCCTCGCCGGGTCCTGGTACGAGCTGTTCCCGCGCTCGCAGGGCGCCCAGTACGACCCGGCGGCCGGAAAGTGGCAGTCGGGCACGCTGCGCACCGCGGCCCTCGACCTGCCGCGCATCGCGGGCATGGGCTTCGACGTCGTGTACCTCACGCCCATCCACCCCATCGGCGAGACCCACCGCAAGGGCCCGAACAACTCCCTCTTCGCGGACCTGGGCGACCCGGGCTCGCCGTACGCGATCGGGTCCCCCGCGGGCGGGCACGACGCGATCGAGCCGACCCTGGGCACGTTCGACGACTTCGACGCGTTCGTCGCCGCCGCGCGGGACCTGAACATGGAGGTGGCGCTCGACCTCGCGTTGCAGTGCTCCCCCGACCACCCGTGGGTGAGCGCCCACCCGGAGTGGTTCACGACGCGGGCCGACGGCACGATCGCGTACGCGGAGAACCCGCCGAAGAAGTACCAGGACATCTACCCGCTGAACTTCGACAACGACCCCGAGGGCATCTACACCGAGATCCGACGGGTCCTGCAGGTGTGGATCGACCACGGCGTGACGCTGTTCCGCGTGGACAACCCGCACACCAAGCCCCTCGACTTCTGGGCGCGGATCCTGGAGTCGGTGCGCGAGGACCACCCCGAGGTGATCTTCCTGTCGGAGGCGTTCACGCGGCCGGCCATGATGCAGACGCTCGCCAAGATCGGGTTCCACCAGTCGTACACGTACTTCACGTGGCGGAACACGAAGGACGAGATCACCGAGTACCTCGAGGAGGTCTCGGGCGAGCAGGGCGCGTGGATGCGGCCGAGCTTCTGGCCGACGACGCACGACATCCTGCCGCCGTACCTGCAGGCCACGGGCGTGCGCGGTTTCGCGGTGCGCGCGGTGCTGGCCGCGCTGGGCGCGCCGACGTGGGGCATCTACTCGGGCTACGAGCTGGTCGAGGACGTGCCGCGGCCCGGCGTCGACGAGCAGATCGACAACGAGAAGTACGAGTTCAAGCCGCGCGACTGGTCGAAGGCCGACGCGATCGGCATCAACCTGCTGCTCGGCCGGCTGAACGAGCTGCGGCACACCCATCCCGCGCTGCGCCAGCTGCGCAACCTGCGGGTGCTCCCCACGTCCGACGACGCGCTCGTCGCGTTCGCCAAGCACCTCGACGCCGAGCACTCCCCGACAGGTCGCGCCGACACCATCGTCGTCATCGTCAACCTCGACCCGTGGAACGCCCGCGGGGGCACCGTCACGCTCGACCTGCACGCGTTCGGGCTGGACCCGGGGCGGCCCGTCGTCGCGCACGACGTGCTGTCCGACGAGACCTACGAGTGGGGCCAGTCGGTCTACGTCCGGCTCGACCCGATGGTCCGCGCTGCCCACGTCGTGAACCTGGTGGCGCCGTGACCGAGACGCCCACGACCGGTCGGCACGCGCGCGAGCCCGCGCCGACGACCGCCCAGATCGTGCTGCCCGGCCACCGCCACCCCACGATGCCGCACCCCGTCGAGCCGCCGGGCGGTCTCACGGAGGACCGCGAGTGGTACCGCACGGCCGTGTTCTACGAGGTCATGCTCCGCACCTTCTCCGACTCGTCGGGCCAGGGCAGCGGCGACCTGCGCGGCCTCATCGACCGGCTCGACTACCTGCAGTGGCTCGGCATCGACTGCCTGTGGCTGCCGCCGTTCTACCCCAGCCCGTTGCGTGACGGCGGGTACGACGTCGCCGACTACACCGCGATCGCCGGCCAGTACGGCACCATGGCCGACTTCACCGAGCTCATCGAGCAGGTGCACTCCCGCGGGATGCGCATCGTCGTCGACCTCGTGATGAACCACACCAGCGACCAGCACCCGTGGTTCCAGGCGTCCCGCTCCGACCCCGAGGGTCCCTACGGGGACTTCTACGTGTGGAGCGACGACAACACCCGCTACCAGGACGCGCGGATCATCTTCGTCGACACCGAGACGTCCAACTGGACCTTCGACCCCGTGCGCCGGCAGTTCTTCTGGCACCGGTTCTTCGGGCACCAGCCGGACCTGAACTTCGAGAACCCGCGCGTGGTCGAGGCGATGCTGGACGTCGGCCGGTTCTGGCTGGGCATCGGCGTCGACGGCTTCCGGCTGGACGCGGTGCCGTACCTGTTCGAGGCGGAGGGCACGAACTGCGAGAACCTCCCCGAGACGCACGCGTTCCTGCGCAAGGTCCGCGCGATGATCGACGAGGAGTTCCCGGGCCGGATCATGCTGGCCGAGGCCAACCAGTGGCCCGAGGACGTCGTGCACTACTTCGGCACCGAGGAGGAGCCGGAGTGCCACATGTGCTTCCACTTCCCCGTGATGCCGCGGATCTACTACTCGATCCGGGACCAGAAGGCCACGAGCATCATCGAGATCCTGGCCGACACCCCGCCGATCCCGAACAACGGCGCCCAGTGGAGCACGTTCCTGCGCAACCACGACGAGCTCACGCTCGAGATGGTGTCCACCGAGGAGCGCGCGTCGATGTACGGGTGGTACGCGCCCGACTCCCGCATGCGCGCGAACGTCGGGATCCGGCGCCGGCTCGCGCCGCTGCTGGACAACTCCCGCAAGGAGATCGAGCTCGCGCACGCCCTCCTGCTGTCCCTGCCGGGCAGCCCCTGCCTGTACTACGGCGACGAGATCGGCATGGGCGACAACATCTGGCTGCCCGACCGGGACGCGGTCCGTACGCCGATGCAGTGGACGCCGGACCGCAACGCGGGCTTCTCCACCGCCGACCCGGGCAAGCTGTACCTGCCTCTGGTCCAGTCGCTCGTGCACCACTACAGCCACACCAACGTCGAGGCCCAGCTGGCGCAGCCGACGTCCCTGCTGCACTGGGTGCGCGGCATGCTCACCGTCCGCCGCCAGCACCCTGCCCTGGGCGCCGGCGAGTTCCAGGTGCTGCCGTGCGACAACGACTCGGTCCTCGCGTTCTGCCGGCACACCGCCGACGAGACGATCCTCGTCGTCGCCAACCTGGCGTCCACGGCGCGCGCCGCCACGGTGACGATTCCGGACCGCGCAGGCTGGTCCGCGCACGACGTCTTCGGCGGGGCGCCGTTCGCGGCCGTCGGCGCCGACGGGACCGCGTCGTTCACGCTCGGCTCGCGCGACTTCTACTGGCTGGAGCTGACCGCCCCGTGAGCCTGATCGCCCGCACGACCCCCGACGACGCACGCCTGCTGGACGTGCTGCGCGACTGGCTGCCGACGCGCCGCTGGTTCCCGGCGAAGGGGCAGGTCGCGGAGCTGTCGGCGGTCGCGTCGTTCCGGCTCGCGCCGGACGTGACGGTGCTGCTCGTCCGGGCGCGGGCGGGGTCGATCGACGCCGTCCTGCAGGTGCCCCTCGTCCTGACGGACGGCACCCACGACGACGCCATCGGGGTCCTCGACGGACGCACCGTCCTGGACGGGGCAGGCCATCCGGAGTTCCTGCGCGCGTGGCTCTCGGTCGCGGACGGTCCCGGTGCCGACGTCGACGTGCGCTCCGCCCGCGTGGTCTCCGGCGAGCAGTCCAACACCTCGGTGATCCTGCCGGGCGCACACCCGGGCATCCTCAAGGTGCTCCGCGCCGTCGCGCCGGGGGAGAACCCCGACGTCGACGTCCCCCGCCACCTCGTCGCCGTGGGCTGGCAGCACGTCCCGGCCCCGCTCGCGTGGCTGCAAGCCCAGTGGCCGGGTCCCGACGGCGGCCTGGTCACGGGCTACCTCGGGGTGCTGGCCGCGTTCGTCGACGCCGCCGAGGACGGGTTCGAGCTCGCGTGCGCCTACGCGGCGAAGCGCGAGTCGTTCGCCTCCGCGGCCGCCGACCTGGGCGCGATCACGGCGACCATGCACACCGCGCTCGTGTCGGCCTACGGGGTGGACGCGTCCGACCAGGGGCCGCAGGACGTCGCCCGCGCCGTGGCCGCCCGCTTCGCGTGGGCGTTGTCGGCCGTCCCCGCGCTGTCCCGCTTCGCGGACGGGGTCGGCGACGTCGTCGCCGAGGTCCGCGCCCTGCCGTCGGCTCCCCCGCGCCAGCGCGTGCACGGCGACCTGCACCTCGGGCAGGTGCTCCGGTCGCACGACACCTGGTTCATCATGGACTTCGAGGGCGAGCCCCTGGCCCCGCTCGACCAGCGCACCCGGCCCGACCTGGCCCTCCGCGACGTCGCGGGGCTGCTGCGGTCGATCGACTACGCCGCGGCCGTCGGCGGTCTGACCGGTGCCGACGCCGCCACCTGGACGGGCGACGCGCGCGCGGGGCTGCTCCGCGGGTACGGCGGCGGGGACCAGACCCTCCTGCGCGCCCTCGAGCTGGACAAGACGCTCTACGAGGCCGTGTACGAGTCCCGCAACCGCCCGTCGTGGCTGCCGATCCCGCTCGCAGGGCTGGAACGGCTAGCCGGCGGTGACCTCGAGGGGTAGCTCCAGCGGCATCCGGAGACCCGCCTGGCGCGGCGCGAGCTCGCTCTGCAGCACCAGCGCCGCGGCGCCGACCGCGGCGGCCTCGGGCGCGTTCGAGGAGATCGTCACGCGCACGGGATGGCTGCCGCGCGCGAAGAACGACTGCCCGAGCCGGCGCTCGATCTCCGGCAGGTACAGCGAGCCCGCGAGCGCGAACGCGGGTCCAGTGAGGATGACGAGCTCGAGGTCGAGCACGTTGGCCAGGGTCTGCGCCGCGACGCCGAGGTACCGCGACGACCGCTCGAGCAGCTGCAGCGGGAGCTCTTCGCCCCGGCTGGCGGCGCGGGCCAGGGCCCCGAAGTTCTCCGCGACGTTCCGGCCGGGCAGCTCGAGACCGGCGTCGCGGGCGGCTGCGACGACCGCCGCCGGGCCCGCGAGCACCTCGACGCACCCGATGTTCCCGCACCAGCAGACGGGTCCGTCGAGGTCGACGCAGATGTGCCCGACCTCGCCCGCGTTCGAGCTGGAACCCCGGTAGACGGTGCCGTCGACGATGATCCCGGCGCCGATGCCGGTGCCCATGTAGAGCGCGGCGAACGCCGAGCCGGTGGCGATCCCGCCGGACCAGTACTCGCCGATGGCCGCGGCGGTGGCGTCGTTGTCGAGCAGCACGGACAGCCCGACGGCGTCCTCCAGAGCGGCCCCGAGCGGGAACTCCGCCCACCGCTGCATCACGGGCGGGGTGAGCGTCATGCCGGTCGACGCGGAGATCGGGCCCGGCGAGACGACGCCCAGCCCGAGGATCCGTGCGGGGTCGACACCGACGCGCGTGATGGTCGTGCGGATCTCCGCGGCGATGCGTGCCACCACGGTGGCGGGGTCGTCGGACCCGGCTCCCGGTCGGCGCCATCGCGCGACGATCGCGCCGCCGAGGTTGGCGATCACGTAGGTGATCCCGGCGTGGTCGAGGTGGACCCCCACCGCGTAGCGCGCGGACGGGTCCAGCTGCAGCAGCATGCGGGGCTTGCCGCCGGTGGACTCGGCGCGGCCGACCTCGAGCACGAGACCGTCGTCGATGAGCCGGCGCACCACCGTGGAGATGGTGGCAGCCGTGAGGCCCGTCGCGCGCGTCAGCTCCACACGGCTGATCGTCCCGGCGGCCCGGATCAGATCCAGGATCGCCGACCGGCTGCTCGCGTGCGCGGCGCCGAGACCCGGCTGGGAGCCGCTCACCCGTCCTCCTTCGTGGGGTGTCCCCCTCGTCGCACACCATAACGATCTGGGTACTTCCTGGGTCTTCTAGGACACGCCCGTTGACTAACTTTGTTCACTTGCCTAAGAATGCCACGCGGAGCACAGTGAACTCGACCCCCGAGCCGCCGTGCCTCATCAGACCCTGGTCGGCACGCGGAGGTGCCGGCCCGACGAGAGGATCAACGATGTTCCCTCAGAAGCGACGCACCCGCCTCATGGCGTTCGCGGCCGCCGGCTCGCTCCTCGCCCTCACCGCCGCCTGCTCGTCCGGCAGCGGCGACAGCGACGACCAGGCCAACGACGACGGCACGCCGTCGGGCGAGATCACGGTGCTGACGTGGCGCACCGACCTCGTGGAGGACGGCACCTTCGACACGTACGTCGAGGAGTTCAAGGCCAAGTACCCCGAGGTCACGGACGTCAAGGTCGAGGGACTCACCGACTACGAGGGGGAGGTGAAGACGCGCATGAACACCGAGAACTACGGCGACGTGCTCGCCATCCCCGGCTCGGTGACCCCCGACCAGCTCGGCGACTTCTTCGAGCCGCTCGGCACCCAGGAGGAGATCGGCGCGGAGTACCAGTGGATCAACGACAAGTCCTTCGAGGGCCAGTCGTACGGCATCCCGGTCGTCGGCAACGTCCAGGGCTTCGTCTACAACAAGCGCGTGTGGGAGGAGGCCGGGATCACCGAGTTCCCCGACACCCCCGAGGCGTTCCTCGAGGCGCTCCAGGCCATCAAGGACAACGGCGTCGAGATCGCCCCGCTCTATACCAACTACAAGGACGGGTGGCCGCTCTCGCAGTGGGACGGCTGGCTGGGCGCCGTCTCGGCGGACCCTGACTGGAAGAACAAGATCGTCGAGTCGGACACCCCGTGGACCGAGGACAGCGACTACGGCGTGGTCGACGGCCTCATCTACGACGCCGTCGCACAGGGCCTGACGGAGGCCGACCCGACGACGACCAACTGGGAGGAGTCGAAGCGGCTGCTCGGCACCGGTGAGGTCGCGACGATGGTCCTCGGCTCGTGGGCCATCCCGCAGATGGCGGCGGCCGCCGAGGCTGCAGGCGCCAGCGGCGACGACATCGCCTACGCACCCACCCCGGTCAAGGTGGACGGGAAGTTCCACTCGGTCGCCGGCGGCGACTACAACCTGGGCATCAACGTGAACTCCCAGAACAAGGCGACCGCGCGCGCGTGGATCGACTGGTTCAACCACGAGTCGGGGTTCTCTGAGTCGCAGGCCGGCCTGTCGCCGATCATCGACGGTCCTGTGCCCGCGGCCCTGACCAGCTTCGTCGAGGAGGTCGAGCTCATCACGCTGAACCCGGCCCCCGAGGGCAAGGAAGCGCTCTTCGCGGACATCGACACGGCCTCGGGCATCGTCACCACCGACCCGAAGTTCCGCCAGAAGAACATCGACGACGCCCGCTCCGGCGCACGGACCAAGCAGCAGATCTTCGACGACCTCAACGCCCAGTGGGCCGAGGGTCGAGCGTCGGTCAGCTGAGACCCGTCCCATGACGACCGCTCCCTCGGGTCTGGACGACCCGACGACGGCGGCCGCGCAGAAGTCCGACGCGGCCCGCACCCCCCACAAGCCCCGGGGCGGTGCGGGCCGCGGCACCGCGTGGTATCGCCGGCTGACTCCGTACTACTTCCTGCTGATCCCCGTCGGGCTCCTGCTTCTGCTCACGTTCGTCCCCGTCCTCAACATGTTCTGGTACTCCGCGACGGACTGGGACGGGCTGGACAAGACGAAGAACATCGTCGGCTTCGACAACTACGTCGAGGTCTTCACGGACCCGGACAACGTCCGCGTGTTCTACGTCTCGCTCTACTACTTCGTCGCCTCGTTCGCGCAGATGGCGATCGCGCTGTACTTCGCCACGATCCTGTCCTTCAACACCCGGTTCAGGAACCTGTGGAAGGGCATCCTGTTCTTCCCGTACCTGATCAACGGGGTCGCGATCGGCCTGATCTTCCTCAACTTCCTCAAGCCGGGCGGCGGGATCGACACGATCCTCATGGCGGCCGGGCTCGAGAGCCTGATCCAGCAGTGGACCGGCGACCCCGACGTCGCGAACTTCTCGCTGGCCGGCGTGTCCGTGTGGCGCTACATGGGCCTGAACTTCGTCATGTTCCTCGGCGCGATCCAGTCGATCAACAGCCAGGTCTACGAGGCCTCCGAGCTCGACGGGGCCAACCGGTGGCACCAGTTCCGGTACATCATCCTGCCGTCGATCCGCCCCATCATCGGCCTGTCGCTCATCCTGGCGATCTCCGGTGCGCTCTCGGTGTTCGAGGTCCCGTTCGTCATGACGGGCGGCGCCAACGGCACGGAGACCTTCGTCATCCGCACGGTCTGGATGGCGTTCAACCGCAACATGGTCGGCCTGGCCTCGGCCATGGCCGTGGTCCTCCTGCTCATCGTCCTGATCGTGACCTGGATCCAACGCAGGGTGATCCCTGACGAGGAGGTGGACCTCACATGATCCGCGCAGCCGCCGGCACCGGTAAGTACGTCTCGCTGGTCATCGCCTCGATCGTGATGCTGCTGCCTCTGGGCCTCATCCTGTTCGGGTCCTTCAAGACGAGCCAGGAGTTCCTCGCGACGGGACCGATGACCCCTCCGTCCGACTGGGGCAACATCGAGAACTACGTCACGGCGTTCACCCGCGGCAACATGCTCCAGGCCTTCGGGAACACCATCGTCATCTTCGGCGCCGCGATCGTCGGCACGATCCTGATCGGTGCCGCCACGGCCTACGCGCTCGACCGGTTCCGGTTCGCCGGTCGCAGCACGGTGCTCGCGCTGTTCCTGCTGGCGACGCTCGTCCCCGGCGTGACCACGCAGGTGGCGACGTTCCAGATCATCAACGGCCTGGGGCTCTACGACTCCCGGTTCGCGCTGGTCCTGCTGTTCATGGGCACGGACATCATCTCGATCTACATCTTCCTGCAGTTCATCCGGGCGATCCCGAAGTCGCTCGACGAGGCGGCGAAGATCGAGGGCGCCGGGCACCTGCGGATCTTCTTCCAGATCATCCTGCCCAACCTGAAGCCAGCCATCGCGACGGTCGTCATCATCAAGGGCATCGCGATCTACAACGAGTTCTACCTGCCGTTCCTGTACCTGCCCTCGAAGGACCTGCGGCCGATCTCCACCACGCTGTTCGACTTCAAGGGCCCGTACGGCTCGCAGTGGGAGATCATCTCGGCCGGGGTCGTCATCACGATCATCCCGATCCTGGTGCTCTTCCTGTTCCTGCAGCGGTACATCTACAACGGCTTCACCTCGGGCGCGACGAAGTAGTCCCCCAGCGGACGACGGGGGCAGCTGGGCTGGCTGCCCCCGTCGTCGTCCATCAGACCCGCGTCGCCCGGACCAGCGCGATGCGCTCGGGCAGCTGCCCCGGCGCCTCGATCCCCACGCCGGACAGCAGCCGCCCGGGCAGCCGCACCCCGTCGGAGGTCCACCAGGCCGGCGCGTGGTCGACCCGGTCGCCCGGAGCCTGCGGACGCACGTTGTAGAGCGCGTCGGGGTCCAGCCCCGGCAGCGTCACCCGCGGCAGCGCCGTGCTCGTGGACCGGTCCGTCATCGTGACCGCGAAGAGCGCGTCCCCGCGGTCCTGCGCGACCACCCCGTGGACCGCGAGGGCCGGGTCGACGACGTCCGCGTGCACGGCCGTCCCGGAGTGCAGCAGCCCGCGCACGTCCTTGTACAGCGCGATCCACGCGGCCAGGTCGGCCCGCTGTGTCTCGTCGGCCTCCTGCAGGTCCCACTCGACCCCCAGGTGCCCGAACAGGGCGGTCGCCGCCCGGAACGACAGGTCGTGCCGACGCCCGGTGCTGTGCGCGGTGCCGGAGCCGATGTGCGCGCCGACGAGCTCCAGCGGGATCAGCAGGTTGGTCCACCTCTGGATCTGCTGCCGCTCGTAGGCGTCGATGCAGTCGCTCGCCCACACGCGGTCGGTGCGCTGCAGGATCTCCAGGTCGACGCGCGCGCCACCCGACGAGCAGGACTCGATCTCGACGCCGGGATGCCGCGAGCGCAGCTCGTCGAGCAGCCGGTAGACGGCGAGCGTCTGCCCGTGCACGCCGGGCGCTCCCCCGTGGCCCGCGTCGACGAGGTCGCGGTTGTGGTCCCACTTGAGGTACCCGATCGGGTACTCGGTGAGCAGCGCGTCGAGCCGGTCGAGGATGTACGCGTAAGCCTCGGGGACGGCGAGGTCCAGCACCTGCTGGTGGCGCGCCTCCCGGGGCAGCCGCGACGGCACCCGGAGCATCCAGTCGGGGTGCGCACGGGCGAGGTCCGAGTCGGGGTTGACCATCTCGGGCTCCACCCAGAGGCCGAACTGGAGCCCGAGCCCGGTCACGTGCTGGACCAGCGGGTGCAGCCCGTCGGGCCACACCTCCGCCGACACGTACCAGTCCCCCAGCGCCCTGGAGTCGTCGCGACGGCCACCGAACCAGCCGTCGTCGAGCACGAACCGCTCCGCACCGACCTCGGCGGCAGCATCCGCGAGCGCCGTGAGCCGCCCGAGGTCGTGCTGGAAGTAGACGGCCTCCCACGTGTTCAGCGTGACCGGCCGCGGCGACCGCGGGTGCTGCGGGCGGGCCCGCATCCAGGAGTGGAACCGGCCCGCGAGCGCGTCGAGCCCCACTCCCCAGGACCCGTAGACCCACGGGCTGGTGTAGGACTCCCCGCGGCCCAGCCGCACCTCGCCGGACCCGAGCAGCTCGCCGCCCCCGAGCAGCCCGGGGTGGTAGTGGCTGCGCTCGGCGAGCGAGCGGTGGTTGCCGGACCAGGCGGTGTGCACACCCCAGACCTCGCCGGTGCGGTTGGCGAAGCCGGCCGTCCCTGCGACGAGCACGAACGCGGCGTCGTAGCCGGTGCGGCCGCGCCGGTTCTCCCGCAGTCGCGTCCCGTGGGTGAAGGCGGTCCGCTGCGGGCTGCGCTCGCGCGCCCAGCGCCCGGTGAAGTCGAGCAGCTCGGTCGCGACCGCCGGGACGGGCAGCGTCAGGAGCAGCCCGTCGACCCCGAAGGCGTCGTCGGCCTCGTTCGTGAGGACGGCCTGCTGGCGGACCAGCCCCTGCGCGGTGAGCTCGAGCACGAGCACCAGGGCGAGCCGCGCGGCGTCGTCCGCCGCGTGGACGGTGAGCCGCTGCGTCCCGTCGGGCGCGGTCTCCACGTCCCACGACCGGACGGCGAACAGGGTCGAGAAGTCCTGCCCGGCCCGGCTCCCGACCAGCCCCGGCGTCCCGAGGAACCCCGCCGACTCCTGCGGCAGGACCGCGACCTCCACCTGGCCGTCGACCGGGAAGCCGTGCGGGACGACGTCCCACGCGAGGCGCGCGGACTCGAGCGCCGAGCCGTCCAGGTCGCCGATGTCAGCACCCCAGTGCAGGATCCGCGGCAGGGTCCCGCCGCCGAGGTCGACGACGAGGCTCACCCCAGCGGCGCGCAGGTGGAGGAGCTCCGAAGGGTGGATGGCGGCGGTCACGAGAGGCGTCTCCTGGTCGTCCGGGATGGGATCGGTGCAACGCTACGACGCTGCGTCATTGACTTACTTTATTCAGTTGTCTAAGAATGACCCCAGGGTACTTGCCAGATGATCGGCACCGTCCGCGGGCGCCGACGCTGTGCGTCGCGAGGATGCGGCGCGCACACGCCGGACCCCCGGACCCAGGAGCTCGACGATGAACACCCAGGACCTGTTCGACGGATGGTCGCTGACCGCCGTCGCCGGCCCCGTCCCGACCGACCTCGCCGGACGCCGCGTCCCCGCGCGCGTGCCCGGCACGAGCCACACGGCGTTGCTCGAGGCCGGCCTCATCCCGGACCCGTACCTCGACCGCAACGAGGAGGTCCTGGCGTGGATGAAGCGCGTCGACTGGGTCTACGAGCGTGAGCTGGACCTGGCCCCGGCTGCTGCTGACGAGCGCGTCGACCTCGTCTTCGACGGCATCGACACCGTCGCCACGCTCACGTTCGACGGCCGCGAGATCGGCCGGACGGCCAACCAGCACCGCTCCTACCGCTTCGACGTCCGCGACCTGCTCCGGCCGACGACGCAGCGGCTCCGGGTCTCGCTGCACTCCGCCGTCGCCCACGCCGAGGCCGAGGCCGCACGGCTCGGACCGCGCCCGCTCGCGTACCCGCAGCCGTTCAACATGGTCCGCAAGATGGCCTGCTCGTTCGGCTGGGACTGGGGGCCGGACCTGCAGACCGCCGGCCTCTGGCGCCCCGTGACGGTCGAGCACTGGACGGTCGCCCGCCTCGCCGGGGTACGACCGCTCGTCACCGTCGACGCCGACGGGACCGGCCGTGTCGAGGTGCACGCGACGATCGAGCGCTCGGGCCTACCGGGAGGGGACGTGCCGCTCACCGTGCAGGCCCGGGTCGCCGGCGCCGACGTCAGCGTGACCGTCCCGCCCGACGCGACCTCGGCCGTCGTCGTCCTGGAGGTCCCGCACGCCCCGTTGTGGTGGCCCGTCGGGCACGGCCCGCAGCCGCTGTCGGAGCTCACCGTCGCCCTCGTCGGGCCGGACCCCGCGGCACCGCTGGACACGTGGAGCCGCCGGATCGGCTTCCGCACCGTCGAGCTGGACACCGCCCCGGACGACGACGGCACGGCGTTCACGTTCCGGATCAACGGCCGCCCGATCTTCGTCAAGGGTGCCAACTGGATCCCCGACGACCACCTCCTCACCCGCATCACCCGCGAGCGCCTCGCGCACCGGCTCGACCAGGCCGTCGACGCCAACCTCAACCTCGTGCGCGTCTGGGGCGGCGGCATCTACGAGTCGGAGGACTTCTACGACCTCTGCGACGAGCGCGGCCTGCTCGTCTGGCAGGACTTCCTGCTCGCCTGCGCGGCGTACCCCGAGGAGCAGCCGCTCTGGGACGAGATCGAGGCGGAGGCCCGCGAGCACGTCGCCCGGCTGACCCCCCACCCCTCGCTGGTGCTCTGGAACGGTGGCAACGAAAACCTCTGGGGGTTCATGGACTGGGGCTGGCCGGAGGACCTCCAGGGACGCACCTGGGGCTTCCGCTACGCGACGGAGCTGCTCAAGGACGTCGTCGCCGACCTCGACCCCACCCGCCCGTACTCCGACGGCAGCCCGTACTCCCCCGGCGCCGGGCTCACCGAGGTCCACCCCAACGACCCCGACCACGGCACGTTCCACCAGTGGGAGGTCTGGAACCGCGTCGACTACCGCGTGTACGGCGACGACGTCCCCCGCTTCTGCTCGGAGTTCGGCTTCCAGGGGCCGCCGACCTGGGCCACCCTGACCCGCGCCGTCCACGCGGCCGACGGCGGTCCGCTGACCAAGGACGACGCGACGTTCCTCCTGCACCAGAAGGCCGAGGACGGCAACGGCAAGCTCGACCGCGGCATGGAGCCCCACCTCGGTGTGCCCGAGGACTTCACCGACTGGCACTGGGCGGCCCAGCTCAACCAGGCGCGCGCCGTCCGGTTCGCCATCGAGCACTACCGGTCGTGGTGGCCGCGTACGGCCGGTGCGATCGTCTGGCAGCTCAACGACTGCTGGCCGGTGACGTCGTGGTCGGCGATCGACGGCGACGAGCGCCGCAAGCCGCTCTGGTACGCCCTGAGGTCCGCGTACGCGACGCGCCTGCTCACGGTGCAGCCGCGCGAGGGCCGCGAGGTGCTCGCGGTCGTCAACGAGACGCCGGTCATCTGGCAGGGCGTCGTCCGCCTCTCCCGCCAGCGGCTCGACGGGACCGTCCTCGCCGAGGAGGACCTGGCGCTCGCCGTCGGGGCCTGGTCCGTCGGGCAGTTCGCGCTGCCGAGCACGGTGGCGACGCCTGCCGACCCGTCGCGCGAGGTGCTCGTCGTGCGCCTCGGCTCCCTGCAGTCCGTGCACACCTGGGTCGAGGACGTCGACCTCGCGCTCGACCCGGACGCCGTGCACGCGTCGGTCTCCCCCGTCCAGGACGGCTACCGCGTCGACGTCACGGCGACGTCGTTCGCCCGCGACGTCACGATCCTCGTCGACCGGCTCGACCCGGACGCCGTCGTCGACACGGCTCTCGTCGACGTCCCCGCGGGTGCCACCGCCTCGTTCCACGTGCGCACCCGAGGGACGTTCGACCCCGCCGCACTCACCCGCGCCCCCGTGCTGCGCTCCGCCAACGACGTGGTGCTGCCCCGGCTCGGCGCACGTGACCTCACCCAGTCGCCGGCCTGAACGACGTCCCACCGCAGGTACGCTCGCGTCCATGGCACATGGGCTCGACGCGGTGGGACTCGTCCTTGCTCGGCCCGCCCGGATGCTCGGCTTCGAGCCGTTCTTCATGGAGCTCATCGGCGGCATCGAGGAGTCCCTCGCAGCCGAGGGACGCTCCCTGCTGCTGCACGTCGTCCCCGACCACGACGCCGAGATCCGCACCTACCGCCGGTGGGGCGAGGGCAAGCTCGTCGACGCCGTCGTGGTGGTCAACATCGCCCTCGAGGACGCCCGGCTGGACGTCCTGGGCGAGATCGGCATCCCCACCGTGGTCGTCGGGGGCCCGCGCCCGGACCTGCCGTTCGCCAACGTCTGGATCGACAACGCCCAGGCGATGCGGACCGCCGTGACCCACCTCGTCGGCCTCGGCCACCGCCGCCTGGCCCGGGTGAGCGGACCGAAGCACCTCGCACACACCCAGGCGCGCACCGACGCGTTCATGGGCGAGTGCGCCCGGCTCGGCGCGCACGGAGCCGTCGTCGAGGGCGACTACGGCGAGGAGTCCGGCACGCGCAGCACCCGTGCGCTGCTCGGCCGCGGCACACCACCGTCCGCGATCATCTACGACAACGACGTCATGGCCGTCGCGGGCCTCGGTGTCGCGCACGAGATGGACATCGCCGTCCCCGAGCGCCTGTCCCTGCTGGCCTGGGACGACTCCGCCCTGTGCCGGCTGTCGCACCCCGCCCTCTCGGCGATGAGCCTCGACGTCCACGCCATGGGCGTCCAGGTGGCCGACTGCGTGCTCAACCTCCTCGCGTCGGGCACCGTCCGCTCCTACACCGCACCCCTGCCACGGCTGGTCGCCCGCGGCACGACCACCACCGCACCCACCACCGACGGCTGACGCGCAGGTCACCCAGGAGACCATCCTGCGCGGAACTCCCGCGGGTGGTTGGGTAGGGGCATGAGCCCGGCCGCCCCCTCTCCGGTTCCCGTCGACGACGACACCCTGCGCACCGTCGCCCACGGGGCGTACTACGCACCGCACGATGTCCTCGGTCCACACGTCGGAGGTGGGGGCGTCACCGTCCGCACGCTCCGTCCGCTGGCCGAGTCGGTGGTGGTCGTCACGTCCACGTCACGGGTCGCGGCGCGCCACGAGCAGGACGGGATCTGGGTCGCGGTGCTGCCGGGGGCCGAGGTCCCGGACTACCGCCTCGAGGTGACCTACGACGGGCACACCACCTCCGTCGACGACCCCTACCGCTTCCTGCCCACCGTGCAGGAGCTCGACCGCCACCTGGTGCGCGAGGGCCGGCACGAGCAGCTGTGGACCGTCCTCGGCGCCAACGTGCGCACCTACCCCGGGGAGCTGGGCCAGGTCAGCGGCACGTCGTTCGCCGTCTGGGCGCCGAACGCCCGCGCGGTCCGCGTCGTCGGCGACTTCAACTACTGGCAGGGCGCGTCGCACGCGATGCGGTCCCTGGGCGACAGCGGCGTCTGGGAGGTCTTCGCCCCCGGCGTCGGCGCCGGCGCCCGCTACAAGTTCGAGGTCCTCGGCAGCGACGGCTCGTGGCGGCAGAAGGCCGACCCGCTCGCGCAGGGCACCGAGGTGCCCCCCGCCACGGCATCCGTCGTCGTCGAGTCGCGCTACCGGTGGACCGACGACGCCTGGCTCGCTGCCCGAGCAGCGCGCGACCCCCACACAGCACCCATGAGCGTCTACGAGGTCCACCTGGGCTCCTGGCGCGTCGGGCTGTCCTACCGGGACCTTGCCCACCAGCTGACCGAGCACGTGACCTCCCTCGGCTTCACGCACGTGGAGCTGCTGCCCGTCGCCGAGCACCCCTTCGGCGGCTCCTGGGGCTACCAGGTGTCGTCCTACTTCGCCCCGACGTCACGGTTCGGGCACCCCGACGACTTCCGCTACCTCGTCGACACCCTGCACAAGGCCGGCGTCGGGGTCATCGTCGACTGGGTCCCCGCGCACTTCCCCAAGGACGAGTGGTCCCTCGCCCAGTTCGACGGCACCCCGCTCTACGAGCACCCGGACCCGCTGCTCGGCGAGCACCCCGACTGGGGCACGTACGTCTTCAACTTCGGCCGCTCCGAGGTCCGCAACTTCCTCGTCGCCAACGCCACCTACTGGCTCGAGGAGTTCCACGTCGACGGTCTGCGCGTCGACGCGGTCGCCTCGATGCTCTACCTCGACTACTCCCGCAAGCCCGGCCAGTGGCGGCCCAACCAGTACGGCGGCCGCGAGAACCTGGACGCCATCTCGTTCCTCCAGGAGGCCAATGCGACGGCCTACCGGCGCACCCCCGGGATCATGATGATCGCCGAGGAGTCGACCGCGTGGCCCGGCGTCACCGCCCCCACCGACGGCAACGGCCTCGGGTTCGGCCTGAAGTGGAACATGGGCTGGATGAACGACACCCTGCGCTACCTGGCGGAGGAACCCGTCCACCGGCGCTACCACCACAACGAGATCACCTTCTCGATGGTCTACGCCTACTCCGAGCGGTTCGTGCTCCCCATCAGCCACGACGAGGTCGTGCACGGCAAGGGCTCCCTCTACGAGCGCATGCCCGGCGACCACTGGCAGAAGCTCGCCGGCGTCCGCCTGCTGCTCGGCTACCAGTGGACCCACCCCGGCAAGCAGCTGCTCTTCATGGGCAGCGAGTTCGCGCAGCAGACCGAGTGGGCCGAGTCGCGCTCCCTCGACTGGCACGCCCTCGACGACCCTGCCCACCAGGGCGTGATGCGTTCCGTCGCCGACCTGAACCGCGTCTACAAGGAGACGCCCGCCCTCTGGCAGCTCGACCACTCCCCCGACGGGTTCGAGTGGATCGACTCCGACGACGCCTTCCGCAACACCCTCGCGTACCTGCGCAAGGGCTACGACTCTCCACCCGTCGCCGTCGTCGTCAACTTCGCCGGCATCCCGCACGAGGGCTACCGGCTCGCCCTGCCCCGCGGCGGTCGGTGGCGTGAGATCTTCAACTCCGACTCCGAGGCGTACGGCGGCTCCGGCGTCGGCAACCTGGGCGAGATCGAAGCCCTGCCCGAGCCCCACTACGGGCGGCCCTACTCCGCGTCGATCCGCGTCCCTCCGCTGGGCGTCGTCGTCTTCGAGGCCGGCTGATCCCGACCGACGTCGAGACGTCGAAGAGCCCGCACCCCTCGGTGCGGGCTCTTTCTCGTCCGCGGGCGACCTCGTGGCACAGGGACCGGTCACGGGTCCGTCCGCGCCGCCGAGCCGGACGCACGCCGATCGACGCAGCGCGCGCGGTGTCGGTCGAGCCGCTCGTCGCGCGAACGTCAGCGTCACGGCGAGGGCCAGAACAATGCGTCGAGAACTGTTGGGGAAACAGGAAGAGCCACCCCCGG
>NZ_BJWH01000011.1 GCF_007990265.1 Cellulomonas terrae
CCCGCCGGTGACCGCCGGCAGGCGCACCCCGGACCGGGGTGCGCGGAGCCGGTCCGACGCGACGCGGGGCGCTTGGTGCACGGGACCAAACTGGCACACGCCTGTCGGCGCGGCCATGCGGGCGCCGCCTGCGGGCTCCTCCTACTTGATCGCCCCCTGCGTCACCCCGGACATCACCCAGCGCTGGGTGAACAGGTACACGATGATCGCCGGCGCCATGGCCATCAGGTACGAGGCGAACGCGACGTTGTAGTTGCTGCTGAACTGGGTCTGGAAGATGTTCTGCAGCACCGGGAGGGTCTGCAGCGTGGAGTCGGCGGTGATGAGCGACGGCATCATGAAGTCGTTCCACGAGGCGAGGAACGCGAAGATCGCGACCGTCGCGCTCATGGGCGCCATCATCGGGAAGACGATGCGCCGGAACACCACCCACGTCGTGGCGCCGTCGAGCCGGGCGCTCTCCTCGAGCTCCTCGGGCAGACCGCGGATGAACGCGGTGAACAGCAGGACGCTGAACGACAGCTGGAACATCACGTGCAGCAGCGCGACGCCGACCGGGTTGGCGAGGCCGACCATCCCCGTGAGCTTGACCTGGGAGAGGGCGAGCACCGGGAACGGCAGGAACATCGCGGCGAGCAGGTAGAAGAAGGACCACCGGAACACCTTGTGGTCCCAGTTGCGGGCGATCGCGTAGGCCGCGAAGGCCGCCAGGACGACGGTGCCGACGACGGTGACCGCGGTGACGAACACCGAGATGGCGAACGCGCGGGGGAAGTCGGTGAGCTCCCACGCCTGCACGAACCCGTCGACGGTGACCGGGGACGGCAGGGAGAAGACCTGCCCGTCGACCGACTGCTCGGTGGTCTTGAAGGCCATCGTGACCGTCGCGTACAGCGGCACGATGACGGCGAGCGTGCACGCGACGAGGACGAGGGTGACGCCCCAGCTCGGGTTGTCCTCGCCTCCCCGGGTGAGGAAGCGCCGGCGGGGACGGACCGGTACCTGGGCGGGGGTCGTGGTGACCAGGGTCTGGGCGGTCATCAGAACGCGCTCCTTCCGCGGTTGAGGCGTAGCTGGATCACGGCGAGGACCACGGCGATGAGGAAGAAGATCGTCGCGTTGGCCATCTGGTAGGCGTAGTCGCCCCCGGTGAACCCGGAGAAGATCGTCATGGCGACGCTGCGGGTCGCCGTGCCCGGACCGCCGTTGGTCAGGCCGACGATGATGTCGTAGGCGTTGAGGAAGTTCTTGAAGCCGATGACGAGGTTGATCACGACGTACCCGGCGACGAGCGGCAGCGTGATGGAGACCAGCCGTCGCACCGGGGACGCGCCGTCCATCGACGCCGCCTCGTAGACCTCGGCCGGGATCGACAGGATCCCGGCGATGTAGATGAGCAGGGCGCTGGGGATCGCCTGCCAGGCGGTCACGATGACGATCGTCACCCAGGCGAGGTCGGGGTTGGCCAGCAGGCTCTGCTCGAGCGCCGTGATGCCCACCGCCTGCCCGAGCTGCGGCAGCGAGTTGGAGAACAGGAAGTTGAAGACGTACGCGATGACGATGCCCGAGATGACCATGGGCAGCACGAACGCGGCGCGCAGCGCGATCTTCCCGCGGATCTTGGCGGTCAGGCCGACGGCGAGGAGGAACGCGACCAGGTTCACCAGGAGCACGGTCACGAGGGCGAACCCGATCGTGAACAGGTAGGAGCTGCGGATCGCCGGGTCCGAGAAGAGCGCGACGTAGTTGGTCAGGCCGATGAACTCGAACTCACCGAAGCCGACCGAGTCGGTGAAGCTGAAGGTGATGCCCATGATCGCCGGCAGGGTGATGCAGAGCGTGAAGAGGACGAGCGTGGGCAGCAGGAACAGGTAGAACGTCCGGTTGACCCGGGGACGACCCACCGTCGTCGACGGCCTCGCCGCGACGTCGCGGTCGACCGGTCGGGTGGCTGCTGTGGTGGCCATGTGCTGTCTCCGTTCGGGGTGGGAGTCGTCAGGAACGGAAGGCGAGGCGCCGCCAGTCGGCGTCGAGGGTCCGGAGGACCGGCTCCGGGTCCGCCCCGGAGGCGAGGGACTGCGTGTAGTTCTGCAGCGGGATCGACTGGGGGACCAGCTGGGACGCGCCCAGGTAGAAGGCCGCCCGGTCGTAGTACTCCTTGAGCTCCACCAGCGTGTCGTTGGTGACCGGGGCGGCGTCCTTCGTCACCCCGAAGCCGAGCGCCTGGGCGTTGTAGGCGTCGATGATCTCGGGCTGCATGAGGAACGACAGGAACTCGCGCGCTGCCTCCTTCTTCTGGGACCCCTCGGGGATCCACAGCGCCAGGTCGATGTTGACCCGCACCTTGCGGTCGGCCGGGTCGTCCGTCATCGGCAGGGGGAACGCGCCGACGTCGAGGTCCGGGTTCGACTTCGCGATCTCCCCGATCGCCCACGGACCCTGCAGGTACATGGCCGCCTCGCCGTTCGCGAACGCGACGTTCCCGTCCCCGTAGCCGCGGCTCTCGGCGTTGTCCTGGGAGTACTGGACGAGCTGCTGCATCTGCCGGACCGGTGGGAGGAACTGCTTCTCGAACGACACCGGCGCGTCCGGTCCCACGTTGGTGCCCTGCCGCTTGAGCTGGCTGAAGAACTCCGTGGTGTCGACCGTGCCGCCGACCGAGTAGTCGAACGAACCCTGCGCGATCGTCCACGGGTCCTTGAACGTGCTGTAGAGCGGGGCGACGCCCGCGGCCTGGAGCGTGTCGCACACGGCGAGGAGCTCGTCCCACGTGGTCGGGACCGTCAGGCCGTGGTCGGCGAAGATCTGCCGGTTGTAGAGCACGGCTGCCGCCATGAGCGAGTACGGGATCACGCTCGTGCGGTCCGGGTAGGTGGCCGTGACGTCGATGAGCGGCTTGAGCTCGTCGAGGATCCTGTCGGCCTCGGGCATGTCGCCGAGGTCGCTCAGCGCTCCTCGCTCGACATAGCGGGAGACCTCGAAGTTGTAGTTGAGGCAGCCGATGTCCGGCGGGTTCTCCCGCACGAACGTTCCGGCCAGGTTGGACGCGGCGTCGTGGCGGACCCGCACGCGCGACTGGGTCTGGTGGAACTGCTCGATGAGCTCGTCGAAGTACCCGATCACCTCGGGCTTCGACTGGTAGAAGACGATCTCCGTCGGTCCGGAGCCCGTGGGTCGGGCGCACGACGCGAGCGCGAGGCCGGCGCCCGCGACGCCGATGCCGCGGAGGAACCCGCGGCGGCTCAGCTCCGCCGAGAGCAGGGGTGTCTGGGACGTCATGCCTTCGCCTCCGTTGGTCGAAGTCACCCGTGGGTGCCGGGGTCAGTCGTCGTGCGAGTGGTCCTGCTGCAGCCAGACGGTCGTCTCCGCCGGTACCTCTCGCCCCTCGACCGGAGCGCTGGACACGATCACGGAACCGGGGGGCATCGGCACCGGCGAGCTCCCGAAGTTCGTGACGGACGTCCAGCCGCCGGGCCGCCGGAACGCGACGACCGTCGGGTGCGTGGAGGTGAGCCACTCCAGCGTCTCGCCGCTCTGCAGGCGGCGCCTCTCGGACAGCGCACGCCGGTAGAAGCTGAGGGTCGACGCCTCGTCGGCCTCCTGGCGCTCCGCGGCGAACCGACCGAACCCGGCGGGGACCGGAAGGTGCGCGAGCTGGTCGCCGAAGCCGAGGGTCGGGCCCTGCGCGGCCCACGGCAGCGGCACGCGGCAGCCGTCGCGTCCCTTCTGCTCGCCGCCGGAGCGCAGGAACGTCGGGTCCTGGAGGGCGTCGGCCGGGAGGTCGGCCACCTCGGGCAGGCCCAGCTCCTCGCCCTGGTAGAGGTACGCGGAGCCGGGCAGGGCCAGGGTGAGCAGGGTCGCAGCGCGTGCGCGTCGGCGGCCGCGCTCCTCGTCGGGGTGGGGCTCGGTGCCGTCGTGCAGGAGCCACGCGTTGAGGTCGGTGCCCTCGGGCAGGGCGTACCGCGTGGCGTGCCGCACCACGTCGTGGTTGGAGAGCACCCACGTGGACGACGCCCCGGACTCGCGGGCGAGCTCGAGGTTCCTGTCGATGATCTCCGCGAACGTCGCCGCGTCCCACCCGGCCTCGAGGAGGTCGAAGTTGAACGCCTGGCCCAGCCCGTCGGGGGAGGCGTAGCGGGAGCGCCGGTGGGCCGGGACCCACGCTTCCGCGACCGCGGTGCGCGGTGGGTCGTACTCGTTGAACAGCCGGCGCCACTCGCGGTAGATGTCGTGCACCTCGTCGCGGTCCTCGAGCGGGTGAGCCCCACGAGCCCCGTGCCAGATGTCCGCGTCCAGGTCCGCCTGGCTCGCGAGCGGCTCGGTGAGGTCCTTGGCCAGCGCGTGCGCGACGTCGATGCGGAACCCGTCGACCCCGCGGTCGGCCCAGAACCTCAGGGTCGTGAGGAACTCCTGGCGCACCTCGTCGTCGGCCCAGTTGAGGTCGGGCTGCTCCGGGGCGAACAGGTGCAGGTACCACTCGCCGTCGCCGACGGGCTCCCACGCCGGGCCGCCGAACGTGGAGGTCCAGTCGCTCGGCGGGAGCTCACCGTGCTCGCCGCGGCCCGGTCGGAAGATGTAGCGCTCGCGGGCCCGTGAGCCCGGCGGCGAGGCGAGCGCCTCCTGGAACCAGACGTGCCGGTTGGACGTGTGGTTCGGGACGATGTCGACGATGAGCCGGATACCCGCACGGTGGAGCGCGGCCCGGAGGTCGTCGAACTGCTCGAGCGTCCCGATGCGCGGGTCGACGTCCCGGTAGTCGTCGACGTCGTAGCCGCCGTCGGCCAGCGCGGACGGGTAGAACGGGCTCAGCCAGACCGCGTCGACGCCCAGCTCGCGCAGGTAGGGCACCTTGCTCGCGATCCCGGGCAGGTCGCCGATGCCGTCGCCGTTGGAGTCGGCGAAGCTGCGCGGGTAGATCTGGTAGACAACAGCCTGCCGCCACCAGGTCGCGTCCTGCTGCTGGGGGCCGGTTGCGCTGCTGCCGGTCGCTGCCAGGGTCGTCACTCGTTCCTCCGATTGATGTACGTCCTAAATTTAAGACCTACCATTAAAGTGGCACCGTCGACCGAGGAGGTCAAGTGGTTGTCCGGAATCCGGTGGCGTCACGGCACCTGCGCGACGTCAGCGCGCGGCTCGTGCTGGAGCACCTCTGGGACGTCGACGACGTCACCGGATCGGCGTTGATCGAGGCCACCGGGCTGTCGCGGGCCACCGTGCACGACGTCTGCGACGAGCTCATCGAGCTCGGCTGGGTCGTCGAGCTCGAGAGCCAGCGCACCGAGGGCGACCGTCGCCAAGGGCGACCGGCCCGCCGCTACGCGTTCGACCCGCGCGCCGGGGTCCTCGTCGGTGTGGACGCCGGCCAGCACCGCATCAGCGCCACCGTGACGGACCTGAGGGGCGACTCGCTCGCCCGCGCCGTCCGCCCTGTGGCAGCGTCGGACGGCACCGCCACCCGCCGGCTCAGGCTCATCGAGGAGACGATGGTCGCCGCCCTGGCGGACGCCGGCGCCCCCCACCGCAGCGTGCTGGCCGTGGCGGTCGGCGTCCCGGCCCCCGTGGACCGCGACGGCCGCACGTCGTTCGAGGACAACCCGTTCTGGGACCTGATGAACCCCGACATCGGCGCCCACCTGCACGACCGGCTGGGATGGACGACCCTCACCGACAACGACGCCAACCTCGCGGCCATGGCCGAGGACTGGCGAGGCCACGGCGCGGGGACGCGGTGCCACGTCACGCTGCTCGCCGGCGAGCGGTTCGGCGCGGGCGTCGTCGACGACGGTCGCCTCCTGCGCGGAGCCCACGGCGGGGTCGGGGAGATGCGCTACCTGGACCTCGTCGAAGGGGTCGGCTCGGCCGACGGCATCGCGGCGCTGGTCCGCGACGACGCCCGCGCCCAGCTCCAGCGCCTGGACGGTCGCTCCGGCTCGTCGCTGCAGGAGCTGGACGCCGGGACGCTCGACGCGGCGAGCGTCTTCGCGGCGGCCCGCGACGAGGACCCGCTCGCAGTCAGCGTCATCGAGCACGTCGCCGCGCTCCTGGCCCGCGTCGTCGCGACGTTCGCGAGCATCTACGACCCGGAGCGCGTGATCATCGCCGGCGCCGTCGCCGAGTCCTGCGAACCGCTGCTGGAGCTCGTCCGGCGCGACGTCGACCGGTACGTCGACCCGCCCGGCATCGAGGTCCTCGCATCCCGGCTGGGCCGCGACATCGTGACGGTCGGCGCCGTCAAGCGGGCCCTGGACCACGTGCGCGAGCACGCGCTGGAGATCGCGCCAGCCGCTCTGCGCTGACGGGGCACGCCGTGGTCACCCCCGTGCGCGACGGAGCCGTCCGCACCGCCGCGAGCGACCGGGACGCCACCGACCGCCTGGTTCCGGGGGCCGCCTCGTGGAACGCTGCCTGATGCACTCCTTCCCGCTCGCCGACGTGCGGCTCCTGGACGGTCCCTGCAAGGACGCCCAGGACGCCGACGTCCGGTACGTCCTCGCGCTCGACCCCGACCGGCTGTGCGCGCCGTACCTGCGCGAGGCCGGTCTGGAGTCCCCGGCTCCCGGGTACGGCAACTGGGAGGGCGACGGGATGGGGGGCCACATCGGCGGGCACTACCTGTCGGCGTGCGCGCAGCTGTGGGCCGCGACCGGGGACCAGCGGCTGCGCGACCGCGTCGAGCACGTCCTCGACGTCCTCGAACGGTGCCAGCAGGCGGTCGGCACGGGGTACGTGGGCGGCGTGCCCGGGGGAGCGGCACTCGGGGAGGAGCTCGCCGCGGGAGTCGTCGACGCGGACACGTTCAGCCTCAACGGGCGGTGGGTCCCGCTGTACAACCTGCACAAGACCGTGGCGGGTCTGCTGGACGCGGCCACCGTCGGCGCGTCGCCGCGAGCGCTGACCATGGCGACCGCCTGGGCCGACTGGTGGCTCTCGGTGAGCCGACGGCTGTCCGACGAGGCGTTCGAGGAGATGCTGCACACCGAGTTCGGCGGCATGACCGAGACGTTCGCCGCCCTGGCCGACGTGACCGGCCGGCCGGAGTATCTCGCCGAGGCCCAGCGCTTCGCGCACCGCGAGGTGCTGGACCCCCTCGCCGAGGGGCGCGACGTGCTCGACGGGCTGCACGCCAACACCCAGATCGCCAAGGTCGTCGGCTACGCGCGGCTCGCCGCGCTCACGGGCGACCCCAGGTACCGCGATGCGGCGCAGTTCTTCTGGCGCACGGTGACCGCCCGCCGGACGGTCGCGATCGGCGGCAACAGCGTGCGCGAGCACTTCCACGCCACCGACGACTTCACGATGATGGTCGCCGAGCGCCAGGGCCCCGAGACGTGCAACACGTACAACATGCTCAAGCTCACCGCGTCGCTGTTCCTCGCGTCCGACGACGTCTCCTCCCTGGACTTCTACGAGCGGGCGACGCTCAACCACGTGCTCTCGTCGCAGCACCCGATGCGCGGTGGGTTCGTGTACTTCACGCCGCTGCGGCCCGCCCACTACCGGGTGTACTCCCAGCCCGGGACGTCCATGTGGTGCTGCGTCGGGTCCGGCATGGAGAACCACGCCCGGTACGGCTCCCTCGTCTTCGCGCACACCGACGGCGACCTCGTGGTCAACCTCTACCTGGCGGCGTCCCTCGACTGGGCCGAACGCGGGCTCACGGCGCGGCTCGACGCCGACCTGTTCACCTCGGACACGGCCGTGCTGGACCTCGCCGTGACGTCGCCGGTCGCGCTGGGGCTGCGGCTGCGCCGTCCCGGTTGGGCGCGCGACGTGCACGTCGAGGTCGACGGCGAACCCGTCGAGGCCGAGGTGGCCGACGGCTACCTCGTCCTACGACGCACCTGGTCCGGGTCCCACCGGGTGACGGTGCGCTTCGCGACCGGCCTGGCGGCCGAGGCGCTGCCGGACGGCTCCGGCTGGGTGGCCCTGCGGTGGGGGCCGGTCGTGCTGGCTGCGCCCGCCGGGCAGGACCGGCTCGACGGGCTCCTCGCCGACGAGCAGCGGATGGGTCACGTCGCGGCCGGTCCGACGCGAGCGCTCGCGGCCACGCCGGTGGTCGCGACCGGCGACGCCGTCGACGCGGCGGTGCTCGTCAGCCGCGACCCGCTGCGGGTCGACCTCACGGTGTGGGAGGAGGGCGCCGACCGGCCGTCGACCGTCCGGCTCAGCCCCTTCGCCCTGCTCCACGACACGCGGTACACGCTCTACTGGCCGGTCGGCACCGACGTCGACGCGCGGCGCGCCGAGCTGGCGGCGCTCGACCGGACCGAGTCGGCCCACGCGGCCGTCGTCGCCGAGGTCGTCGCCGGCGAGCAGCAGCCCGAGGCCGACCACGCGTTCGCGGGCGAGCACACCCGTGCCCGCACGGTCGAGGGCACGCACACCCGCAGCGCGACCGGCTGGTTCTCCTACACGCTCCACGACCCGGCCGGCGCTGGCACCGTGCTGCATGTGACGGCGATCGAGCCGACCGCCGCCGACCCGCGAGCGCAGGAGCTCCGGATCAACGGGACGGTGCTGGGCCCGCCGGCCCGCACCTGGGTGGAGGCCGGCGTCCGGCACGCCCACCACCCGGTCGCGGACACGGTGCGGGGCGACGACCCGGACGGACGGCTCGTGGTGTCCGTGCACGGTCGCGACGGGCTGCCCACGCTGGACGTGCTCCGGATCCGGCTCGTCGAGGCCTAGCGCGGCCCGCGCAGCCCGCTCGCCCGGCGTCTCGACGGCCGCCGGACGGGCACACATCGACCCCCGACTCGTGCGGTGAGCACGCGCGATCGAGTGACAGGACTACTGCGCGACTGCGCAGGTGCCGATGATCGTGAGGCATGCACTGTCGTTGCGCCGCCACCCGGACGGTACGCGCGACCTCGACGAAGGAGTCGTCATGGGCGGCAGCTCGCGGGCCAGGTTCCCGCGTCTCCACCTCGGCGCGAGGACCGCCATCGCGGTCACCGCCGGTGTGCTGACCGTGGCAGTCGCCGTTCCGGCAGTCGCCGACGCGACGACGAACGACGGCAGTGACCAGGTCGTCGTTGCTCCCACCGAGGAACCGACGGTCGAGCCGACGACAGAGCCGACGCCCGAACCGACTGTCGAACCGACTGTCGAACCGCCCGCGGAGCCCTCCGGGGAGCCGAGCGCGGAGACGGTGACCGATCCCACGATCGAGCTCGGCGAGGCCGACGAGCCGGGGAGCGACAGCTTCGGTGCTTGGGTCTCGGCGCAGGCTCACGACGGTGGCGTCGACGGGCAGGCGATCTCCGAGGCGGCGCACCAGCGCAACGACGAGCGCAAGGCTGCCCACGCCGCTGCGGCACCGAAGCCCGCACGCGACAAGTAGGCGGGCTCGGAGGTCGACGAGGCCGACTGTCACGTCCCGCGCCGCCGAGCGTGCGGGCGAGCCGCCGAAGCGTCGCCCGTGGGGACTGCGGTCCGTCAGCGGGGCTCGCGCAGCCCGCTCGCTCGCCGGACCGGGCGCTCGACGGCGGCGCGGACGGCGTCCTCCGTCCCGATGACGCGGACCTTCTCACGCGCACGGGTGACCGCCGTGTACAGCAGCTCGCGAGTGAGCAGCGGGGACGTGGCGGGCGGCAGCAGGAGCGTGACGCGGTCGAACTGGCTGCCCTGACCGCGGTGGACCGTCATGGCGTGGACGGGCTGCACGGCGGGCAGGCGGTGCGGGCGGACGAGCCGCGGGTTCTCGGGCTCGCCGAACGCGACCACGACACCGCCGAGCCCGTCGGAGATCACGACGCCGGTGTCGCCGTTGTAGAGGCCGCTGGCGCGATCGTTCTCCGTGACGAGCAGCGGCCGGCCGACGGGCCAGGCGCCCGCGCCGGACCCGATCCACGCCTCGGCGGTCGCCGCCCAGTGAGCCAGCCCGAACGGGCCTTCGCGGTGGGCGACCAGGAGGCGGTGGGTGCCGAGCGCTCGCAGCGCGGCAGGGGCGTCGTTGGCACGCGCCGCATCGACGAGCGCGGCGCCGCTGGCCTCGATGTCCGCGCGCAGTCCCACCAGGTCCGACGGCGACAACCGGTCGGCGGCCGGCTCGACCAGGGACCTGTGCTCGTCGCCGGAGCGCAGGAGCGCGAGGGTCGTGTCGGCGTCGCCGTGCCGGATCGCCTCGGCGAGCGCGGCGAGGGACGCGCCGTAGCGGTGCGCGCGGGTCAGGCGGACGACGCCGCGGGGGAGCGCCGCGACGAGGTCGCCGAGCACCGCACCCGCCTCGACGCTGGCGAGCTGGTCCGGGTCGCCGACGAGCACCAGGCGGGCGGTCGGCCGGAGGGCCTCGACCAGGCGTGCCATGAGGGACAGCGACACCATCGAGGACTCGTCGACGACCACCACGTCGTGCGGGAGCCGGCGCAGGCGGTCGTGGCGGAAGCGGGTGGTGGTGCCGGGAGGGCGGCCGAGCAGCCGGTGGATCGTCGTGGCCTGCAGCGGGCCGACGCCGTCGAGCGCGGCGACCTCCGTGTTGACCGACTCCTGCAACCGAGCGGCGGCCTTGCCCGTCGGCGCCGCGAGCGCGACGCGCAGGCCGGGGCCGGCGGCGGCCTGCAGGGCGGCGACCAGCCGGGCGACCGTCGTCGTCTTGCCGGTTCCGGGGCCACCTGTGAGGACCGTGAGGTACGACGTCGCGGCGGTCCGGAGCGCCTCGCGCTGCGCCTCGTCGGAGGCCGACGGGTAGAGGCGGTCGATCGCCGCGGACAGGGCGACCGGGTCGGCGGGGGCGGGTCGGGCGAGACGCTCGTGCATCGCCGACCGGACCGTCTGCTCGTCGCGCCAGTAGCGGTCGAGGTAGAGGCGGCCGTCGACCCACCGCAGCGGGCGGTCGGCGGGGCCGTCCGGGCCGTCGGCGACGAGCGGGCTGCGACGGACCACGTCGTCCCCGCCAGGGGTTCCGTCGAGGACCACGCACACCGACCCGCTGCGCAGGGCCTGGACGGCGAGCGCCGCGGCGAGCAGGACGCGTTCGTCGTCCTCGCCGCCGATCGCGCCGAGGCGTCGCGCGACGTGCACGTCCGCCGACGTCAGGCCCGAGAGCAGGCCGGTCTCGCGCCACGGGACTGTCGCGGCGTACGGGTCGTCGGTGGTCGTCATGAGCCCGCCAGCAGGTCGGAGAGGGCGACGACGAGCGGGGCGGGCGGGCGCCAGGAGACGACACCGAACGGGACGCCGTCGACCGTCGGCGTGGTCGGGCCGGCCATCCCGCGCAGGAACAGGTACAGGCCCCCGCCGAGGTGCGCCCCCGGGTCGTAGGTCGGGAGGCGCCAGCGCAGGTAGCGGTGCAACGCCGCGGAGTACAGGAGGAGCTGCAGCGGGTAGTGGGCGTCCATCATCGCGGCGACCGTCGACGCCGGGCGGTAGTGCCACAGCGTGAGGGGCTCGTCGAACGGACCGAGGCGGTTCGTCTTGTAGTCCACGACGAGGTACCGGTAGCCACCCGGGACGTCCGCCGGCACCCGCAGCACGGCATCGATCGAGCCGGTGAGGTAGCCCCGCAGGCGAGCGGGCGAGAGCGCGTCGAGCCGGTCGGCGTAGGGGGCGAAGGCGTCGTCGGCGGGCAGGTGCGCGCGCAGCAGGCCGGCGAGGTCGTGGACGGTCGTCGCACCTCGCAGGGGGCCGGTGTCGCCGCCCGCGAGCGGGAGCTCGAAGTCGAGCTCCGCGAGGCGGTCCCGGGGGTCGATCGCGGCGAGCGACAGGTCGCCGGTCAGCGGGCCGAGCGGGGTGCGCAGAGAAGGGAGCAGCGCCGACGCGGTCGCCGACGCGTCCGGTGCGAGCTCGGCGCAGCGGGCGGTCAGCTCGGCGGCCAGGTCAGCGGCGCTCGTGTCGACGAGCTCCAGGACGCGGTGGACGAACGTGCCGAACGCGGTGCCGGACGGCAGGTCGGCCATCGGCGACGGGACGTCGCGCGCGGAGGCGTGGTCGTCGCCCGGCACCGGGACCACCTCGGGCTCGTCCGCCACCCCGGGTGACTCCGGCTCGCTCCCGACGCGCGTGCCGACGGTCGCGGCGTCGTGCGCGGCCGCCGTCAACGCCGAGTACGAGGTCCGCCGCCACGCCACGTCGGGCCGCCGGTCGAGCGTCGCGGCGCGCAGGTCCGTGGAACGCGACGCGGGGGGAGCCCACGGGCTCACGGCCGACGCCGACGTCACGACCTCGACGTCGAGCGCGTCGGTCGCGAGCGCGCGCAGCGTGCCGGTCGTCGCTGCGTCGGTGGTCGACCTCACCAGCTCGGCGGGGTTCCCGTCGGAGTCCCGGGCACCGAGCAGGAGCCGCGTCAGGGCACCACGGACGGAGTTCGCCGAGGGCGCCCACCAGGCGACGACCTGGCTGGTCGCCCGCGTGAGGGCGACGTACGCGAGGCGCAGGCCCTCGCCGTCGTCGGCGGCGGCACCCGCCGCGCGCGCCTCGTCGTACCCCGGGCTGCCCTTGCCTCCGACGTGCAGCAGCCGGACGTCGTCCCGGTCGTACCCGATGGTCGCGGGGCTGGGTGGTGAGTACTTGTCCCACAGGAACGGCACGAGCACGACCGGGAACTGCAGGCCCTTGCTGGCGTGCACGGTGATGACCTGCACGGCCGCCGTGTCGGTCTCCAGGCGCCGGCTGCGCTCCTCGGCGTAGTCCTGACCGGCCTCCTCGACACGCGCACGCAGCCACTCGAGCAGCGCGGCGGCGCCGAGACCGTCGTCCGTCGCGGCGGCGTGCAGCGCCTCGCCGACGTGCCGCACGTCGGTCAGGCGGCGCTCGCCGTCGGGCAGCCGGACGAGCCGCTCGCGCAGGCCGTGGGCGGCGGCGGCCTCGAGCAGGGACGCGACGCCGTGGTCGTCGAGCACGCGCGACCAGGTGCGCAGCAGGTCGGCCAGCTGGTCGCGGCGCTCGTCGGACGCCTCGGCGAGGTCGCTCGCGGTCCAGCCGATGAACGGGGTGAGTGCCGCGGCCGACACGAAGCCACCGACACCGGGCCGCGCGAGCGCCGAGAGCAGGACCAGCCAGTCGCGGGCGGACGGCGTCGCGAAGACGCTGGACAGCATCGAGATCACCGCGGGCACGCCGACGGTCGTCAGCGCCCGCTGCACCGCGACGGCATCCCGGTTGACGCGCGTGAGCACCGCGATGTCGCCGGGCTCGACCGACCGCCACCCCTCGCCGTCGGCCAGCTGCTCCTCGGCCAGGGTGCGCAGGACCTGCGCGGCGACGTCGGCGTAGACGAGCTCGCGGACCTTGCCGACGGGCGGGTTCGCCGCACCGTCGGGGGTGCCCAGGGCCGCGCGCGTGATCTGCCGGACGCGCACCGCCGGCCCACCGCGCAGGCGACGGCCCGTGCGCGCGGGCTCGATCGGGTGGACGACGATGCGGGGGTCGCCGAGCGCGGTGCCGGACAGGATCGGGGCGAGCCCGTCGAGCACGGCCGGGTCGGCGCGCCAGTTGCGGTGCAGCGTCTGCGTGGTCGCGACGGCGCGGGCGCGCAGGTAGGTGGCGACGTCGGCGCCGCGGAACCGGTACACCGCCTGCTTCGGGTCCCCGATGAGCACGAGGGTGCGGTGCCCGTGGAACGCCGTGCGCAGGATGTCCCACTGGACCGGGTCGGTGTCCTGGAACTCGTCGACCATGACGATGCGGTACCGGGAGCGGACGCGCTCGGCGGCCGCGGCCCCCGTCTCCGGGTCGGTCAGCGCGTCCCGCAGGAGCACCAGCAGGTCGTCGTAGTCGAGCACGCGCAGCGCGCGCTTGCGCCGCAGCAGCTCGCGGCGGGCAGCCGTGGCCAGGCCGTACGAGTCGCGCGCCCGCCCCGACGACGCGTCGGCAGGTTCCAGCGTCGCGGCGGCGTCGCTGATCGCCTCGTGCGCGATCGTCCGGGCGTCCTGCACGGACAGCGTCGGGGAGCCCGTGAACGCGTACTTGCGCAGGTAGAGGTCGTCGACCACCTCCGCCTCCAACGACGCGATGTCCGGGACCAGCCGCGCGTCCGGCTCGACGTCACCGAGCGTGCCCAGCGACGTGAGCATCTGCTGGCAGAACCCGTGCGTGGTGGTGATGGTCGCGGCGTCGAACTCCGCCAGCGCGACCGCGAGGCGCTGCGCCCGGACGACGCGGTCCGTGCCGGCCAGCAGGGTGATGACCGGGTCTGCCGAGAGCGCGTCGTCCCGGAGCGCCCGCTCGACCTCGACCAGGCGCTCGCGGACGCGTTCGCGCAGCTCGGACGTGGCCAGCCGGCCGAACGTCACGAGCATCAGCTCGGGCAGGCGCGCCACGCCCTCGGCGACGTAGCGGGCGGCCAGCGACGCGATCGTCGTCGTCTTGCCCGTGCCGGCGCTCGCCTCGAGCACGACCGTGCCCTGCGGCAGCGGGCCGCACACGTCGAAGGGCTCGGTCATCCGACCTCCTCGTGCGCGACGAGGTCGGACCAGAGGGCCATCGCCAGTGCGCCGAAGCGGGTGGACTCGGAGCCGGTGGCCCGCTCGACCAGGAGCCGGTCGAACGTGACCGGGTCACCGAAGGCGAGCAGGTGGTAGGCGTCGGCGGCCTCGAACCCGCCCCGCCCCGCGGCCGCGTCGTCGGCGGTCCCGAGCTCGGTGCGGGCGCTGGCGAGCGCGTCGGCCTCGTCGCCGCCGCCCGTGCGCGGGTGCGCGTAGGCCAGGCTCGTCGCCAGCGGCAGCGGGAGCGGTCCGCACATCGCCTCGTCGTGGAGGGCGACGAGCCGCTGCAGGATCGCCCGGGGGTGCTCCGGCGCCGTGAGCCGAGCGACCCGCGACGGACGGACCTGTCCGCGGCCGATCGTCACGGCTTCGAAGGTGCGGTCCGGAAAGGCGCAGGCCAGCGCGAGCAGCTGGACCCAGGCGCGCAGGCGGTACTTGGCGCCGAGCTTGGAGAACACGGTGCGGACCAGGACCTCGCCGCGCACGCCGTTGACCGTGCCGGTGAGCACGCGGCCGTCGTCCAGCGGGATCGTGACGTCGACGCTGGTCGCGGGCTCGGCGAGGTAGCGCTGGGACGCGGCGAGCAGCGGTTCGACCTGCCTGAGGATCTCCTGGAGGGTGGCGCTGCCGAGGGTCGCAGGGGGCATGTGCCCGCGGCGACGCTCCGCTGCGGCGGCGTCGTCGAGCGGGATGCCGTCCAGCGCGGCCCGGAGCAGCCGGTCACCGACGGCCCAGCGGTCGAGGCCGTCCAGCGCGAGGGGGAGGCGGTCGTCGAGCTGCGGCTCGTCGCCGGGCAGGGTGGCGCCGAGCCGCTTGCGGAAGAACTCGCGGACGGGGTGCTCCAGGGTGGAGGCCAGGTCCTCGAGGTCGAGGTGGTCGGTGTCGGGGGGCTGCAACCGAGGGGCGGCCGCCGGCGGGGTGGGGTGGTGCCTCGTGCGCGCCGCGGCGAGGTCGAGCACGTCGAAGCTGAACGGCTCGCTGCGGCCGAGCAGCCCTGCGACGAAGTTGCGCTCGTCGACCGTCTGGAGCGGATGGTGCACCACCCGGTCCCGGGCCGTCGCTCCCTGCGGCCACGTCACCGCGTTGTCGAGGGCGTCGAGCAGCTCGCCGACGGGGACGGCGGGCGGTCGCGTCGCGCCGGTCCGCTCGTCCGCGCCGGAGTACACGACGGCGAGGTGCTGCTGCGCGCTCGTCACCGCGTCGAGGAACAGCTGACGGTCCTCCTGGCGGACGTCGCGCTCACCCACGAGCGGGTCGCGCGCAAGGATGTCGTCCCCGTCGCGCCCCGAGCCTCGGGGGAACGCCCCGTCGTCCATCCCGAGCAGCGCGACCACCCGGTGCGGCACGGCGCGCATCGGCGCGAGCGAGCACACGGTCAGCGCACCGGTCCGGAAGTTCGCCCGCGTCGGCCGGCCCGCGAGGTGCGGTTCGAGCAGCGCGACGACGTCCGCGAGACGCAGGGTGGTGCTCGTCGCGGTCCGCACCGCGTCGATCGCCCGGGCGGCCTCGGCCTGCTGCCAGCGGTCGGCGGGTGCGACGTCGGTGAGGAGGTGGACCGCGCGGTCCAGGGAGGCGAACCAGTCGGCCGCCGGTCGCACCCCACCGAGCTCGCGGAGCGTCACGGTGAGCCGGTCGACGAACTCCGCGAGGCGCCCGACGAGGTCCACGTCGCTCGACCCGACGTCGTCGACGGGCAGGACCGTGCCGACGAAGCGCTGGTCCTCCTCGGCCATCGCCACCCCGAGCAGGAGACGGTCCAGCGCGGTCGCCCACGTTCCCTGGGGCAGTGCGCCCATCTGGTAGCGCTCGCGTCGCGACACGTCCTCGCCCCACCGGACCCCCGACTCCAGCGCCCACGCCCGCACCCGGTCGAGCTCCTCGTCGTCGAAGCCGAACCGCCGGCGGACGGGCGCCTGCCCGGCGAGGTCGACCACGGCCGACGCCCCCACGCGCGAGTCGGCGAGCTCCAGCAGGGTCGCGACGACGGCGAGCACCGGGTTGGCGCTCCGCGGTGCGCGGTCGGCGATGCGGACCCGCAGCGTCCGCCCGGGGTGCTCGGGCGCCCCCTCGTCGGCGCCCGCCGCCGGGCCGAACACGGCCTCGACGAGCGGGGCGAACGCCTCGACGTCCGGGCACATGACGATGATGTCGCGCGGTTCGAGGGTGTCGTCGTCCGCGAGCAGACCGACGACCACCTCGCGGAGCACCTCGACCTGGCGCGAGCGGCCGTGGCAGGCGTGCACCTGGACGGAACGATCGGCGTCGGGTGCCTCGTGCGTCGGGCCGTCGGTGCGGTCGTCGGCGATGCGGGCCTGGAGAGCGCCGAGGGCGGTGTCCGGGCGCGGTGGTGCGGGGAGGGCCGCGACGTCGGGGTCCAGCTGCAGCACTCGCGCCGCGAGCTCGATCGCGTCGGTCGCCATCGAGGCGAGCAGCGGGTGCGTCGCGGGGGTCGTCGTGGCCGACCTGCGTGCGGAACCCCTCGGCGCCAGCCGCCCCCACAGCGCGAGCGACGGCTGCGGCAGCCACAGGTGGACCTCACGGTGCTCCGCCAGCGCGTCGAGCACGCGCAGGTGACCGTCGGGGAGCGCCGTGGCACCGAAGACCGAGAGCCGCGGCGGCAGGTCGACGCCGGACGGGTCCGCCCTCAGCCGCTGCACCGCATCATCCAGCCGTTCCGCCGGAGACGCCTCGTCGACCGCCTCCCGGACCTCGCGCCACAGCCGCGGCTGCCATGCGAGGTCGTCCGGGAGAGGAGTGCCGAAGCCGTCCTCGTCACGACCGTCCGCCCACGCGTGCACCATCTGCGGGCGCTGCACGTCGTAGGTGCCGAAGAGGCGGGCCACCCGCTGCGCCAGCCGGAACCGGCGACCACGACGCACCTCGTCCTGGTCGTCGCCGAGGAAGCGGCTGACGGTGCGGAGCCAGTCGGCGCCGTGGTGCGCGTCGATCGCGTCGAGCACGTGCCACGCGAGCCGGTCAGGGCTCCACGGGTCGTCGTCGGAGGACGTCACCAGTGCCTCGCTCACCAGGCGGTGCGGCGACGGGAACAGCACGTTCGCGCAGATGCCGTCCGCCTCCGTACCGACGCCCAGGCGGTGGGAGAGCCGCTGCGCGACCCAGCGCTCGACGCCGCGCGTGGGGACCGCGACGACGTCGGGCGTGAACGGGTCGGCCGGGGTCGTGGCCAGCACGTCCGCCAGCGCTTCGACCAGGACGTCCGTGCGCTCCGCGACGTGGACGTGCAGGCCCGAGGCGGTCGTCGTCGACACGTCGGGGCTCACGTGGGCACTGTAGCCACGCGAGGTGGTCGTCATCGCGTCGTGCACAGGCTGCGGGGGGATCGGGACCTGGGCGTCGAACCGTCGTTCGCCCACAGCCTGCTGCAGGCCTGCCCCGTCCCGATCCTCGGATCCGCGCGGTCAGCGCAGGATCACCCTCGGGCCGGTCAGAGGGTCCACCCGCTCGGCGGCCCACCGCAGGGTGGCGGCGAGGTGGGGGCGCACGCTAAGCCGGCGCCGGCGGCGCTCCTCGTGCGGGAGCACGGGCGCGTCCGGCGTCGCCGAGTGCTGCAGGTTCCATGTGGCCCGAGCTCCGATGAGTGCGAGTCCCTCGATCATCATGACCTCCGCTACCGGTAAAACGTTGATTACCGGTAGCCTACGCCGGTGCTACCATCAAAACAAGAGATGGCGGTAGCGAGGACGAGGAGATGGCCGTGGAGCTTCCTGAGCTCGTCGGTGGCGCGCTGTGCCTGGACGTCGCGAACTCGGTGGACGGGCGCGTGCTGGAGGAACCGCTCGACTACCTCGCGACCTACGCCGACCTCGTCGGCTGGGCGCTGAGGGCCGGTGGTCTGTCCACCGCCGAGGCCGAGGCGCTTCGAGCACGGGCGGACGCCGACCCCGAGGGTGCGAGGGACGAGCTGATCCGTGCTCGAGCGCTCCGGGAGTCCGTGTTCGCCCTGTTCCACGGCTACGCGCAGGACGGCGCTGCTCGCCCGGACCAGCTCGCGGCGGTGCAGGAGGCGTACACGGACGCCCTCCGGCACGCTCGCCTCGAACCGGCCGGGGAGGACCTGTGCTGGACGTGGGACCCGGACCTGCGCCTCCCGCGCTGGCGGGTCGCGCAGTCGGCGATCGACCTGGCGACGGGCAGCTCGCTCGGCCGGGTCAAGGCGTGCGCCTCCCAGGACGGCTGCCAGTACCTCTTCGTTGACACCTCGAAGAACGGCAGCCGGCGGTGGTGCAGCATGACGGACTGCGGCAACCAGGCGAAGTCGAAGCGCCTCACCGCGCGGCGCCGCGCGGACCGCACGGAGGCTCGCTGAGCACCGTCAGGGAAGGTCGCACCGTCGCAGGATCGCGTCGACGACCTGCTCGACGGGTGCGGTGGCGTCGATGACCACGCCGCCCTGCGGGACGGTCTCCCTCGTCCGGTGCCAGCGCACGATGTCCTCCCGCGGGGTCGGCACCCCGTCGCCCCACTCGGAGTCGGGTCGCTCGTCGAGCCGCCGGTGCAGCGTGTCGTGGTCGACCTCGAGGACGAAGACGCCGTCGAACAGGTCGCGGAACCGCCCGAGGTTCCGCGTGCCGCCGCAGAAGAACGTCGCCGCGACGCTCCGGTCGGCGGCCAGCGCCCGGACCGTGTCGACGTCCCAGATGTGCTCCCCGCGCCCGCCCGGCGGCGTCGGCTGACCGGTCACGGGGTCGCCCGAGTAGGCCAGCGCGCGGTCACCGTGGACGGCGTGGAAGCCGCGGCGCGCCAGCTCGTCGCAGACGGTCGTCTTGCCGGTGCCGGACAGGCCCTCGACCAGGTAGTTCCGCCTCCCCATCAGCGCCAGAGCAGCAGGGCCTCGCCCTGCCCTCCACCGCCGCACAGCGCCACGGCAGCGCGTCCGCTCCCGCGGCGGCCGAGCTCGGCCGCCGCGTGTCCCGCGAGCCGTGCTCCGGACGCGCCGATCGGGTGCCCGAGGGCGATGGCCCCGCCGTGGATGTTCGTCCGGTCGAGCGGGAAGTCGAGGTCGGCGAGCGACTGGACGACGACGGACCCGAACGCCTCGTTGATCTCCAGGAGGTCGACGGTCGACAGGTCCCAGCCGGCGCGGGCGAGGGCCGCGGTGATCGCGGCCGACGGCTGCGAGTGCAGGGAGTTGTCGGGTCCGGCGACCTGCCCGGACGACCCGACGGACGCGAGCCAGGTCCACCCGTGCGCCTCGGCGACCTCGCGGGCCGCGACGACGACCGCCGCCGCTCCGTCGGTGAGCGGGGACGCGTTGCCGGCGGTGATGGTGCCGTCCGCGGAGAACGCGGGGCGCAGTGCGGCCAGGGACTCCAGCGACGTGTCGGGCCGGAGGCCCTCGTCGGTCGAGACGACCACGGACGCGCCGCGTCGCTGCGGCACCTCGACCGGCTCGATCTCGGCGGCGAAGACGCCGGACGCCGCCGCCTCGGACGCCCGGCGGTGGCTCTCCGCGGCCACGAGGTCCTGGGCTTCCCGAGCGATCGAGAGCGCCTTGTTGCCGCGCTCGGTCGAGGAGCCCATGGACTCGCGGTCGAACGCGTCGGTGAGGCCGTCGAACGCCAACGAGTCGACGGCCTGGATGTCCCCGTACGTCCACCCGCGACGCGAGCCGGGGAGCAGGTGCGGCGCCTGGCTCATCGACTCCTGCCCGCCCGCGACCACGACGGAGGCCTCGCCGAGGCGGATCGTGCGGGCCGCGTCGATGATCGCGGTGAGCCCGCTGAGGCAGACCTTGTTGAGGGTCGTGGCGGGCACGGTCCACCCGATCCCTGCGGCGACCGCCGCCTGGCGGGCGGGGTTCTGGCCCGCGCCGGCCTGGACGACCTGGCCCATGAGGACCTGGTCGACGGACGCCGGGTCGACCCCGGCGCGGGACAGCGCACCGCGGATGGCGACGGCACCCAGCGACGCGGCCGACAGGGTCGACAGCCCACCGTTGAGTCGCGCCATCGGCGTCCGGGCGAACGAGAGGATCACCACGTCCCTCATGACAGCACCACCTTCTCGTCCACCAGCAGAGGCACCTGCGGGGTGGCCGCGACCACCTCGTCGACGGAGACCCCGGGCGCGCACTCCCGGAGGACGAGCCCGTCCGGGGTCACGTCCAGCACCGCGAGGTCCGTGATGATCCGGTCCACCACGCCGACCCCGGTCAGCGGCAGCGTGCACTCGGGCAGGATCTTCGCGGACCCGTCGCGCGCGACGTGCTCCATGAGCACGACGATCCGGCGCGCCCCGTGGACGAGGTCCATCGCGCCGCCCATGCCCTTGACCATCTTCCCGGGGATCATCCAGTTGGCGATGTCCCCGGACGACGACACCTGCATCGCCCCGAGGATCGCGACGTCGACCTTGCCGCCGCGGATCATCGCGAAGGAGGTCGCCGAGTCGAAGTACGACGCCCCGGGAGCGATCGTGATCGTCTCCTTGCCGGCGTTGATGAGGTCGGGGTCCACGGCGGAGTCCGACGGGTACGGGCCGACGCCGAGCACCCCGTTCTCCGACTGCAGGACCACCTCGACCCCGGGCGGGACGAACCCGGGCACCAGCGTCGGCAGCCCGATCCCGAGGTTCACGTAGGACCCGTCGGTCAGCTCCAGAGCGGCGCGCGCCGCCATCTGCTCGCGCGTGAGGCTCATGAGACCGTCCTCCGCTCGATGCGCTTGTCGGCGGCCTCGGCGGGTGAAAGTGCGACCACGCGGTCCACGACGATCCCCGGCAGGTGGATGGCGTCGGGGTCCAGCGAGCCGACGGGGACGAGCTCTTCGACCTCCGCGATGGTCACGGCGCCGGCCGCCGCGCACAGGGGGTTGAAGTTGCGCGCCGAGGCGTGGAACACGAGGTTCCCGTGCCGGTCGCCGCGGGCCGCGCGGACCAGGGCGTAGTCGGCCGTGATGGCCTCCTCCCGGACGAACTCGTGCGACTCGCCGCGCACGGTGAACGTCTCGACCGGTTTCGGGGGGGAGGAGACGAGGACCGACCCGTCGGCCGAGTACCGCCACGGCAGCCCGCCGGCGGCGACCAGGGTTCCGACCCCGGTCCGCGTGTAGAACGCGGCGATCCCGCTCCCACCTGCACGAAGACGTTCGGCGAGGGTTCCCTGCGGGGTGAGCTCCACCTCGAGCTCCCCGGCCAGGTACTGCCGCGCGAACTCCTTGTTCTCGCCCACGTACGACGCGACGATGCGCCGGATGCGACCGGCCTGCAGCAGCAGCCCGAGCCCCCAGTCGTCCACGCCGCAGTTGTTGCTGATCACCTCCAGGTCGGTGACGCCGGAGTCGAGCAGAGCGTGGATCAGCACGCTCGGGATACCGCACAAGCCGAACCCACCGACCGCGAGGGTCGCCCCGTCGGGGATGTCGGCTACCGCCTCGACGGCGGACTGGACGACCTTGTCCATTCTTGCCTCCTGTCGACGACGACATTGTGTGCAGCCGTGTCGGCACTCGCGCTAGTCCAAGATGTGGACTTACCCTGGCGAGACATCAGGCAATGGGGCCTAGCTTCACAAGAGCGACGGTTCCGCCACCAGACGGAGCGAAACATGTTGCGTGCAGATGTGTCCCCCAGCCGTGCCCTGCCTGCTCATCAGCAGGCCGAGGCGCTCCAGCTCGTCACCCCCGAGGGGGTCCGGACGCCCGACCCGGAGTACGACCCGGTGGTCGCGGACATCGACGACGAGCACCTCCTCCGGCTGTACGAGGACATGGTCGTCGTGCGCCGCTTCGACACCGAGGCCGTCGCGCTCCAGCGCCAGGGACAGCTCGGGCTGTGGCCGCCGCTGCTGGGTCAGGAGGCCGCGCAGATCGGCTCCGCCCGCGCGCTGCGCAGCGACGACTTCGTGTTCAGCAGCTACCGCGAGAACGGCGTCGCGTACTGCCGCGGCGCCCAGCCGACCGACCTGATGCGCGTGTGGCGAGGGACCGCACTGGCGGGCTGGGACCCGCGCGCCATCGGCATGGCGACGCCGCAGGTGATGATCGGCTCGCAGACCTTGCACGCCACCGGGTACGCGCTCGGCTGCGTCAAGGACGGTGTCGACTCCGTGGCCGTCGCGTACTTCGGCGACGGTGCCACCAGCAAGGGCGACGTGCACGAGGCGATGGTCTTCGCGGCGACGTTCCGCGCCCCGGTGATCTTCTTCTGCCAGAACAACCAGTGGGCGATCTCCGAGCCGGTCGGCCTGCAGACCCAGCGCCCGATCGCGGACCGCGCGGCCGGCTACGGGATCCCCAGCATCCGGGTCGACGGCAACGACGTCCTCGCGGTGCTCGCCGCGACGCGGGTCGCCCTCGACCGGGCGCGAGGCGGCGACGGTCCGACGTTCATCGAGGCCGTCACGTACCGGATGGGCCCGCACACGACGTCCGACGACCCCACCCGCTACGTCGACCCGTCGGACAAGGTGGAGTGGGCGGCGAAGGACCCGATCGCCCGGATCGAACGGCTGCTGACCGCCAGGGGCGCACTGACCGACGAGCGCGCGGCAGCCATCAAGGCGAAGGCCGACACCTTCGCGACGCAGATGCGCGAGGGCTGCTACGGCCTGCCCACCCCGGAGCCGCTGAGCCTCTTCGAGGACGTGTTCGTCGAACCGACCCCCGAGCTGGAGCGGCAGCGCAGCCAGTACGCCGCGTACCTCGCGATGTTCGACGAGGAGGCGTGATGGCCACGATGACCCTCGCGGCCGCCCTCAACAGCGGCTTGCGGCACGCGCTCGACGACGACCCCACGGTGGTCCTGCTCGGCGAGGACATCGGCACGCTCGGGGGAGTGTTCCGGGTGACCGACGGGCTGCAGCGCGACTTCGGCACGGACCGCGTCATGGACACCCCGCTGGCCGAGGCCGGGATCATGGGCGTCGCCGTCGGCCTCGCCTACCGCGGGTACCGGCCGGTCGTGGAGATCCAGTTCGACGGGTTCGTGTACCCGGCCGTCGACCAGCTCGTCACCCAGGTGGCGCGGATCCACTACCGGACCGGCGGTGCGGTGCGCATGCCGATCACCGTCCGGATCCCGTACGGCGGCGGCATCGGGGCGGTCGAGCACCACTCCGAGTCGCCCGAGGCCTACTTCGCCCACACGCCCGGGCTGCGGGTGGTCACGTGCGCGAGCCCGCAGGACGCCCACACGATGATCCGGCAGGCGATCGCGTGCGACGACCCCGTGGTCTTCTTCGAGCCCAAGCGCCGGTACTGGGTCAAGGGCGAGGTCGACGAGTCGATGCACGACGCGCCGCTGCTCGACCGGGCCCGCGTCGTCGTCGAGGGCACCGACGTCACGCTCGCCACCTACGGACCGCTCGTCATCACGGCGCGCGACGCCGCGCTCGCCGCGCAGGACGAGGGTCTCTCGGTCGAGGTCGTCGACCTGCGGTCGCTCTCGCCGGTGGACCTCGACACGCTCGAGGTGTCCGTCCGCAAGACCGGCCGGCTCGTCGTCTCGCACGAGGCACAGGGCAGCGGCGGCCTCGGCGCGGAGATCGTCGCGAGCATCACCGACCGCTGCTTCGACGTCCTCAAGGCGGCGCCCGCCCGGGTGACCGGCTTCGACACCCCGTACCCGGCCGCGAAGGTCGAGGAGCACTTCCTGCCCAACCTCGACCGGATGCTCGACGCCGTCGACCGCGTGATGGGCAGACAGCACTCGCTGACCGGATGGAGGGCGTCATGACGACGATCAAGACCGTGACGCTGCCGGACCTCGGCGAAGGGCTGACCGAGTCCGACCTCGTGGAGTGGGTCGTGGCCGTCGGGGACACCGTCGAGCTCAACCAGGTCGTCGCCGAGGTGGAGACCGCGAAGGCCTTGGTCCAGCTGCCGTCGCCGTACGCCGGGACCGTCGCCGAGCTGCTCGTCGAGCCCGGCGTGACGGTACCGGTCGGGACGGCGCTCCTGACGATCGCGGTGGAGGAACCGGCGACGGCCGAGGTCGCTGCCGAGCCGCAGCCGGCCCCGACGACGGACGACTCCTCGAAGGAACCGGCCGTAGCGACGGAACCGGCTGCGCCTGAGCGCACCTCGGTGCTCGTCGGGTACGGCCCCCTGGTCGAGGGGACGTCGCGACCCCGGCGCCGGTCGAGGTCGGCGGACTGGGCCGCGGCGCACGCCGTCGCCGACGACGTCGGGCTCGCGCTCGCGGGCGGCCGGATCGGGCCGAAGGTGCTGCCGCCGGTCCGCAAGCTCGCGCACGACCTCGGGGTCGACCTGAACAAGATGGTCGGCTCCGGCAAGGACGGCATGATCACCCGCGAGGACGTCCTGCGCGCGGTCTCGGGCGTCGAGGTTTCCCCGGCCGCGCGCCGGCCCGACGCGCTGTCGGCGGCGCACCGACCCGGGCTGGCACGACCCGCGCCGGCGCCGACCCGCTCGGAGTCGGCGCGCGAGACCCGTACCCCGGTCGCCGGCGTCCGCAAGCAGACGGCTGCCGCGATGGTGGCGAGCGCGTTCACCGCACCGCACGCGTCGACGTCGCTGACGGTCGACGTCACACCGACCCTCGAGCTGCTGGAGGCGTTCCGGGCGGACCGCGCCCTGCAGGGTCACCGCATCTCGATCCTCACGCTCGTCGCCAAGGCGGTGACCATCGCCGTCGGCCGCAACCCGTCGGTCAACGCCCACTGGGACGAGGCCGCGGGAGAGATCGTCCAGTACGGGTTCGTGAACCTCGGCATCGCCGCGGCGACCCCACGAGGGCTGCTCGTCCCGTGCATCAAGGACGCCGACCACCTGCGGCTGCCCGCCCTCGCCGACGCGATCGCGCACCTCACGGAGGAGGCCCGGGCGGGCACGACGACGCCCGCGGACCTGGCCGGCGGGACGATCACGATCACCAACATCGGGGTCTTCGGCGTCGACACGGGTACACCGATCCTCGTGCCCGGGCAGGCGGCGATCCTCGCGACGGGCGCGATCCGGCGTCAACCGTGGGAGTTCCAGGACCAGGTCGCGCTGCGCAGCGTGATGACGCTGAGCCTGTCGTTCGACCACCGCCTGGTCGACGGCGCCGAGGCGGCACGCTTCCTCGCCGACGTCGGCACGATCCTCGCGCGACCGGGCGCGGTCCTCGGGATGGTCTGATCGGACGCGCCTCCGCCCGGACCCTTCGGGCGGAGGCGACTCCGGGACGGCGTCAACGCGCCGCGGCGACCACCGGCACGGTCGTCGTCGCGACGCGACGGCGGCGGGTCGGGTACGGGACCGGGTGGGTGACCGCCCACGCGGCTCCGGTGCAGATGAGCTCCTTGTAGCGGGCCATCAGCCGACCGCCGGGGGCGAAGGACCGTGCGCGGTCGTCGGGGGTCACGAACTGGATGAGCCCGTCCCGCCGGCCGAGGCTGATGCACTGGTGCACGTAGGTCAGGGGAGTGTGCGGGAGCTTCCCCCCGGTCAGGCGCGCGACGATCGAGTCCGCGGCCTGCCAGGCCATCGGGACGCCGGACGCGCAGGACATCCGCAGCGGTGTCCCCACGGTGGTGTGACCGAGTGCGGCGTCCCCGACGGCGTACACGTCGGGGTGGGAGACCGAGCGCATGGTCTCGTCCACGACGATCTGGCCGCGGTCGGTGACGGCCAGCCCGGACGAGGCGGCGATCGGGTGCGCCGCGAACCCGGCGGCCCAGACGGTGACGTCCGCTGGGATCGTCGCGCCGTCGTCGGCGGTCACGGACGTGGCGTCGACGCGCGAGACCCCGGTCCGCTCGTGGACGGTGACGCCGAGGCGGTCGAACGTCCCGCGCAGGTGGCGCTGCCCCGACGGCGAGAGCCAGTCGCCGAACGACCCGCGGACGGCGATCGCCACGTCGAGGTGCTCGAACGACTCGGCGATCTCGCTGGCGGCCTCGATGCCGGTCAGACCGCCGCCGACGACCACGACGCGGCTACCCGGTGCGAGCGCGTGCAGCCGCTGACGCAGGCGGAGGGCGCCCGGCCGGCTGGCGACCTCGTGCGCGTGCTCGAACACGCCGCGCACGCCGTGGTCGTCGCGGGCGCTGCCCAGGGCGTAGACGAGGGTGTCGTAGCCGAGGTCGGACCCGTCGTCGAGGGCGATGCTCCTCGTGTCGACGTCGACCGAGGTCACGCGCGCGACGCGCAGGGTCACGCCCGTCCCGGCGAGCAGCTCGCGGAGCGGGCGGTCGCGCAGGTGCTGGCCGGTCGCGAGCTGGTGCATCCGGACCCGCTCGACGAAGTCCGGCTCCGCGTTGACCAGCGTGATCTCGACGTCGTCGTCGTGCAGGCGCCGGGCCAGGCGCCCGGCAGCGATGGTCCCGGCGTAGCCGGCTCCGAGGATGACGATGCGGTGCTTCATGGGAGCTCCCTGTCGTGGATCGGTGGTGCCTCCTGAACTGGACGGCGACCCGATCCCTGACAGCGGTCGGATGTGACGTGCCTCACCAGCCGGTCGGCAGCGGCTCCCCGTGGTCCGTCGCGGCCCACACCCGCGTCGCGCGCTCGAGCTTGTCGGGGTTGGCCTGGCTCAGCACCGCAGCGACCCCGTCCGCCGTCGTCTCGAGCGTCATGACACCGACCAGCCGGTCGCCGACCGCGACCACCAGCGCGGGGCTGCCGTTCGCGGTCCACGCGAAGGCCTCGGGCGACCCTCCGATGAGCCTCCGCTTGGCGTCGCTGGGCCGCAGCAGCCCGCGCAGGAAGTGGGCGACGGCCTGGGCGCCGACGATGACGTCCGCACGCGCGGGGACCTTGCCGCCGCCGTCGCCCGCGCCCATCGCGTCGGCGGTCAGCAGCCGCACGAGCGGCTCGGTCCGCCCGCTCGTCGCGGCCGCCAGGAACTCCTCGACCACCTTCCGCGCGGCGTCACGGTCGACCTCGGTCCGCGCGCCACGGCTGCCCAGGTGCTCCTTGGCGCGGTGGAGGACCTGCTGGCTGCCGGACTCGGTGATGTCGAGCATCTCGGCGATCTCCGCGTGGGGGTACGCGAACGCCTCGCGCAGCACGTAGACCGCGCGCTCGGTCGGGGTGAGCCGCTCCATGAGCACCAGGACGGCGGTCGACACCGACTCGCGCTGCTCGACCGTCTCAACCGGACCGAGCATCGGGTCCCCGTCGAGGAGCGGCTCGGGCAGCCACTGGCCGACGTAGACCTCGCGACGTGCCCGTGCCGACTGCAGGTGGGTCAGGCAGAGGTTGGTGAGCACGCGGGTCAGCCACGCAGCCGGCACGCGGACCTGCCCGCGGTCGGCGGCCTGCCAGCGCAGGAACGTCTCCTGGGCGACGTCCTCGGCCTCCGCCGCGGACCCGAGGAGCCGGTACGCGATGGCTTCGAGCCGCGGCCGGAGGCCCTCGAACACCGCGACGTCGCCCGGCTGGATCTCGTCGTCCACACCCCGCACGCTCACGCGCCGACCTTACGACGGCATCGGGGTCCCGTCGTCGGGACCAAGCCCTGAGTGCCGCAGCGAGCTCTCAGGACGACACTCGTGGCTTGGTCGCGTCCGCGGGCTGGTGAGACCAAGCCCTGGGTCGCGCGACCGGACCGGTGAACGGCACTCAGGGCTTGGTCGTGCTGCTGCCCAGAGCGGCCAGGGCCATCTCCTGCAGCAGGGACCGGGTTCGGGCCGACGACACCGAGCGGGCGCTGTGCGGGGTCGAGTTGAGGAGGCCGAACGTCGCCTGCGCCCGGAGGCGGAGCTCGGCGCGGTCGGTGGTCGGGCTCAGGCCGGCGAGCACGTCGACCCACAGGTCGACGTAGCGTCGCTGCAGGCCGCGGACCGACTCGCGGTCCTGCGGGGAGAGCGCGGCGAGGTCGCGGTCCTGCACGCGGATGACGTCGGGGTCGCGCAGGGCGAAGTCGGCGTGGAACCGCACGAGCGCCCGCAGGGCGTCGGCGTCGTCGTCGGCCTGCTCCACGACCGCCCGCCCCCCGGCGAGCAGCCCGTCGCTGACACCGACCAGCAGCGCGGCGAGCACCGCCTGCTTGCTGGGGAAGTGGCGGTAGACCGCGGGTCCGCTGACGCCGACCGACGAGCCCAGGTCCTCGATCGAGACGCCGTCGAACCCGCGGCTGGCGAACAACTGCGCCGCCGACGACAGCAGCGCGTCGCGGCGCTCGGCCTTGGCGCGGACGCGCGCCGTCAGCGTGGCCGGTGGGGTGTCCAGCTGGTCGGACATCGGCTCCTGCTCTCGGGGACGACGTGACAACGACGTGATCGCAGACTAACCTCATTCCAGTTAGTGATCACTAACTGGAATAGAATCTCCCACCACCCCCGCGGAGACAGCGTCGATGGAGATGCTCAGCACGGCAGCCGACCCTGCCGGGTCCTCGTTCACCACGAACGACGCGCAGCAGCGCGCTCTCGTCGCGGAGCTGAAGGGCCGGCTCCGACGGGCCTCGCTGGGCGGCCCGGAGCGCTCGCGGGAGCGGCACGTGGCTCGCGGCAAGCTGCTCCCGCGCGAGCGGATCGACGTGCTCCTGGACGACGGCAGCCCGTTCCTCGAGGTCGCGCCGCTCGCCGCCGACGGTCTCTACGACGGGGAGGCGCCCGGCGCCGGCGTCATCGCGGGGATCGGGCTCGTGCACGGCCGGCACGTCATGGTCCTGTCCAACGACGCGACCGTGAAGGGCGGCACCTACTACCCGCTGACGGTCAAGAAGCACCTGCGGGCCCAGGAGATCGCGCTGGAGAACCGGCTGCCCTGCATCTACCTCGTCGACTCCGGCGGAGCGTTCCTGCCCAAGCAGGACGAGGTGTTCCCGGACCGCGACCACTTCGGCCGGATCTTCTTCCACCAGGCCCGGATGTCCGCGGAGGGCATCCCGCAGGTCGCGTGCGTGATGGGCTCGTGCACCGCGGGCGGCGCGTACGTGCCGGCGATGAGCGACGAGACCGTGATCGTGCGCGGTCAGGGCACGATCTTCCTGGCCGGGCCGCCCCTGGTGAGGGCGGCGACCGGCGAGGTGGTGACCGCGGAGGACCTCGGCGGCGGCGAGCTGCACTCGCGCACCTCGGGCGTCACCGACCACCTGGCGGAGAACGACGCGCACGCGCTGCAGATCGTCCGGGACATCGTCGCGACCCTGCCCGCCCCGACGACGACGGCGTGGGACGTGCACGAGAGCCGGCCGCCCAAGGTCGACGAGGCGCAGCTCTACGGCGTCGTGCCCACCGACCTGCAGACCGCGTACGACGTGCACGAGGTGATCGCGCGGCTGGTCGACGGCAGCGAGCTCCACGAGTTCAAGCGTGAGTACGGCACGACGCTGGTGACCGGGTTCGCTCGCCTGCACGGGCACCCCGTCGGGATCGTCGCCAACAACGGGGTGCTGTTCAGCGAGTCCGCGCTCAAGGGCGCCCACTTCATCGAGCTGTGCGACCAGCGCGGCATCCCGCTGGTGTTCCTGCAGAACGTGAACGGGTTCATGGTCGGCAAGGACTACGAGGCGGGCGGCATCGCGAAGCACGGCGCCAAGATGGTCACGGCCGTCGCGACGACGCGCGTACCCAAGCTGACGGTGGTGATCGGCGGCTCCTTCGGCGCCGGGAACTACTCCATGTGCGGGCGCGCGTACTCGCCGCGGTTCCTGTGGATGTGGCCCGCGAGCCGGATCTCGGTCATGGGCGGACCGCAGGCGTCGTCCGTCCTGGCGACCATCCGCCGCGAGCAGCTGGGTGACGAGTGGTCCGCGCAGGACGAGGAGACGTTCCGCAAGCAGCTGCGCGACCAGTACGAGACGCAGGGCAGCCCTTACTACTCGACCGCGCGGCTGTGGGACGACGGGATCATCGACCCCGCGGACACCCGACGCGTGCTCGGGATGGCCCTCGACGTGTGCGCGACCGTCCCCCTGAGCGAGCCCCGCCTCGGGCTCTTCCGGATGTGAGCGCCATGTTCACGAGCGTGCTCGTCGCCAACCGCGGGGAGATCGCCTGCCGGGTCATGGCGACGCTCCACAGGCTCGGGATCCGGGCCGTCGCCGTCTACACCGACGCGGACCGTGACGCCCTGCACGTCGAGCGCGCGGACACCGCGGTCCGGATCGACAGCTACCTGTCCATCGCGTCGGTCGTGGCCGCGGCACGGGGTGTTGACGCGATCCACCCCGGCTACGGGTTCCTCTCCGAGAACGCGGACCTCGCGCGGGCGTGCGAGGCGGCAGGCATCGTGTTCGTCGGCCCGGGCGTCAAGGCGCTGGAGGTCATGGGCGACAAGATCCGCGCGAAGGAGCACGTGAGCGCCGCGGGCGTGCCGGTGATCCCGGGCTCGTCTTCGATCGACGCCGAGTCCGCCGCCCGCGTCGGGTACCCGCTGCTGGTCAAGCCGTCGGCGGGCGGAGGCGGCAAGGGCATGACGGTCGTCGAGCGGGCCGAGGACCTGGCCGACGCCCTCGTCGGCGCCCGCCGGGTCGCCGCGGCGGCGTTCGGCGACGACACCCTGCTGATCGAACGGCTGGTCAGGCGCCCGCGGCACATCGAGGTGCAGCTGCTGGCCGACGAGCGCGGCGCGGTCATCCACCTCGGCGAGCGGGAGTGCTCGCTGCAGCGCCGGCACCAGAAGGTCGTCGAGGAGGCGCCGTCGCCGCTGCTCGACGAGCAGACGCGTGCGCGCATCGGCGAGGCTGCGTGCGAGGTGGCCCGCAGCGTCGGGTACGTCGGAGCGGGGACTGTGGAGTTCCTGGTGTCCGACGAGGCGCCGACGGAGTTCTTCTTCATGGAGATGAACACGCGGCTGCAGGTGGAGCACCCCGTCACCGAGCTGGTCACCGGGCTGGACCTGGTCGAGTGGCAGCTGCGGGTGGCTGCGGGGGAGTCGCTCGCCGCGACGCAGGACGACGTCGTCCTGACCGGTCACGCGATCGAGGCCCGCGTCTACGCAGAGGACCCGTCGCGGGACTTCCTGCCGTCCGCGGGAACCGTGCACGTGCTCGACGAGCCGACCGGCGACGGCATCCGCGTCGACAGCGCGCTGCGGCAGGGGCTGGAGATCGGGTCCTCGTACGACCCGATGCTCGCCAAGGTCGTCGCGTGGGGACCGGACCGGTCGACGGCGATCGCGCGGCTGGACGCGGCCCTGTCCCGGACGACGATCCTGGGCGTCCGCACCAACGTGTCCTACCTGCGGCAGATCCTCGCGGACCCCGACGTGCGCGCGGGGCGGCTCGACACCGGGCTGCTCGCGCGCCTGTCCGCGCAGCACGAGACACCGTCCGACACCCCGGAGGTGTCGTCCCGCCGGGCAGGACGACGTCGTCACGATCCGCAGGGCGGAGCCGGAACCGTCCACGTCGTCGCGGCGGCGCTGTGGCGGCACGCGGTCACCGAGGGCGCATGGGGGTCCGACGGCTGGCGGCTCGGCGCACGTCGACCGACCCGCTACGAGGTGGGCGACGTCGAGGTGTCCGTCCTGGGCGACACCGTCACGGTGGGCTCCGCCGACCCGGTCCCGGCACGGCTCGTGCGGCGCGGACGGGACGCTGCCGACCTCGAGCTCGACGGTGTCGTGCACCCCCTGCGCCTGGTGACCGCCGGCTCGACGACGTGGGTGGGCGACCACGGGGCGGCGTTCGAGCTCCCGTTCCGCACACGCGTCGAACGGCTCGCCGACGACCTGGCCGCCCTCACCCGGGGCACCCGTCCCGTCGACCCGCAGGTGCGTTCCCCCATGCCCGGCACGGTCGTCTCGGTGGAGGCGGAGACCGGCGACAGCGTCGTGGCCGGCCAGACCCTCCTCACCATCGAGGCGATGAAGATGGAGCACCGGGTCGTCGCGCCCAGCGACGGCATCGTCACCCTCACGGTCCGACCGACCGACCAGGTGGCACTCGACCACGTGGTGGCCACCATCACCGGCCACCCCGACGAAGGGACCCCGGCATGACCTACGACCTCACCCCCGAGCAGCAGAAGCTCCGCGACGAGGTGCGCGACTTCGCCGACACCGTCGTGGCCCCCGCGGCGTACGAGTACGACACGAAGCGCGAGCTGCCGTACGAGATCCTCGCCCAGATGGGGGAGATGGGGCTGTTCGGGCTGCCCTTCCCCGTCGAGTACGGCGGGCAGGGGCGTGACTACGTCGACCTCTGCCTGGCGGTCGAGCAGCTCGCGCGCGTCGACCAGTCGATCGCGGTGACGCTCGAGGCCGGCGTCGGGCTCGGCGCGATGCCGGTGTGGCGCAGCGGGACCGAGGCGCAGAAGCGGGAGTGGATCCCGATGCTGGCCCGCGGCGAGGCGCTCGCGGCGTTCGGGCTCACGGAGGCGGACGCCGGGTCGGACGCGGCGGGCACGAAGACCACCGCGGTCCTCGACGACGGCGAGTGGGTCATCAACGGGACCAAGCAGTTCATCACCAACTCCGGGTCGCAGATCACCCGGCTCGTGACCATCACCGCGGTGACCGGGGAGACGGTCCGCGCGGACGGGTCGGTCAAGAAGGAGCTCACCGCGATCCTGGTGCCCAGCGGCACCCCCGGGTTCACCGTCCTGCCCGCCTACGACAAGGTCGGCTGGCACACCTCCGACACCCACCCGCTGCGGTTCGAGGACGTGCGCGTCCCCGAGGTGAACCTGCTCGGCGAGCGCGGGCGGGGGTTCGCCCAGTTCATCCAGACGCTCGACGAGGGCCGCGTCGCGTTCGCCGCGCTCTGCACGGGAGCCGCGCAGGGCTGCCTCGAGGAGGCGATGCGGTACGCCAAGAGCCGCAACGTGTTCGGGCACCCCATCGGCGACAACCAGCACATCGCGTTCACCATCGCCCGCATGGACGCCCGCGTGCACGCCGCACGGCTGGCGTGGCTCGACGCCGCCCACCGGCTCGACGCCGGCCAGCCGTTCAAGCTGGAGGCCAGCCTGGCCAAGCTCATCGGCAGCGAGGCGGCGATGGACAACGCGCGCGACGCGACGCAGATCTTCGGCGGGTACGGCGTGATGAACGAGAACCCCGTCGCACGGCACTACCGCGACTCGAAGATCCTGGAGATCGGCGAAGGGACCACGCAGGTGCAGCTCATGGTGATCGCACGGGAGCTGGGCTTCTCCGGGGCGCCGCGATGACGACGGACATCGAGCAGCGCGGGCTGTACTACGAGGAGCTCGACCTCGACGTCCGGTACGTGCACCGGCCGGGGCGCACGATGACCGAGGCGGACAACGTCGTGTTCTCGACGCTGACCATGAACCCGCAGGCCCTGCACCTGGACGCCGCGTGGTCCGCCGAGCAGCCGTTCGGGCAGCGGCTCGTGAACTCGATGATGACGCTGGCCGTCCTCGTCGGGAGCTCGGTCGCGCAGCTCACGCAGGGCACGATCGTCGCGAACCTCGGGTTCACCGACGTCCGGTTCCCGCACCCGCTGTTCCACGGCGACACGCTGTACTCGTCGACCGTCGTGGTGGACAAGCGGCTCTCGGAGTCCCGGCCCGGACAGGGGGTCGTCACGCTCGAGCACACCGGCCGCAACCAGGACGACGTCGTCGTCGCCACGGCCACGCGCACCGTCCTGTTCCGGTGCCGTCCGTGAGAGGGCCGGCGCTGCTCTTCTGCCCCGCGGACCGTCCCGAGCGGTACGAGAAGGCCGCCGCGCGGTCCGACACCGTGATCCTCGACCTGGAGGACGCGGTGAACCCGGACGCCAAGGCGGCGGCCCGGTCGCACCTGGCCGCGAGCGCGCTCGACCCGGAACGCACGATCGTGCGCGTCAACCCCGTCGGCACGGCCGACCTCGACGACGACCTCGCCGCGCTGCGGACGACTCCGTACCGGACGGTCATGCTCGCCAAGACGTCGTCCGCCGCCGACGTCCGCGTGCTGGCCCGGTACGACGTGGTGGCGCTCGTCGAGACCGCCGCCGGCGTGGTGCACGCCGCGGAGATCGCCGCGCGGCCGAACGTCGTCGGTCTCATGTGGGGTGCCGAGGACCTCGTCGCGTCGCTCGGCGGCACGTCCAGCCGACGTCCTGACGGGTCCTACCGGGACGTCGCCGTGCACGCACGGTCCGTCGTGCTGGTCGCGGCGGGGGCGCACGGCAGGGCCGCGATCGACGCGGTGCACCTCGACATCGGTGACGTCGACGGCCTGGCCGCGGAGGCGACGGACGCCGCCGCCAGCGGCTTCGCGGCGACGGCGTGCATCCACCCCTCGCAGGTCGACGTGGTCCGCGCCGCGTACCGGCCGGCAGACGCGGAGGTCGCGTGGGCGCGCGGCGTGCTCGCCGCAGCGGTGGGGCAGCACGGCGCGTTCCGCTGGGAGGGGCGGCTGGTCGACGGTCCCGTGCTGAAGCACGCCGAGGAGGTCCTTCGCCGCGCGGGCTGACGCACGAGGGCAGCCACCGTCTCGCGGGTGGCTGCCCTCGGGGTCGTCGGAGGTGTCAGGAGGTCGGCGGGGTGGACGACGGCGGATACGTGTCGCCCTCGCAGCCGTGGCTGATCACGAACTGGGCGTTCGTCTTGACGCCGTCGTAGCTGGCGACCGCGACCCCGATCAGCGAGACGGGGTTCTGGTAGTCGGCCATGAACTTGTAGGCGCCGTTGCCCGACTGCACCATCGGGAACGTCCCGGAGGGGAGCGTGATGTCGGCAGCGGTGGCCTTGTTGGCGGTCAGGATGAACAGCAGGTACGGCTCCGTGCCGTCGTCGCAGCGGTCGTCCTGGAGAGTCCCGTCGGCATTCAGACCCTGGCCCGAGTAGGTGACCTGGTGGGGATGTCCGGGGCTGGCGTACGCGGACGTGACCACGCTGATTCCTAGGATTGCCAGGACGACAGCGCTGAGAAGTGCGATGAGCTTCCTCACGGGATTTCTCCTCGGTGGGTGTGTGAGGGATGGGGGCGTCGGGACATGCGGGAATTCGTCGTCGGAAGCCGCATAACAGGACAAATCGGATGCTACTCCGAGGTCTGGGAGGCGAGCGGGTGAAGAGATCGAGCACCGGACGGCTCCCGCCGTTCGCCGCCTGGCGGTTCGTCGACGCGGTCGACGGGTTCGAGGTGGTCTACCTCGAACCGGGCCGGCTGCGGGGTCACACGTCCGCGATCGAGGACGGCAGGGCCTACGCGGTGTCGTACGAGATCACGCACGACGAGGGGTGGGTCACCCGCGAGGTGCGCGTCACCTCCGACACCGTAGGAGGGCGCCGGAGCATCCACCTGCGCTCGGACGGGCAGGGCAGCTGGACCCTGGACGGCTCCGCCGCACCGCAGCTGGACGGGCTCGTCGACGTCGACCTCGAGGCGTCGGCCTGCACCAACACGCTGCCCGTGCACCGGCTGACGATGCCGGTCGACGAGGTCGTCGTCGCGTCCGCCGCGTACGTCCAGGCGCTCGACCTGACGGTGCGCCGGCTGGACCAGACGTACCGGCGTCTCGACGACCACCGCTTCGCGTACACGTCCGAAGGTGGCTTCGAGGCCGAGCTCGTCTACGACGACGACCTGCTTGTGGTCGAGTACCCGGGCATCGCGGTGCGGTTCTCCTAGCGTGGAGCGATCCGCGCGGCCCGTCGCGCACTAGGGACCAACGGATCTGGTGGCGGGTGCGTCGGCGAGCAGGCTGGGAGAGGGCCGGCCGGCGCGTCGTGCAGGTCACCGAGGCTCGCAGGCGCTCGGCCCGCCCCCGCGGAGGCAGCCATGGCCAGCACGACGCATCCCGTCCCGGTCGAGGAACGTCCCGCCCCGCACGCGCCGCCCGGGCGGCTGTGGGCGGGCGCCCGGCGCTGGCTGCCGTGGGCCGCCGTCCTCGCGCTGGCCGCCGTCGCAGGGCTGGTCGGCGGGCAGGTGGCACCGCTCGGCCCGGTGTCCACGCTCGGTGCTCTGGTCGTGATGGCGACCGGAGCCGGGCTCGGTGTCGTCGGCGGGCGGGTGGTCGGCACGGCGTGGGTGGTGATCCCGCTGGCGGCCGCGTACCTCGCCGCCGTCGAGCTCGCCCGCAGCGACGTGCTCCTGCCCACGGTGCACGACGTCCGGGTCGACTCGATCTGGGGGCTGCTCGCACTCGTGCTCGGGCGCGGGGTGCACGGCGTCCTGCTCGTCCTGCCGATGGTCCTCGGCGCGCGCGTCGGCGCCGGCGCGCCAGGGCGCGTGACCACGACGGTCCTCGGCGTGCTCACCTTCGGCCTCGCCGTGGTGGTCGCGCTGCCGGCCTCCACTCCGCCCGTGCGCGACGCCGACGGGGACGTGGTGCCCGGCAGCATCGCCACGCTCGACACGGTGCTCCTCGGTGGTGATCCGCACACCGTCCTGGTCAGGGCCGCGGACCCGGACGCACCCGTGTTGCTCTACCTGTCGGGCGGCCCGGGCCAGTCCGACCTCGCGCTGGCCCGGGCGCTGTCCGAGCCGTGGGTCGACGACGTGGTCTTCGCGACCTTCGACCAGCGGGGCAACGGCACGTCCTACGCCGCGCTCCTGCCGACCGAGGAGGCCACGCTCGACCGCGCGGTCGCCGACGTCATCGAGCTGACCGAGTACCTGCGCGCTCGCTTCGGCGAGGACAAGGTCGTGCTCCTGGGGGAGTCCTGGGGCACGATCCTCGGCGTCCTGGCCGTCGAGCGGCGGCCCGACCTGTTCCACGCGTACCTCGGCAGCGGGCAGATGGTCGACGTCACCGAGACCGACCGACGCATCTACCGTGACCTCGTCGCCTACGCGGCCCGGACCGACGACGCTGCGACGGCCGCGCTGACCGAGCGGACCGGTGAGCCGCCGTACGCCGACCTGCCCTGGTCGAACGCCGACGTCATGCTGGCCTACGACCACCTGTACGGCGCGTACACACCGTCCCAGGGCTACCTGGACCGCGGTGCCGCCTCCGGGCTGGACGCGTTCGGGATCCGGGGCCCCGAGTACCGGCTCGTCGACAAGGTCGACGTGCTCCGGGGCCTCATCGACACGTTCTCGGTGATGTACCCGCAGCTTCAGGGTCTGGACCTGCGGCGCGAGGTGCCGCGGCTGGAGGTCCCGGTGTTCGTGCTGGACGGGGCGGCGGAGCTCGACGGTCGGCGCGACCTCGCCCTCGAGTGGTATGCCGCGCTGGACGCACCGACGAAGAGGCTGCTGACGTTCGAGGGTGCCGCGCACGCGGTCGCGTTCGAGCAGGCCGACGCGGTCGACCGGCTGCTGGCGGACGAGGTCCTTCCCCTGGTGGGGGAGCGATGACGACGACGCGCGGTGCGTGGACGCTCGCCTGGTGCGGGATCGCGGGGGCGGCGGTCGCGAACGGTGGCCTGCGGGAGCGCGTCCTCGTGCCGCGGCTCGGGACGCTGCGGGCGCACCAGGTGTCCACCGGCGTGCTGGTCACGACGATCGTCGCGACGGCGTCGGTGCTGCAGCGGAGGCACCCGCTGCCCGACCGCACGACCGCCCTGCGGGTCGGGCTCGGGTGGAGCGCGGGCACGCTGGCGTTCGAGCTCGGTGCCGGAGCCGTGCGAGGCCTTCCGCTGTCCGACCTCGTCGCCGACTACGACCTGCGGGCCGGCCGCCTGTGGGGGTTCGTCCCGCTGACGATGGCGGTCGCCCCGGTGCTGGTCGAGCGGATCAGCCGACGTCGGCCGGCAGGATGACCTCGACGCCCGCGGACTCCAGCGCGGCCGCCAGGTCCGCTGGCGGCGGTGCCTCGGTCACCAGGTAGTCGGCACGGCCCAGCTCCGCGATCTGCGCGAACAGGCGGCGGCCGAACTTCGTCGAGTCGGCGAGGACGGCGACCTTCGCCGAGCGGTCCATCATGGCGCTCATCATCGCGGCCTCGCCGAGGTTGCTCGTCGAGTAGCCGGCGTCGGCGCTCACGGCACCGACGCCGATCAGCGCGAGGTCGCAGCGGATGTCGCGGTCGGCGCCGTTCTCCGTCGGGAACGCGACGGCCCCGATGGTGCCCTGGGCGCTGAGCCGGACGACGCCCCCGAACACGTACAGGTCGCGGAACGCCTGCGGGCTGATCTCCGTCGGCAACCGCAGCGAGTTCGTCGCGACGGTGAGGTCGCGGTGCTCGGCGAGGTGGCGCGCGACGGCCAGCGTCGTGGTGCCCGCGTTGATCATGAGCGACGCGCCGTCGCGCACGAGGCCGGCCGCGAGCGCCCCGATCTGGTCCTTCGCCGAGGTCTGGATCCGCAGCCGGACGTCGACGCCGGTGTCGGGGCGGGGGACCGCCTGCGGGCTGATCGCTCCACCGTGCGTGCGGATGAGGACGCCGTCGGCGTCGAGGGCGTCGAGGTCGCGGCGGATGGTGTCGGGGGAGACGTCGAACCGCTCGGCCAGGATCGCCACGGTCACCTGTCCCTGCTCGGCCACGTAGGCCGCCAGATCGGCCTTGCGGCCCGCGGGCAGGCGGCGTGCGGAGCCGTCGGAGGTCGCAGACATGGGAGTACTGAACCACAGCGATGCGGGTTTGTGCGAGAAAACGCAAGGTGTGATCGAGCCAATCTGCACCGATGGAATCGGTCATCTGCCCAGATCAGGGCGAAATCGGGGACATCTCAGGCGCGCGAGGGCGGTGCCGGAGGGTGGTTGCGACGGGCAAGCACTGCTTGACGGCGCAGTTTCTCGGGTCTACGTTGGCGGAAACACGCAAAAGTGCGCACACAGTCGCACGAAGCGGCAGGATCTGAGGATGGGGAGAGTCATGGGCAAGGGCGCTCACGTTGGACGCTTCATTGCACTCACCGGTGTCGCATCGCTCGCACTCGCGGCGTGCTCCGGTGGGGGCGGCTCGGACAGCGGAGGCACGGGCGGGGAGGACGGCGGCGACGTCACCCTCGAGTTCTCGCAGTGGTGGGAGCCCGAGCTCCCCGACGGTGCGTTCCGCGAGCTGATGGACCAGTTCGAGTCGGAGAACCCGGGCATCACGGTCGACCTGCTGTCGGGGCCGTACGCCTCGACGAAGGAGCAGGTCGTCGCCGGCGCCGCCGCCGGGACGATGTCCGACGTCGTCGGCCTGGACGGCGCATGGGTGAGCGACTTCGCCGACCAGGGCGCGATCACGGACCTGTCCGCGGTGATGTCCGAGGCGGGCTACGACGAGTCGCAGCTGGCCAGCCAGGTCAAGGTGGACGACAGGACGTACATGATCCCCGTCGTGAACTTCGTGTACCCGATGTTCACCAACGACGACCTGCTCGCCGGCGCCGGCGTCACCGCGCCGCCCACCACGCGTTCCGAGTTCGCGGACGCGGCGGCCAAGACCACGAGCGAGAACACGTACGGCTGGATCCTCCCGCTGTCGCTCGAAGCCCCCAACGGCATCCAGAACGACGTCATGTCCTGGGTGTGGGCGTCCGGTGGGTCGATGCTCGACGGCGGGCAGCCCGCGCTGACCGACAACGAGGACGTCACCAGCGCCACGGACTTCATCCAGGGCCTCTGGGACGACGGCGTCATCGCACCCGGGTCGTTCACCATGAAGGAGCAGGACAAGGTCGAGGAGTTCAGCAACGGCCGGGTCGGCATGATGATCGACTCGCTCGCCCACGTGAACCTCATCCGCGAGTCCAACCCGGACCTGAACTTCAGCATCTCGGCGATCCCGGCCGAGGACGGGTACACCGGTGAGCGCGGCATCCCCTACGCCTCGTGGGGCATCGGCATCGCCGAGAACTCCGAGCACAAGGAGGAGGCGTTCAAGCTCGTCGAGTTCCTGATGAGCGAGGACGTCAACAGCGAGCTCTCCTCGATCGCCAACGCCTTCCCGGGCAACACGGCCTCCGTCCCCGACTTCGTCGAGGAGGACGAGCTGTTCGGCACCGCGTTCGAGATCTACCAGTCCGGCTTCCCGGCCAACGAGTTCACGGGCCTGCCCGTCGCCGAGCAGCTCATGCGGGACTTCGGTGAGGAGTTCCAGAAGGCGCTCGACGGCCAGCAGTCGATGCAGGACGCGCTCGCCGCGGCCCAGACCAAGTGGGAAGAGGAGTTCTAGGCCACCCAGCCCGGAACCCGGGCCGCGCCGGAGGCACGACCGGCGCGGCCCGCCCCCTCAGGAGAGAGCCGCGAGCCCATGTCACAGACAGCCACTCCCGCGAAGGCGGGACCCGTGAAGGCCGCACCGCCGCCCGGTGCCGACTCCGCCCGGACCCGCACCATCGGCCGGATCAAGCGGACGCTGACGCCCTACGGATTCCTCACCCCGACCGGGGTGCTGCTGATCATCCTGATGATCACGCCGATCATCATGGTCGTCAGCTACTCGCTGCTCGACCGGGTGATCACCAACAAGAACCCCGCGTTCGTGGGCTTCGAGAACTACCTCGAGGTGCTCACCGACCCGGTGTTCTTCACCGCGGTGCGCAACACGCTGGTGTTCACCATCTCGTCGGTCGTCGTGCACTTCGTCATCGGCCTGGCGTTCGCGCTCATGCTCAACTCGCCGCTGCTGAAGGACCGCACGAAGGCGTTCTTCCGGGTCCTGTACATCCTGCCGTGGCTGTTCACGGTGGCGATCGTCGCGGTCCTGTGGCGGCTGCTGCTCAGCCCGAACGGCGTCGTCAACTACCTGCTCGGGTCGACGGGGATCACCGACGGCTCGACGGAGTGGCTGGCCAACCCGTCGACCGCGCTCGCCGCCGTGACGTTCATCAACATCTGGTCCGGCTACCCGTTCTTCATGATCTCGCTGCTGGCCGGCCTGCAGGGCATCCCGCGCGAGCTCTACGAGGCCGCGAAGGTCGACGGCGCCGGCGTGGTGGCCCAGTTCCGCAACGTCACGCTCCCGCAGCTGCGGCCGATCATCATCTCGATGGCGCTCCTGGACTTCATCTGGACGACACAGCAGTTCGCCCTGATCTGGATGACCACCGGCGGCGGGCCCATCAACTCCACCGAGGTCCTCTCGACCTTCACGTACAAGCTCGCGTTCACCGAGTACGAGTTCTCCGTCGCCTCCGCGTCCGCGGTCCTCGTGCTCCTCATGTCGATGGTTCTCGCGTTCTTCTACGTGCGGCACCAGAAGGCGAGGGACTGAGATGACCACGCTGGCCACCCGCCCCACCACGTCCGAGCAGCCCGCGCTGCGCACCCCGCCGAAGAAGACCAGCCAGCGGGCCGCGCTCGTCGTGGCTCTGGTCCTGGGTGCGTGCTTCGCCGCGCTCCCCGTGGTCTGGATGCTCTCCAGCTCGTTCAAGACCAACCCGGAGATCTTCGAGTTCCCGCCGCGCCTCGTCACGCCGGGCTTCTCGTTCGACGCGTACACGACGATCCTCACCGACCCGACCAAGCTGCGGTTCTTCCTCAACAGCTACGTCATCGCCCTGTCGGTGACCGCGCTGTCGCTGATCGTCGCGGTGCACGCCGCGTACGCGTTCAGCAGGTACGAGTTCTGGGGCAAGAAGACGATCAACGTGATCGTCGTGTCCGTCCAGGCGGTCCCGCCCATCACGCTGCTGATCCCGTACTTCGGCCTCGTCGTCGCGCTCAAGCTCTACAACACCTATCAGGGCCTGATCCTCACCTACATGGTGTTCACGCTGCCCTACGCGATCATCATGATGACGGGCTATTTCAACACCCTCCCGAAAGAGCTGGACGAGGCCGTCAAGGTCGACGGAGCCGGTCCGCTCACCGCCCTGTGGCGCATTCTCATGCCCATCTCCGTGCCCGGTCTGGTGTCCGTCGGCGTGTACACGTTCATGATCTGCTGGAACGAGTTCCTGTTCGCCCTGACCCTGACCAGGACAGAGGACATGCGCACGGTGCCCATCGGCATCCAGCTCCTCATGGGCCAGCACTCGTACGAATGGAACGAGATGATGGCCATGAGCATTCTCGGCTGCATTCCCGTTCTCATTCTCTTCCTCTTCTTCCAGCGCTACTTCATCGGGGGGATGACCGCCGGCGCCGTGAAGATCTAGACCCCCCTCCCTGAGAAACACCCACACAGGAAAGTTGACACACATCATGTTGATGAACGGCCGAGACCTGCTCGCGGTGGCGAACGAGAACTATTTCGCCATCCCCGCCTTCAACATCAGCGACTACGCGATGGGCAAGGGGATCTTCGAGATCTCCGAGAAGCTGAACGCCCCGCTCATCGTCGCGATCCACCCCGACGAGGTGGCCCACCTGGGCCGCGACGCCCTGCCCGCGCTGATCCAGCGCGCGCACCGCTCCTCGGTCCCCGTCGCCATCCACTGGGACCACGGCGGCTCCTACGAGCAGGTGCTGGAGGCCATCCAGTACGGGTTCACCTCGGCCATGATCGACGCGTCGATGGAGCCCTTCGAGGACAACGTCGCGATCACCGCGAAGGTCGTCGAGACCGCCCACGCCGTCGGTGTCTCCGTCGAGGGTGAGCTGGGCACGATCGGCAAGCTCGACGAGCAGGCCGAGGACGGCGTGCTCATGTCGCAGATCGCGTTCACCGACCCGGCCGAGGCCGTCGAGTACGTCCAGCGCACCGGCGTCGACAGCCTCGCGATCGCCATCGGCACCGCGCACGGCCTGTACCCCAAGCACGTCACCCCGGAGCTCCGGCTCGAGCTGCTCCAGCAGATCAAGGCCCTGCTGCCCATCCCGCTGGTCCTGCACGGCGGCTCCGGCAACCCGGACGGCGAGATCGGCCAGGCGGTCAAGCTCGGCGTGAACAAGATCAACATCTCCAGCGACATCAAGGTCGCGTACCACGACAAGATGCGCGAGGTCCTCGCGGACACCAGCCTGCGCGAGCCGCTGCTCATCCAGCCGCCCTGCATCGAGGCCATGCAGGAGGTCGCGGCGCAGAAGATCCACCTGTTCGACGCCGCCGGCAAGGCCGACCTGTACTGAGCACGTCCTGACGCGAGAGAGGGCAGTCGATCGATGAGCACGACGTTCGTGCTGGGCATGGGTGGGACGGTCGACTACGAGATCCGCTGGGACCCGGCCGTGCTCGAGCAGCTCGCCGCCGAGCTCGGGATCGGCCCGGACGACCTCGACCGGATGGCCCCGGTCGACTCCGTGCGCGACCTCGTGCGGACCCTGCTCGCGTTCGTCCGCGACGGTGTCGGGGGAGAGCGGTTCGTCGCCTCCTCCGGCATCGTCGAGGAGTTCGCGGCACGGTTCTCCAAGGAGGTCACGCTCGGGGGGACGTGCGTGCGGGCGGCGATCGCGATGGACGTGCTCGGCATCCCGAGCACGATGCACCTCGTCTCGATCGACGACAACGTCCGCCGGCTCCTCCCGGCGTCCGTCGACTACGTGTCGAGCGCGGTCGAGGACACCCTCGACCCGCACCTGATCGTGCAGTACCCGGCGGGCGCACGCGTGCGCGTCGGTGGCGTCGAGCTGGTGGCGCCGCACCCGAACCGCGTCATCTTCGCCAACGACCCGCCGCACCGCGAGCTGCGCATCGCCCCGGACCTGCCCGACGCCCTGCGCGCGGCCGACGTCTTCCTGCTGTCGTCGTTCAACGTCATCCAGGACCCGGCGGTGCTCGAGTCGCGTCTGGCGCAGGTGCGCGACGCGATGCGGGCCCTCCCGCCGGACGCGCTCGTCGTCTTCGAGGACGCGGGGTATCACGTGCCGGCGCTGAGCCGGCGCGTCCGTGACGAGATGGTGTGGTGCGCGGACGTCTACAGCCTCAACGAGGACGAGATGCAGGCCTACCTCGGCCGGCCGGTGGACCTGCTCGACGCGCCGACCGTCGCGAAGGCCGTCCGGGAGCTGCACGAGGTCGTCCCGGCACCGACCCTCGTCGTGCACACCAAGTACTGGGCGCTGGCGGTCGGGCAGCGGGCGACCTCGCTGCGGTCCGCGCTCGTCGGCGGGATCACGATGGCGAGCACCCGCTACTGGATGGGCGACGGGTTCACGCCCGAGGACTACGCGGCGACCGCCTCCCTGACCCCGGGCACGACCGCCCAGCAGCTCGTGTCCGACGTCGCCGACCTGCTCGGTCCCGACGCGTGCGTCGTTCCCGCCCTCGACCTGAGCGGCGTCGCCACCCCGACGACCATCGGGCTCGGCGACTCGTTCGTCGGCGGCTTCCTCGCTGCGCTGGACCTGCCGTGACGGGCTGGGGCGAGCTGACGGACGACGGCCGCGTCTCCCGGCCGGACGCGCTCGCGAGCGTGGACGACCGTGGCGGGGTCATCGCGGTGCGCCTCGCGGGCGGGCTCGCGTTCGACGTCCTGCCGGGCCGCGGGCTGGACCTGGGCGCGACGTGGTGGGGCTCGACACCCGTGGCGTGGCGGTCCCCGAACCCCGTCGACCCCGGCCCGGGGCGGGACTGGGAGGCGCGCTTCCTCGGCGGACTCCTGGCCACGTGCGGCCCCGACAACATCGGCGAGCCGCGCGGCTCGTCGGGCCAGCACGGCACCCACCACCTGACGCCCGCGACCGACGTGCACTGGTCACGCGAGCGGGTGGGCGACGGGTGGCAGGTCTGCGTGACGGGCACGGTCGCGCACACCTCGCTGGGCGGTCCACGGATCCTCGTCGAGCGGTCGGTCGTGGCGTCCACGGGCACGCCCGCCGTCGAGGTCAGCGACGTCGTGCGCAACGTCGGGGACCGGTCCGTGGGCGTCCCGCTGCTCTACCACGTCAACCTCGGCGCACCCTTCCTGCGACCGGGCGCCCGCCTGGACGTCGACGCCGACGAGTGGGTCGTCCGCGAGCCGCTCCCGGCAGACCGCCACCCGCTGGTCACCCCCGAGCCGGCGCCCGGCCTCGTCCCCGTGGTCGCCGAGCACCTGGGCGTGCGCGAGGCACGGGCAACGCTCGTCGGCGACGACCTCTTCCCCGACCTCGTCGTGACCTGGACCGGCGCGACCCTGCCCCGGCTGTGCACGTGGAGCTGGCCCGCGCGCGACGCGTACGTGCTCGGAGTGGAGCCCACGAACGCCCCGCTGTTCGGTCCCGAGCGGGACCTCCCGCACGCCGGGGCCCCCGTCCTCGTCCCCGGCGCGACCTGGCGCACGGGTGTCCGCATCGCCGTCGAAGGGATGTCATGAAGCCGCTGTACCTGCCCGCCAACCAGCCGGCCGACAGGTTCTACGCGGGAGGTCGCCAGATCGCCGAGCTGCGCGGGACCGGCCCGTCGGCCAGCCACGAGCCGGAGGACTGGGTGGGTTCGGCGACGTCGGTGTTCGGCCACGAGCCCGTCGGGCTGACGGTGCTGCCCGACGGCCGGTTGCTCCGCGACGCCATCGAGGCCGACCCGGTGGCGTGGCTCGGCGCCGAGCACGTCGCCGCGTTCGGGTCGGACCCGGCACTGCTGGTCAAGCTGCTCGACGCCGGCCAGCGCCTGCCGGTGCACGCCCACCCCGACGTCCCGTTCGCCGCGGAGCACCTGGGGCTCGCGCACGGCAAGACGGAGGCGTGGGTCGTGCTCGAGCCCGCCCGGGTGCACCTCGGATTCGCGCGGGACGTCGGCGTCGACGAGCTGGCGCGCTGGGTCCGGACACAGGACACCGACGCGATGCTCGGCGCGATGCACGTCCTCGACCTCGCCGCCGGCGACGCTGTGCTGGTCCCCGCGGGGCTCCCGCACGCCATCGGGGAGGGCGCGCTCGTCGTGGAGCTGCAGGAGCCGACCGACCTGTCGATCCTGCTGGAGTGGTCGGGGTTCCCGATCGACGGGGCCACCGACGGACACCTGGGACTCGGGTTTGACGTCGCGCTCGGCGCCGTCGACCGTCGCGGGTGGTCCGCCGACGAGATCGCGCGCCTGCGCGGTGCGACGGCGGCGTCGTCGGGGGACCTGCTGCCCGACGCGGCGGCGTTCTTCCGCGTGGAGCGCTGGACCGGTCCGCAGGTGCTCGACGCGGGCCTCGCCGTGCTCGTCGTGGTCGACGGTGCGGGCACGCTCGACGGGTCCTCGGCCCTGCGTCGAGGGCGCACGGTGCTCCTGCCCGCCGCTGCGGGACCGGTCGCGCTGGACGGGGACCTCCAGGTCGTCGTCTGCCGCCCGCCTCGTCCCTAGAGCGCCCCGGGATGCGCCGTCACCCGAACGGTCGAACGATGGACGGCACGGTCGAGAACAGGCCGGACGTCGAGGGACGACGAAGTCCGGGGGACGACACACGATGCTCAACTCACGACAGGCATGGTTAGGAGCCGGCAGCGCAGCCGTGCTCGCAGCAGGGCTCACCACCTCCGGGATCGCCGGTGGCGGTGACCGCGACGAACGAGACCACGGCCGCGGCGGTGACCGGGCCGTCGCGAAGAACGTCATCTTCATGGTCGGCGACGGCCTGAGCCTCGCGGCGCGGGACGCCACGCGGCTGGCGACCGTCGGCAAGGACGGGCAGCTGCAGATGGACTCGCTGCGGTACGCCGGTTGGACGCACACCGACTCGCTGGACCCGGAGGATGCCGTCACCGACTCGGCCGCCGGCGCCACGGCGTTCGCGGCCGGCGTTCTGACGTACAACGGCGCGGTGTCGGTGGACGTGAACGGGAACCCGGTCAAGACGCTCCTGGAGCACGCGAAGGACCTGCGCAAGGCGACCGGGCTGGTCACGACGGCCCAGGTCACGGACGCCACCCCCGCCGCGTTCGGGTCACACGTGCCCGACCGGGGCACCCAGACCGAGATCGCCCGGCAGTTCCTGGAGGTGACCAAGCCGGACGTCATCCTGGGTGGGGGCGAGGACTGGTGGTACCCCGTGGGCGACCCGGGCGCCTACCCGGACGACCCCGCGGACCCGCGGCCCGAGGTGAGCAAGAGCACGATCGGCAACCTCGTCGAGCGGGCCGAGGGCCTGGGCTACGACTACGTCAGCACCCCCGGCGAGCTCGCAGCGACGCGGTCCGACAAGGTCCTCGGCCTGTTCGCCAACGAGGAGATGTTCGAGCAGTTCCCGGAGGGTCAGGGCGACGAGTACGCCCCCGTGGTGCCGCTCACCACGATGACCGCCAAGGCGCTCGACATCCTCTCGCGCGACCGGCAGGGCTTCTTCCTGGTCGTCGAGGAGGAGGCCATCGACGAGTTCGCGCACAACAACAACGCTGCTCGCACCATCCAGGCCGGGCAGGCGCTGGACGCGACCGTGGCGCTGGTCCGCGAGTACGTCGCGAAGCACAAGGACACGCTCGTCGTCGTCGTCGGGGACCACGAGACGGGCGGGATGGCGATCGAGAACGTCGACCCGGACGACGAGTCCGGCGACACCGCGAGCACGGACCCCGGGGTCACCCAGAGCCTCGAGGACGGGCCGTTCCCGATCGCGAACAGCGACCTGGAGTTCACGATCGACTGGACGACGGGCGGGCACACCGGTGCCGCGACCCCGCTGACGGCCGAGGGCCCGCGGGCCGAGCGACTGGCTCGGGCGCAGGACAACACCGACGTGTTCACGGTGGTCCTGGACGCGATGCGCGGCCGGCGCTGACGGCACGACGAGGGCGGCGGCAGGCGCCGCCGCCCTCGTCGGTGCTCACGAGCGGAGGAACTCCAGCAGGTCCGCGTTGATCGTCGCGGCCTCCGTGGTCGGCATCCCGTGCGGGAACCCGGCGTACGTCTTCAGGGTGCTGTTCTGGAGCAGCTCGGCGGACAGGGGGGCGGAGTCGGCGTAGGGGACCACCTGGTCGTCGTCGCCGTGCATCACCAGCGTGGGGACCGTGATCTTCTTCAGGTCCTCCGTGAAGTCGGTCTGGGAGAACGCGACGATGCCGTCGTAGTGCGCCTTCGCGCCGCCCATCATCCCCTGGCGCCACCAGTTCTCGATGATCGCCTCGGACGGCTCACGGCCCGGGCGGTTGAACCCGTAGAACTGGTTCGCGGCCAGGTCGCGGTAGAAGTTCGACCGGTTGGTGGCCACCTGCTCCTGCAGACCGTCGAAGACCTCCTTCGGCAGCCCGCCCGGGTTCGCCTCCGTCTGCACCATGATCGGTGGGACGGCGCTGATCAGGACCGCCTTGGCCACGCGGCTCTCGCCGTGCCGGGCGATGTAGTGCACGACCTCGCCACCCCCGGTGGAGTGCCCGATGTGGACGGCGTCGCGCAGGTCAAGGTGCTCGGTGAGCGCCGCCAGGTCGTCGGCGTAGTGGTCCATGTCGTGGCCGTCGCTCGTCTGGGTGGAGCGGCCGTGACCCCGGCGGTCGTGCGCGACGACCCGGTACCCGTGCTGGAGGAAGAACAGCAGCTGGGTGTCCCAGTCGTCGGCCGACAACGGCCAGCCGTGGCTGAAGACGAGCGGCTGGCCCGAACCCCAGTCCTTGTAGAAGATCTCCGTGCCGTCCGTCGTGGTGATGGTGCCCATTGAACGTACTCCCGTGGCTCGGTGTCGCAGACCTTCCCGAGCGTAGGTGTGGCTCACGGGCGCCGCGAGGCGTCGGCGGACGTCAGTCGGCGGAGGCGACCCGCTGCCGGACGAGCTCGACCAGCCGGCCGACGTTGAGGGTCCACCCGACGCCGAACACCCGGGGGCTGATCAGGTGGGCGCTCTCCGGGTCCCACATGCGTTCCTTGACCCGGGCGAGGGTCGGGACGCGGAAGTCGTAGGGCACGAAGCCCAGGACTCCGTTCCACTGGCGTTCCTCGGGTGGCGTCCGCAGCTCCTTGACGACGGCGGCCACCGCCAGTCCCAAGGTGATCAGGCGGATCAGCTTCTGGAGGTCCATCCCTGTCGCGCGCTCGTCCTGCGATGCCATCTCGACTCCTTGGTCGGCGGGTGCTCACCCCCATCGTCCACCCGCCGGGTGCCGGGCCTCCAGCACTCACCCCGCGCCGTCGAGCACCTCGCGCAGCCGGGCGGCGAACGCCTCCGGCTGGCCCGCCTGGCCGAACTCACCACCGAGGAACCCGCCGTGGTTGCTGGGGAACACCGTCAACGGCTGCCCGAGGGCGTCGGCCAGCGCCGCCGACGTGCGCCAGGTCAGCGTGTCCTGGCTCTCGACGCCGCCCGCGACGACCACCCGCGTCGGTGCGCCGGTGAGGGCGGCCACGTCGGGACGATACGCCGTCACGGCGTTCGAGGCGCCGGAGAGCAGCGGGTCGACGCGGGACCCGTCGTCGGCCGTCGGCAGCCCGAACGTCGCCGGGTCGGGCAGCTCGCGGCCGAAGTCGTCGGGGAACGGGCCCTGCACGGACGTCAGGGCGATGAACGCCGCCATCCCCGCGCCCCACCCCCGCTGGTGGTAGACCTCCTGGACGCGCTGCTCGGCGGCGAACGCCTGCGCGGCGTCGGGCAGGACGGACAGCACAGGCGGCTCGTGGGCGACCAGGACGCGGACGTCCTGCGGGTGTGTCGCCACCAGGTGCAGCCCGGTGACGGCGCCGCCGCTGCTGCCGAACAGGTCGACGCTCCCGCCGAGCTCGCCGATCAGGCGGTGCAGGTCCTCGGCCTGCTGCTGGGGTGAGTTCGTCAGGTCGCCGTCGCTGCGGGTGCTGCGGCCCAGGCCCCGCGGGTCGTACGTCACGACCGTCCGGTCGGGGAAGTGGGACGCGAGCGTGCCGAAGCCGGACGCGTCCATCGGCTGACCGACGAGCAGCAGCGGCACGCGCCCGTCCGCCGCCGGGAGCGAACCACGGATGTCGTAGGTGAGGGTCGCCCCCGGCACGTCCAGGGTGAGCGTGGTCTTCGGCACGGTGTTCTCCTGTCGGCGGCGAGGTCTCGCCAGTATCTCGTCGCCGTCACGGCCGCGCAGGTCAGGGCAGCAGCACCCGCACCGGCTGCGTCGTCCCGCCGCTGGTCAGCGTCCAGGTCCCGTCGTCCATCGGCAGCAGCGTCCACGTGCCGCACCCGGCCGCGTCGCTGCCCGTGCGGACGGCCGTCAGGTCCGTGCCCCTGTTCACGGTGTGACCACCGTCTCGGAAGAAGACGGCGGGGTCGGCCGGTTGCGAACGGAGGCTGGAGACACCGGCCGCCGCCACACCCCCCGGGGAGCCCCGTGTCCGAGACCACCACGCCGCGCCGTCGCCGGCTGCGCCTCCCGTCCTTCTCCGTCCAGGTCCTGCTCGGCCTCGCTCTGGGCGTCCTGCTCGGCTGGGTCGCGCTGCAGCTGGGCCCCACCGCCGCCGGGGACCCCAACTGGCTGACCACGACGCTCGACACCATCGGCTCGTCGTTCGTCACGCTGCTCAAGACGATCGTGCCGCCGCTGGTCTTCCTCGCGATCGTCGCCTCGATCGCCAACCTGCAGCAGGTCACCAACGCCGCGCGGCTCGCCTGGCAGACGCTGCTCTGGTTCGCGATCACCGCCGCGATCTCCGTCGCGATCGGCATCGGCCTGGGCCTCGTGTTCCAGCCGGGCAACAGCTCGACCCTCAGCCCCGAGGCGGGCTCCGAGGTGGGCACCACCGGCAGCTGGCTCGACTTCCTCAACGGCCTGATCCCGAGCAACTTCCTCGGCCTCGGCGCCAGCACCCAGGCCGCGGACGACGGGACCCTGACCACCGGCATCTCGTTCAACGTGCTGCAGATCGTGGTCGTCGCGATCGTCGTCGGGATCGCCGCGCTGCGCACCGGGAAGGCCGCCGAGCCGTTCCTCGGCTTCACACGGTCGGCGCTCGCGGTCGTCCAGAAGATCCTCTGGTGGGTCATCCGCCTCGCGCCGCTGGGCACCCTCGGCCTCATCGGCCGCGCCGTCGCGACCTACGGGTGGGACCTGCTGGCGCCGCTCGGGTCGTTCGCCGTCGCGATCTACACCGGCCTGGCCCTCGTGCTGTTCGTGGTCTACCCCGTGATCCTGCGGACCAACGGCCTCGGCATCCTCAGCTTCTTCCGCGGCGCCTGGCCCGCCATCGAGCTCGCGTTCGTGTCCCGGTCGTCGGTGGGCACGCTGCCCGTGACGCAGCGCGTCGTCGAGCGCAACCTCGGAGTGCCGCGCTCGTACGCGTCGTTCGCCGTGCCGCTGGCGGCCACCACGAAGATGGACGGCTGCGCCTCGATCTACCCGGCGATCTCCGCGATCTTCGTCGCGCAGCTCTTCGGCATCGACCTGTCGGTCACGGACTACCTGCTCATCGCGTTCGTCTCCGTGGTCGGCTCCGCCGCGACCGCCGGGCTGACCGGGGCCGTGGTCATGCTGACCCTCACCCTGTCGACCCTCGGGCTGCCGCTCGCGGGCGTCGGCCTCCTGCTGGCCATCGACCCGATCCTCGACATGGGCCGCACGGCCGTGAACGTCGCGGGGCAGGCGCTGGTGCCGACGATCGTCGCGAAGCGCGAGGGGATCCTCGACGTGGAGCGGTACGCGTCGGCATCGGCGGAGGACCTGTTCTCCGACGACGAGCCCGCCGACGCCGACGTGGACGCCGAGGACCGTCGACCGGAGCCGGTCGCCGTCGGCTGACCTCACGCGTCCGGCAGCAGCGGCACGGCGATCCCCTCGCCGCGCCGCAGCAGGCTCGCGCGCACCACCGCCTGCGTGCCGAACCGCACCGCCACCGCGTCGACCGCCTCGTCGAGCCCGCCGTGGTCGGGGTGGTCGAGCGGGAGGGTCAGCTGCACGAACCGGTCCGACGACAGCCCCGTCAGCGCGACCCCCACGAGCGTGATCCCGCGCTCGCGGATGAGGGGACCGGCAGCCTCCAGCAGCTCGAGGGCCACAGCAGCGATGTCCTCGGACGAGTCGGTCCCGGCGGCGACCGACCGCGACCGGGTGGCCTTGGTGTAGTCCTCGAAGCGCAGCCGCAGCACGACCGTCCGCGCGATCCGGTCGGCCTTGCGCATCCGTCGGCACACCCGGTCGACGAGCCCGAGCAGCGCGGCGCGGACGAACGCCTGGTCGTGCGGCCCGTGCCCGATCGCACGCTGCGCACCGATGGAACCGCGCGACCGGCCGACCTCGACCCGGGCCGGCGTGTGCCCGTGCACGACCGCGTAGAGGTGCCGGCCACCGGCCGGACCGAGCGCCGCCACGAGAACCGACTGGGGGAGCGCCGCGACATCCCCGGCGGTGCGCAGCCCGTACGCGTGCAGCTTCGAGGCCGTGACCTCGCCGACGCCCCACAGCATCTCCACGGGCAGCGGGTGCAGGAACGACTCCTCGTCGGCCGGGAGCACCAGCAGCAGCCCGTCCGGCTTGGCCACCCGCGACGCGACCTTGGCCAGGAACGGCGTGCGCGCCACGCCGACCGTGATGGGCAGCCCGACGACGTCCCGGACCTGCGCGCGCAGCCGCGCCGCGATGTCGACGGGCGCGACGTCGATCTTGTGCAGGCCGCCGACATCGAGGAACGCCTCGTCGATCGACACGCCCTGGACCAGCGGTGTGGTCTGGTGGAACAGCTCGAACACGGCCTTGCTGGCCTCGACGTACGCGTCGAACCGTGGCCTGACGATGATGAGTCCGGGGCACAGCGCTCGCGCCTGCCGGCCTCCCATCGGGGTCGTCACGCCGCGGCGCTTCGCCTCGTACGACGCCGCCAGGATCACCCCGCCGCCGCCCACGGCGACCGGCCGGTTGCGCAGGCGGGGGTCGTCGCGCTGCTCGACGGACGCGTAGAAGGCGTCGAGGTCGGCATGCAGGATGGTGGAGCGCACGAACACATGTTCGAACAGAGGTCTGACACTGCGCCAGCCACTAAGGTCCCGCCATGCACCGGATCATGCTCCGCGAGGTCATCATCGACGCCCCCGCGGCCGACATCGACGTCGTCACCACGTTCTGGGCAGGCGCCCTCGACGCGACCCCGCACCCGATCCCGGGGGAGCCGTTCGTCGCCCTGCGCGACGCCGCGTCCCTGCCGCACGTGGCCACCCAGAGCCTCGGCGGTCACGACGGCCCGCGCTTCCACCTCGACATCGAGACCGACGACCTCGACGCCGAGATCGCGCGGCTGGAAGGGCTCGGTGCGACCGTCCGCACGCGCTACGACGACTACGCCGTGATGGTCGACCCCGTCGGGCTGCTCTTCTGCCTGCTGCCGCCGGTGTCGGAGGAGTTCGCGACGCGGTCGAGGCCCGTCGGGTAGCGCTCGTCAGTCGTAGAACGGCGGGAGGAGGTCGGCGGTGTCGTCGTCGCTCTCGACGCGGACGGTGCGGTCGTTCGTGGTCTGCCGGTCCGGGTCCGGCAGTCGCCACCAGGGTGCGTTCACGCGTCCGATCCTCGTCGGGCCGCCCCGCAGCCACCAGGGACGTTCGTCCTGGTCAGCGGGGAGACCCGACCGCTCACTCCCAGACGTACGCCGGCCGCAGCTCCGCGACGCTCCCAGGCCCGGCGAACTGCGCCGCGACCTCCTCCGCACGCTCGCGCGTGGCGCAGTCGACGAGGAAGAACCCCGCCAGGTGCTCCTGCGTCTCGGCGTAGGGTCCCTCGCTGGCCAGGGAGTCCCCGCTGCGCCAGCGGTACACCGTGGCCGACGCGGGGTCGGCCAGAGCCTCCGCCGTGACGAGCTCGCCGTTCGCCGAGAGCTCCCCGAGCAGCCCGTCGAACCGGCGGTCCGCCTCGTCGTGCTCGGCGACCGCCAGCGCGCGGCCCTCGTCGGTGAACCGGGACGTCGGGTGCGCCCACGGCTTGGGGTTGGCGTGGATGAGGATCAAGTACTTCACGGTGTGCCTCCTTGGTCGGGTGCTGTCGGGGCATGACGCGGAGAGCGAGCAGGTCTCGACACGCTCTGCTCGTCGATGTCCAGCCCGTGGTGCAGGTCGCCGCACTCGACCTCCTCGACGCCGTGCGCGACCAGGTAGCCGCGAGCGCCCCGGTCGCCCGTGAGGGTGTCGGCCAGGCCGGCCCAGTGATCAGCGCCGATGACCACCGGGTGCCCCGGGCGCCCGTCGTAGACCGCCTGGCGGAGCGTGCTGCGGTCCCACGTGGTGGTCAGGCGCCCGACGACGCTCACGGGCGTGCCGGGCAGGTCCACGAGCGTGACCACGACGGCGTCGCCGTCGGCGTGCGCCAGACCCGTGCGCAGCGACGCGCCCAGCCCGTCGGACCACCGCGGCGCGACGACGCAGGTGACGCGCGCGTCGTCGGGAACCAGCGCGCGCGCCTCGTCGGCCGCCGCGCCCAGGACCACCACGACGCTGCCGCAGCCCCCGTCGAGCAGCAACCGCACCGCGTCGGCGAGCCACGGCACCACGAGCGCCTTCGGGCCACCGTGCCGCGTACCCGCTCCGGCGGCGAGCACGATGCCGCTCAGGCTTGCGTCGGTGGGAGGCACGTCCCGTACGGTGCCAGTGCGCGCGTGCGGAGCGCTACCGGGAGGCAGCCTTGACGATCGACGACGGACCCGAGACGCGGACGCGCCTGGCGACCGCCCTGCACGTGACGCGGTGGGTCGACGAGGTCGCGTCCGGCTGCCCGTACCCCTCCGTCGACGCGCTCGTCGGTGTCGCGGACCTCGCCGCCCGCCGGCTGACCCCGTCGGAGGTCGACGAGGCTCTCGCCGCCCACCCCCGGATCGGCGAGCGGGCGACCGGCCTGAGCAGCGCCGAGCAGGCGGCGTCCGCGACCGACGACCCCGCGCTCGTCGAGGCCATGGCCGTCGGCAACGAGACGTACGAGCAGCGGTTCGGCCGCATCTTCCTCATCCGCGCCGCCGGCCGCAGCCGCATGGAGATCCTCACCGAGCTGCACCGCCGGCTCGGGCTCTCCGACGCCGAGGAGGCCGCCGTGGTCGCCGACGAGCTCCGCCAGATCGCGCTCCTGCGCCTGCCGACCCTGTTCGCCTCATGAGCCGGCTCAGCACGCACGTCCTCGACACCGCCCTCGGCCGGCCCGCCGCGGGTGTTCCGGTGACCCTCGCGGTCCTCGCCTCCGGGGCGTGGACCGAGCTCGCCGCCGAGGTGACCGACGCCGACGGGCGGGCGCGGTCGCTCGGCCCCGACGCGGTACCGCCCGGGCGCTACCGGTTCGTCTTCGACACCGCCGCGTACTTCGCGGCGACGGGGCAGGTCGGGTTCCACCCCGAGGTCGTCGTGGTGTTCGACGTGGTCGCCGACGAGCACTACCACGTGCCGTTGCTGCTCAGCCCGTTCGCGTACTCGACGTACCGCGGAAGCTGACGGCTCAGTACTCGACGCGCGTCGGCCGAGCCAGCCACGCGTCCATCGGCGCCGACGCCGTCGGGACCCGGTGCCCGAGCACGGGCATCGGCCAGGTGGCGGGATCGGACGCGAACAGGTCGTAGAAGACGCTGTCGTCGAAACCCGCGCGAGCGGCGTCCGTGCGGTCGGCCGCGAACACGACGCGGTCCACGCGCGCCCACAGGCACGCGGCCAGGCACAGGGGGCAGGGCTCGCACGACGTGTAGACGGTCGAGCCCTCCAGCGAGAAGGTCCCGATCGTCCGGCAGGCCGCGCGGATGGCCAGGACCTCCGCGTGCGCGGTCGGGTCGTTGTCCCGCGTCACCCGGTTCTGACCGGCGCCGATCACGACCCCCGCGCGCACGACGATCGCACCGAAGGGGCCTCCACCGTCGGCGACGTTGGCGGTCGCGAGCGCGACGGCCTGCGACAGCCAGCTCTCGTCCTCGGGGGTCACGGCGCACCCACCGATCGCGTCCAGGCGTCGCCCGCGTCCGGGGCGCCGTCGCGGACGACCACCGCCTCGATCAGCCCGTACGGGCGGTCGGCCGCGAAGAAGACCTCGCCAGGGTTCTCCAGCCCGAACGGGCTCAGGTCCGCGAGGAAGTGGTGCTTGTTCGGAGCGGCGAACCGGATCTCGACGACCTCGGGCACGGCGTCGAGGACGGCCTCGCCCATCTGCCACAGCGTCTGCTGCAGGGCAAGGGAGTGCTCGGCGGCGAACGTGGTGAGCAGGACCTCGCGGACCCGGGCATAGGTGCCGTCGAAGTCGAGGTCGGTTCCCGCGTACCGCCACTGGGCCACGAGCGACGTCGCGAGCACCCGGTCCGAGGCCTCGGCGAGCGTCGTGTACCCGTCCGTGAGGAAGCCGCGGAACTCCGACCCGGTGGACTTCAGCACCGTCAGGTCCCTCAGGCCCGCGACCACCGTCGTCCCGTCCGCGCCGGCCGTCACCGACGCCGTCCGGACCTCCTGCCCGCTGCGCACCCACGTGTGGTCGTGCTCGACGCCGTCGACCAGCACCCGGTTCCACGCGTACTCCTCGACGTCCACCCGCGCCCCGGTCACCGGGCCGACGTCGTCGACGAAGTGGCGCGCCAGCAGGGTGGCGAACGCCTCGGGGGAGGACACGCCGTGCTCCTTGGCGTACGCGAACGCCGTGTTCCTCTGGGTGTCCGTCGGCAGCACCGCCGACTGGTCGCCGTCCAGGTAGGCGGCCGCGAAGTCGCCCCGCAGGGCCGTCGAGACGTTCAGGTCGCGGAGCTCGTGGCGAGGTGCGTCGCGCAGGATCCGGACCACACGCGTCTCGGCCTTGCCGTACTGGTGGGCGTGCAGGCGGGCCGTCATGGCCGCAGTGTGCCCGGCGGATGTGACATGCGCGTTTCCTCCTGCCTCGTGCGGGCGACGCTACTCGCGCCGCCGCGGCAGCGGTCTAGGCTCGTCGGACCCCATCAGTGGCCGGAGGTGACCGCCGTGCTCGAGATCGCCGGACGCCTGCTCGCCACGCTGACCGAGGGCCACCGGGTCGCCGTCGCCACGGTCGTGTCCATGACCGGGAGCGCCCCCACCGTCGTCGGCACGTCGATGGCCGTGGACGACACCGGCGCCGCCCTCGGCAGCGTGGCCGGCGGCTGCGTCGAGGGCGCCCTGGTCGACCTGTGCACCTCGGTGCTCGACGGTGCCGCCCCCGCCGTCCAGGAGTACGGCGTGACCGACGAGGACGCGTTCGCCGTCGGCCTGACCTGCGGCGGCGTCCTGCGCGTGCACGCGCGCGAGCTGGGCCCGGCCGACGTCCCCGTGCTGGCGGCGGCCGCCCGCGGCGAGGAGGCGGTCCTGGTGACGGTGCTCGACGGACCACGCCCGGACGGGCCACCGACCCGCTCCGGGACCCTCCCGGGCACCGACGGCGGCGGTGTCGACGTGCCGGTCCCCGCCCGGTCCGGCATCGTGCGCGTCCAGGGTCCCGACGGGGGTGTCGAGGTGTTCGTCGAGGTCGCGTCCGCGCCTCCCCGGATGGTCGTCTACGGAGCGCTCGAGTTCTCGTCGGCGCTCGCCGCCGTGGCGCGCGTGGCGGGCTACCGCGTCACCGTGTGCGACGCCCGGGCGGTGCTCGCCACCCCGCGCCGCCACCCCGGAGCCGACGAGGTCGTCGTCGACTGGCCCGTCCGGCACCTCGCTCAGCAGCGTCTCGGTGCTCGTGACGTCGTCTGCGTGATGGCGCACGACGACCGGTTCGACGCCGACCTGGTGCTCGCGGCGCTGCGCTCGGGCGCGGGGTACGTGGGCGCGATGGGGTCGCGCCGGACGCAGGCCCGCCGGATCACGGAGCTGGTCGCGCGGGGGATCACCGACGACGAGCTCGCGCGTCTGCACGCACCGATCGGCCTCGACCTCGGCGCGTCGACCCCGGGCGAGACCGCGGTCTCGGTCCTCGCCGAGGTCATGGCCACCCGCACGGGCGCGACCGCCCTCCCGCTGACCGACCTGGCCGGCCCGATCCACCACCCCACCCCCACGCCGCTGGACCGCTGACCCCCACCCGCAACGTCCGCACTCGTGGTCGTTGGAGGGCGCACGAGTGCGGACGTTGCGGGTGGGGTTCTCGCGATGTCCGCGCTCGTGGGGGACGGGGCGCTCACCAGTGCGGACGTTCTGGTGGGCGGGCTGGGGTCAGCGCTGCAGGAGGCGCCAGAGGCGGTCGGGGGTCAGGGGGAGCTCGTGCGGGCGGACGCCGGTCGCGTCGCGGACGGCGTTGGCCAGGGCGGGGGCGACCGGGTTGTACGGGGCCTCGCTCATCGACTTCGCGCCGAGGGGTCCGAGGTCGTCGGCGGTGTCCGCGAAGAGGACCTCCGTGCGGGGCAGGTCGACCATCTGCGGCACGTGGTAGCTGCGGAAGGAGGCAGTGGTGACGCGACCCTCGTCGTCGACCCGCATCTCCTCGAACAGCGCGGTGCCGATGGCCTGCCCGGTGCCGCCCTCGACCTGGCCGCGCAGCTGTTCGGGGTGCAGGACGGTGCCGGCGTCGACCGCCTGCACGGACCGCAGGACGGTGACCTCCCCGGTCGCGGGGTCGACGGCGACGCGGAACCCGTGCACGTTGAACGCGACGGAGCGCGGGGTGCCGTCGTGGGTGCCCTGGCCGGTCAGGCCCGGGGCGGCGCGTGCGATCTCGGTCAGCGGGACGCCGCTCGCCGACTCGGGGCCGAGGTCCTGGACGTCCCAGGTGCGCGGCTCGTCGCTCGGGTGGTCGCGCAGGGCGGCGGCCGCCGAGAGGATCTTGGTGCGCAGCTGGAGGGCGGCGCGGTGCAGGGCGAGGCCGGCGACGACGACGCCCGCAGAGCCGAACGCACCGGTGTCGTACCCGGTCACGTCGGTGTCCGACTGCCGGATCACGATGCGGTCGACGGTGGTGCCGAGCGCCTGGGCCACGAGCTGGCCGTGCACGGTCGTGGTCCCGTTGCCGAACTCGGTGGTCCCGACGCTGAGCTCGTACCGGCCGTCGTCGAGCAGGCGGACCGACGCCTCGGCGTAGTGCCCGCGCGGGGCGATCGTGGCGATCATGGCGACGGCCGTCCCGGAGCCGACGAGCGTGCCGGGCGGTGCGGGCAGGTCCGCCGAGCGGTCGGCCAGCGCGGCCTCCACGAGGTCGAGGCACTGGTCCATGCCGTAGGAGTGGATGTCGAGGTCGCCGACCTCCTCGGGGTCGGCCACCAGCAGCCGGTCCCCGGGGACGACGACGTTGCGGCGACGCAGGTCGAACGCGGAGATGCCGACCGACCGCGCGAGGTCGTCCATCGCCGACTCGATGGCGAAGATGACCTGCCCGAGCCCGTACCCGCGGAACGCCCCCGACGGCAGCGTGTGCGTGTAGACGGCCTCGGCGTCGACGCGCTTGTTGGCGCACCGGTACACCGCGACCGACTCGCTGACGCCGTGGAACATGACGCCGGGGCCGTGGTTGCCGTAGGCGCCGGTGTTGGTCAGCACGTCGACGCGCAGCGCGGTCAGCACGCCGTCGGCGTCGGCGCCGAGCTCGACCTCGACGCGCACCGGGTGCCGGCTGGGCACGATCGTGAACTCGTCGGCGCGCGTCATCTCGTACTGCACCGCGCGGCCGGTGCGCAGGACGGCGAGCGCGACGACGTCCTCGGTGAGCAGCTCCTGCTTGCCGCCGAAACCCCCGCCCACGCGACCGGTGAGCACGCGGACCTGCGCGGGGTCGAGCGCGAAGATGTGCGCGATCTCGTCGCGGACCAGGTACGGGACCTGGGTGCTGGTGCGCAGGACGAGGCGGCCGTCCTCGTCGAGCCAGCCGCGGGTCGCGTGGGTCTCCAGCGCCGCGTGCGACACGCGGCCGGTGCGGTAGGTCCCGCCGACGCGGTGGGCCGACGCGGCGAGCGCCTCGGCGACGGACCCCATCTCGGCGTGCAGCTGTGCCACGACGTTGCGCCCGGGCTCCGAGATCCGCGCCTCGGGACCCTTGTCGCCGTGCACCAGCGGCGCGCCCGGCGACCGGGCCACCTCCGGGTCGACGACCGCGGGCAGCACCTCGTACTCGACCTCGACCAGCCGCAGCGCTCGTGACGCCTCGCGCAGCGACTCGGCGACGACCACGGCGACGCGCTGCCCGTGGAACCGCAGGACCGGGTCGAGGACGCGGGTGTCGTCGGGGTCGTCGAGGCGGCTCTCGTGGCGGGCGGTCGAGAACAGGGTGGCGGGGGAGTCCTCGTGCGTGAGGACGGCCAGCACGCCGGGGGCGGCGAGCGCGGCGGTGGTGTCGATCGACACGATGCGCGCGTGGGCGTGCGGGCTGCCGAGCACGGCGAGGTGGGCCAGGTCGGTGGCGGGGACGTCGAGCGTGAACGGCTCGCGCCCGGTGACGATCCGACGGGCCGCAGGGGAGCGCACGGACCGGCCCGCGTCCTGGCCCGCCACGGGGTCGACCGTGTTGCACCGGCGGGCGACGGCGTCGCAGATCGACCGGTAGCCGGTGCAGCGGCAGAGGTTCCCCTTGAGCAGTCGGGCGGTCTCGTCGTCGTCCTGGGTGAGGCCCAGGCCCGCGACCGTGGTGACCAGTCCGGCGGTGCAGAACCCGCACTGGAACGCGGCGGCGTCCACGAAGGCGTCGCCGACCCCGGGGTCCAGCCCGGCGACCGTGGTGACCGTGCGCCCGGACGCGCGGTACGCGGGGACCAGGCAGGAGTGCGTCGGACGGCCGTCGAGGAGGACCGTGCACGCCCCGCAGTCGCCGGAGTCGCAGCCCTTCTTCACCTCGACGTGCCCGTGCTCGCGCAGCAGCGTCCGGAGCACCTGCCCGGGGGCGGGGTCCGCGTCGACCGGCGTGCCGTTCACCTCGAACCTCATGCGAGCTCCTCCCGCACCTGCTCGGCGAGCCGCAGCGTCATGGCCCGGCGCCAGTCGGGCGCGCCGTGGGGGTCGTCGTACCAGTCGTCGACCGCCTCGACGGCGGCCTGCAGCTCGTCGGGCGTCGGAGCAGCCGGGAACGCGAGGCGGTGGGGGTGGGTGACCCCGGCGGTGAGGGTCACGACGAGGCCGCCCGCGTCGTCGCGACGGCCCACCACGATCGTCCCGGACCGCCCGTGCCGGGTCAGCGCGACCCGGCGGAACGCGACCGGCTGCGCGAGGACCTCGGAGGTCACCGACACGGATCGGAGCACCTCACCGTGGCCCAGCGAGGTGGTCCGCACCTCGGTGACCAGCGACGCGACCGGCTCCCGGCGCTCGCCGCCGTCCGGCGTCCACACCAGGGCCGTCGCGTCGAGGGCGACCGCGAGCGTGGTCATCGCGCCGGCCGGGAGCGCCAGGCAGATGTTCCCGCCGACCGTGGCCCAGTCCCAGATCTTCTCGGAGGCCGCCAGCGACCGCGCGCACTGCTGGACCAGGTGCTGGGACCGCCACCCTGGTACCGGGTCGAGGTCCGCCAGCGACCGGATCGTGCAGGTGGCGGCCAGCGTCAGGCCGTCGGCCGTCTGCTCGATCGCGGGCCAGTCCAGGGTCGTCAGGTCGACGAGCTCGTCGAGACCTGGCTGCGGCTCAGAGAACAGCCACGTGCCCCCCGCCAGCGGCGCGCTGCGGGGGCCGAGCGCGAGCTCGGTCCGGTCGTGTGCCGCGCGGATGCGGTCCAGCGAGATGAGGTCCATGGTCTGCCCGAGTGAACCGTACCCACGTGTCCGGCGTGTGACGACGCGCGCCTCGTCCTAGCGTCGGGTCATGACGACCCGGCACCTGCGCCAACCGACCCTCGACTGCGCCGAGCCGCGCGTGCTCGCCGAGTTCTTCCGGCAGCTGCTCGGCTGGGTGTACGCGGACGGCCACGAGGAGACCGAACCCGCGGGCGACGACTTCCTCCTGCTGATCGACCCGGACCGTCCGGTGCGGCTCGGGTTCCAGCGCTCGGACGCGACGGTCGCGCCGTGGCGCGTGGGTGCCCGGGTGCACCTCGACCTCGACGTCGACGACCTCGACGTCGGGCACGAGGACGCGATCAGGCTCGGAGCGCGACCGCTCACGGGCACGCCCGAGGAGGAGGGGCACGCCGACGACCCGTTCCGGGTGTACGCGGACCCGTCGGGACACCCGTTCTGTCTGTGCCTCGCCGATCAGTGAGGTGAGACGGGCTCGAACCCGACGAGCTCCTCGCGGCCCGCGTCGATCATCAGGCAGGTGCTCTCGGGCACCTCGTGCCAGGCACCTCTGAGGTCGCCGAGCGGCTCCGAGACGACGATGCGCGTCGAGTCGGCGAGGTCGTGCAGGACCGGGTTCTCCGGGTACTGCTGCTTGAGCACGGCGACGTCGGCGTTGTGGAACAGGGACCGGCTCTGCCCCTCGGTGGAGTACCGGAACGCCCAGAGCCGCTCTCCGTCGGTGGTGCAGACGGTCATCTGCACGGGGAACGCGATCCCGTGGGCGCGGCCGACCTCCTCGACCAGCCCGACCGCGCGGGCCACGGCGGCGGGCGGGTCGTCCTGGAGGCCGAACGTCAGAGCGAGGAAGAACAGCACCTCCGAGTCGGTCGACCCCTCGATGAACGGGAACAGGTCGGGGTCGACGGCGAGGACGAGGTCCCGCTTCATGGCGCTGAACCCGGCGAGCAGTCCGTTGTGCATCCAGAGCCAGCGGTCGTGCCGGAACGGGTGGCAGTTGGTCTGCTGCACGGCGGAGCCGGAGGTCGCGCGGATGTGCGCGAGGACCGTGCCGGACCGGATGTGCTCGGCCAGCTCGCGCAGGTTCCGGTCGCTCCAGGCCGGCTCGATGCTGCGGAACACCCCCGGCGTGGGAGAGCCCTCGGTGTACCAGCCGACGCCGACGCCGTCGCCGTTGGTGGCCTCGGCCCCGAGGCGGCTGTGCAGGCTCTGCACGACGAGCGAGTTGGTGGGCTTGTAGAGCAGGTCGTCGATGAGGACGGGCGATCCGGTGTACGCGAGCCAACGACACACGACGGCCTCCTGGTCGCCGCGCGGCGTCCGGCATGCCCGGGGCTCGCAGCGGCGCGATCTGGTCACCGTCTCGCGCGCGTCACGGGATGGCAAGCCATGGCGGTGAGGGGGAGCCCTCGTCGAACTGGCCGCCGGGGCCGCAGCCCCCCACGTAGTCGTCGGGCATGCGCGGGTAGACCTCGGTCCAGTACCGCTGTGCGAGGCTGCGGGCTTCCGCGGGGGAGGCGCCCAGCGCCTCGGCCATGGCGGCGTCCCGCTGGACGGCGGCGCACTCCGCGTGCGCCTCGTCCATGATGCCGACCATGTGCATGGTCTCGTGGGTGAGGACGTGCACAGCGATGACCTGGTCCAGGGACGGGTTCGCCTTGTTCGACCCGAGCCAGGCGCGCAGGTTCCCGCAGGTGCCGAACTTGATGAGGGTCGAGCGCTCGGGCACGCCGTCCACGCCCCACCGGACGAAGCCGAGCTCGGGCCCGAGGTCGGTGAACGCCTGCCCGAGCCCCTGGCAGTGCACCTGCACCGGACCGCGGGCGATCTCGGTCGCAGCGCCCTCGAGCTGGTGCTCCACCCACGCCTCGACCGCCAGCGGGACCGCGAAGCACAGTGCGAGCCCGAGCGAGAGGCCGACGCTGGTCCTCGGGAACGGCGCGACGCGGCCGAGCCAGTCGACACGCCGGTTCAGCCACCGCACGACGATGACGGCCGTGAGCGCGAGGGAGCCGATCAGGCCGAGGGCGAGGAGCACACCTCAGTCATCGGTACCCGGCGCGTCGACCATGACGTGGGTGGGGTCGAGAACATCGAGGATGCGGCCCATGATGCGGTCGAGGTCGGCGACGTCGGCGGCGGTCAGCGGGTCGATCACGGTCTCCCGGACGGTGCGGACGTGCCCGGGTGCGGCGGCGACGACGGCCGTCCAGCCGGCGGCGGTGAGGACCGCGTTGGTCGCCCGGCGGTCCTGCGCGCACACCTCCCGGCGCACCAGCCCGCGCTTCTCCAACCGCGAGACCACGTGGGACAGGCGTGCGAGGGTGGCATTGGTGTGCGTCGCGAGGGCGGTCATCCGCAGGGTCCGGTCCGGCGCCTCGGAGAGCATCGCGAGCGTGAAGTACTCGAAGTGGCTCAGGCCGGAGTCGCGCTGGAGCTGGCTCTCGAGGGTGCCGGGGAGCAGCTCGACGACCGCGATGAGCCTCTTCCAGGCGCGCAGCTCGTCGGCGGTGAGCCATCTCGTGTCCGTCACGAGCCCGACCCTACCAAATACTTGACGCTACAAGTATTAGCCGTATAGTACTTGTAGCAACAACCAATCGAGGAGGACGCGATGAGCACGGTGACGGTCGTCGGAGCAGGCAGCATGGGTGCGGCCATCGCGTGGCGCGTGATCGCGGGTGGGAACGACGCGCAGGTGCTGACCCGGACGCCGCTCAAGGTCGCCATCCCCGGTGCGAAGCACGGCACGGTGGGGGACCCGATCACCGGCGACATCGTCGTCCTCGCGCTCCCGTACGGTGCGGTCTCCGAGGTGCTCGCCCAGTACGAGGGTCAGCTCGACGGCAAGGTCGTCGTGGACATCACGAACCCGGTCGACTTCGCGACGTTCGACTCGCTGGTCGTGCCAGCGGGCAGCTCGGCCGCCGCCGTCATCGCGCAGGCCGTGCCGGGCGCGACGGTCCTCAAGGCCTTCAACACCACGTTCGCCGCGACGCTGACCAGCGGCGAGGTCGGCAACGAGAGGACCACGGTCCTCATCGCCGGCGACGACGCCGCCGCGAAGGCCGAGCTCGCCGCCGTGATCAGCGCCGGGGGGCTCCGCGCCGTCGACGCCGGCTCCCTCAAGCGCGCGCACGAGCTGGAGTCCTTCGGGTTCCTGCAGCTCACCCTCGCCGCCGCGGAGCAGACGTCGTGGACCGGCGGGTTCGGGCTGACGTCATGACCGAGATCCTCGACGCGCGCACCGACGTCGGCGCCGTGACCCTCAAGGTCGGCGACCTCGACGCCATGACCGACTACTACGCGCGCGGCATCGGCCTGAGCGTCCTCGGCCAGGAGGGCGACCGCGTCACCCTCGGTCGACTCGGCGTCCCGTCCGTCGTGCTCGAGCACACCCCCCTGCTCAAGCACGCACCGTCGTCGGCGGCCGGGCTCTTCCACACCGCGATCCTGTTCGCCGAGCAGAGCGACCTCGCGTCGTCCGTCTTCTCCGTCGCCCGGCACTTCCCGTCGTCGTTCACCGGCAGCTCCGACCACCTCGTGTCCAAGGCGCTGTACTTCGACGACCCCGAGGGCAACGGCGTCGAGCTCTACTGGGACCGGCCACGGGAGCAGTGGGGGTGGGAGAACGGTCGCGTCGCGATGGCGACCGAGTACCTGGACCCGAACGGCTTCCTGCGCGAGAACCTCACCGACCCGGACGCCCTGGACGGGGCCGCCGCGGTCGGCCACGTCCACCTCAAGGTCGGCGACATCACGACCGCCCACGAGTTCTACGTGGACACCGTCGGCTTCGAGGTCACCGCCGAGTACGGCACGCAGGCGCTGTTCGTCTCGGCGGGCGGCTACCACCACCACCTCGCGATGAACACCTGGCAGAGCCGCGGCGCACAGGGCCGGTGGCCCGCGCTCGGGCTCGGCGAGGTGACCATCGAGCTGCCCACCGACGACGAGCGCGGAGCCCTCGGCGCCCGGCTCGCCAGCCGGGGGATCGCGGCCCGCGACGACGGCCGCGTGCTGACCTTCGAGGACCCGTGGAACAACGAGATCAAGGTCGTCGTCGGGTCCTGACCCCCGCACCCGTCACCCCGGGATCGCGTCCGCCAGCTCCTCGCGCGACCGGATCCCCAGCTTCAGGTAGACGTTCCGCCGGTGGTACTCGATCGTCTTCGGGCTGAGGAACAGGGCCGCGCCGGTCTCCCGGGTGGTCCGTCCGCTCGCGAGCATCCGGGCGACCTGCAGCTCCTGGGGTGTCAGGTGGTCGAGCCCGGTGGCGCTGCGGCGCTGCGCGGTCTCCCCGGTCGCGCGCAGCTCGGCGGCGGCCTGGTCGGCCCACGGGACGGCACCGAGGCGCTCGAACGCGGCGAGGGCCGTGCGCAGGTGCGGGCGGGAGTCGACGCGCCGCTTGAGCCGGCGCAGGCGTGCGCCGTAGGCGAGCTCGGTGCGGGCGGCCTCGAAGTCGTCCGGGGTGTGCTGGTGGTAGGCGAGGGCGACGGAGAAGCAGACGTCGACGTCAGTGTCGGGGCAGGTCAGACCGGCGGCGCGGGCGGCGCGGGCGAGCGACCACGGCTGCCCCTTGGTCTCGGCGCGCTCGGTGAGGGTGCGCGCGAGGGCGCTCGCCTCGTCGGCCATCCCCACGTGCACCATCGCCTCGACCATCTCGGCGGCGGGGGACAGGTCGACGTCCACGAGGCCGAGGTCCGTCAGCACGGCGTCGAGGTCGCGGTACCGCTCGAGGGCGGCCTCCGTGCGCCCGAGCCCGAGCTCGAGCTCGGCGAGAGCCGTCATCGCCCAGGCGCGGAAGAAGCCGAGGTGGTGCTCCTCGGCGAGCGCCAGGGCCTCCTCGGCGTGGGCCCGGCACGCGTCGACGTCCCCGCGGCGCGCCTCGAGCCAGGACAGCCCGGCCAGGCACGCCGTCACGTCGGTGGCCTGCCCCGCTTCGCGGGCGAGCTGGATCGCCTCGGTGTACCCGGCGACGGCGTCGTCCCAGCGGTCGGTGGTCGCCTGGTCGCGGGCGACGTAGAAGAGCAGGATCGGCAGCCCGCCGATGTCGCTGCGGCGGCGGGAGTGTGCGACGACGGTGGGGATGTTCTCGCGGCCCACCGCGCTCTCGCGCAGGTACAGCGGCGCGACGACGAGCCACGGGGCCAGCTGGGGGTCGTCGAGGAACGTGTCGACGTCCGCGGACGCCGACCGTAGGAGGTCCGGTCCGCCCGCTCCGGCGAGGATGTCGGCCACGGAGATCGCCATCGCCCCGACCCACCGGGCCGACGCGGTCCGCGGGTCGAGCCCGGCGATGAGGCGCGCGGCGACCTCGGCGGTGTCGACGTCCCCCGCGAACTGGCTGGCCAGGATGGACTCGGCGAGCAGCATCACGGCGGTGTCCGGGTCGTCGTCGGCGGCCTGTGTCCCTGCGGCGAGGTAGATGTCGCGTGCGCGCTCGACGGACCCGGTCCGTGCGGCGATGGCGCCGTCGAGCGCCGCGGCGCGCGTGCGGAGCGACGGCGGCTCCGGGAGCGCGGAGGCGCGGTCGAGCAGGTCGCGGGCCGCGTCGGGGATCCCTGCGCGCCACGCGCTCTCGGCAGCCGAGACGAGACGGTGCGCCCGGTCGGCCGGGTCGGGGGTCAGGCGCGCCGCACGCTCGTACCCGGCCGACGCGACGGCCCACGCGCCGCGTGCTCGCGCTCGGCCCGCGGCGTCGTCGAGGACGGCCGCGACGGTGGCGTCCGGTCCGGCTGTCGCCTCGCCGAGGTGCCACGCGTGTCGGTCGACGTCGGCGGCGGGCACCGCCTGGGCCAGCGCCGCGTGCACCGCGCGACGGGCCGCCGGGGGTGCTTCGGCGTAGATCCCGGACCGGACGAGGTCGTGGCGGAACGTGACCCCGGTGGTGTCGACGGTGAGCAGGCCGCCGCGTGCCGCCTCGTCGAGGTCCCCGACGGACACGCCCAGCAGCGCGCAGGCGCTCGCGACGGTCGCGAGGTCGCCACCCGCCGCAGCAGCGACCAGCATCGCGGTCCGCGTGCCCGGGGGGAGGGCGTCGGCGCGGCGGGCGAACGTGCGGGCGAGGGAGGCCGTGACCGGCACCGGCGCGCCCGGCGGCAGGGCGTCGAACCCGTCGTCGGTGAGCTCCAGCAGGGCGAGCGGGTTGCCGCCCGCCGACGCGAGCAGCCGCGACCGCGCCTCGGTGGAGAGCCGGTGGCCGAGCCCGGCGGCCAGCGACTCGGCATCGGCAGCCGCCAGACCGCCGACGACGAGCTCCGGGAGCCCAGCCGAGCGCACGACCGACGGCTCGTCGCGCGCCGCGAGCAGGACGACGACGGGGTCGGCGGTGAGGCGCCTGGCCGCGAAGCACAGCGCCTGGGCCGACGGCGGGTCGAGCAGGTGGGCGTCGTCGACGACCACGGCGAGCGGTCGGTCCTCGGCGACGCGGCTGAGCAGGCTGAGGACCGCGGCACCGACGGCGAACCGTTCGCCACCGGACCCGGGCAGCAGCGCGAGCGCCGAGCCCAGGGCCTCCGCCTGCGGTGCCGGGATGGCGTCGAGGTGGTCCAGCACGGGGCGCAGGAGCTGGAGCAGCCCGCCGAACGGCACCTCCCGCTCGGCGTCGACCCCGGCCGCGCTGAGCACCCGCATGCCCGCGTCCGTCACCGCCGTCGTGGCGTCCTCCAGGAGCGCGCTCTTGCCGATCCCCGCCTCTCCGGACAGCAGCAGCACGCCGCTCTCACCCACGCGGGCGGAGGCCACCAGCCTGCTGATGACCTGCCGTTCGCGCTCGCGTCCGACCAGCACGGACCGAGTCTAGGGAGCACACCAGGGGGGTCCCCCGATGCGATGGGCGGGCCGCCGCGGCCAGGGTCGGACACGACATATCCGGCACCTCCTCGAGGAGAAATACCATGACCGAGACTGTGGTCCAGGGAACGACCCAGCGCACCATCGACCCCGACAAGCTCATGTCCTTCGTGTTCCGCGCCGTCGACGAGGTCGGCGCCACCCTGAACACCGCGACGGTCGTCATGGGCGACAAGCTGGGCTACTACACGGCGATGGCCGACGGCCGACCCGTGACCCCGGCGGAGCTCGCCGAGCGCACCGGGACCAGCGAGCACTACGCCCGCGAGTGGCTGAACAACCAGGCCGCGGGCGCCGTCGTCGAGTACGACGCCGAGACGCGCCGCTACACGCTCCCCGCCGAGCACGCCGTCGCGCTCGCGGACCCGACGAGCCCGGCGTACCTCGCCGGCTTCTTCCAGCTGGCGCTGGGCACCGTGCACGACGCCGAGAGCATCTACCAGGCGGCGCGCGACGGCGACGGCATCGGGTGGCACGAGCACCACACGGACGTGCACCACGGCTGTGAGCGCTTCTTCCGCACGATGTACAACGGGCACCTGCTGGGCGAGTGGATCCCCGCCCTCGACGGTGTCGCGGCGAAGCTGGAGGCGGGCGGCAAGGTCGCCGACGTCGGCTGCGGCCACGGCGCCTCCACGATCCTGCTGGCCACGGCCTTCCCGAACGCCACGTTCGTCGGGTCGGACTACCACGAGGCGTCGATCGAGGTCGCGCGCGAGCGTGCGGCCGCGGCCGGGGTGTCGGACCGGGTGACGTTCGAGGTCGCCCCCGCGACCGGGTTCACGGGGACGGGCTACGACCTCATCGCGATGTTCGACTGCCTGCACGACATGGGCGACCCGGTGGGCGCCGCCCGGCACGTGCGCGACGCGATCGCCCCGGACGGCACGTGGATGGTCGTCGAGCCGATGGCCGGGGATCGCGTCGAGGACAACCTCAACACGGTCGGCCGGGCGTACTACGGCTTCTCGACGCTGCTGTGCACCCCGGCCTCGCTCAGCCAGGACGTCGGTCTGGCGCTGGGCACGCAGGCCGGGCCGGCGAAGATCCGCGACGTCTCCACGGCCGCCGGGTTCACGGCGTTCCGGACCGCCGCGTCGACCCCGTTCAACAACGTGTTCGAGGTCCGTCCGTGACGCGGGAACTCCTCCAGGCGGACACTGCTCGGGTGAGTGCGCACCCGAGCAGGTCCGCCGATCCCGACGTCACGGGCGTCACCGTCCGGGACGGCGTCGACCTGGCGTACGAGGTGTTCGGCCAGGACCACCGCACCACGGTGGTCCTGGTCCCCACCTGGTCGATCGTCCCCTCGCGGTTCTGGAAGGCGCAGATCGGCTTCCTGGCCCGGCACTACCGGGTGATCACGTTCGACGGCCGGGGCAGCGGCCGGTCGAGCCGCCCCGACGGAGCGGAGGCGTACACCGACCGCGAGTACGCCGACGACATCCTGGCCGTCCTGGACGCGACCGCGACCGAGAAGGCCGTGCTGGTCACCGAGTCGTGCGGGGCCTCCTGGGCGGTGCACGTCGCGGCGGGCGACCCGGACAGGGTGCTCGGGATCATGGCGATCGCCCCGTCGTGCGGCCTGGACGTGGCCACCCCGGGCCGCGACCACGTGCCGTGGGACGAGCCGCTGGACTCCTCGGAGGGCTGGGCCAAGTACAACAAGCACTACTGGCTCGGCGGCGGCTACGACGACTTCACGGAGTTCTTCTTCCACAAGATGTTCTCCGAGCCGCACTCCACCAAGCAGATCGAGGACTGCATCGGCTGGGCGCACGAGATCTCGCCCCAGACGCTCGCGGACACGACCGCGGGCCGGCTCGGGTGCGACGGCGCGGTCTGTGCTCCGGTCGCGCCGCTGGCCCGGCAGGTCACGTGCCCGGTCGTCGTGGTGCACGGGACGGAGGACCGCATCCGACCGGCGGCGTTCGGCGAGCGGCTGGCCGAGCTCACGGGCGGTGAGCTGGTGCTGCTCGAGCACGCGGGGCACGGCCCGTCGGCGCGCGACCCGGTGAAGGTCAACCACCTGATCGCGCAGTTCGTCGACCGGTTCGAGCCGAGGCCCCCACGCACGACGTGGGTGCGCGCGATGCGCCGACCGCCGAAGGCCCTGTACCTCTCGTCACCCATCGGGCTCGGGCACGCGCAGCGCGACGTCTCGGTGGCGGCGGAGCTGCGGGCCCTGCGACCCGAGCTGCAGATCGACTGGCTCGCGCAGAACCCGGTCACCCGGGTGCTCGCGCAGCACGGCGAGCAGGTCCATCCGGCGTCCGCGTGGCTGCGCAACGAGTCCGGCCACATCGAGCACGAGGCCGGCGAGCACGACCTGCACGCGTTCGCGACCATCCGCCGGATGGACGAGATCCTCGTGCACAACTTCATGGTCTTCGACGAGGTGGTGGCCGACGGCGCCTACGACCTCGTGATCGGCGACGAGGCGTGGGACGTCGACTACTTCCTGCACGAGAACCCCGAGCTCAAGCGGTTCTCGTTCGCGTGGATGACGGACTTCGTCGGCTGGCTGCCGATGCCCGACGGTGGCCCGCGCGAGGCGGCGCTGACCGCGGACTACAACGCGGAGATGATCGAGCAGCGCGCCCGGTTCCGGCGCGTGCGTGACCGGTCCGTGTTCGTCGGGGACCCGGACGACATCGTCGAGGACGACTTCGGGCCCGGGCTCCCGAGCATCCGCGCGTGGACGGAGGACAACTTCGACTTCGCCGGGTACGTCACCGGGTTCGACCCCGCCGAGCTGGAGGGCACCGAGCGGCTGCGGGCGTCGCTCGGCATCGGGACCGGCGAGAAGCTGTGCCTGGTGACCGTCGGCGGGTCGGGCGTCGGGACCTCGCTGCTGCGGCGGGTCATGGACGTCGTGCCGCTGGTCCGACAGCTCGCGCCGGAGCTCCGCTTCGCGTTCGTCACCGGGCCGCGGATCGACCCGTCGTCGTTGCCCGCCTGGGAGGGCTCGACGGTCCTGGGCTACGTGCCCGACCTGTTCCGGCACCTCGCCGCGTGCGACGTCGCGGTGGTCCAGGGCGGGCTGACCACGACCATGGAGCTGACGGCCCTGAACAAGCCGTTCGTGTACGTGCCGCTGCGCCACCACTTCGAGCAGAACCTGCACGTGCGCAAGCGGCTCGACCGCTACGAGGCCGGCCGGCACCTGGCGTACGAGGACGCGGTCGACCCGGACGCGCTCGCGGAGGCCATCGTCAAGGAGGCCAGCCGCGACGTGCGGTACCGCCCGGTGGCCACCGACGGCGCGGCGAGGGCGGCCGCGATGCTCGCGGACCTCGTCTAGACGTCCACCAGGGTGAGCTCGACGTGGACGGTGTCGCCCACGTCGAGTCCCTCGGCCCTGCGCACGGCCTTCTTCACGGGCAGGACGTAGGTGTCGGTCGACGGGAAGATCGACGTCCGCCAGACGGTCGCGCCGACGGTCACCTCGACGCGCACGGACCCGAAGCCGCGCGCGGAGTCGCCGACGAGGTCCAGCACCTCGTCGGCGACCTGCGTCGGCAGGCTGACGAACGTCCAGGCGTCGGTCTTGCGGGCGTCCCACAGCCACAGCAGCGCCTCGAACTCGTAGGTCACGGCACCGATCATCTCCTGTCGCGCGCGGCCGGGCGGCACGACGTAGCGTCGCCGCATGGACGTGGCCGGGGTGCTGATCGAGTCGTTCGGGCGGGTGGACGGGCTGCTGACCCGTGCCGTCGACGGGTTGAGCGTCGAGGACCTGACGTTCCGCCCCGACCCGGAGGCGAACTCCATCGCGTGGCTCGCCTGGCACGCGGCCCGCGGCGAGGACGCGCAGGTCGCCGACGTCGCCGGCACCGAGCAGGTGTGGACCGGCCAGGGCTGGGCGGACCGCTTCGACCTGCCGTTCGACGACACCGCCACCGGGTACGGCCACAGCGCGCAGGACGTCGGCCAGGTACGGGTGTCGTCAGACCTGCTGCTCGCCTACTACCGTGCGGTCGCGGAGCGGTCGCAGGACTACCTCGCGAGCCTGGCCGAGACGGACCTCGACCGGGTCGTCGACGAGGGCTGGGACCCGCCGGTGACGCTCGGCGTCCGGCTGGTCAGCATCGTCGGGGACAGCCTCCAGCACGCCGGCCAGGCGGCGTACGTGCGCGGCCTGCTGGAGCGGTCGCGACGAGCATGACTGCCGCAGTCACGGGCGTGCGGCGGCTGTCCGGGCTCGCTGCGCTCAGAGGCCGTGCGTCGCCACGAGCGCCTCGAGCTGGTCGCGGTGCGCGTCGACGAACTCCTGCTGGAGGGTGTGCCAGGCTGCTCGGGTCGACTCCGTGTACCCGGTCGAGTCGCGGCAGGTGAGGTCGGCGACCGCCAGGGCGATCTCCGCCTCCTGAACCTCGGGGTCGTCGGTGAAGAGGACGTTGCCGCCCCTGGTCGCGGCGGACGCCTGCTGCTCTGCCTCGTCCGGGGACGCGACGTCGTGACCGGCCTCGGACATGCAGGCGGACCATGCCGCGTCGGCCGCGTGCACCCGAGGGTCGTCGACCGCGGCGACGATCCACTGCTCGTAGTCGGCGTGCAGGCCGGCGAACTGCGGGTCGGACGCCCAGTCCTGCGCAGGCTCCTCCACGTACTGCGCAGGCTCCAGCACGGGTGCGGTCGCGCAACCGTCGAGCACCGCCGCGTACCGTTCGTGGTCCTGCGGGGAGAGGGTCTCGGCGTACGCGGCGTTCTGCTCGGCCGCCGTCGGCACGCTGAGACTCAGGCCCCCGTACCCCCACGCGCGCGCGAACGGGAGGGTGTCCTGCGATATCTCGTTGTGGGGGTCGTCCGGCCAGTACAGGAAGCCGGCGTCGGCGACGCACGCCCGCGTCCGGTCCTCGGTGATCCGCGCCACCGACCGCGCATCGACCTGCTGGAGGTAGGCGGTGAGGGGTCCGGGGGCCGGGAGCTCCACGGGCGGGACGGCGGGCGGGAGCGTCTGGGTGGTGCTCTCGGCGCAGCCGGCAAGGAGCGTGCCGGCGGCGAGCGCCCACAGCAGAGCGGTCCGGTGCGGCACGGCGTGCTCCTGTCGACCAGAGGGCGGGCCCTACGCCGCCGCGTCCCGCCGACCCTAGCGCCGCTGCGAGGCGGCCGTCCGGCCGTTTCCCGCATCCACGTAGGCTTCCCGACCATGCGGTGTGCCTACTTCGACGCGGGGGTCTGCCGCTCCTGCACCTGGATGGGCCGCCCGCACGGCGAGCAGGTCGCCGACAAGGAGCGACACTGCGCGACGCTGCTGGGCGAGCGTGACGACCTCGTGTGGCTGCCCCCGGTCACCGGCGCCGAGTCGGGGTACCGCAACAAGGCGAAGATGGTGGTCGGCGGCACGGTCGAGCACCCCACGCTCGGGATCCTCGACGCCGGCGGCCAGGGTGTCGACCTGCAGGGCTGCGGGCTGTACCCGGGGTCGCTCGCTGCCTCCTTCCCCGTGCTCGCGGAGTTCGTCACGCGCGCGAACCTCACGCCGTACGACGTCCCGGCGCGCACCGGCGAGCTGAAGAACCTGCTGGTCACGCAGTCCCCCGAGGGTGAGCTCCTGCTCCGCTTCGTGCTGCGCTCCCAGGAGCCGGTGGCGCGGATCCGCAAGCGCCTGCCCTGGCTGCTCGACGCGCTGCCGCAGCTGCGGGTGGTGTCCGTGAACCTGCTGCCGGACCACAAGGCCGTGCTCGAGGGCGACCGCGAGATCCTGCTGACGGCGACCGAGACGCTGCGGATGCGCGTCAACGGGATCGACCTGCACCTGCGCCCGCAGAGCTTCTTCCAGACGAACACCGAGGTCGCCGCCGCGCTGTACCGGCACGCGGCGTCCTGGGTGGAGGAGCTGGCGCCCCGGACCGTGTGGGACCTGTACTGCGGCGTCGGCGGTTTCGCGCTGCACGTGGCCGCGCCCGGGCGGGACGTCGTCGGCATCGAGACGAGCGTCGAGGCGATCGCGAGCGCGACCCTGAGCGCGGCCGACCTCGGTCTGTCGGGCGTGCGGTTCGCCGCGGGCGACGCCACCGGGTTCGCGCTCGGCGCGGGCACCGCCCCGGACCTGGTGATCGTCAACCCGCCCCGGCGGGGGATCGGCGAGGTGCTGAGCCGCTGGTTGGAGGCCTCCGACGTGCGGCACGTCGTCTACTCCAGCTGCAACGCGGCATCGCTCGCCCGCGACCTCGCGCTCATGCCGTCGCTGCGTCCCCGGCGCGCGCAGGTGCTCGACCTGTTCCCCCAGACGACGCACTACGAGGTGCTCACCCTGCTCGAACGCACCTGACCCTCTTGGACAAGCGTCCACAAGACGATAGGAAGAGGCATGAGCACCTCCCCCGTCATCGTCATCGGCGCCGGTCCCGCCGGCCTCGCGGTCGCCGCCTCGTTGCGGACCCGGGGGGTGCCGGTCGTCGTGCTGGAACGTTCCGACGCCGTCGGCGCCTCGTGGCGTCGGCACTACGAGCGGCTCCACCTGCACACCACACGCCGCTGGTCGAGCCTGCCGGGCCTGCCGATCCCGCGCCGCTTCGGTCGCTGGGTCGCCCGCGCGGACGTCGTGAACTACCTCGAGATGTACGCGGTGCACCACCGGATCGACGTCCGCACGGGCGTCCACGTCAAGCGCGTCGCGCGCGCGGGGTACGGCCGCTGGGTCGTCGAGACCGAGTCGGGGGAGTCCTTCACCGGGACGACCGTGGTCGTCGCGACGGGATACAACCACACGCCCGTCCCGCCGGCCTGGCCGGGCGTCGAGTCGTTCCCGGGTGAGCTCGTGCACGCCTCGGCGTACCGGAACGCCGAGCCGTACCGCGGCAAGGACGTGCTCGTCGTCGGCGCGGGGAACACCGGGTCGGAGATCGCCGTCGACCTCACCGAGGGCGGCGCGTCGCGGGTGCGGCTCGCGATCCGCACGGCACCGCACATCGTGCGGCGCTCGAACCTGGGCTGGCCCGCGCAGGGCACCGGGATCCTCGTGCGGCACCTGCCTGTCCCGGTGGTCGACCGCATCGCGGCCCTCGTCGCCCGCGTCGAGGTTCCGGACCTGTCGGGGTACGGCCTCCCGCGCCCGACCACCGGCCTCTACTCCCGCGTCAAGGAGGGCTCGGTGCCGCTCCAGGACGTCGGCCTGATCGCCGCGGTGCAGGCCGGGCTGGTCGAGCCGGTCGCGGCGGTGGAGTCCTTCGACGACGACGGTGCGGTGGTGCTGGCCGACGGGTCCCGGTGCACACCGGACGTCGTCGTCACGGCCACCGGGTACCGCCGCGGTCTCGAGCCGCTGGTCGGCGACCTCGACGTCCTCGACGCGCGCGGCCTGCCACGCGTGCACGGGTCGCGGACCTCACGGTCGGCGCCGGGGCTCTACTTCACCGGCTACACCAACCCGATCAGCGGCATGTTCCGCGAGCTGCGGATCGACGCCGAGCGGATCGCGGCTGCGATCAGCCGCGGCTGACGCGGCGTTCCCGCCACGCCTTCCAGGCACCGGTGGACCAGAGCGCCCAGACGACGAGCAGCGGCTGGAACACCAGCCGGATCGCGCGCGCCCGGTCCGAGTCCAGCCCGAACGCGTCCGTGCGGGTGACCAGCTGGGAGACGTTGCCGGGGAAGATCGCGACGAAGAACGCCGCGACCACCCAGCGGACGGCGACCCGGTGCTTCGGCAGCGCCACCAGCGCGCCGCCGAGCGCCAGCTCGACCAGGCCCGAGCCGACGACGACAGTGTCGGTGTCGACCGGGACCCACGGTGGCACCTGTGCGGCGAACTCCTCGCGGGCGAACGTCAGGTGACTGGTGCCGGCGAGCAGGAGCATCGCGCCGAGGGCGATCCGGCCGACCGTGCGTGCGGGAGAGGTCATGCGGGTCAGCGTCTCCCGCGAGGCGTCACCTCGCGAGGCGTCACCGCACGAGGCGTCACCGCACGAGGCGTCACCCCGTCATGCGTCACCGCACGACGCGGTAGGTCAGGTGCGTGGCCTCGGCGGTCGCGACGACCCCGGTCCGGACCAGCTCGGTGTGCTCGTCGCTGTCGAGGTCGAGCAGGCGCGCGCCGCGGTGCAGGAGCACGGGCACCAGGTTGAGGGTGACCTCGTCGACCAGGCCCGCGCCGATGGCCTGCCGCACGACCTCGGCGCCGCCCATGACCAGCACGTCCTTGTCGCCGGCGGCCGCCACGGCCTGCGCGACGGCGCTCGCGACGCCGTCCGTGACGAAGGTGAACGTCGCGCTCGTCATCGGCCGCGGCTCGTGCTCCCGGTGCGTGACGACGAACGTCGGCACCGGGAACGGGGTGTCGCCCCACAGGTCGACCCCGATGTCGTAGGTCCGGCGTCCGACCACGACCGCCCCGGTCCGCGCGAACAGGTCCGCGGAGATGGCGGCGTCGGCCGGGTCCGCAGCGCCCCCGGCAGCGGGGAAGAGCCAGCGGTGCAGGCGCTCACCCCCGACCCCCATCGGGTCCTGCTCCGAGACGTCCGGACCGGAGCTGTAGCCGTCGAGCGAGACGGAGATGCTCACGCGCACGATTCCCATGCCGCGACCGTAGACGTGACCACCGACACCTGTTGACGGGTCGCACGAGCAGGCGTACGTTGAAGGTGTTCCTTAATTAAGGAGTTGCTGAAATGCCAGCTCGGGACGCGTTGAGCGTGGTCTTCGCCGCGCTCGCCGACCCCACGAGGCGCGCGATCCTCACGCACCTCCAGCAGGGCCCCTCGACCGCCGGGGACGTGGCAGCACCGTTCGCCATGAGCCGGTCGGCGATCTCGCAGCACCTGAAGGTGCTCGAGGACGCCGGTCTGATCGAGCGGACCGTGACCGCGCAGTGGCGCACGTGCGTCCTGCGCACCGAGCCGCTCGACGAGGTCGCGACGTGGGTGGACAGCCACCGGCGCCTGTGGGACGAGCGGTTCGACCTGCTGGACGAGCGGCTGCGGCAGCTCCGCGAGCGACAAGGAGAAGCACCATGACCGAGACCGACCAGAAGACCTTCACCATCACGCGCATCTTCGATGCACCCCGTGCGGCCGTCTGGCACGCGTGGACCGACCCCGACGAGGCCGCGGCCTGGTGGCACCCGGAGGGTGTCGTCACGCCGCGCGACTCGGTCGAGCTCGACGTCCGCCCGGGCGGCACCTACACGTACACGATGGTGGCGCCGGACGGCAGCACCTACCCCACCTTCGGCGTCTACCGCGAGGTGGTCGAGCCCGAGCTGCTCAGCTTCACGTGGGCCGACCCGGGCGACACGTCGGCCGACGCACCCCTCATCACCGTGACACTCGAGGACCTCGGTGAGCAGACGCGGATGACGTTCCGGCTGGACGGGCACAGCGGACAGCCCGGCGACGAGAACGTCTACGACGGCTGGGACTCGGCGTTCGACGTCCTGGTCGAGCGCCTGGCCTAGCGCGACGCCCGACGCAGCGCGACGACGACCACCAGCGGCCAGACCGCCTGGGCGCCGGCCACGGCCCGCTCGGACAGGCCGGTCAGGTCGCCGCCGCCCTGCAGCTCGACGACGAACCAGCCGAGCAGCCCGGTGAGCACCACCGACGCGCCGACGGTGACGGCCGGCCGCAGGATGCCGGTCGCACCGCGGCGTGCCGCCAGCGCGGGCCACAGCGCCAGCGCACCGAACCCGATCCCGGCCGCGATCCCGTGGGCCTGCGGGGCGGCGTCGGACGGGAAGACGGCGACGGCGAGCGTGGCGGCGCCACCGATCGCGTGCAGCAGGCGCGCCCGTCGCGGCACCGGTCGCAGGCCGGCCGCCGTGACGAGGTGCGCGACCCCGGTGACCGCCAGGCCGGCCGTCATGATCCACGGGTCCGTCGCCGTCGAGGTCGCGAGCGCGCTGATCGTCTCCTGCACGGGGTCGAACGACGGCTGCCGGGCGGCGGCCAGCGTCCAGCCGCCGATCATGGCGACGGGTGCGGCGATGGCGGACGCGAGCGCCCAGCGGGGCACGGTCATGGAGGGCTGCCTTCTGGTCGGTGGTGTCGGAGACTGGGTTCGTGACCGACCACCCCGACGGATGGGTGCTGACGTTCGAGGACGACTTCGACGGCCCCGACCTCGATCCTGCCGTGTGGCTCCCGCACTACCTGCCGGCCTGGAGCTCGCGCGCGCGGACGGCCGCGTCGTACGAGCTGCGCGACTCGTGCCTGCACCTGCGCATCCCACCCGACCAGGGGCTCTGGTGCGGGGACGACCACGTGCCGCCGATGCGCGTGTCCGGCATCCAGTCCGGCAACTTCTCCGGTCCGGTCGGCAGCACCCGAGGCCAGCAGCCGTACCGCGAGGGTGTGCGCGTCCGCGAGGAGCAGGAGACCTTCTGGGGCTGGACCCCGAGCGGGGGGTACATCGAGCTGCGGGCACGCGCCGTGGTCACGCCGCGCTCCATGGTCGCGTTCTGGATGGTGGGTCTCGAGGACGAGCCCGAGCGCTGCGCGGAGATCTGCGTGACCGAGATGTTCGGCGACGCCGTCGAGCCAGGTTCGGCCGCCGTCGGCACGGGCCTGCACGCGTTCCGCGACCCGGCGGTCGACGAGGACTTCGCCGCGGTCCGGCTGCCCCTCGACATCGCGGCGTTCCACACCTACGCGGTCGACTGGTCGGCGGAGCAGGCCACGTTCCTCGTGGACGGCGTCGTGGTGCGCCGCTGCGCCCGGCCGCCCGCGTACCCGATGCAGCTGATGCTCGCGGTCTTCGACTTCCCGGAGCGGTCCGACGGCGGCGACGACGACGCGGTCCCCGAGCTCGTCGTCGACAGCCTGCGGGGCTACGAGCGCCCCTGAGCGGCAGTTCCGTAACTCATCCTGCGCAGGCCCGTGAAACGTCCCCACGGAGCACGCCGCGCGGGGTATAACCAACGCGCCGCCTTTCGCCGCCGACCCCGAGGACACCGACGCATGCTGATCTTCTGGGTGATCGCCGGGGTGGCGCTGCTGCTCCTCGTCCTCACCGTCACGCTCGGTGACTTCCTCGACGGCATCATCGACGCGATCGACGTCACCGGCGGGTACCTGTCCTCGACCGTCGTGCTGGCATTCCTCGCGACCTTCGGCATCGTCGGCGGGCTCCTGCTGGCGACCACCGACGCGAGCGTGCTGCTCGCCTCCCTCGGTGGTGTCGTGGCCGGTGCGGTCGTCGGCGCCGGCGCCGGGGCCGCCACGCGCGCGCTGACGGACGGCCCGACCGCCCACCAGATCACCAGCGGCGACTACGTCGGACAGCCTGCGACGGTGACGACGTCGATCCCGTCCGACGGCCTCGGCCAGATCTCGCTCGTCGTGGCAGGTCAGAGCACCGCGCTCGCGGCCCGTGCGGACGGTCCCGTGCCCACGGGCGCGGGCGTGACGGTCGTCGCGAACCTCGGTCCCGGCGTCGTCAAGGTCGTGACCACCTCCTCGCACAATCCTCTCTAGCACTCTCTAGGAGCTCTCCGTGCCCGAATCCTGGCTGCCCGTCGCGGGCGTCGCAGGTCTCGTCCTCGTCGTCCTGATCGTCGGTCTCGCGATCGCGAAGCGGTACCGCGTGGCGCTGCCCAACGAGGCGTTCATCGTCACCGGCCGCAAGGGCAAGACGTCGAACGACCTGTCCGGGCAGAAGGTCGTGACCGGTGGTGGCGTGTTCGTCCTGCCGTTCGTCCAGCAGCTGTCGGTGCTCGACATGTCGTCCCGGCGGATCACCGTCGAGGTCAACGGCGCACCGTCGTCGCAGGGCATCGCGCTCACCGTCTCCGGCGTCGCGATCGTCAAGGTGCACAACGAGGACGTCTCCATCCGCGCGGCCGCCCAGCGCTTCGGCAGCCAGCAGGAGGAGATCGACAGCTTCACGACGAACCAGCTCTCGGGTGCGCTGCGCGCCATCGTCGGCAACCTGACCGTGGAGCAGGTCATCCGGGACCGGGAGTCGTTCTCCCAGCAGGTGCTCGAGTCCGTCACCGGGTCGCTGAGCGCGCAGGGTCTGAGCCTGGACGCGTTCACCATCCAGGAGGTCGGCGACCACGGCGGCGGCACGTACATCCTCGACATGGGCCGCGCGTCGGCCGCCGCGATCCGCCGTGAGGCCGAGATCGCCGAGGCGGAGGCCCGCCGGCTGTCCGAGGAGAAGCGGATCCACGCCGAGACCGAGGTCGCCAACTACCAGCGGGCGCTCGACCTGCGGCAGGCGGAGATCCTCGCCGAGACGGACCGGGCGAAGGCCCTGTCGGCGTCGGCCGGACCGCTCGAGGCGGCCGCTCGCCAGCAGGAGATCCTCCAGCAGGAGGAGCTCGTCGCGGAGCGGCAGGCCGCGCTGACCGAGCGCCAGCTGGACACCACCGTGCGCCGCCCGGCCGACGCGGAGCGGTACCGCCTGGAGCAGCAGGCCGAGGCGCAGCGCGTCACCGCGGTCAAGGCGGCCGAGGCGTCCAAGGCGGAGAACGAGCTCCGCGGTGCCGGTGAGCTGGCGCTGCGCTCGGCCCAGGCCCGCGCCACCGAGCTCGAGGGTGCGGCCGAGGCGGCGGCGGTCCTCGCGCGCGGCAAGGCCGAGGCCGAGGCGCTGCAGCAGCGTGCCGAGGCGTACAAGGAGTTCAACCAGGCGGCCGTGTTCGACCGTCTGCTGGAGACCCTGCCCGAGATCGCGAAGCAGCTCGCGGCACCCATGGCGAACATCGACACGCTCACGGTCGTCTCGACCGACGGTGCGTCCGCGCTGCCCAAGGCCGTCGCGGGGAACTTCCTGCAGCTCCAGGAGCTGATCAAGTCGACGACCGGGCTGGACCTGACGCAGATCGTGCACCAGCTGACGGACCAGTCGACGGTGGTCGTCCCGTCCGCTGCCGCACCCTCGACGAACGGTTCGCCGACCGCCGCAGCCTAGGCTCCACCTATGAGCGTGCTCGCCAGGAACAACGTCGTGCTCTCCGGGGCGCCGGGCGCACCGGCGATGGTGTTCGCCCACGGGTTCGGGTGCGACCAGAGCATGTGGCGGTTCGTGGCGCCCGCGTTCGAGGCGACCCACCGGGTGGTCCTGTTCGACCACGTCGGCGCGGGCGGCTCGGACCTGGGTGCGTACGACCCGCAGCGGTACGGGTCGCTGGACGGGTACGCGGACGACGTCGTGGAGGTCCTGGACGCCCTGGGCCTCGGTCCGGCGGTGTTCGTGGGCCACTCGGTGAGCGCGATGATCGGCGTCCTCGCGGCGGCCCGTCGGCCGGAGCTGTTCGACCGGCTCGTGCTCGTCGGACCCAGCCCGCGGTACGTCGACGACGACGGGTACCGGGGTGGGTTCAGCGCGGCGGAGATCGACGAGCTCCTCGAGACGATGGACGACAACTACCTGGGCTGGTCCGCGTTCATCGCACCGGTGATCATGGGCAACGCGGACCGGCCCGAGCTCGGCGAGGAGCTGACCAACTCGTTCTGCCGCACGGATCCCGCGATCGCCCGGCGGTTCGCCCGGACCACGTTCCTGGCGGACAACCGTGCGGACCTCGCGGGTGTCACGACCCCGGCCCTGGTGCTGCAGTGCCGGGAGGACGTCATCGCACCCCCGGAGGTCGGCCGGTACGTGCACGAGCACCTCGCCGGCAGCGAGCTGGTGCTCCTGGACGCGGTCGGGCACTGCCCGAACCTCAGCGCCCCCGACCAGGTGGTCGAGGCCGTCACGGCGTACCTGGCCCGTGTCCCGTCCCGCTGACGACGCCTGGGACGTCGCCCCGGTCGCGCTGCTGCGGCTCGACGGCGACGGCACGATCCTGGACGCGAACCGGGTGCTCGTGGAGTGGGTCGGCCGCGACCCGCAGGGGCTGCGGCTCAGCGACCTGCTCTCGGTGGGTGGGCGGATCTACTGGGAGACCCACCTGTCCCCGCTCCTGCACATGCAGGGCCGGGTCGACGAGGTCGCCGTGGAGCTGCGCGGCCCGGACGGCCGCGTTCCCGTGCTGCTGTCGGCGGCCGTGCACGCCGCCGCGGACGGCACCCGGTGCGTCGACGTCGCGCTGTCCCGGGCCACCGAGCGGTCGCGGTACGAACGTGAGCTGCTCGCCGCGCGCGCGGCGGCGGACCGGTCGGCCGACCAGCTCCGCGCGCTGCAGGCGGCGACCGCGTCGCTGTCGCGGGGCGTCGGGACGGACGGGGTCGCGCGGGCGCTCGTGGAGACGGCGGTCACCCACCTCGGCGCTGCGGTGGCGACCGTCTGGCTCGCGGCCGAGGACGGCACGCTGGTCCGTCGGGCCACGTCGTCCGGCGACCGGGCGCCCGAGGGTACGGACGTCCCGGACGAGCCGTGGGCGCCGGCACCCCGGCGCGCGGACGACGCTCCGCGCGTTCCCGCACAGCCCGTCGAGGAGCACCTCGCCGGGGTCGTCGTCGTGGCTCTCGGTGCGCCGGACGCTCCGGCCGGCACGCTCGTGCTGTCCCCGCGGGACGAGCCGTTCGACGTCGGGGTCCTGACGGCCGTGGGCCAGCAGGCGGGGCTGGCGCTGGAGCGGGCGCGGATGTTCGACCAGAAGGCGTCGGTGGCGCACGAGCTCCAGCACGCGCTGCTCACCACCCACCTGCCGCCCGACGACCGGTTCAGCGTGACCACGGAGTACCGGCCGGGCGTGCAGGCGCTCGAGGTCGGCGGCGACTGGTACGACGCGTTCCTCGTCGACGACGACGTGCTCGCGGTGGCGGTCGGCGACGTCGTCGGCCGGGGTCTGCACGCCGCGACGGCGATGGGGCAGCTGCGCAGCGCCGTCCGTGCGGTCGCCGGTCCGGACGTGGGTCCGGCCGCGCTGCTCTCGCGGCTGGACCGGTTCGTCACCCAGACCGGCGCGGGCTTCATGGCGACCCTCGCCTACGCCGAGGTCGACCTGGTGACCGGGCATGTGCGCTACGCGTGCGCCGGGCACCTGCCCCCGCTGCGGTTCCGCGGCGACGGCACGCACGAGTTCCTCTGGGAGGGCCGCTCCACGCCGCTCGGCCTGGGGGTGGACCGGGAGGAGGCCGTCGCGGTCCTCGACCCGCACGACGTGCTCGTGCTCTACACGGACGGGCTCGTCGAGCGCCGTGACCGGCCGCTCCCCGACGGGCTGCACGCCCTGGCCACCGCGGGGAGGGCGCTGGGCGACGGGTCGGTGAGCGACCTGGTCACGGGCCTGCTCGTGCGCGCCGGCGACGTGCGGGACGACGTGTGCGTGCTCGTCGCCTCGTGGACGCCGCGGAGCTCCTGAGTCAGAACACGCGGTTCGCGATCTCGGCCGGGGCCAGCAGCAGCTCGGTGATCTCGTCGTCGAGCTGGACCAGCGTGAGGGACGCGCCCGCCATGTCGAGCGACGTGCAGTACTCGCCCACGTAGCTGCGCCCGACGGTGATGCCCTGTGCGGCGAGCTTCTCGTGCGCCAGCCCGTACAGCAGGTAGAGCTCGCTGATGGGAGTGCCGCCGAGGCCGTTGATCATGAGCGCCACGGAGTCGCCCGACGAGTACGGCAGGTCGGGGACGACGGCGCCGAGCAGCTCGTCGACGATCTCGTCGGCGCTGACGAGCTTGGCGCGACGCCGGCCGGGCTCGCCGTGGATGCCGACGCCGACCTCCATCTCGTCGTCGGCCAGCTCGAACAGGGGGGAGCCCTTGGCGGGCGGCGTGCAGGGCGTCAGGGCGATGCCCATGGTCCGTGTCACAGAGTTGACCTTCTCGCCGATCCGGACCAGCTCGTCGAGCGACGCCCCGTTCTCCGCGGCGGCGCCGACGGCCTTCATGACGAAGAAGTTCCCCGCGACGCCGCGCCTGCCGACGGTCCACGTGGAGTCCTTGACCGCGACGTCGTCGTTGATGAACAACGTCCGCACCGTCAGCCCCTCGGCCTCGGCGAGCTCGGCGGCCATCTCGAACGCCATCTTGTCGCCCGTGTAGTTGTTGACGAGCAGCAGGACGCCCTTGTCCGAGGCCAGCAGCTTCGCGCTCTCCAGCACGTACTCCATGGGCGGTGCCGCGAACACGTCACCGGGACAGGCGCCGTCGAGCATCCCCTTGCCGACCACCATCACGTGGGCCGGCTCGTGGCCCGAGCCGGAACCCTGGATGATCGACACCTTGTCGGGGCTGGGGGCGTCGGCCCGCATGATCAGGTTGTACTCGGGGACGTACCGCAGGGTCTCGGGGTTGGCCAGGGCGATGCCCTTGAGCATCTCGGGGACGAAGTTCAACGGGTCGTTGACGAACTTCTTCATCAGTCATTCCTCCACATCGTCGTGATCGGTCGACCTGCCGCCGCGTCGCCCCCCGGAGCGCGGACGTTCGTGTGTCACCAGGTGTCGGCGACGCGTTCGGCCAGCACGGCGACCGCGACGGCGCCGGGGTCCAGCGACCCGATGCTGCGCTCGCCGGTGTACGACGCCCGCCCGCGCCGCGCCTGCATGGGCCGGGTCGCCTCGGCGGCGTCCCGGGCGCTCGCGGCCGCGGCCTTGGCGATGTCCGCGGGTGCCGACCCCGCCGCGAGCTCGCGCTCGATCGTGTCGGTCATCGGCGCGAGGGCGTCGAGCAGCGTCTTCTCGCCGAGGTCCGCTCCGCCGCGCGCCTTGATGCCCTCGATCGCGGCCCGCAGCATCGCGACGACGTCGTCCCCGGTGACCTCCTGCTTGCCCTTGACCTGGCCGGCCGCCCGCAGGAACGCGGTGCCCCAGATCGGTCCGGACGTCCCACCGATGCGGCCCGACATGACGACGGCGACCTTCTGCAGGAACGTGCCGGTGTCGGAGCGGTCGAACGTGTCCCACTGGGCCAGCACGTTCTCGAACCCGCGCGCCAGCGAGAACCCGAAGTCGCCGTCGCCGACGACGGAGTCGAGGTCCCCGAAGTACTTCTCGTTCTCGATGCAGCCTTCGGTGATGGTGCGGACGACGGACTCGACGCGGCTATCGGACACTGTGGCTCCCGGTGCGGACGTGATCGAGGTGCGAGAGGGTGACCTGCCCGTCGATGTCGAGGGCCAAGGGGTTGTCCAGCACGGTGGCGGGGTCGTCCGGGAGGTCGCCGAGCGAGCTCACGACGAGCGACGCCCCGGTGAAGTCCTCGTCGGCGGTGTAGCTGCTCACCGTGACGACCGTCCGCAGCCCGGCGCCGAGCGCGGCGCGCAGGCCGTTGGCGCTGTCCTCGACGACGACGACCTCGTCCGCGCCGACGCCGAGCTCCTGCAGCGCGAGCAGGTAGATGTCGGGGGCGGGCTTCTTGGCGGGCACGACGTCCCCGGCGAACACCGTGAACTGCGCGGCGAGCTCGGCACCGACGGCGTGCTCGAGCACCGCGCGGACGGACGCCTCGGCCGACGTCGACGCGACCGCGAGCCCCCAGCCCGCCGCGGACGCCTCCGCCACGATCCGGGCGATTCCCGGCCGGCCGGGTAGCACGCCGTCGGCCACCATCGCCGTGTAGTGCGCGGTCTTGGCCTTGTGCCAGCGGGCGACCAGGTCGCGCTGCTCGTCGGGGTCGGTGGGCAGGTGGGCGGTCTCGACGAACACGGGCGTGAGCACGGTCGCGAGGCGCTCCTTGCCGCCACCGATCGCGAGCAGGTTGCCGTACTCCTCCTCGCTCCAGTGGATCGGCAGGCCGGCCTCGGCGAACGTCTGGTTGAACGCGGGCAGGTGCCCGTCGCGCTCGGTGTCGGCGAGGACGCCGTCGCAGTCGAAGATCAGCGTGGGGCTCATGAGGTCACCCTCCCGGCCGCGCCGAACTCCTCGATGTGCACCGCGATCGCAGCCTGCACCGCAGCGGAGATGTCCCGGAACATCGACGGCGGGTCCCACCTGTCGCGGGCGCGGGCGTCGGCCAGGTGGGTCTCGGCCGAGCGCATGTACGCGACCTTCACGCCCGTCGAGATGTTGATCTTGGAGACGCCCGCGGCGATGAACGTCGCGAAGTCCTCCGCCGACAGGCCCGTCCCGCCGTGCAGGACAATCGAGCGGTCCGTGAGTGCGGCCAGCTCGCGGACGCGCTCCGGGAGCAGGACCGGCTGGGCCTTGTACTCGCCGTGCGCGGTGCCCAGCTGGGGGGCCAGCAGGTCGACCCCGGTCCGCTCGGCGACCGCGGCCAGGGTCGCGACGTCGTAGGAGTGGAGGCTGACGTCGGAGCCGACGCCGTCCTCGACGCCGATGATGTTCTCGATCTCCGACTCGACGTCGACCCCCGCCGCGTGCGCCTCCGCGACCACCTCGGCGGTCTCGCGCTCCGCGGTCTCCAGGTCGCGGTCCGACGCGTCGAACAGGACCGAGGACCACCCGGCGCGGATCACGTCGGAGATGACGGCCCGGTCGGGGCAGTGGTCGAGGTGCAGCGCGACGGGGACCGGGACGTCCGCGGCGGCGTGCCGGAACATCGTCGTGACCAGGTCCGTGCCGATGGAGCGGACGGTCTTGACGGAGACCTGGATGATCATCGGTGAGCTCGCGGCGACCGCGGCGGCGACCACCGCGCGCAGGCTCAGGTCGTCGAGGATGTTCACCGCCGGCACCGCGTAGCCGTGCTCGCGAGCGGTCCGCGTCAGCGTCAGCGTCGACGAGATCATGTGCCCAGCCCTCCCGGGAGGCGGCCTTGCGCGACCGGGACCGCACCGTCCCGACCATTCGGCAGTCTAGACAGGTCTACTCATGCACGACCAGGAGCGCAAGATCCGTGAAACCCTGGACCTCATGACCAGCGTCCTGCAGCGCGAGTCGGCGGTGCCGCTCTACGCGCAGCTCGAGCAGATCCTGCACACCCGGATCACCAGCGGCGAGTGGAGCCCGGGGCAGCGCATCCCGTCCGAGAACGAGCTCAACAAGATCTACGGACTGAGCCGGATGACGGTGCGCGGCGTGCTGACCAAGCTCGTCGGCGACGGGCTCCTGGTGCGCGTCCCCGGCAAGGGCACCTATGTCGCCACGCCCAAGATCAACGCGGTCTCGCCGGCCTACCGTGGCGTCCGCGAACAGCTCGAGGGCCTCGGCTACGAGACGTCGACGCGGCTGGTCTCGGTCGCGCGCGAGACGCCGTCCTCCGGGGTCCGCGAACGGCTCGCGCTCGGGGAGGGCGACGAGACGTACGTGATCGTCCGCGTCCGCTCCGTCCAGGGCGAGCCGATCAGCCTGCACCGCTCGTACGTGCCGGCCCGCCTGGCGCCCGGCCTCGACGGCCACGACGTGGTCGCCAACCAGCTCTGCGTCGTCCTCGAGGAGCACTACGGGCTGCCCATGAAGCGGGTGCACGAGGAGCTCGAGGCCGTCGCCGTCAGCACCGAGGACGCCAAGCACCTCGGCATGCGGCGCGGCGAACCCGCGCTCCAGCTCCAGGACGTGATCTCCGACGCGCTGTCCCGCCCGTTCGAGTACTCGTCGATCGTCTTCCGCGGCGACCGGATGCGCCTGCGCTTCGACTACGACCGCTAGCCCTCGAGCAGCCCGCCGCCCACCCACGCGCGGATCGCCGCGACGTCACCGGCGCTGAGCTGCATGCGCGCGCCCCGGCACAGCCCGACGACGTTGTCGGCCCACGCCGTCGCGAGGTCGCGGGCGGTGACCGACGACGTCAGCCGCAGCCCGGCGAAGATGATCCCGCCGATGACGAAGTTCACCGTCGAGAGCCCGATCTTGGCGCCGTTCTTCTGGCACGCGTCACGCACGCGTCGCGAGGTCTTGGCGCGGTCGAACGGGTGGGCCGCGAGGTCCGCGGCGAGCGTCGTGAGCAGGACCCCGTAGGTGGACTGGCTCAGCCCCGGGGTGTCCGTCACCGCGACCACCTGGTTCTGCAGCGCGCTGGGTGCCGTGTCCGTGACGGCGCCCGGGAGGTCGGCCTCACCGAACCGTGTGGTGTCCCACACCCAGCCGGGCGGTCGCGACGAGACGCCGACCTCGGGGACGACCTTCGCCAGCCAGGGCAGGAACCCACCGGCCCCCGCCCACCGCGTCTCCGGCAGGGACGGCTCCGTCTTCTGGGCCAGCTGCGCCACGGTGCCCAGCGGCACCGGGCGGTCGGCCGTCTGCACGCGCTGGAGCACGGCCTTGCGCGCCGCGGAGCTGGCCGGCGGTGCGGCGACGACGGGCGCCTGTGCCGACTTCTTGCCGCGGGCGGGCGGCGCCGTGGCGGCCGGCGGGTCGACGACGACCGGCGGCTCGACGACCACGTTCTCGACCGGGAGGGTCGACGCGGTGTGCGTCACCAGGTCCGCCAGCTCGTCGGCCGTGATGACCGAGTCGGCGACGGCCCGGTAGGCGCTCGCGGCCGGGCTGGCGGTCATGATCGTGACCCGGCGGTCCGCGGCGCGGCAGCGCAGGGCCAGGGGAGTGAAGTCCGCGTCGGCGGAGACGATGACGAACTCCTCGTAGTGGGTCGCTGCGGCGAGCGCGTCGACCGCGTCGAGCACAAGGTTGATGTCGGCGCTGCTCTTCCCCTGCTGCGTCAGCGACGGGCAGTCGACGACCTGGAACCCGGCGCGCGTGAAGTTCGGGCGGAACTGCGAGAACCGCGACGGGTTGAGGTAGCACGCGCGGATGAGGAACCGCCGCGAGAAGTCGCCCTCGGAGTCGGTGCCGGACTCCAGCTCGCTCAGCCAGTGGGCCGGGTTCGTCGCGAAAGCCTCGGCCGCCACGGGGTCGAGGCGCTGCAGGCCGATGTAGACGTTGTCGAAGTCGACGAACAGGGCGGTCCGGAATCGCCGAGCGGCGTCGGCTCGGTCGGCAGGGGTCACGCTCGGGGAAGTCACCGGGCCATCCTCCCTTGCCGGAGCGCGTCCGCGCTCCAGCCGGCCGCGCCCGTGACCCAGCCGGTCGACCGGAGCACGACCTGGTTGGGCAGACTGGGCGCATGCGTCTGCTGACCACCGCGGCCCCCGGCCGACCCCAGCACCGCAGCGCCGGGGGTGCCGGGTGATCCGGCGGCATCTCGTGGTGCGCGGGATGGTGCAGGGCGTCGGCTACCGCTGGTCGCTGTCCCGGGAGGCGCGGCGGCTCGGCGTCCACGGCTGGGTCCGCAACCGGCTCGACGGGACGGTCGAGGCGGTCGCCGAGGGGTCCGAGGACGCCGTCGCGGCGCTCGTCGCGTGGTGCCGCTCCGGCCCGGGCGGTGCGCAGGTGACCGGCGTCGACATCACCGACGAGGTGCCCGAGGGGCTGACCGGGTTCGCGATCGAGCCCTGAGCGGTCAGCGGACCCAGACCCGCAGCGGCCCGACGGGTCCGAACCCGACCGCGACCGGGGGGAGCAGGTCCGGTCCGGACTCGTAGCCGACCAGCGGGTGTGCGCCCAGCTCACGACGGGCGAGCACGGTCAGGTCCGACCAGACGAGGCCTGGCCCACCACGCAGGACCTGGACGTTCGAGACGCCCACGACCGTGTCCCCGCCCGCGCCGGACCGGTGGAGTGCGGCGACGGCGACCGGACCCTCGGCGTCGGCCGCGAGCAGGAGCCGGACGTCGGGGTCGTCGAGGACGTCCGGCACGATGACCGCCGAGCCGTGGGCGGCGAGCCAGTGCGGAAGCGCGTCGCCGACGACGGTCCGCCAGGGCAGTCCCGTCGCGGTCGCGGACACGGCGGCGCGGGCGAGCCACTGCGCCTCGAACAGGACGGACCAGCCGTGCGGGGCGAGGTCGAGGTCGGCGAACGAGTCCTTCACGGAGGCGCCGTCGGTGTCGTCGACGGCCGCCAGGACGTCGGCCACGGGGACCCCGGGGCGCAGGGTGACGGCATCCGGGTAGGCGTCGGGGGAGCGGTGCGGGGTCGACCAGAGGCCGGGACCCGTGACGGTGGGCAGGCCGGCCGAGCGGCAGACGAGGTCGCACCAGGAGGCGTTGTTCGCGACCGCGGCGTCGAGCAGGCGGGCGTCGGGCATGGTCCCGACTCTGCCGCACGGCCGTGCTCGACGCGACGGACGCGGGCCGCCATGATCGGCGCATGAGCTGGATCCAGGACGCCACGCAGGACGTCGACCCCACGGGTGAGGTGACGGAGGCGTTCGAGAAGGACCGGGCGTCGCTCGGCCACGTCGCCAACTACACGCGCGTCTTCGCGCACCGACCCGCCGTCCTGCGCGCCTGGCAGGGGCTCAACGGTGCGATCAAGGGGATGGACCCGCGCCGATACGAGGTCGCGACGACCGCCGCGGCGCTGCGGCTGCGGTCCAGCTACTGCGCGCTGGCGCACGGGCGCGTGCTCGCGGAGACGCACATGAGCCCGGATGCCGTGCGCGCGCTCGCGGCAGGCGAGGACTCGCCCGAGCTGACCGAGGTCGACCGCGCCGTCGCCCGGTTCGCGGGCAAGGTCGCCGGGGGCGCCGCGGACCTGCGGCCGGCCGACCTCGACGAGCTGCGTGCCCTCGGGTTCGCCGACGACGAGGTGCTCGACGTGGTGCTGGCCGCGGCCGCCCGGTGCTTCTTCAGCTCCGTCCTCGAGGCGGTGGGCGCCGAGCCGGATGCCGCGTACCGCGCGCTGGACGCCCCGATGCGGGACGCCCTGACGGTCGGGCGCCCGATCGCCGCCGGCTGACCGGGGCTACGGCACGTCGCGCCGGGCCGGGCCCACGTACTGGCTCAGCGGCCGGATCAGCGAGTTCGCGCTCAGCTGCTCCATCACGTGCGCCGTCCAGCCGGTGATCCGGCTGGCGACGAACAGCGGCGTGAACGTCGGGGTGTCGAAGCCCATGAGGTGGTACGCCGGGCCGGTGGGGTAGTCCAGGTTGGGCAGGATGTTCTTGCGCTCCGTCATCGCGGACTCCAGCGCGTCGTACAGGTCGAGCAAGTCCTGCCGGTCGTAGTGCTCGACCAGGCTGACCAGCGACTCGCGCATCGTCGGCACCCGCGAGTCGCCGTGCTTGTAGACGCGGTGGCCGAAGCCCATGATCTTGCGCTTGTGCTCCAGGGCGTCGTCGAGCCAGGCCGCCGCGCGGTCCGCCGTGCCGATCTCGGCGAACGTCTCCATGACCGCCTCGTTGGCGCCGCCGTGCAGGGGGCCCTTGAGCGCGCCGACGGCCCCGGTGACCGCGGAGTGCAGGTCCGACAGGGTCGAGGCGATGACGCGCGCCGTGAACGTGGAGGCGTTGAACGAGTGCTCGGCGTACAGGACCATCGACACCTCGAAGGCCTTCACGACGACGGGGTCCGGCACCTCGCCGAACGTGACGTGCAGGAAGTTCTCCGCGAACCCGAGGTCGTCACGCGGAGCCACCGGGTCCTGCCCGCGACGGCGGCGCTGGTCGAGCGCCACGACACCCGGCAGCTGCGCGAGCAGCCGCACGGACTTGGCCAGGTTCGCGTCGCGGGAGGAGTCCTCGGCGGTCGGGTCGTGCGCGCCGAGCACGCTCACCGCCGTGCGCACCACGTCCATCGGGTGGCATGTGGTGGGCAGCGACAGCACCGCGGCGACCACGTCGTCGTCCAGCGCACGCTGCGAGCGCTCGGCCGCCTGGAGCTCGGCCAGCTGGGCCTCGTCGGGGAGCTCGCCGTGCCACAGCAGGTACGCGACCTGCTCGAACGAGCACTGTGCGGCGAGCTGCTGGACGGGGTAGCCGCGGTACAGCAGCGAGTTGCTCGCGGCGTCCACCGAGGAGACCTCGGTGGTGTCCACGACCACGCCGGCGAGGCCCTTGTGGATCTGCGTGTCGGACTCGGTCATGCGGTGTGCCTCCATCGTCGTTGACGGGACTCGTGCGTGCGGAGCGCAGGTGCTGGTCAGAGCCTGAAGTTGAACACGTTCGCGTCGAACTGGCCGTACGCCTCGTAGTCGAGCAGGTCGTAGAGCTCGGCACGCGTCTGCATGCGGTCCAGCAGCCCGGCCTGGGTGCCCTCGTCGCGGATGGTGTCGAGCCCGGCCATCGCGGCACCCATCGCCAGGCGCAGCAGCGTGACGGGGTAGATGACGAGGTTCATGCCGATGTCCTCGAGCTGGCGCACGGTGAGCAGCTCGCCCTTGCCGAACTCGGTCATGTTCGCCAGCAGGGGCACGTCGACCGCGGCCCGGATGGCCGCGAACTCCTCGGGACCCGTCATCGCCTCGGGGAAGATCGCGTCCGCACCGGCGTCGACCAGCGCCTTGGCGCGGTCGACCGTGGCGGCGAGGCCGTCGACGGCGCGGATGTCGGTCCGGGCCATGATCAGGAAGTTCGGGTCGCGGCGACCGTCGACGGCCGCCCGGATGCGCTTGAGCGCGGTGTCCTCGTCGACGACCGCCTTGCCGTCGAGGTGCCCGCAGCGCTTCGGGTTGACCTGGTCCTCGATGTGGCAGCCGGCCAGACCCGCGTCCTCGAGGCCCTGGACGGTCCTGGCGACGTTCATGGGCTCGCCGAACCCGGTGTCCGCGTCGACGATCGACGGCAGGCCGGTCATCCGGGCGATCTGCCCGGCGCGCTGCGTGACCTCGGTCGCGGTCGTCAGGCCGATGTCCGGCAGGCCCAGGTCGGCGGAGAGGACCGCGCCCGAGATGTAGACGCCGTCGAAGCCCTTGGCCTCGATCAGCCGTGCGGACAGCGGGTTGAACGCGCCGGGCAGCCGCAGGAGCCGCCCGGACGCGAGCCCGTCGCGCAGGGCGACCCTCTTGTCGGCGGGCGTCGTGGTCGCGTAGAGCATCAGAACAGTCCTTCCGGCGTGCTGACCGTCTCCAGCAGCCCCGCGGGGGCGACGACCGTCAGGCCGGCGAGCTCGTCGGCGGTCAGGGACGGCAGCCGCTGGGCGACGTCGAGGAACCGCTCGATCTCGTCGGGGGCCAGGACGCCGGCGGCGAGCGAGCGGAACTTCGCGACGTACTGCTCCCGGGCGAAGGGCCGGGCGCCGAGCGGGTGCGCGTCGGCCACCGCGAGCTCGGCGACGACGACCTCGCCGCCCGTCGTGGTGATCTCGACCCGCCCGCCGAACGCCTTCTGCGCCGGGTCGCTCGAGTGGTACCGCTCCGTCCAGGCGGGGTCCTCGGTCGTGGTGACCTTCTGCCACAGCTCGACCGTGTCGGGCCGGGCGGCGCGGTCGGGCGCGTAGGACGCGACGTGGTCCCAGGCCCCGTCCTGCAGCGCGACCGTGAAGATGTACGGGATCGAGTGGTCGAGCGTCTCGCGCGACGCCGTCGGGTCGTACTTCTGCGGGTCGTTCGCGCCGGAGCCGATCACGTAGTGCGTGTGGTGCGACGTGTGGATGACGATCGACGCCACGTTGTGCGGGTTGGTCAGGTCCGGGCGGTCGTGGTGCAGGCTGCGGGCCAGGTCGATGAGCGCCTGGGACTGGTACTCCGCCGAGTGCTCCTTGGTGTACGTGTCGAGGATCGCCCGCTTGGCCTCGCCGGGGGCGGGCAGCGGCACGTCGTACGCCGCGTCAGGACCGTCCAGCAGCCAGGCGATCACGCCGTCCTCGCCCTCGTAGATAGGCGTCGGCGACGTCTCGCCGCGCATCGCCCGGTCCACGGCCTCGATGGCGACCTTGCCCGCGAACGCCGGGGCGTACGCCTTCCACGACGAGATCTCGCCCTTGCGCGACTGCCGTGTGGCCGTGGTGGTGTGCAGGGCCTGGCCGACCGCGTGGAAGATCACCTCGGGCGACAGGTCGAGCAGGGTGCCCAGGCCGGCGGCGACCGACGGGCCGAGGTGCGCGACGTGGTCGATCTTGTGCGCGTGCAGGCTGATCGCACGGACCAGGTCGACCTGGATCTCGTACCCGGTCGCGATGGCCCGGACCAGCGCGGCCCCGTCGCGGCCGGTGTGCTGCGCGACCGCGACCAGCGGCGGGATGTTGTCGCCCGGGTGGGAGTAGTCGGCGGCGAGGAACGTGTCGTGGTAGTCGAGCTCGCGCACCGCGACCCCGTTCGCCCATGCCGCCCACTCGGGGCTCACCCGGGTCGCCGGGTCCACGCCGGAGACCGTCGCGCCGTGCTTCGGGCCGGCGTACGGGTGGCTGAGCGCCTGGGCGCGTGCCGTGGACGGGGGAGTGCGCGTCAGGGAGGCGACCGTGACCGCCGCGTTGTCGATGACGCGGTTGACGATCATGTCGACGACGTCGTCCGGCACCGCGACGGGGTCGGCGGCGACCTCGGCGATGGCCCAGGCCAGCTGGTCGGTGCGCGCTAGGCGGTCGGCGCTCGGGTGCACGCGCACGGCGTGGTTCTGGGTCATCGGGTCGCTTCCTGTGAGAGAGACGTCAGCGTGCGTGGGCCATGTCCCCGACGGCCAGCCGTCGGAGCACCTCGATGACGACGGCCGCGGACCGGTCCGCAGCATCGTCCACGTGCGTGAGGAAGTCCGCACCCGCGACCGGCCCGCACAGGTCGGAGATGCCTCGCACGGACAGGAACGGCACCCCGTACAGGTGGGCCGTGTGGGCGAGCGCTGCCGACTCCATGTCGGTGGCCATGGCCGCCGGGAACGCGGCGCGGATCCGGTCGATGCGGCTGGCGTCGATGAACGCGTCGCCGGACAGGATCGTGCCGGTCAGGACGCGCAGGTCGACGGTCGCGGTCACCGCGGCGTCGTGCAGGATCTGCTCGGCCTCGTACACCTCGGGCATGCCCGGCACCTGGCCCAGCTCGTACCCGAACGCGCGCGCGTCGGCCCCGGAGTACAGGTACTCGGACCCGACGACGACGTCGCCGACCCGCACGTCCAGCCCGACGCCACCCGCGCTGCCGGCACTGATGACCGCGCGCGGGTGCGTGCCCTGGATGGCGACGGCGGCCGCGGTCGCGGAGTTCACGAGGCCGATCCCGCACTGCACCAGCAGCACCTGCCGACCGCAGACGGTGAGCAGGCGGTGCTCCGCGTGGCCCATCTGGGTGGGGTCGCCGACGACGTCGGCGCGCGCGAGGAACGCGGCCGACTCGTCGGGCATCGCGGTGACGATGACCGCGTCGACGGCGATCATGCGGTGACCTTGCTCCACTCCTCGCGGGCGCCGAGGAAGGTCCGAGCGGCCTCCTGGGCGCCGTCGAGCGTGTGGTTGGCGCCCCACCCGCACTGCACCTCGTTGGCGGCCGGCACCTCGGTGGCGGTCGTGATGTCCGTGAGCGTGTCCTGGACCAGGTCCAGCACGTCGTCGTAGGCCCACTCGCCCTGCAGGATCAGGTAGAACCCCGTCTGGCAGCCCATCGGGGAGAAGTCGATGACGCGGTCCGAGTGGTCGCGGGAGTGCTCCGCGAACAGGTGCTCGAGGGAGTGCACGGTCGGCATCTCGAGGTGCGCGACGTTCGGCTGCGTGAACCGGACGTCGTACTTCTGGATCACGTCCCCGGCGGGCAGGTGCTTGGTGTCGGCCAGGCGCACGTACGGCGCGGCGACGGTCCGGTGGTCGAGGTTGAACGACTCGACGTTCATGCGGGGCTGGTTCACGGCACAGGTCCTTCTCGGTCGGCGACGGACCATTGTCCCCCGCGAGCGCCGGGCGACCGAACGCGGGTCACCTACGATCGGCGCGTGCCGATCCCGGAGTTCATCCTCGCCCTGCGGGCCGCCGTCGGGCACGACCTCCTGTGGCTGACGGGGGTGACGGCCGTCGTCGTCCGCGCCGACGAGGTCCTCCTGGTGAGGCGGGCGGACGACGGCGCCTGGACCCCGGTGACGGGGATCATCGACCCGGGCGAGGAGCCCGCGGTCGCCGGTGCGCGCGAGGTGCTGGAGGAGGCGTCGGTCGTCGCGGTCGCGGAACGCCTGACCTGGGTGCACGTCCTGCCGCCGATGGTCTACGACAACGGGGACCGCGTGCAGTACCTCGACCACACCTTCCGGTTCCGGTACGTGTCCGGCGAGCCGTTCCCCGCGGACGGCGAGAACACCGAGGCGGCCTGGTTCCCGCTCGACGCGCTGCCGCCGATGTCCGACGAGATGCACGCGCGCATCGCGAGCGCCCTGGCCCCCGCCGGACCGGCGGCGTTCGAGTCGTGAGTCAGCGCGCGAGCCGCTCGACGACGGCTCCGTAGAGCCCGGGTGCCGTGACGGCCAGCGGCACGATGCCGCGCCGCAGGGGAGAGGCCGCGGCGGCGAGCAGCCCGCTGGTCAGCACCCGGTAGTCGCGGGTGGCCGCGGTCCACGCCTTCTCGTAGGCCGCGTTGGAACGGCGGACGTCCTCGTCCAGCGTCGCGACGGCGGCGTGCGCCTGGGCGAGCCCGACCCGCACGCCCTCGCCGGTGAGGGCGTCGACGTAGCCGGACGCGTCACCGACGAGGCGCACGCGCCCCGCCGTGCGGTGCTCGCTCTGCTGGAAGAGCGGTCCGGCGCCGCGGGCGGGGCCGAGACGTTCCGCGCCGGCGAGATGGTGGCGCAGGGCGGCGAACGAGTCGAGCGTCCGGTCGTAGTCGTGGTGGGCGGGTCCGAGCAGCGCGACGCCGACGACGTCGTCGGCCACCGGGGTCACGTACGCCTCGACGGACCGGCCCCAGTGCACCTCGACCAGGTCGGTCCACGGCGCCACCCGGAAGTGCCGGCGCACCCCGAACCGGCGCGCGCGCAGGCGGTGGTGCGTCGCGAGGTCGACCTGACGGCGGACCGTCGAGTGCAGGCCGTCGCACGCGAGGAGCCAGCGTCCGCGGATCCCCGCGCACCAGACGGACGACGCGTCCTGCTCGACCGCGTGGGCGCGCCCGGGGACGACGACCGCACCCAGCTCCCGGGCGCGTGCGGCGAGCGCGGCGTGGAGCACGGTGCGCCGGACACCCCGCCCCGGCGCGACCGTGAAGAGGTGGTCGGCGGTGCGCGCGCCCCGCACGTAGCGGATCCCGGTCAGGGTGTGGCCCTCGGGGTCGACGCCGAGCCGGGCGAGCGCCTCGACGGCACCGGGCATCAGGCCTTCACCACAGGCCTTGTCGACGGGGGTCGCGCGGGGTTCGACGACGATGACGGACAGCCCCGCGAGCCGTCCCTCGATCGCCGCGGCGAGCCCGATGGGGCCGCCTCCGATCACCAGCAGGTCGGCGTCGGGGGTCATGTCGGGGCCGGGCTGACGGAGCGCAGCGCGCGCTCCTCCGTGGGGATCCGGAAGCCGAGCAGGAGGATCGCGTTGAGCACCGTGAACGCGATCGCGGTGACCCAGGCGGTGTGCACGAGGGGGAGCGCTGCGCCCTCCACGGCGACGGCGACGTAGTTCGGGTGGCTGAGCCAGCGGTACGGGCCCCGCCGGACCAGGGCGACGCCGGGGACGACGATCACCCGGGTGCTCCACTGGTTCCCCAGGGTCGCGATGCACCACCAGCGCAGCGCGTTCGCGGCGACGACGAACGCGAGCGCGGTCCACCCGAGCGCCGGGAGGAAGGGCCGGTCCGCCACGTGCACCTCGACCACGCACGCGACCAGCAGCCCGGAGTGCAGCGCGACCATCGGCGGGTAGTGCCGCTTGCCCGTCTCGATGCCACCGTGCGCGAACGCCCAGGTCACGTGGCGTTGCGAGACGATCAGCTCGGCCAGGCGCTCGAACGCGATCACGACGATCAGCCAGTCGTACCAGCTCACCTACGACTCCTCGGGCCAGCGCAGCAGGACGGTCTCGGTGCACACCCCGGGACCGACGGCGAACAGCACGCCGGCGGACCCGGGGATGTGCCCCCCGGCCGCCAGCTCGTCGGCGAGCACGTGCAGCACTCCCGACGACGACAGGTTCCCGACGCGCGCGAGCGACCGCCAGCTCGCGGCGAAGGCCTCGTCGGGCAGCTCGAGCGCGCTCGCCGCGGCCCGCAGGATGCGCGGTCCGCCGGTGTGCGCGACCCACGTGCCGACGTCGGCGACCTTGAGGCCGTGCGCGGCGAGCAGGTCGACGACGCCGGGGCCGAGGTTCCGCTCGACGATGTCCGCGAGGCTCGCCGCGAGCACGATCCGGAAGCCGCTGCCGCCGATGTCCCAGCCGAGCACGTCGGTGGTGCCGGGGACGAGGTCGGAGCGGGAGTCGACGACGTCGACCCCGCCCGGTACGTCGTCCGCCCGGTCGCTGCCCACCATGACGACGGCCGCGGCGCCGTCGCCGAACAGGCCGCTGGACACGATGTTCGCCATCGAGTCGTCGCCGTGCTGCAGCGTCAGCGAGCACAGCTCGACCGACACGAGCAGGGCGACGTCCTGCGGGTGGCCCTGCAGGTGGTCGCGGACCCGGGCGATCCCCGCGGCCCCCGCGACGCACCCGAGCCCGAACACGGGGACGCGCTTGACGTCGGGACGCAGGCCGAGCCGTTCGACCAGGAGCACGTCGAGCGACGGGGTGGCGATCCCGGTGATCGTCGTGACCAGCAGGTAGTCGACGTCCGCGGCGTCCAGCCCGGCGGCGGCGAGGGCCTCGCGGCACGCCCGCGCCGCCAGCGTGGTGCCCTCGCGGACGAACGTGTCGTTGGCCACCGTGAACGTCGTCAGCTCCGCGTACGCGTCGAGGGGCAGCGCGAGGTGCCGCGTCTCGATGCCGGTGGCCGCGTGGATCCGCTCGATCGTGGCGAGGCGCCGGGGGTCGGAGGAGAGCAGCGGACCGATCGTCGCGGTGATCTCGCTCTGGGCGTAGGTGTGCTCGGGCAGGACGGGGGCAATCGAGGCGATACGCGCCATCCGGGCATCGTGCCACGCGCTCGCACGTCCGGCACGTGTCGGGGCCGTCCTGCCGAATCTTTACCCGACCTGCGACGATGGCGCGTCGATGCGGAGGTGAGCAGGGTGAGCGAAGGTGCCGGGAGGTCGCGCGTCGTCGACCTCGCGCTCGCGTGCCACCCGGCGCCGGCCGCTGCCGTGACGGTGTTCGCGGTCGCGATGGCTGCGGGGGCCGACGCGCCGGTCGCGACGACGGCTCTGGTCGGTGCCGCCGTGCTGGCCGGGCAGCTCTCCGTGGGCTGGTCCAACGACTGGATCGACGCGGACCGGGACGCCGCCGTCGGGCGGACCGACAAGCCCGTCGGTGCCGGGCGTCTCACCGTCGCGACGGTCCGGACGGCGGCGCTGAGCGCGGCCGTGGCGTGCGTGGTGCTCTCGCTGGCGCTCGGCTGGCGCCCGGGCCTCGTGCACCTCGCGACCGTCGCGTCGGCCTGGGCCTACAACCTCCGGCTCAAGAGCACAGCGTGGTCCTGGGCGCCGTACGCGTTCTCGTTCGGATTCCTGCCCCTGGGGATCGCCCTGGCGCTGCCCGGCTCGCCGGTCGCCGCCTGGTGGGCGATGGCGGCGGGCGCCCTGCTCGGGATCGGCGCGCACGGGGCGAACGTGGTGCCCGACCTGCAGGACGACCGCGCCACCGGCGTCCGCGGGCTCCCGCACCGGGTCGGCGGGACCGCGACGAGCATCGGCACGGCGCTGGCGCTCGTCGGAGCGACGGTCCTGGTCGTCCTGGCGCCGCCCGGCCCGCCACGAGCAGCTGCGGCCGTCGCGCTCGTCGCTGCCGTGGGGCTGACGATCGCCGCCACCGTGCTCGCGCTCGGCGGCGGGCGGCACCGGCTGCCGTTCCTGTTCGCCATCGCGGTCGCGGCGGTCGACGTGGTCCTGCTGGTGCGGTCCGACTGGGTCGCTTGACTTCGAGCGCGCTCGAATTGGCAGGGTGACGAGCAACCCCGTCGAAGGAGCTCCCCGTGCGTGTTGGCGTCCACCTCTACCGTTTCGACTCCGTCGAGCCCGGCGCGCTGCGCCAGGAGCTGGCCGACGCGGCGCGCACCGCCGAGGACTCCGGCGTCGCCTGGGTCTCGGTCATGGACCACTACTTCCAGATGGTCGCCGCCGGCTTCCCGGCCGACGACCCGATGCTCGAGGCGTACACGACGCTCGGCTACCTCGCGGGCGTGACGTCGGAGGTGCAGCTCGGCGTGCTGGTCACGGGCGTCACCTACCGGCACCCGGGTCTGCTGGCGAAGATCCACGCCACGCTCGACGTGCTCTCGGGCGGCCGCGCCACGCTCGGCATCGGGGCCGCCTGGTACGAGGAGGAGCACCGCGCGATGGGGGTGCCCTACCCGCCCTTGTCCGAGCGGTTCGAGCGCCTCGAGGAGACCCTGCAGATCTGCCGGCAGATGTGGGACCCGACGAACGACGGCCCGTACGACGGCACGCACTACCAGCTGGCCCGGACCCTGTGCTCGCCGCAGCCGCTGACGCGCCCCGAGATCCTCATCGGCGGCTCGGGCGAGCGCAAGACCCTGCGCCTGGTCGCGCAGTACGGCGACGCGTGCAACCTGTTCACGTCCACGCCCGAGGAGGTCGCGCACAAGCTCGACGTCCTGCACCGCCACTGCGCGGACCTCGGCCGCGACCCGGCCGAGATCCGCGTGACCATGCTGTCCCGCGGCGAGAAGCTGCTCGCCGGGGACGTCGACGGGTTCGTCGAGGAGATGCGGGCCTACGACGCCCTGGGCGTGGAGTCCGTCATCCTGACCCCGGCCGACACCGGCCTGGCCGCGTGGGTGAAGGACGCCGTGGCACCCGCCGTCCCGCGGCTGGCCCAGCTGGGCAGCTAGGCCCCCGCGTCGGCCGCCGCGTGCAGGGCGGCCACGTCGATCTTGCCCATCGTCAGCATGGCGTCCATGGCGCGGCCCGCACGCGCGGGGTCGGGGTCGGCCAGCAGCGCGGGCAGCGCTGTCGGGACGACCTGCCAGGACAGGCCCCAGCGGTCCTTGAGCCAGCCGCACCGGCCCGGCTCGCCGCCGTCGGCGATCAGGGCGTCCCACACGCGGTCGCACTCGGCCTGGTCGGGCACCGAGACCTGGAACGAGAACGCCTCCGTGAACGGGAACGCGGGCCCGCCGTTGAGGGCCTGCACCTCCTGGCCGTCGAGCACGAAGCTCACGGTGAGCGCGGTCCCGGCCGGCTGGGGGGCACCCTCGCCGTAGCGGGCGACCGACAGGATCTGCGAGTTCGGGAAGATCTCCACGTAGCGCTGCGCGGCCTGCTCGGCCTGGTCGTCGAACCACAGGAACGGGCTGATGCTGGTCATCTCGGTGCCTCCGATGTCGTGACGCGGAGCCCGGTGCTGCCGCGTCCTTCGTGCAGTGGTCGGAGCCGTCCCGCGGTTCTCGACACGCGTGTCAGGACCAGTGCCCAGGTGCGACGAGCCCGCGCGGGAGACTGGTCGTCCCGTCGCCGCGTGCGGACGCCACCTGCGGGGGTGTCACGAAGAGCGCGTCCGTCAGGTCGGCACGGTCCAGCCGCGCGCCACGCAGGTCCGCGCCCAGCAGGTCCGCCAGCCGCAGGTCGGCGCCCCGCAGGTCTGCACCGATCAGCAGCGCCCCACGGAGGTCGGCTCCGCGCAGGTCGGCACGGCGCAGGTCCGCCCCCGTCAGGTCGGCACCGCGAGCCTGCCGGCCGTGCAGCCCGTCCCGCGCGAGCGCGCTCACGCGCCCGAGCAGGTCGCCGACCCTGGCCTGGGCGTCCGGTCCTGCACCGGCGTCGCGCACATCGGCCACCTCGGTCCGCAGCCGGGCGACCTCGTCGTGCAGCGGTGCCGCCGCGCGGACCGCGAGCGCCTCGGTGAGGTACCAGAGGAGCTCGTGCAGCCCGCGCATCGTGCCGAAGACCGCGAACATGTCCGCCGTGATCGCGGGGTCGTCGCGCCACGTGCGACCGCCGAAGAGCTGCTGCGTGACGAACTGGCCCGCGCCGAAGCACTCGTAGACCGTGCAGCCCGTGAACCCGCTGGTGCGCAGGTCGGCGTGGATGCCGCACCGGAAGTCGTCCAGCAGGTTCCGGCACGGCGTACCGGCGGGCTTGTCGTACGCGAAGTCCGACGAGCGCTGGAACGAGTGCGCAATGCAGCACAGACCCGCGCAGCGCGAGCAGTCCGAGCGCAGCTCCCGCAGCGGGATCGCAGCGTGGTCGGTCACGCGGTCGAGACTACGACGGGTCGTACACGGCGAAGCGGGCTGCGTCGGAGTCGCACGCCGACGGCACGGTCCCCAGGTCGAGCGTGCCGCCACCGCAGAACGAGCACTCCTCACCCAGCGGGTAGGTCCGTCACCCGACGACCAGGGACTGGCTCGCTCGCTGGCCGGTCGAGGCGGCCGTCACTCGACCGCGTCGATCACACGGCGTAGCGCGGCGACGTGCTCGTGCAGCGCCTTGCGACCTGCCGGTGTCAGGCCGATCCACGTGGTCCGTCGTCCCGCGTGGACGCCCTTGCGGCTGTGCAGGTAGCCGGCCTCGACCAGCGCCGAGACGTGCTTGGACAGCACCGAGTCGCTGACGTCGAGCGCGGCGCGCACCGTCGCGAACTCCGCCTCCGACACCGCGGACAACGTCGTGACGAGCTGCAGCCGCGTCGGGGCGTGGATCAGCGGGTCGAGCCCGGCCATCAGCCGAGGACCAGCAGGGCCGCGCACCCCAGGCACGCGACGACGGCGAGCACCGCGAGCACCCGCGGGGAGGCGCCGCGTGCGTGCGCGGCGGGGTCGTGCCGGTAGTCGTGCCACCAGCGGCGGACCCCGAGCGCGCAGCCGACGCCTGCGGCCACCGCCGCCACGGCGACCAGCCACCAGCGGGAGCCGAACGCGGCCACGATCCCGACGGCGAGCGCGCCGAGGTAGGCGACGGAGGCGCGCGCCCCGGCGGCGAGGACCACCTGGCTGGCCAGCCCGTCCACCCGGACGCCGTTGATCCGGCTGAACCGGTGCAGCAGGAGCGCCGCCACGCCCAGGAACACCGCGACCCCGGCCAGCGCGACGGCGACCCCCGTGGCGGTCTGCGCGGCGATCCCGTAGGCGGCGGCGCCGACCTGGACCGCGACCCCGGTGGCGAGCGCGGGGGAGAAGCCGGTGGGCAGCCTGAGACCCGCGGTGAGTCGTCGGCGTGCGTCGTCGGCCGCGGTCAGAGGGTCTCGTCTGCTTTCCATGTCGGAAAGTATGGATCGAACTTTCCAGAGTGGCAAGTATGTGTCTGCCGTCGGCAGATCCGCGCACGGCAGACCGGGGGTCCGTGGGCGGTCGGCGCGTGTGACCGTCGAGGGACCAGCGACCTACGGAGGCCCTCATGAGCACCGCTCCACCCACCGTCCGCCCCTTCGACGACGACCTGTCCACCCGGCTCCTGCACCAGCGCATCGTGGTGCTCGGGCAGGAGGTCGACGACACCATCGCCAACCGGGTCTGCGCGCAGCTGCTCCTGCTCTCCGCGGAGGACCCCCGTCGCGACATCGCGCTCTACATCAACTCCCCGGGCGGCTCCGTGAGCGCGGCCCTGGCGATGTACGACACGATGCGGCTCATCCCGAACGACGTCGCGACCCTCGCGATGGGTCTGGCGGCGAGCGCCGCCCAGTTCCTGCTCAGCGCCGGCACGCCCGGCAAGCGGTACGCCTTGCGGCACTCGCGCGTGCTCATGCACCAGCCGTCCGGCGGGATCGGCGGGACCGCGATCGACATCGCCATCCAGGCGCAGAACATGGCGCACGTGAAGCGCACGATGCAGTCGCTCACGGCCGAGCACACGGGTCAGTCCGTCGAGACCATCGAGCGGGACGCCGACCGCGACGCCTGGTTCACCGCCGAGGAGGCGCTGGCGTACGGGTTCATCGACCGGGTGGTCGAGCACCTCGACGACGTGCGCCCGGACGCGTCGATGCGACGGGCGGGACTGTGATGGCCGGCCAGTACACGATCCCCGTCGTCATCGAGCAGCGGCCGACGGGCGAGCGCGCGTCCGACGTCTACTCGCGGCTGCTCACCGACCGGATCATCTTCCTGGGCACCGAGATCGACGACGGCGTCGCCAACGTCGTCATCGCGCAGCTGCTGCACCTGCAGTCGGAGAGCCAGGACTCGCCGATCCACCTGTACATCAACTCGCCCGGCGGCTCGATCACCGCGCTGCTGGCCGTCTACGACACCATCCAGTACATCAAGCCGACGGTGGCGACGTTCTGCCTCGGGCAGGCGGCGTCCGCGGCGGCCGTCCTCCTGGCGGCCGGGACGCCCGGCAACCGGCACGTCCTGGAGCACGCGCGCGTGCTGCTGCACCAGCCGTCGGGCGGGGGAGAGGGCACCGCGGCCGACCTGGAGATCCAGGCCCGGGAGATCGCCCGGCTGCGTGAGCAGGTGGACGAGATCCTGCACCGCCACACCGGTCAGCCGTTGGCCAAGCTGCGCACCGACACCGAGCGCGACCTCATCCTCACCGCGCAGCAGGCGGTCGACTACGGGCTGGCGGACCGCGTCGTGACCACCCTCAAGGAGGTGCCGCCGATCGGCTGACGCGTCGGACGCAGCGACGCTGCCGCCGACCAGCTGACGCGTCAGGCGGCCAGCAGGACCTGGCCCGTCGGAGCCGGCGCGTCGGTCCGGGCGGTGAGGGTCGTGACACTCGCGAGCTCGTGGCGGTCGGACGACACGGCGTCGGCCGCCACGGGCGCCGTGAGGTCCACGACGAGCCGGCCGTCCGCGAGCGCGAGCTGGGCGTGCGCGGTGCCGACGAGGTCGACCAGCCGCAGCCCGAGCGCCCGGCAGACCGCGGCGAGCACCTCCGACGACGCCTCCTTGCGGCCGCGCTCGACCTCGGACAGGTAGGCGACGGACACCCGGGCGTCCTCGGCGACGTCGCGCAGCGTCCGCCGCTGCCGCTCCCGCTGCTCGCGCAGGATCGAGCCGACGAGTCGCCGCAGCAGCGGCTCGGTGCGGTGCTCGAGGTGCGTCAGGTGCGGCGTCATCGCGTCCTCCGGGTTCCTGTAGTGCTCCCGCCACGCTAGCCCGCGAGGGCCGCCGGCCGAGGTCGCGACGCTTCTGCCCTGAGCGGACGAGCACAGGGCCGAACCAGCCCTGAGTGACGTGTCGAGGCGTCGGGACAGCACCCAGGGCTCGTTCGTGCCGTCGCTGTCAGCTCGACACGTCGGCCGTCGTGAAGCGGCTCCACGCCAGCGCGCCGAAGATCGCCACCCACGCCGCCTGCAGTGCCAGGCCCTGACCGAGGACGCCCCAGTCCGGTTCGAGGCGGAGGAACTCCGCGAAGTCGAGCCAGTGGTGGGTCAGCAGGGCGGGCGCGATCGCGGCGAGCTGCGGGAGCTGGTCCAGGACACCGCACACGATCGCGGTGACGACCGTGGCGGCCATCGCGCCGACGGGCACCTCGGTGAGCGTGGAGAAGAACAACCCGACCGCGACGAGCCCGGTCATGGACAGCCCGACGTAGACGACGACCGCGGCGATGCGCAGGATGCCGTCGCCGAGGGGCACGGTGGTCCCGGACAGCAGGGTGATGCCGCGCAGACCGAAGAACGTCGCACCGGCCACGATCCCGACGACGGCGATGGCCGCCACGGCCGCGGCTGCGAACGTCAGGGCGCCGACGGCCTTCACGGCGAGCAGCCGGCCCCGCGCGACGGGCACCGTCAGCAGGTAGCGCAGGGTGCCGGCGGACGCCTCGCCCGCGATGGCGTCGCCGGACGCGATCCCGATGGTCAGCGGGAGCAGGAACGGCAGGCACAGGAACAGGGACGCGACGACGAGGAACAGCCCGTTGCTGGTCACCCGGCCGACGAACCCGGGACCCTGCCCGTCGAGGGCGGTGTCCTGGGACAGGAACAGCACGGTGCCCAGCAGCAGGGGGACCAGCGCGAGCCCGGCGAGCAGGACCTGGTTGCGGCGGCGGCCGAGGACGAGCCGCAGCTCGGAGCGGACGAGCCGGAGCAGGGAGCCTCTGCGGGGGGTCGCGGTCTCAACGAGCGACATCGAAGCCCTCCCCGGTCAGCTCGACGAAGATCTGCTCCAGGTTCGGCCGTCGTACCTCGAGCCCCAGCAGGTCGATGCCCGCGTGCACGAGCGCGGCCGACACCTTCTCGGGCGGCACGTCGCCCAGCAGCGCGGACACCGTGACCCCGGTGGCCTGGACGTCGGTGAGCCCCAGCCCGGTCAGGACCTCCGCCGCGGCGCCGACGTGGTCGGTGGACGTCTGCACGGACAGCCGGGGCAGCCCGCGGGAGGTGAGCTCGGCGCGGTCGCCCTGGAGCAGCAGGTGGCCGCCGCTCATGATCCCGATGTGGCTGCACACCTGCTCGATCTCTGCCAGCAGGTGCGACGAGACGAGCACGGTGGTGCCGTTCTCGGCGAGTTCGCGCACGAGGTTGCGGACCTCGCGCGTGCCCTGCGGGTCCAGGCCGTTCGTCGGCTCGTCGAGCACCAGCAGCTCGCGCGGCCGCAGCAGCGCGGCCGCGAGCCCGAGGCGCTGCTTCATGCCGAGCGAGTACTGCCGGTACGGCTTGCCCGCCGCGGCACCGAGCCCCACGCGGTCCAGCGCCTCGCCGGCGCGCGTCCGGGCGGTGCGCGGGTCGGCCGTCGCGTCGCTGGCGTCGAGCCGTGCGAGGTTCGCCGAGCCGGTCAGGTACGGGTGGAACGCCGGGCCCTCGACGAGCGCGCCGACGCGCGGGAGCACGTCGGCCCCCGCGCCCGGCATCTCGCCGCCGAGCAGGAAGGCTCTCCCGCTCGTGGGCCGGACCAGCCCGAGCAGCATCCGGATGGTCGTCGTCTTGCCCGAGCCGTTCGGTCCGATGAACCCGTAGACGGCGCCGCGCGGGACGTGCAGGCCGATGCCGGCGACCGCCACCTGCCCCGAGCGGAACCGCTTGGTGAGGCCGTCGGTGGAGATGGCCAGGCCGTCCGTCACGGGGCCGCCAGGGCCTGCAGGGTGGCACCCGGCACCGCGCCGACCAGCACCCGGCCGTCGTCGGTGACCAGCACCGACAGGAGCGCGGAGGACAGCAGCCGTCCCTCGGGGACCTCGGTCGTCAGCGTGTCGTACAGGGCGGTGGTGTCGAGGTCACCCATCGGCGAGCCGGACCCCTCCTCGGGCACGAACTCCGAGTACAGGTCCGCGGCACCCTGCGACCCGAACGTCTTGTCGACCCCGGGCAGGCTCGCCGCGGCCGACGGGTCGCCGGCGACGAGCGCTGCCACGTCGAGCCCGGAGGCCTGCACGACGGCATCCCAGCCGGTCCCGGTCACGGTGACACCCTCGGGGAGCTCCTTGTCCGGGGTCGCGGTCGCCGCCTCGGCAGGCACCTCCGGCAACGGCACGACGACCTCGCGGGTCGACGCCCCTGCGGGTGCCGAGAACGCGAGGACCGAGTCGGCGGGGGTCGCGAACGACACGTCGGTGAAGCCGATCTCCAGGGCGGGTGTCTCCGTGTCGGACGTGCTCCACACCTGCACCCGCAGCGGGGTCGAGGTCTCGGCGTCCACGGCCACCACGATCCTCCCGACCAGGGTCGTGTCGCTGGTCGGCGTCACCACGAGCTGGTACGCGGCGCGTCCGGCGACCTCCGTCTGCGCGTCGAGCGTCACGGTGGACGACTCCTCGGCCCGCTCGACCGCCTGGCGACCGGCCTCCTCCGGCGTCGGCAGGTCGGCGTGCACCGGCAGCTCGCCCGCCTCCGCCAGCGCCGCGAGCGCCTCGTACCGTGCGGCGTCTGCGTCGCTCAGGCTGTAGTGGACGACCGCGTCGTCGCTGCTGGAGTACGTCCAGGCCTCCGCACCGTCCTGCACCACCGAGTACTCCGACGTCGGACCGAGCAACGCGACGCGCGAGCGCTGCTCCCCGTCCGACCACACGCGCATCGTCGAGCTGCCGCCGAGCAGGTTGATCGGGTCGGCACCGCCGACCGCGCCGAACGGGATCTCCGGCAGGCCCAGGCGCGCGGTGTAGACGACCGTGCCGGACAGCGGCGACGGCTCGGCGCTCGCCACCTGCGCGGCCAGCTCCTCGGGGCTGATCGTCGGCAGGCCGGCGTCGTCGGCGGACGCGAACAGCGGGGGCGCGGCGAAGGCCATGCCCACCGCGACGGCGGCGACGACGGGGACCGCCCAGCGGGTCCGGGGGCTGAGGGTGCGACGGGGCTCGTTCATGGCTCCACTGTGCGTCATGCCTGCTGAGGGCATCCTGAGAGGGCGACGACGTCGGTGCGGGCACCGGATGGGATGCTCAGGACATGCGGGTTCTGGTGGTGGACGACGAGCGTGGGCTCGTGCGTGCGCTGCACCGCGGGCTGACCGCCGAGGGCTTCGCCGTCGACGTCGCGTTCGACGGCGAGCGCGGGCTCGAGCTCGCGGCGCAGGGCGGCTACGACGTCATCGTCCTCGACGTCATGCTGCCGCGCCGCAACGGGTACGACGTCGTCACCGAGCTGCGTGCCCAGGACGTGTGGACGCCGGTCCTCATGCTCAGTGCCAAGGACGGCGAGTACGACGTGGCCGACGGGCTGGACGTCGGGGCCGACGACTACCTGACCAAGCCGTTCGCGTTCGTCGTGCTGGTGTCCCGGTTGCGCGCCCTCCTGCGCCGGCAGGGCCAGGTGCGCCCGCCCGTGCTGACCGCGGGGGAGCTGGTCCTCGATCCCGCGACCCGGCGCGTGACCCGGTCCGGCGAGGTCGTCGCGCTGACCACCCGCGAGCTCGCCCTGCTCGAGTACCTGATGCACCACGCCGACCGCGTCGTCGGCAAGGTCGAGCTGCGCGACCACGTGTGGGACGGCACCGGCGAGGACGTCAACGTCGTCGAGGTCTACGTCGGCTACCTGCGGCGCAAGCTCGGCCGGGAGGTCGTCGAGACCGTCCGCGGCGCCGGGTACCGCGTGGCGGGCTAGTCGTGCGTCGAGGCATGTCGCTGCGTCTGCGACTGACGCTGCTGGCGTCGGGCGCGCTCTGTGTGGCGCTGGTCGTCGGGGCGATCGCCCTGACCACCGTCTTGCGCAGCACGCGGATCGACGCCCTCGACCAGGTGGTCCGCGAGCGTGCCGCGACGGTCGCGTCGCTCGCGTCCGACGACCGCCTGCCCGAGACCCTGCCCGTCGCGGAACCCGGGGAGATCGTGCAGCTCATCGACGCCGACGGCGCCGTGCTCGCCACCTCACCGAACGCGAGCCGGACGCTGCCGGTGCTGCCGCAGGACGTGCTGGCGGGACTGAGCGGCGTGTCGACCACGGATCGCAGCGCCTACGACGACGCCGCCCGCGTGGCCGTGCAGACCACGACGTTCCAGGGCGAGCCGGCGACCGTCGTCGCGACGGTGCCGCTGACCGAGGTCCAGGGTGTGCTCGACGCGCTCCGGGTCGCGCTCGCGGTCGTGGTGCCACTGCTCACGGTGGCGCTGGGGCTCGTCGTCTGGCTGATCCTCGGTCGGGCACTGCGCCCGGTCGAGGAGCTGCGCCGCGGTGCCGCCCTCGTGGCGTCGTCGGGCGGGCCCGGGTCGCTGCCCGTACCGGCGCGCGACGACGAGCTCGGTGCGCTGGCCCGCACGCTCAACTCGATGCTCGACCGGCTGGAGGCCGGGGCCGCGCGGCAGCGGACGTTCGTCGCCGACGCCGCCCACGAGCTGCGCTCCCCGCTGGCCGCCCTGCGGACCAGCGTCGAGGTCGCGCGGGCGCACCCGGAGTCCTACCGCACGGACGAGCTCGCGGCGGAGCTCGAGGGTGAGGTGCTCAGGATGCAGGCGCTCGTGGACGACCTGCTGCTGCTCGCGCGGGTGGGGTCGACGCCGACGGCGCACGACGACCTCGACCTCGGCTCGCTCGCCCGCGACGTGGTGCGGCCCACCGAGCCGGTGAGCGTCACCGGCGACGGCCGTGCTCGAGGCGATGCCGCCGCGGTCGGCCGGGTGCTGCGCAACCTCGTCGACAACGCGGTCCGGCACGCCGGGTCGCGGGTCGTCGTGACCGTTGCCGACGGGTCCGTCCGGGTCGACGACGACGGGGCCGGGCTCGACCCGGCGGACCGCGAGCGGGTGTTCGAGCGGTTCGTGCGGCTCGACGAGGCACGTCAGCGGGACGAGGGCGGCAGCGGTCTGGGCCTCGCGATCGCCCGCGAGATCGCGCGCGAGCAGGGCGGCGACGTCGTGCTCGCGACCGCGGACCTCGGCGGGCTGCGGGCCGAGCTGCGGCTGCCGCGCTGAGCGGGGGGCTGCCGGGCCGGACGCGTCGTCGTAACGTGGAGGCGAGGCGATCCCGGAGGTGACGATGCCCGAGCACGACCCGGTGCGCGACGCGGCCCGGTACCGCGTCCAGCGCGACTCGGCCGGTGAGCAGGGGGAGCAGGAACCCGCTGCGCCGCGCGGCCGGATGGAGAACCGGCACCAGTGGGTCGACGTCGTCATCGACCAGGCGATCGCCCGCGGCGAGTTCGACGACCTGCCCCTGGCGGGCAAGCCGATCCCGGGCATCACCCGGCACGACCCGGACTGGTGGCTCAAGGCGCTCATCGAGCGGGAGCAGATCTCGGGCGTGCTGCCAGAGGCGATCCAGCTGCGCAAGGACGACGCGGTCCTGGCGGAACGGCTGGACGCGCTCCGCACCGAGGACGACGTGCGGTCGGCCGTCGAGGAGTTCAACGCGCGGATCGTGTCCGCGCGGCGTCAGCTGCTCGGCGGACCGCCCGTGGTCACGCCGCTGCGGGACGTCGATCGTGAGGTGCGCGAGTGGCACGCACGCCGCCGCGTGCCGGAGCCGGCACCGGCCGAGGAGCCGGTCCGTCCGCGCCGGGTCGGCCGACGGCACTGGCGCCGGTCGACGAGCTGACGGTCGGTGACCGACCGGCAGGCGGGGTCCGTCAGGCCCGGTCCGTCAGGCCCGGTCCTCGAGGGCCGGGAGGATCGTCGTGGGGATCGCGAACGACAGCGACATGGCGAGGATGCCGCCGGCGAAGGCCCACGGGCCCCAGTCGCCCACGTTGAACGCGACAGTGAACAGGACCAGGCCGAGCACGAACAGAAGGGCGGGGAAGACCACGCTGAGCATGCGACCGGGCGTGCCCGACCCGTCGTCCTCGCGACGCTCGATCACCGGGTAGCTCATGGGTCGTCCTCCAGGGAGTGCTGTGCCGGGGTCCCCGGTGTCGTTCCACCGAGGACCCCAGCGTAGTCAGTGCGCGAGGGCCGGCGCGGCCTCGTCGGCCGGTGCGCCGTGGTGCGACGGAGCGGCCTGGACGAAGAACGCGGCGGGGATCGCGGCGAGCGAGATCACCGCGCCCACCAGGAAGGCGGCGTGGATGCCGCCCGCGGTGGCGTCGACCACCCCGGACCCCGCAGCAGCGAGCGTGGCGCTCTGCGCGGTGAGCACGGTGACGAACAGCGCCGTCCCGGCCGCGCCGGCCACCTGCTGCACCGTGCCGACCATCGCGCTGCCGTGCGAGTACAGGTGCATCGGCAAGGAGCCCAGCGCCGAGGTGAACAGCGGCGTGAACATCAGGGCGAGCCCCGCGCTGAGCGTGACGTGGCACGCGAGCATGAGCCACGGCGAGCTCGTCGCGCCGAGCAGCGTGAACCCCCACGCGCTGGCGCTCACGATGATCGCGCCCGGGACCAGCAGCGGCCTCGGACCGAACCGGTCGTAGGCACGCCCGACGCTCGGGGCCAGCAGACCCATGATCAGGCCGCCGGGCAGCAGGAGCAGACCGGTCTGCAGCGCCTCGAGCCCGAGCACCGTCTGCGCGTACAGCGGCACCAGGATCAGGGTCCCGAACAGCGACATCATGCTGATCGCCATCACGCCCACCGAGATCGTGAACGTCGACGACGAGAACGTGCGCAGGTCCAGCAGGGCGTCGTCGATCTTCTGCAGCTGCAGCTGGCGGAGCACGAAGACCACCAGCGCGACCGCACCGGCACCGAGCGACACCCAGGTGGACGTCGTGATGCCCGTCGTCGCGACAGCCCCCAGCCCGCTCAGCCCGTAGACGATGCCGCCGAACGCGACGGCCGACAGGATCACCGAGCCGATGTCGACCCGGGCGCTGCGCGTCTCGGTCAGGTTCGGCAGCCGGACCGCGCCGAGCGCCAGGGCGCCGATCGCGATCGGCAGGACCAGCGCGAACAGCCAGCGCCAGTCGAGCACGCTGAGCACCAGACCCGAGATCGTCGGGCCGATCGCGGGGGCGACCGAGATGACGATGGAGATGTTGCCCATCGTGCGGCCGCGGCTCGCGGGCGGGGTCACCGTCATGACGGTCGTCATGAGCAGCGGGAGCATGATCGCCGTGCCGCACGCCTGCACCACGCGGCCGACGATGAGCGCGTCGAACCCGGGCGCCAGCGCGCAGATCGCGGTGCCGAGGCTGAACAGGGTCATCGCCGCCAGGAACACGGCGCGCGTCGTGAACCGCTGGATCACGAAGCCGGTCACGGGGATGACGATCGCCATCGTCAGCATGAAGGCGGTGGTCACCCACTGGGCGGTGCTCGCCGGGATGTCCAGGTCGCTCATCAGCCGGGGGAGCGCGACACCCATGATCGTCTCGTTGAGGATGACGACGAACGTCGAGATCAGCAGCAGCCGGACGGCGAGACGGTCGCGCACACCGGTGCCCACGTCCGCGGGTGGATGGTTCGTGGTCAGGGTCTCGTCGGTCACAGGGGTACCTCGGGTGTGGGAGGGAAGTGTGTGGCGCTGCCGGTGGAGATCGGCGCGACGGTGTGCACAGTCTGTGCGGTGCGGCCCGGACGGGTCGACGTTTTTCGCTGTCAGGAGACGTCTCTCACAGCCCCATCGGCCAGAAGGGCCGGACCTCGACCCGGCCGAAGCGGGCCATCGGGTGCGCCGCCGCTCGTTCGAGCGCCTCGTCGAGGTCCGCGCACTCCAGCACGTCGAACCCGGCGATGGACTCCTGCGTCTCCGCGAACGGTCCGTCGGTGACGAGCAGCTGACCCGAGCGGACCCGTACCGTGCGGGCGTCCTGCGCGGGCCGCAGCCGGTCGCCGATGACGGAGAGGTGGCGACGGTCGTTCTCGCCCACCCAGTCGGAGATGTTGTCGTCCTCGGGCCGGTAGGTCTCGGCGGTCGGGTCGTCGCAGATCAGGAGCAGGTAGCGCACGGGTCCTCCAGGTGATGGTCGGTCTGTCATCTAGGAGACGATCCTGCGCACGCCGGATCGACACGATCGCGTCAGAAGTTCTCAGACCAGCGGTCGCGCGCGCGGCATCCGCGGGCCGAACCGGGGTGCGTTGTGGGTCTGCGTGAGCTCGATGAGCCGGATCACGCGCTGCCGGTGGCCCGCCCACGGCTCCAGGAGCCGCAGCATCCCGGCGTCGTCGGTGCGGCTCCCGGTCAGCGCCCAGCCCACCAGGTGCGCCAGGTGGTAGTCGCCCACGGAGACGGCGTCCGCGTCGCCCAGTGCGCGCGACGCGATCTCCGCGACCGTCCACGGCCCGATGCCCCGGACCGTGAGCAGGCGGCGCCGCGCCTCCTCGATCGGCAGTTCGGCACCCTGCTGCAGGCGACCGGCCACCAGCGCGGCGCGCAGCACCGTGCCGGCTCGCGCCTCCTCCACGCCGGCCCGTCGCCAGTCCCACACCGGCACGGCGCGCCAGGCTGCGGCGCTCGGCGGCACCCGCATCGTGCGGGGAGCGGGCCCGGGCGCGGGCGTGCCGTGCTGCAGCACCAGCCGTCGCCACGCCGCCTTCGCGTCGAGCCCGACCACCTTCTGCTCGAGCACCGCCGGGACGAGCGCCTCGAACACGTTGCCGGACCGGGGGATCCGCAGCGCCTGGCGGGTGCGGTACGCCTCCCGCACCACGGGGTGCAGCGAGGAGTCGAACCCGGCCGGCTCGTCGCGGGCGCCCAGCAGGTCCGGCACCCCGGCCAGCGCACGCTCGGCGCCCGGGCCCCACGCGGTGACGTGGACACCGTCGCGCCGCACCAGGAGCCGTCGCGTGGCCGGTCCGTCCGGCGTGCCGGTCGCCTGCCAGATCGCCCCGTCCGGCGCGGACCACCAGGCGGGGTCGCCCGCGCCGCGCCGCAGCGGGGCGATGGTCAGCCGGACGTCGACCGGGTCGCGCGGGCGGTAGACGGAGGTGAGCCCCGCCTGCTCGTCCGTCGGCCCGGTGGTCACGCCCACCACTATGCGCCGCAGCGCCGACACACTGGGCCCATGACCATCCGCACGGGGATCTCCGGCTGGCGCTACGCACCGTGGCGGCACGTCTTCTACCCGACGGGGCTCCCGCAGCGCCGCGAGCTGGAGTTCGCGTCCCGCCGGCTCACGTCGATCGAGATCAACGGCTCCTTCTACGCGCTCCAGAAGCCGGAGAGCTATCTCGCGTGGGCGTCCGAGACGCCCGACGGCTTCGTGTTCTCGGTCAAGGGACCGCGCTTCGTGACGCACCTGAAGAAGCTGGCCGACGTGCGGGTGCCGGTGGCCAACTTCTTCGCCAGCGGCGTGCTCGCGCTCGGACCGAAGCTGGGACCCGTGCTGTGGCAGCTGCCGCCGAACCTCGGGTTCCACCCCGACCGGCTCGCGGCGTTCTTCGACCTCCTGCCGCGCACCACCGCCGCGGCCGCCCGGCTGGCCGCCGAGCACGACGAGCGCCTCGACGACCGCGCGTGGACCACCACCGACGCCGACAGGCCCTTGCGCCACGTGCTGGAGGTCCGGCACGCGAGCTTCGAGGACCCGGCCTTCGTGGAGCTGCTCCGCGCGCATGGCATCGGTCTCGTCGTCGCCGACGCCGCCGGGCGGTGGCCGGTGATCGAGGACGTGACCGCCGACCTGGTGTACGTGCGGCTGCACGGAGAGACCGAGCTGTACGCCAGCGGCTACGACGACGACGCGCTCGACCGGTGGGCGACGAAGGTCCGCGCGTGGGCGTCCGGTGGCGAGCCGGAGGGTGCGCGCACCCTGGCCGGTCCGGCCGGGTCGGCACCCGAGCGCGACGTGTTCGTCTACTTCGACAACGACCTGAAGGTCCGCGCCCCGTACGACTCGATGGCGCTCGCGGCCCGGCTGGGACTCACCCCGTCCGGGTGAGGTCAGCGGCCCTTGAGGCGCTGGATCAGCCGGCGGTCGCGCTTCGTGGGGCGCCCGGCGCCTCGGTCCCGCTCGCCCGGGACCACGTGCTCCTTGGGCAGCGGGGCGGGGGAGCGGTCCAGGTAGCAGGCGACCGCGACGGGCGCGCCGACGCGCTTCACGACCGTGCGCTGCACGACGACGATCCGCTCGCGCTCCCCGCCGCGGACGTGCACCTCGTCGCCCGGCACCACCATCGTCGCGGGCTTGGCACGGTCCCCGTTCACGCGCACGTGGCCGGCGCGGCACGCGGCAGCGGCGGCGGACCGGGTCGGGAACAGCCGCACCGCCCACGTCCACGCGTCCACGCGCGCTCGCGTCACCTCCGCCATCGCCCGAGCCTCTCACGCCGAGAACCGCGGGCTGCTGCGCTCGCGGCCGCGCCGGCCCACGAGAGCGGGTCGGGTCCCGGGTGCTCGCGGGTCGTGCTGCCCAGCTCCCGCGCTCGTCGCCGACGTGACGGCGGTGGTCGACCTGGGCGTTTCGTCGTCGACCGTCGCGGCCGTAGCGGGAGGAGGGTCGAGGGTGGCCGTCCGTCGTCGAACCGCTTCCGCGGCGAAACGATTCGCGGCCCTGACCGCCGGCCGGATGCCCACCACGCTGCGTCCTGGCGGGCACGTGCCCGCCCCGCCCGGGCAGCGTGGCCGTGGGGCGGACGCGGACGGAGGATCCATGACGACCCAGCTCGTGCGCCGACTGGCCGGCGCTCTCGCCGCCCTGGCACTGCTCGTGACCGGCGCCCTTGCCCTGGCCGTCCCGACGGCCGCGGCCGACCCGGTTCGGATCATGACGCTCGGCGACTCGATCACGGGGAACCCCGGCTGCTGGCGCGCGCTGCTCTGGCAGAAGCTGCAGCAGACCGGCTACACGAACATCGACATGGTCGGGACCCTGCCCGCGCAGGGCTGCGGGGTGACGCACGACGGAGACAACGAGGGCCACGGCGGCTACCTGGTCACCAACGTCGCGGCGCAGGGCCAGCTCGTCGGCTGGCTGTCCGCGACGCGCCCGGACATCGTCGTCATGCACTTCGCCACCAACGACGTGTGGAGCAACAAGAGCCCGCAGGAGATCCTCGCGGCGTGGACGACGCTCGTGCAGCAGATGCGTGCGAGCAACCCGGCCATGAAGATCCTCGTCGCGCAGATCATCCCCGTCGCACCGTCGAGCTGTGCGGACTGCCCGCAGCGGACGATCGCACTGAACGCGGCGATCCCGGCGTGGGCAGCCGGGCTGAGCACGTCGGCGTCCCCGATCACGGTCGTCGACCAGTGGACCGGCTGGAACGCCGCGACCGACACCTCCGACGGCGTGCACCCCAACGGGAACGGCATCGTGAAGCTCGCCGACCGCTGGTACCCGGCGCTCACCGCGGCCCTGAACGGCTCGACCCCGACGCCGACTCCGACAGCCAGCCCGACACCCACCGTCTCGCCGTCGCCCAGCCCGACGTTCACGATGCCCCCCGCGGACGGCTGCACGGCCACGTACACAGTCGCGAGCCAGTGGCCGGGCGGCTTCGTCGCCACCGTCCGGGTCACCGCGCGGGCCGTCCCGCTCGCGGGCTGGAAGGTCGCCGTCACGCTGCCGAACGGTGCCGTGGCGAACGCGTGGAGCTCGCAGGCGGTCACCTCCGGGACCACGACGACGTTCTCGGCAGCCCCGTGGAACGGCAGCGTCCCGTCTGGGGGCTCGATCGAGTTCGGCTTCCAGGGCACCGGCAGCGCGACGACGTCGGCGGTCACCTGCGCACGAGCCTGACGCACCGTCAGGCGCCGTCGCGGCAGGCGCGAGGGCAGCGTCCGCTCAGGCGCGCAGCTCCAGGTAGCGGCTGATCAGGGCGCGCGTCGACGGGTCCTGGGCCGCCAGCGCGGCGGCGTCGCCCTGGACCGCCGGGGCGATCTCGAGCGCGAGCTTCTTGCCCAGCTCGACGCCCCACTGGTCGAACGAGTCGATGCCCCACACGACGCCCTGCACGAAGGTGACGTGCTCGTACAGCGCGATGAGCTGGCCCAGCACGCTCGGCGTGAGCGCGGCGGCCAGGATCGACGTGGTCGGCCGGTTCCCGGAGAAGACCCGGGCGGGCACGATGTCCTCGGCGGTCCCCTCGGCGCGGACCTCGTCGGCGGTCTTGCCGAAGGCGAGCGCCTTGGTCTGCGCGAAGAAGTTGGCCAGGAACAGGCCGTGCACGTCGACGCCGTCGTCGGTCAGCGGGTGCGCCGGGTTGGCGACCGCGATGAAGTCGGCGGGGATGAGCCGGGTGCCCTGGTGGATGAGCTGGTAGAACGCGTGCTGGCCGTTGGTGCCGGGCTCCCCCCAGAACACCTCGCCGGTCTGGGTGGTCACGGGCGTGCCGTCCCAGCGGACCGACTTCCCGTTGGACTCCATGGTCAGCTGCTGCAGGTACGCCGCGAACCGGTGCAGGTACTGGGCGTAGGGGAGCACCGCGTGGGTGTGAGCGCCGAGGAAGTTGACGTACCAGACGTTCAGGAGGCCCATGAGGACGGGCACGTTCTGCGCGAACGGCGTCGTCGCGACGTGCTGGTCGACGGCGTGGAACCCGGCGAGGAACTCCCGGAACGCGTCGGGCCCGACGGCGATGGCCAGCGAGGTGCCGATCGTGGAGTCGACGGAGTACCGGCCGCCCACCCAGTCCCAGAAGCCGAACGCGTTGGTGGGGTCGATGCCGAACGCGGCGACCTTGTCCAGGGCGGTGGACACGGCCACGAAGTGCTTCGCGACGGCGGCGTTGCGCGACTCGTCGTCGTCGGCCGTGCCGAACTGCTCCCAGAGCCAGGTCCGGGCCAGGCGCGCGTTGGTGAGCGTCTCCAGGGTGCCGAACGTCTTCGACGCGACGATGAACAGGGTGGTCGCCGGGTCGAGGCCCTTGACGGTCTCCGCGAGGTCGCTGGGGTCGATGTTGGAGACGAACCGCACCTCGAGGCCGTCCTGCACGTACGGCTTGAGCGCCTCGTACGCCATGACCGGGCCGAGGTCGGAGCCGCCGATCCCGATGTTGACGACCGTGCGGACCCGCTCACCGGTCACGCCGGTCCACTCGCCCGAGCGCACCTTGTCCGCGAACGCGAACATCTTCGTCAGCTCGGCCTGCACGTCGGCGTCGACGTCCTGCCCGTCCACGACGAGCGGCGGCTGCGCACCCGCCGGGCGGCGCAGCGCGGTGTGCAGGACCGCGCGGTCCTCGGTGACGTTGATGTGGTCCCCGCGCAGCTGCGCCTGCAGGCGGTCCGCCAGACCGACCTCGTCGGCGAGCCGGACCAGCAGGGCGAGCGTCTCGTCGGTGACCAGGTTCTTCGACAGGTCGACCGTGAGGTCCGCCAGCGGGAGCGTCAGGCGCGTGGCGCGCTCGGGGTCGTCGGCGAACCAGCCGCGCAGGTCGGGGGTGAGCGTCGACTCGTGGACGCTGAGCTCCTGCCAGGCGGCGGTGGACGTGACATCGATCGGCGAGGTGGGCATGGGACCACCGTATTGCGCGGGCGCGGCCCGTCGCACCGGCGTCCGCGTCCTACGGTTGACCCCATGTCACGCGTCCCCACCGCCGTCGTCGCCGCGCTCACCCTGGTGGTCGGGTTCGCCGTCGCCGACCTCACCGGGGTGCGGGCCCTGGGCGGGGTCGTGCTCGTCGCCGGGGTGGCCTGGTGCGTCGTGCGGGCACGGTCCGCAGGCTGGTGGCGGGTCGCGGCGGTGGTGCTGGTCGGTGCCGTGTGCTTCGCGCTCTCGCACCCGCTCGGCGGCGTGATCGGCGCCTGGCCCGCCGTCCTGGTGGCCGCCCTCGTCCTGGCCGCAGCGACGTTCGCCCTGGTGGACCGTCCCTCCGCGCAACCCGCTCGCGTCGCGTGACGGCACTGCTCGTCTGCTGCGGCCTGGCGACGCTCGACGTCGTGCAGGTGGTCGACCGGCTGCCTGCGGCCGACGAGAAGGTCGTGGCCGAGCGCCTGGACGTCACGTTCGGGGGCCCGGCGGCGAACGCCGCCGCGACGGCCGTCGCGCTCGGGGTCCGCACGGTGCTCGTGACCGCGCTCGGCACCGGACCGGTGGCGGACCTCGTCCGCGCCGGCCTCGGGGCCGCCGGGGTGGAGGTCGTGGACCTGCTCGACGGGCCGGGCACACCGCCCGTCTCGACCGTGCTGGTGACGCGGGGGACGGGCGAGCGGGCGGTCGTCTCGGTCAATGCCGTCGGCGTCCGGGACCTGAGCGGCGCGGCGGGCCGCCTCGACGTGCTCGACGGTGCGACGGCGCTCCTCGTCGACGGGCACCACCTCGGGGCCGCGCAGGTGCTGGCCGCCGCCGCGCGGGACCTCCCCGTGCTCCTCGACGGCGGCAGCTGGAAGCCCGGGCTGGACGGTCTGCTCGCCCACGTCGACCACGCCGTGCTGTCCGCGGACTTCCGGCTGCCCGACGACGGCGCCGACGACCTGCTCGACCGCGTCGCCGAGCTCGGGCCGCAGCTCGTCGCGCAGTCGGCAGGCGGAGGGTCGGTCCGCATCCTCGTCGTCGGACCGCAGGGGCGTCGTCTTTCGGTGCTCCAGCCGCCGAGGATCCCCGCGTCCGAGGTCGTCGACACCCTCGGCGCGGGCGACGTGCTGCACGGTGCGACGGCCGCCTCGCTCGCCCAGGGCCACGACGTGCTGTCGGCGCTGGCCGACGGCATCGCCCGGGCGAGCGAGTCGGTGCGGTACCCCGGGGCGCTGGGCTGGGTGCCCTGACGGACGACGTGCGGCTCGACCGATCGGCTGAGCCGCGCGCGAGCTCCCGTCCCTAGGCTCAGGGCGTGATCCCCGACGCCCTCCGTCCGCTGTGGACGGCCCCCCGAGCGCCCGGCGCGCCCGCCCGGGTGTGGCGGGACTGGGTGCTCGCCGCGCTGCTGGTGCCGACCGCCGTGATCGAGGTCGTGCAGCGTCCGGACGCGACGTGGGGACCCGTCGCCCTGGTCGTCGCCCTCGTGGCGGTGCTGGCGCTGCTGTGGCGTCGCACGCACCCGCTGGGCGCGGTCCTCGCGGTGTTCGGCACGCTGATCGTGATCGACGCCGCGATCCTGGTCGTCGGTGGGGTCGGCCCGTTCGGGCTCTACACGACCGCCTGCGTCCTCCTGCTGACCTACGCGCTGACCCGCTGGGGGAGCGGCCGGGAGGTCGTGCTCGGGCTGGCTGCCGTCCTGGTGGCCAGCGCGCTCGGGATCGCCGGGGACTTCACCGGGGTCGCCGAGGCGGTGCTCGGTGTCGTGTTCATCCTGACGCCGGCGGGGATCGGTGCCTGGGTCCGGCTGGCGTCGACGTCCCGGCTGCGCGAGCGGGACCAGGTCCGGCTGCGGGAGCGGGAGCAGCTGGCGCGGGAGCTGCACGACACCGTGGCGCACCACGTCTCCGCGATCGCGGTGCGTGCCCAGGCGGGCCGGGTGGTGGCCGCGACCGACCCGTCCGCCGCGCTCGACGCGCTGCTGGTGATCGAGGGGGAGGCGTCGCGTGCGCTCTCGGAGATGCGGCTGATGGTCAGCGCGCTGCGGGACGACGACGGCGCGGAGCTCACTCCGCAGCGGGGCGTCGCGGACATCGAGCGGCTCGCCACGGCGGGGCCGCCGCGGGTGGAGGTCACGCTGTCCGGCGACCTCGACGGGCTGCGACCCGCGGTCGGTGCGGCGCTGTACCGGCTCGCGCAGGAGTCGGTGACCAACGCGCTGCGGCATGCGCGGTACGCCTCGGGCGTCCGGGTCGACGTCACGGCGGACGAGGCGTCCGTCCGGCTCACGGTCGTCGACGACGGCGAGCTCCAGGGCCGCGTCGGGACGGGGTACGGGTTGGTGGGCATGACCGAGCGCGCGTCCCTCCTGGGGGGCACGCTCGACGCCGGGCCGGGTCAGGAGCGCGGGTGGACCGTGGTCGCGGTGCTGCCGAGGACGGGGGCGGTCGCATGACGATCCGGGTGCTGGTGGCGGACGACCAGGAGCTGGTCCGCACCGGCCTGTCGATGATCCTCGACGCGCAGCCGGGGATCGAGGTGGTGGGCCAGGCGGCGGACGGTCGGCAGGCGGTGTCGAGGGCGCGGGAGCTGCGTCCCGACGTGTGCCTGTTCGACATCCGGATGCCGGAGCTGGACGGCATCGAGGCCACCCGCCGGCTCGCTGGGCCGGACGTGGCGGACCCGCTCGCGGTCGTCGTGATCACGACGTTCGACCTGGACGAGTACGTGCACGGTGCGCTGAAGGCGGGCGCGCGCGGGTTCCTGCTCAAGGACGCCGGCCCGGAGCTGCTGGTCCAGGCCGTGCACGCGGCTGCCGCCGGGGACGCACTGATCGCGCCGAACGTGACCGTCCGGCTGCTCGCCGCGTTCGCCGCGACGGGCAAGCGCAGCCGGGTCCTGCCGCCCGTCGTGCCGCTGACGGGGCGCGAGGAGGAGGTGCTGGTCACGGTGGCCCGCGGGCGGACCAACTCCGAGATCGCCGACGAGCTGCACATCAGCCTGAGCACGGTGAAGACGCACCTGGGCAGCCTCATGGACAAGCTGGGCGCCCGGAACCGCGTCGAGCTGGCGATGTGGGCCTACGAGTCGGGCCGGATGGACTAGCCCAGCGCGTCGCGCACGAGCGGCGCGACCTGCGTGCCGAGCAGCTCGATCGAGCGCAGCGACTCCTTCTGCGGGACCCCGGACAGGTCCATCTGGAACGCCTGCCGGTCGTGCTGCAGCACGCCGTGCAGCGCGACGATCCGCTCCGCGACCTGCTCGGGCTCCCCGACGAAGTACGCGCCGCCGCGCGCGGCCTGCGACTCGTAGGAGATCCGGTTGGGCATCGGGAAGCCCCGTTCCGACGAGATCCGGCGCATCGACTCCAGCCAGTACGGGTAGAAGTAGTCGCGCGCGGCCTTGCCGTCGTCGGCGAGGAACCCCATGCCGGCCACGGACACGAACGCGGGCGCGTGGGGGTGCTCGGACTGTGCGTGCGCGCGGCGGTACAGGTCGACCAGGGGCGCGAACTGGGCCGGCTGGCCGCCGATGATCGCGTAGCTGATCGGCAGCCCGAGCAGCCCGGCGCGCACCGACGACTGCGGGTTGCCGCCCGTCGCGACGGCGATGCGCAGGTGCTCGCCGTGCGGTCGGGGGAGGACCAGGGCGTCGTCGAGGGCCGGCCGGAACCGCCCCTGCCAGGTGGTCCGCTCGGTCGCGTCGAGCCGCAGGAGCAGCTGGATCTTCTCGTCGTAGAGCTCGTCGTAGTCCTCCAGCGACGCCCCGAACAGGGGGTAGGACTCGATGAACGAGCCGCGTCCGGCGAGCAGCTCGACGCGGCCTCCCGAGAGCAGGTCCATCGTCGTGAACTGCTGGTAGACGCGGACGGGGTCCTCGGTGGACAGCACGGTCACGGCGCTGCCGACGGTGATCCGGGACGTCTGGGCGAGGGCGGCGGCGATGACCGTGGAGGGCGAGGAGATCGCGTAGTCGGGGCGGTGGTGCTCGCCGATGCCGACGTAGTCGAGCCCGACCTCCTCGGCCAGCCTCACGCGTTCGAGGACCTCGCGGATGCGCTGGCCGGGGGAGACGTCGCCGACGTCACCGAACGTGTACATGCCCAGTTCCATGTCGGTGCGAACGCATCGACCGGACGCGCTGTTCCCTGCGTTCCCGCAGGTGAGCGCTCCGACCGTTGAATCGTTTCCGGGACGGTCATCCCATGAGTCGGTCCGGTGAACGTCGGATCACGATGTGGTCACGGTCACAGCGGAGAGTTGACAACGGATTTGTAAGGAAGGTCTACTAACAAACGTGACAGCGACGACGCAGCCCCTCGCGGCAGCCCACGGAGTCGGTCGGGCCCTGCGCCCGACGGGCAAGGTGCTGCCCGAGCACGCCCGCGCGCACAACCGGTCGCTGGTGCTCGCGCACCTGTTCCACATCGGCCACGCCTCCCGCGCCGACATCGCCCGCAGCACCGGCCTGACCCGGGTGACCGTGTCGGGCCTGGTCGCCGCGCTGATCGCGGAGGGGCTCGTCGAGGAGCTCGGCGTGCGGGTCGAGGGGAAGGTCGGCAAGCCGGCCACGCTCGTCGGCATGCGCACCGAGGCGTTCCAGATCGTCGCCGTCGACCTCACCGACGACGCGCACCTCCTCGGTGCCGTGATGACGCTGGTCGGTGCCGTCGTCGACCGGCGCTCCGTCGCCCTGGAAGGGCGCACCGGGGAGGCCGCCGCGGACCTCCTCGAGAGCCTCTGCCGCGACCTGCTCGCGGCCGCGACCCGCCCGGTCATCGGCGTCGGCATCGCGTCCCCGGGCGTCATCGACCTCGACGGAACCGTCGTCCAGGCGCCGAACCGCGGCTGGTACGACCTGCCGCTAGCAGCGCGCCTGACCGAGAGCCTCGGCGTCCCGGTGCACGTCGCCAACGACGCCAACACCCGCGCGCTCGGGGAGTTCACCTACGGCTCCGCCGCCGGGTCCGGCTGCATGGTCGTGACGATCGGGGAGGGCGTGGGCGCGGGCATCGTCGTCGACGGCGCGCTCGTGCTCGGCCGCCACCACGCCGCGGGCGAGATCGGGCACGTCACCGTCGTCGACGGCGACGTCCGCGACGAGCCGCCGCTCGGCTGCGCCTGCGGCCGCTCCGGCTGCCTCGAGACCGTGCTGAGCGTCCCGGCCCTGCGCCGCCGGACCGCCGGTCTGTCCCGTGAAGACTCCGACGCCGCCCTGGCGTCGGTCGGACGGTTGCTGGGCATCGCCCTGGCACCCGTCGTCAGTGCGCTCGACCTGGCAGAGGTCCTGCTCTCCGGCCCCCCGGAGCTGCTCGACGGTGCTCTGCGGGAGTCGGCGCTCGCCACTGTCCGCGCACGAACGATGCCCGTCATCGGGCACGGACTGGCACTGCGGATGGGATCCCTCGACGAGGACGGGGCGCTCGCTGGTGCGGCCGTCCTCGTCCTGTCAGGCCAGCTGGGGGTCTCGTGACGACCCCCAGCCGGCCCACTGCAGGTCGGAAGAACCACCCGGCGGCGCCGTCCGGCGCGCGCCTCGCTCACGGGAGGAACCCCAACGTGAAGATCCTACGTTTCGCGGCCGTCGGCGTGGCGGCCGCGCTCACGCTCACGGCGTGCGGTGACGGCGACGACGCCGCTGCCGACCCCACCGACGCCGGCACGCCCGAGGCCGCCACGATCAAGCTGTGGCTCAACGGCACCGACACCCCGGACGCCCTGCGTGAGTACCTCACGACGACGTTCGAGTCGGAGAACCCCGGGTCGAAGCTCGTCATCGAGGAGCAGGACTGGAACGGTCTCGTGCCGCGCCTCCAGACTGCGCTGGGCTCGGCCGACCAGACGCCCGACGTCGTGGAGATCGGCAACACCCAGTCGCCGACCTTCACCTACGCCGGTGCCTTCGCCGACATCTCGGACATGTACGACGAGCTGGGCGGCGACAACCTGCTCCCCGGCTTCGTCGAGGCGGGCAGCGCGGACGGCAACTTCTACGCCGCTCCGTACTACTCCGGCGCGCGCGCCGTGTTCTACAACAAGGACGCGTTCGCGGCGGCCGGCGTCGAGGTCCCCACGACGCTCGCCGAGTTCACCGAGGTCGCCAAGAAGCTCCAGACGGACACGCAGTCCGGCTTCTGGTTCCCCGGCCAGGACTGGTACAACGGCGCCGCCTGGATCTACACCAACGGTGGCGACCTCGCGGTGCAGGACGGCGACACCTGGAAGGGTGCGCTCTCCTCGCCCGAGTCGATCAAGGGCCTCGAGGAGGTCCAGGACCTGTTCGCCAACGCGACCAACGCGCCGGCCGACAGCGACTCGAACGAGCCGTGGGTCCCGTTCAACGCCGGCCAGTCGGCCATGTTCTCCGCTCCCACCTGGGCGCGGTGGAGCATCGACCTGCCGCAGTGCAACAAGGCCGTCGACCCGGACGACACGTCCGAGGAGGCGAAGGCGCTGCGCGGCGAGCAGCAGGCCTGCAACGAGGAGCACACCGGCATCTTCCCGCTGCCGGGTCTGGAGGAGGGGTCCTACGCGAACGGCTTCGCGGGCGGCTCGAACATCGCCGTCGCGGCGAAGTCCCAGCACCCCGAGCTGGCCAAGAACCTCCTGCGGATCATGTTCTCGGAGGAGTTCCAGAACATGCTCGGCGAGAACGGCCTGATCCCGGGCAACACCGAGTACGCCGCTTCGATGGGTGACGACGTGTACGCCAAGGCTGCCGTCGCCGCCGCGCTCAACGCCAAGCTCACGCCGGCGGCCGAGAAGTGGGCCGACGTCGAGGGTGACCGCATCCTGGAGGACTTCTTCCAGCAGCTCGCCACCGGTGCGGACGTCAAGGAGGCTGCCGCGGAGACGGACCAGCTCCTCGAGGACGCGCTGAACTGATCACCACCCCGGCCGGCCGGATGCACCCGGCCGGCCGGGTCAGGTGATCCACGACCCACCGGTCTGCCGCACCCAGGTGCGGCGGATCACCTGATCCGGGTACGACCGGGCCTGCCGACGCAGGCCGGCCCGGTCGCGCCACCAGACAGGAGCTCCCCATGGCAGCCACTGCCCCCGCGCTGCAGCAGGACGACACCGTCGTCTTCCCGCGCCGCCGCCGCCGCAAGCTCGGCGTGTACGGCTTGCTCGTCCCCGCCGCGATCCTCATGGGCGTCGCGCTCGGCTACCCGCTGGTCCGCCAGTTCGTCATCTCGTTCCAGGAGTACGGCCTGCGCCAGCAGTTCGGCCAGCCCGCCGAGTGGGTCGGGCTGCAGAACTACACCGACCTGCTGACCGATCCCTACGTGTGGACGGTCATCGGCCGCTCGATCGTCTTCTGCCTGGTCAACGCCGCCGCGACGATGCTCATCGGGGTCGCGTTCGCGGTCCTCATGTCCCGCATCGGCCGGGCCTCGCGCATCACGCTGCAGGTGTCGCTGCTCCTCGCCTGGGGCACGCCGGTCCTCGCGTCGATGACGGTCTGGCAGTGGCTGTTCGACTCGCAGTACGGCGTCATCAACTGGGTCCTCGCCAACGTGTTCGGGCTCGAGGACATGGCCGGCCACTCGTGGATCATCGAGCCGCTGTCGTTCTACTTCGTCGCCACCGTCATCGTCGTGTGGATGTCCGTGCCGTTCGTCGCGTTCTCCGTCTACGCGGGCCTGCTCCAGGTGCCCGAGGAGACGATGGAGGCCGCACAGCTGGACGGCGCGTCCGCCCGGCAGCGGTTCTGGAACATCACCATCCCGATGGTCCGCCCGGTCCTGTCGATCGTCCTGCTGCTGCAGGTGATCTGGGACTTCAAGGTGTTCACGCAGATCTACGTGCTCCAGCGGGCGGGCGCGCCGACGCGCGAGACCAACCTCCTGGGCACCCTCATCTACTCCTACTCCGACGAGTTCTCGCTCGCCGGCGCGCTCGCCACGATCATGCTGGTCATCACGCTGGCCCTCACCGGGTTCTACATCCGGCAGATGCTGAAGGAGGACGAGCTGTGAGCGCCGTCACGACGCCCGCGCCGACCACCCTCGACCCGGCGCCCCGCAAGCCCACGCGGTCCTCCGAGGCCGGTCGCGCCCAGTCCCGGGGTGGCCGCCGAGCGCTCGGCGTCCTCGCCGTGGTGCTCGCCGCGATGTGGGTCTTCCCCATCTACTGGATGATCAACAGCGCGTTCCTGCCGCTGAACAAGCTCCAGACGCCGGACCCCACGTTCTTCCCGACGAGCGGCACGCTCTCGAACTTCCGCCGCGTGCTCGAGGACCCGACGTTCTGGGCCGCGATGCGCATCTCGCTCGGGGTCGTCATCGTGGTCCTCGTCGCCGCCCTGCTGTTCGCCTTCCTCGCCGCGCTCGCAGTGAGCCGGTTCCGGTTCCGCGGCCGCAAGGGCTTCATCCTGACGATCCTCGTCGTGCAGATGATCCCGGCCGAGGGCCTGTTCATCTCGCAGTACCAGATGCTCGACGGCTGGAACCTCGTCAACAAGGTCGCGGGCCTGTCCCTGGTCTACACGGCGGCGATCCTGCCGTTCACGATCTGGATGCTGCGCGGGTTCGTCGCGGGCGTGCCGATCGAGCTCGAGGAGGCCGGGATGGTCGACGGGCTCTCCCGGACCGCCGCTTTCTTCCGCATCACGTTCCCGCTGCTGGCCCCCGGGCTGGTCGCCGCAGGCGTCTACGGGTTCCTGCAGGCGTGGAACGAGTACACCCTGGCGCTCGTGGTGATGACGGACCCGGCGCAGCGCACGCTGCCGCTGTGGCTGCAGGGGCTCGTCGAGTCCAACCGCGCCACCGACTGGGGCGTGGTCATGGCGGGATCCGCCGTGATCGCGATCCCCGTGATCGTGTTCTTCCTGTTCGTCCAGAACAAGATGACGTCCGGGCTCGTCGCGGGTGCGGTGAAGGGCTGACGTGAGCGCGCAGGGGATCCCGACGCCGCAGTGGGCGCCGGTCGGGGGTACGTGGTCGGTCGGTCTGGACGTCGGTGGCACCAAGGTGCTCGGCGTGCTGCTCGACGCCGACGGTGTGGTGACGCACCAGCTGCGGTCCGCCACCGTCGGAGGAGCGGCCGGGGTGGTCGACACTGCGGTCTCCGTCGTCGAGGAGCTGTGCGCGGGCGCCGGCATCGCGGTCGGCGAGCTCGCCGGGGTCGGGATCGGCCTGCCCGGCGTCGTCGACCCGACCGACGGCACGGTCGAGCACGCGGTCAACCTCGGCATCGAGGAGCGCACGCCGCTCGCGGCGCTCGTCGCCGAGCGGCTCGGCGTGCGGGTCCACGTCGAGAACGACCTGACGGTCGCCGTCGTCGGCGCCGCGCACACGGTCGACGGCGGGCACGCGACGACGCGCGACGGAGTCGTGCACGACACCGTGGTGCACGACCTCGCGTTCCTCGCGCTCGGCACCGGCCTGGCCGCCGGGCTGCTCCTCGAGGGTCGCCTGCGGCGGGGGTCGACCGGGGGAGCCGGGGAGATCGGGCACCTGACGCTGGTCCCTGACGGGCTGCCGTGCAAGTGCGGTCAGCTCGGCTGCCTGGAGCAGTACGCCTCGGGCTCGGCGCTCGACACGGCGTGGCCCAGCACGTACGGGCGGCCCGCTCCCGAGGAGCTGTTCGCGGCGGCGGAGGCAGGCGACCCGGTGGCCGTGGGCATCCGCGACCAGTTCGCCTGGGCGGTCGCCGCCGCGGTGCGGATCCTGGTGCTGACCTGCGACGTCGAGCTCGTCGTCATCGGCGGCGGCGTGAGCGCGCTGGGACAGCCCCTGCTGCGCGCGGTGACGGCCGAGCTCGAGCGCGAGGCCCAGGCGTCCCCGTTCCTTGCGACCATGGGACTGGCGCGCCGCGTGAGCCTCGCACCCGCGGACGTGCCGGTCGGCGCGGTCGGCGCCGCCCTGCTCGGCCGAGGGGAGTACGTCTGATGGAGGTCGTCATCGCACCCGGCCCCGAGCTGGGCAGGCTGGCCGCCGCCGCGATCGAGAAGCTGGTCCGCGAGCAGCCCGACGCGGTCCTGGGACTGGCCACGGGGTCGAGCCCGCTCGCGGTCTACGACGAGCTGGCCCGCCGGCACGCCGAGCACGGACTGTCCTTCGCGCGCGTCCGCGCATTCATGCTCGACGAGTACGTGGGCCTCGCCGCGGACCACCCGGAGCGCTACCGCAACGTCATCGAGAAGGAGATCGCGTCGCGCGTGAACTTCGCGCCCGGCGCCGTGCAGGGCCCGGACGGCCTCGCCGACGACCTCGTGGGCGCGTGCGCGGCCTACGAGGACGCGATCGCGTCCGTCGGGGGAGTCGACCTGCAGCTCCTCGGCATCGGCACCGACGGGCACATCGCCTTCAACGAGCCCGGCTCGTCGCTCGCGTCGCGCACCCGCATCAAGACCCTCACGCGTCAGACCCGCGAGGACAACGCCCGCTTCTTCGGTGGCGACCTCGACCAGGTCCCGCAGCACTGCCTCACGCAGGGGCTCGCGACGATCATGTCCGCCCGGCACCTGGTGCTCCTGGCCACCGGACGCGGCAAGGCCGAGGCGGTGCACCAGCTGGTCGAGGGACCGGTCAGCGCGATGTGGCCGGCGACGATCCTGCAGCACCACCCGCACGTGACGGTGCTCGTCGACGACGCCGCCGCGAGCCGTCTCCAGCTCGCCGACTACTACCGCGAGACGTTCGCGGCGAAGCCGGACTGGCAGGGCCTCTGAGAGTCGGCGGTCGCCTCGGCAGGACCGGTGAAGCCTCGGGTCATGCCACCCGGTCGAGCAGGGCGTCCAGGGCCAGCAGGACTGCGACGCCGACCACGGCGAACCCCGGCAGGAGCCACGCGGTGAGCGTGTCGGCGCGGACGTTCCGGCGGCGCACCTCGACGGGGTCGGTTCCCGGCTCGGTCACCAGGTCGGCTGTCGGTCGACGGCGCGCCCGCACGGTGCCGATGACGGCGTCGCCGACCAGCAGCGTGACCCCGACCGCAGCGGCGAGCCCGTCCGGCACGGTCGCGACGGGGGTGTCGAGGACCAGCCCGAGGGTCACCGCTCCCGCAAGGCTCCCCGCCACGACGAGGACCACCGTGACGCGCGTGCTCCAGCCGCCGTGGCCCCCGGTCCGCCCGGCGGCCCGCACCGTGACGATCGTGGCGGCCAGCAGGAACGGGAGGGCGAGGACCCACCCGACGGTCACCACCAGGCCGGGCCCGTCCGTGCCGACGGACCCGAGCACGACCATGAGACCGACGAAACCGACGAGGACGCGACCGGCGGTGCGCAGGTCGTCCAGCAGCCCGGTCCTCGTCGGCGTCGAACCCGTGGTGAGCTCGCGGGCGTACTCGACCGGTGCGCCGAAGGCCGTCGGGGCATCGAGACCGGCGTCGGCGCAGAACTCGTCCACCTCGGCCAGGATGTCGCCGATGCGGGCGCCGGTGACGTCACGCAGGCGGAGCGCGAGCACCAGCTCGTCACGCCAGGCGGGGGGGACGAGGTTCTCGGGACGTGCAGTCTCGGGCTCGTTCATCGGTCGGTCCTCCCGGTCGTGGCCGGTCGCGGCTGCGTGCGCGCCGGATCGACGATGTCGCTGGTCAGGGCGGCGAACGACCGCCAGGCGGCGCCCCGGCGCTCGAGCTCCGCGCGACCGGCGGCGGTGAGAGCGAAGTACTTGCGGCCGGGTCCGCCGACGCCGGGCTGCCACTGCGTGGTCACGAGCTCCGCCTGCTCCAGCCGCGCGAGCAGCGGGTAGAGCGTCCCGCCCTTGACGGCGCCGAGCCCCAGCTCGTCGAGCCGGGCCGTGATCGCGTACCCGTACGTGCTGCCTTCGGCGAGGACGGCCAGGACGCAGACGTCGAGGACGCCGCGCAGCCACTCGCCGGGCCAGGGGTCGGTGCTCACGGACTAGATAGTACGGCTGACTAGTCGGTCTGTCTATGTAGTCGGAGAGCGGGTCGTCCGGGGACCACCCGGGCGAGCACCCGGCGCCGTCGGGACGGAGTCGGCCGTCGGGCAGTGTCCAGAGCATGCGTCGAGCCGCGGGCGACCCGTCGACACCCGGGCGGACCGGGTTCGTGTCCGCCCTCCGACGTACACTTCACGCCATGAGCGAGCCCCTGCCTCCGAGCACCGGACCCGACGACCCGTTCTCCTCGGACCCGGGCACGTCGACCAGCGTGCTGGAGCGCGAGGAGACCACCGAGCAGGTCGAGCCCGGCGACCACGAGCGCTTCGCGCACTACGTGCGCAAGGAGAAGATCCTCGACTCCGCCATCAGCGGCAAGCCCGTGATCGCGCTCTGCGGCAAGGTCTGGGTGCCGGGCCGCGACCCGAACAAGTTCCCGGTCTGCCCCGTCTGCAAGGAGATCTACGAGGGGCTGCGCGAGCCGCAGGACGGCGACGGCGACAAGGGCGGCAAGAGCTCCGGCGGCGGCCGGAAGTGGGGCTTCGGCCGCAACCCCGGCAGCGGCGGCGCGTGACGGCCGCCCCGCGCCCGTCCTCCCTCCCCTCGACCCACGCGTCCTCGTCGGCGGCCTCCCAGCTGCCGCCGGCGTTCCCCGCGCGTGCGCCCTGGGGGACGGCGGGCAAGCTGCGCGCCTGGCAGGCGGAGGCGATCGAGCACTACCGGACGACGAACCCGCGCGACTTCCTCGCGGTGGCCACGCCCGGCGCCGGCAAGACGACGTTCGCGCTGCGCATCGCCACCGAGCTGCTGGAGGCGAAGGTGGTGCGCCGCGTGACCGTGGTCGCCCCGACCGAGCACCTCAAGCGCCAGTGGGCCGACGCCGCCGCACGGGTGGGGATCACGCTGGACCCGAACTTCAGCAACGCCCAGGGCCGGCACGGTCACGGGTTCGACGGTGTCGCGGTGACGTACGCGCAGGTGGCCAGCAAGCCCGCGCTGCACGCGGCCCGGACCTCCGCCGCGCCCACGCTCGTGATCCTCGACGAGGTGCACCACGGCGGTGACGCGCTGTCCTGGGGGGACGCCGTCCGCGAGGCCTTCGAGGGTGCGACCCGCCGGCTGGCGCTGACCGGGACGCCGTTCCGCTCGGACACCGCGGCGATCCCGTTCGTGCGGTACGACCGGGACCGGGACGGGATCCGGCGCAGCGTCGCCGACTACACGTACGGCTACGGGGACGCGCTGCGCGACCACGTCGTGCGCCCGGTGATCTTCCTGTCCTACAGCGGCTCCATGCGCTGGCGCACCAAGGCGGGCGACGAGATCAGCGCCCGGCTGGGGGAGCCGCTGACCAAGGACATCACCGCGCAGGCCTGGCGGACCGCCCTCGACCCGAACGGCGAGTGGATCCCGAGCGTGCTCGCGGCCGCCGACCGCCGGCTGTCCGAGGTGCGCCGCGCCATCCCCGACGCAGGGGCGATGGTCATCGCCACCGACCAGACCGACGCCCGTGCGTACGCGGGGCACCTGGCGCGCATCACGGGGAGGTCCCCGACGATCGTGCTGTCCGACGACGACGGGGCGAGCGACCGGATCGACGAGTTCTCCGCGGGCGACTCGCGCTGGCTCGTCGCCGTCCGGATGGTCTCGGAGGGCGTCGACGTGCCACGGCTGGCGGTCGGCGTCTACGCGACCAGCACGGCGACGCCGCTGTTCTTCGCGCAGGCCGTCGGCCGATTCGTGCGAGCGCGTCGACGGGGCGAGACCGCGTCGGTGTTCCTGCCGAGCGTGCCGCAGCTGCTCGCGCTCGCGAACACCCTGGAGCTGGAGCGGGACCACGCGCTGGACCGGCCCAAGACCCTCGAGGAGCAGGGCGTCGACGTCGGCCTGGACGACGGGCTGCTCGACGAGGCCAACCGGGAGCGCAACGGCGCCGACGAGATCGGGCCGGACGGCAAGCAGGGGGCCTTCGAGGCCCTGGAGGCGCAGGCGTCGTTCGACCGCGTCCTGTTCGACGGCGGTGAGTTCGGCACGGGCGCCGAGATGGGGTCCGACGAGGAGCTCGACTTCCTGGGCCTGCCGGGGCTGCTCGACGTCGACCAGGTGTCCGCGCTGCTCCGGCAGCGGCAGGCGGACCAGATCAGCGGGCGCAAGCGGTCGGTCGCGTCGGCGGAGGCGCTCGCGGAGATGGACCACCGCAAGCAGGCGGAGCTGCGCAAGGAGCTGTCGCAGCTGGTGGGCGCGTGGGCACGCAAGAGCGGTCAGCCGCACGGGTCGGTGCACAACGAGCTGCGGCGCCGGTGCGGTGGTCCCGAGGTCGCGCTGGCGGACCCGGACCAGCTCACGGCGCGCGTGGCGATGGTGCGCGGGTGGTTCGTCGGCAAGAAGTAGCCGACGGGTTCATGAGCATCGCGCGATTACATCTAGTTCTGGCAAAGCCGCAAGGGCCATCTCACGATGTGGACTTCCGTCGTCGACGGTAGAACTGCAGGTCACAGCCCTGGACGCGCGACCGCATAGCAGTCCGGTTCCCTCGCGCAACTTTTCCCTCGACGTGCCGACCCCGTCCGGCACTGCCACATTTGTCCTGTGACACACGGCCCCGGGTACCCCCGGATGCCGGATCGGTGACCACAGAACGAAAGGGTCAACCATGCCTACCTGGCTCATCCTCATCCTCGTCGGCGTCGTCCTCGTCATCCTTGGCGTCGCGACGAACATCGGCCAGTTCCTCATCTGGATCGGCGTGATCGTGCTCGTCGTCAGCCTGATCCTCGGGCTCGTCGGCCGGGGCCGCTCGCGGGTCTAGTCACCCAAGCCGCAGTACCGGCGCTGCGGCTCGGGCCCCTCAGTC
>NZ_BJWH01000012.1 GCF_007990265.1 Cellulomonas terrae
CGACGAAGTCGGCGTCCGCCGTACCCACGTGCACGGTCGGCGCGACGGCGTCGGCGCGGGGGTAGGAGCCGAGGAACCGGACGTACGGGCAGCGGCGGTGCAGGCCCATCACGGCCTCGCCGACGCGCTCGTCGGTGATGTGCCCCTCGGCGTCGATCGAGAACGAGTAGCGGCCGAGGGCGTCACCGATCGGCCGCGACTCGATCCGGGACAGGTTCACGCCCCGCACGGCGAACTGCTCCAGCATCGCGAGCAGCGCACCGGCCTCGTTGTCGGGCAGGTGGACGACGAGGGTCGTCTTGTCCGCACCGGTCGGCGGCGGCACCGAGCCGGGGTGGCCGACGACGACGAACCGCGTCTGCGCCGAGACGTTGTCGGCGACGTCCGCGGCGAGCGGGACCAGACCGTACGGCTCGACGGCCGCGGGCGGCACCAGTGCGGCGTCGAACCCGAGCTCGGCCCCCCCGGCCGCGATGAGCGCCGCGGGGGCGGTGTTCGACGTGGCGGGCACGTGCACCACGGACGGCAGGTGACGCGCCAGCCACCGCCGGCACTGCACCCACGCGTGCGGGTGGGCGGAGATGCGTCGGACGTCGGCGAGCCGCACCCCGGGCGCGGCGGCGAGCGTGAACTGCACCGGGACGAGCATCTCGCGCACGATCACCAGCGGGTCGCCGCCCGCGAGGCTGTCGAGGGTCGCGGTGACGCCGCCCTCGACGGTGCTCTCGATCGCCACCACCGCGAAGTCCGCGTCGCCCGTCCGGACGGCCTCGATGGCCGACGACACGTCGGACACCGGCAGGTCGACGCAGTCGCCGACGGCCGCGACCTGCCGCAGCGCCGCCTCGGTGAACGTGCCGGCCGGACCCAGGTACGCGTACCGCGGTAGCCCCTCGGACATGGCGTCCCTCCCGTGCAGATGATGTGCACGCTGCACGGGTACCCCGCAGCGCCGCCGGGGTCGAGGGTAGTGCGCCCGTAGGCTGGAACGGTGCTGACCCCTGCCCGCCCGCGCGCGTCCGTGCTCCGCGGTGCGGTGCTCACCCTGGTGCTGAGCCTGGCGGGAATCCTGTTCGCCACGCCCGCGCACGCGGCCGACGAGCCGCCGGTGCTCCTCGTCGGAATGACGGGCGTCCGCTGGGACGACGTCACCACCCTGACCACGCCCGCCCTGTGGAACCTGTCCCGCGAGGGTTCCGTCGGTCTGGTCGCCGCCCGCAGCGTCGCGTCCCGGTCGTGCCCCGCGGACGGCTGGCTGGCCGTCTCCTCCGGCACCCGCGCGGCGGACGTGCGGGCCGACGACGGCACGTGCCGCACCCTGCGCGATCCGGGCGAGAGCGGCGAGGTCCCCGGCTGGGACGACTACGTGTCCGCGGCCGAGGCCGAGTCGTACGGTGCGCAGCCCGGCTTCCTCGGGGACATGCTCGCCGAGTCGGGCACCCCCGCGACGGGCATCGGCCCGGGTGCCGCGATCGCCCTGGCCGACGCGGCCGGCATCCCCGTCGGCACGCACGAGACCCTGCCGACCACCAGCACGGCCCTCACCCGGGCCGTGCGCGAGGCCCTCGACGGGTCCCGGCTGGTGGTCGTCGACGCGGGCTCCCTGCGCGACCCGGGGTACGCGACGGCCACCCGACCGAGCACCCCGCAGCCCACCGCGACCGCGCCGGACGACGCGCTGGAGGAACCGTCGCCGCCCGAGGTGTCGACCCCGGACGCGATCGTCGAGCCGTCCCGCGCGATCCAGGCCCAGGTCATCGACGCCCGCATCGGCGCCGCGATCGCCGGCGCCCAGCGCTCCGGAGCGACGGTCCTCGTCGTCTCGCTGGCCGACTCGGGGCGCACCTCGCTCCAGCTGGCCGCCGCGACCGGGCTCGCCCCGAACGGGGAGCCGTACGTCGACAGCCTGCTGACGTCCGGGTCCACGCGGCAGGCCGGGCTGATCCAGACCGTCGACGTGACCCCGACGCTGCTCGACGGCATCGGACTCGACAACAGCGCCGCGTCCCTGAGCGGCGCCGTGATCCTCCCCGGCCCGCCCACCGGAACGGCCACCGCGCGCGTCGCGGAGATCCTCGACATCCAGCGCCACGCCACGATGGTCACCCGGGTCAGCGGCGTCTACTCGGCGCGGCTGGTGCTCGTCCAGGCAGTGCTGTTCATCGCTGCGGCGATCATCCTGACCCGCACGGGCCGCTCCGACCGCGCGCCGCTGCGGCCCGCCCTGCGCGTGCTGCGGATCTCCGCGCTCGCGCTCGCCGCCGCGCCGGTCGCGTCGTTCCTCACCAACACGATCCCGTGGTGGCGCTCCGACATGCCGGTCGCCGCGTTCTGGTGGGTGCTGCTCGGGTGGGTCGCGGTCATCACGGCCGTCGCCGTGGTCGGCCCCTGGCGACGCAACCTGCTCGGGCCCGCCGGCGTCGTCGCCGGGGTGACGGTCGCCGTGCTGGTGGTGGACGCCTGCACGGGCTCGACGCTCGTCATCGACTCCCCCATGGGTGCCCACCGGGTCCTCGCCGCGCGCTTCTACGGGATGAGCAACCAGGCGTTCGCGCTGCTGACCGCCGCCGGTCTCCTGCTCGCGGTCGCGATCGCCGACCCCCTGCTGCGGCGCGGCCGCCGGGGGATCGCGACGGCCGTCGTGGCCGGGCTCGGGCTGCTCATCGTGATCGTCGACGGGGCCCCCGGGCTGGGCAGCGACTTCGGCGGGCCGCCCGCCCTGATCCTGGCGTTCGCGATGCTGACCATCGTCGTCAGCGGCCGCAAGGTCAGCTGGAGGTCGGTCGCGCTCATCGGGCTGGTCGGTGCCGTCGTGGTCGGCGGGTTCGCCGTCCTCGACTGGATGCGCCCGGCGGCCGACCGCACCCACCTGGGCCGGTTCTTCGCCACGGTGCTCGACGGCGGGCTGTGGGACGTCGTCGGCCGCAAGATCGCCGTCAACCTGCGGGTGCTCACGTCGTGGCGCTACCTGGTCACCGCCATCGGCGGCATCGCCCTGACCTGGCTGGTCGTCGTCGGCGGGCGCCCGCGGCGCGGCGAGATGATGGGCCAGGGTCCGCTCGCCGGGCTGACCCGCGCGGTGCCGCTGCTCCGGCCCGCCGTCGCCGCGATCACCGCCGCGCTGACCGTCGGGTTCCTCATGAACGACTCCGGCATCGTCGTCCCGGCGACCGGCATCGCGCTCGCGGTCCCCTGCCTGGTGGCCGCCGCCGCGCAGTGGCGGCTCGGTGCACCGGACGGCGGGCTCGCGGAGCCGGTGGCGGAGCCGGCGAGGCAGCCGGCGCCCGCCGACTGAGGTCAGCGGTGCGTCTGCGGCGGCTTCTGCGCGGGGGCGACCGTCCGCTTCACGGCCCCGGCTGCCCGGCGGACCCGGCGGGCGTTGACCGCCAGCTGCACGTCCCGGTACTGCGCGGCGCGGTGGAGCTGACCCTTCAGGTCCGAGCCGGACGGTCGGTGCTTCAGGTCGCACGGGACCTCGACGACGCGGAAGCCGCGGCGGAGCAGGTCGATCGTCATCCCGGTCTCGACGCCCCAGCCGTGCGCCAGCGGCGTCGCCGCCTCGAACGCCTCGCGGGTCAGGCAGCGCATCCCTGACAGGGGCTGCGTCGGCGTCCACCCGGTCATCGACGTGATCGCCCGGCGCGCGGCACCGACGACGATCCCGCGCCCCCCGGCGCCGGGCTGCGGCGGGATCAGCGCGATCGACAGGTCGGCGTGCCCCTCGAACACCGGCGGTACGAGCGGGGCCGTGTTCACGGCCGTCTCGCCCAGGTCGCCGTCGATGAACAGCAGGATCCGCGGCTGGCGGTCGGGGGCGTCCCGCATCGCGACGACCGCGGCGCCGGTCTCCATCGCGGCGGCCTTGCCGCGGTTGTGCGAGTGCCGGACGACGACCGCACCCGCCTCGCGCGCGACGTGCTGCGTGTTGTCCTCGGAGCCGTCGTCGACCACGAGGACCAGGTCCACGTGCGGGATGGCCCGGGCGGAGCGGACGGTCGCCGCGATGCGCCGGGACTCGTCCTTGGCGGGGATGATCACGGCGACGCGCTGCCGGGCCTTGTGGGCGGCGGCCTTGCGCGCGTCGACGGCGGCCTTGCGTGCCGCCACCGACGGGGTCGGGACGGTGTCCACCGACTCGACAGGAAGGGTCGGAGCAGCGGTCTCCGCCTGGTCGTCGGCGGCCTTGCCGCCCTTGCGCGTCACGGTGGCCACCCTATCCATCTGAGCAGGTCCTGCTGGTCAGCGCAGGGTGACCTGCCGGGCCACCAGACCCGCCCGCGCGCGGCGCTCGTTCGCGTCCAGCGGCGTCGTGTCCGCGAGCGCGGCCTCGAACCGGGGCAGGAAGTCGGCGACGGGCTTCTCGATGTCCTCGGCCTCCGAGCCCTTGGCCAGCTCCCACACCGGCACGACCAGGCCGGCCGAGCGGAAGTAGCCGACGAACTTGGCGCCCTCGAAGCCGGACTCCCGCTTCGCGTGCAGACGGGCCAGGCCGTCGAGCACGACCTGCTCCTCGTGCGGCTGCGCCCAGCGCAGGAACTCGCGGGCGCCCATCCGGCACCAGTACGCGGCGTCGGCGGACTCGAGCTTGACGGTGTCGATGATGCCGCCGTCGGCCTCCTCGATCGCCGCCTGCAGGTCCGGGGTGCGCTCGGTGTCCGGGGCGAGCCAGTACGCGAACGAGTCCTGGACGGTGACCTCGAACGGGACGCTCAGGTCCAGCACGTCCTGCAGGCGCGGGCCCGGCTCGGGCAGGCCGATGGTCTCGACGGCGGTGCCGGCCTCGACCTCGATCGCCTCGAGCAGCGCGTGCGCGAGGTCGCGGCTGACGTCGTTGGAGCTGCTCGTGGTCTGCAGGGCGAGCAGGACCATGCCGTCGGAACGGTGCAGCGCGGGCCAGCTGGTCGGCAGCACCGTGGTCACCAGCACGTCGCGGGCGCCGTGCTCCTGGGTGGTGCGGGCGGTCGCGGTCGCGGCGGGGACGAGCTCCTTGAGCGCCACCCAGTCGGGCTCGCCGGGGAGCCCCTCGAACGGGCGCAGCACGAAGTCGGACGAGTTCTTGGCCATGCGCCCCAGGCTACCGTTCCGCCCGGCGACCACAGCGCGAGCACCGCGTCCTGCCAGGCGGGACGACGGCGTCGTGTGAGCAGATCGGGGGGTGCGGGCGCCGCGGGCGTGAGGGAGGATCACGGCATGGACCCGCGCGCCGGAACACCCGCCCAGCCGTCCGACCTCGTCGATCTGGATGCCCTCACCGGCGCGTACTACGACCGCGAACCCGACCTGGACGACCCGTCGCAGCGGGTGGCGTTCGGCACCAGCGGCCACCGCGGCTCGGCGTTGGACACCGCGTTCAACGAGGCGCACATCGTCGCCATCACGTCGGCGATCGTCGAGTACCGGCGTGACCAGGGCACCGACGGTCCCCTCTTCATCGGCCGGGACACGCACGCGCTGTCCGACCCCGCGTGGCGGTCCGCCCTCGAGGTGCTGGCGGCGGCGGGTGTCGAGGTGCACGTCGACGCGCGCGACTCGTGGACGCCGACGCCCGGCGTCTCGCACGCGATCCTGCGGCACAACGGCGCGGGCAGCTCCGAGGGCGTGCGGACGCAGGGGCCCGGCCTGGCCGACGGGATCGTCGTGACCCCGTCGCACAACCCGCCGCGCGACGGCGGCTTCAAGTACAACCCTCCGCACGGCGGCCCCGCCGGGTCGGAGGCCACCGGCTGGATCGCCGACCGGGCCAACGAGATCCTCGCGTCAGGCTGGCGGTCCGTCCCGCGCGTGAGCATCGAGACCGCGCTCGCCGCGGACACCACCCTCAAGCACGACTACCTGTCGTCGTACGTGGCGGACCTGGCCAACGTCATCGACGTCGAGGCCATCCGGTCCGCGGGCGTACGGATCGGTGCGGACCCGCTGGGCGGCGCGTCGGTCGAGTACTGGGGCGAGATCGGGGACTTCTACGGGCTCGACCTGACCGTGGTGAACCCGACGGTGGACCCGCGGTGGGCCTTCATGACGCTCGACTGGGACGGCAAGATCCGCATGGACTGCTCGTCGCCGTACGCGATGGCGTCGCTGGTCAGCCGCATGGCGGGCGACCCGGCGCCGTTCGACGTCGCGACGGGGAACGACGCCGACTCCGACCGGCACGGCATCGTGACGTCCGACGGGCTGATGAACCCGAACCACTACCTCGCGGTCGCCATCGCGTACCTGTACGGCGGGGCACGCCCCGGCTGGCCGGACGGGACGGCGATCGGCAAGACGCTCGTCTCGTCGAGCCTCATCGACCGCGTGGCCGACAAGCTCGGCCGGCGGCTGCTCGAGGTCCCGGTCGGGTTCAAGTGGTTCGTGCCCGGGCTGGTCGACGGGTCGGTCGGGTTCGGCGGCGAGGAGTCCGCGGGCGCGTCGTTCCTGCGCAAGGACGGCACGGTGTGGACCACCGACAAGGACGGCATCCTGCCCGCGCTGCTGGCCTCCGAGATCCTGGCGACCACCGGGAAGTCACCGTCGGCCCACCACCAGGACCTCGTCGCCGAGTTCGGGCAGTCCTGGTACGCGCGGGTCGACGCAGCGGCGTCGCGCGAGGAGAAGGCGACGCTGTCGAGGCTGACCCCGGACCAGGTGACCGCCACGTCGCTGGCCGGCGAGACCATCACCGCGAAGCTGACCAACGCGCCCGGCAACAACGCGTCCATCGGTGGCCTCAAGGTCACGACGCACAACGCGTGGTTCGCCGCCCGGCCGTCGGGGACCGAGGACGTCTACAAGATCTACGCCGAGTCGTTCGTGTCCGCGGAGCACCTCGCGCAGGTGCAGGCGGAGGCGAAGGACGTGGTCTCGGCGGCACTCGGCGCGTAGAGCCCACCAGCAGGAGGCCCCGGGGTGACCGCTCCCCTGGGGCCTTCTCTCATGCGTGGGGGGCGCGCACGAGGTCCTGGTACTCGGGGTGCCGGCCGAGCCAGGCCTTGACGTACGGGCAGAACGCGACGACGTCCCGGCCGCTCGCCCGCACCGCGTCCAGGGCGCCCTGCACCAGGGTCGACGCGATGCCCCGACCCTCGTACGCGGGGTCCACCTCGGTGTGCGTGAACACGACGGTGGTACCGATCGTGTCGTACACGGAGAACCCGAGGAGCACCCCCTCGGGGCTGCGCGCCTCGAACCGGTGCTCGTCGGGGGCGTCGGTGACCTGCACGTCCGTCATGCCTGAATGGTGGGGCACCGCCGGGCCGTGCGGAAGAGCGGATGACACACTGGCCGCATGCTCCAGCCGTACCGCGACGTCCTGACGCGCCCCGGAGCCCTGGCGTTCTCGGGTGCGGGAGTGCTCGCGCGGCTGCCGATGTCGATGGTCGGCATCGGGATCGTCCTGATGATCTCCACGCTGTACGGGTCCTACGGGCTGGCCGGCCGGGTGTCCGCGGTGTACGTCATCGCGCAGGCGATCTGCTCCCCGCAGCTGGCCCGGCTGGTGGACCGGCACGGCCAGGCCCGGATCATGCGGCCCGCGGTCGCGCTCGCCGCGGTCGGGCTCGTCGGCCTCGTCGTCGCCGCCACGACCGAGGCGCACGAGGTCTGGCTCTACCTCACGGCGGTCGTCACCGGGGCGGGCATCGGGTCGTTCGGGTCGCTCGTGCGGGCGCGCTGGGCCCGCGTGCTCGGCGCCGACCCGCACCGGATGCACACCGCGTACTCCTTGGAGTCGGCGCTCGACGAGCTCGTGTTCATCGTCGGGCCGGTGCTCGCGACCGTCCTCGCCACGAGCGTCGCCGCGACGGCGGGACTCGTCGTGCCCCTCCTCGCCATGCTCGTCGGCGGGTACTGGTTCCTGGCCCAGCGCGCCACCGAGCCCCCGCCCGCGGCGGCCGACAGCCCTCGCCCGAAAGGGTCGGTGCTCCGCAAGCCCGGCATGGTCGTGCTCGCCGTCGTCTTCGTCGCGATGGGCTCGATCTTCGGCGCCACGGACGTCGCGACGGTCGCGTTCGCCGAGGAGTCCGGCGCCAAGGGCATGGCCGGGGTCATCCTGGCCATCTTCGCGCTCGGCTCGCTGATCTCCGGCCTGCTCTACGGCACGCGCGTCTGGAAGCGGCCCCTGTACCTGCGGTTCGCCACCGGGATGGTCGCGCTGGCCGTCGGTGTCTGCTTCTTCTTCCTCGTGCAGTCCCTCGCGGTCCTCGCGGCCGTCATGTTCGTCACCGGGTTCGCGATCGCACCGACGCTCATCAACGGCAACGGGCTGGTGCAGGACCTGGTCCCGCGGGAGCGGCTGACCGAGGGGCTGACCTGGGTGGGCACGTCGCTGGGCGTCGGCGTCTCCATCGGGTCGTCCGTGGCCGGTGCGCAGATCGACGTCAACGGGTCCCACGCCGGGTTCCTGGTGGTCGTCATCTCCGCAGGGGCCGCCGTCGTCGCGACGCTCGCCGCGCTGCGGACCCTGCGGGGCGACCAGGGCGAGCACGTGCACGACTCGGTGGAGGCCGGCTCGCCGTCCGCGACCGGGGGCGCCGCGGTCGCGGCGTGCGAGGTCGCGGAGTGCGTGGAACCGCAGCGGTCGGTCGGTACCCTCGACGCGTGATCGACGCCCTGACCTCGCTCGTCGCCCCGCTGGGCGTGCTGCAGGACGCGGAGCTGCTCACCGGTGGGCAGTTCGCGACGACCTACCGGGTGACGCTGACCGGCGGCGAGCGCGTCGTGGTGAAGACCGCCCCGGCACGCACCGACCAGCTGCTCGCGTACGAGCACGACCTCCTGCGCGCCGAGGCCCTCGTCTACTCCCTCGCCGCGTCGCGTCCCGCCCTCAAGATGCCGACCGTCCTGCGCACCGACTTCACCCGCACGGTGCTGCCCAGCGACGTCCTCGTGGTCAGCCACCTGCCCGGCGTGCCGCTGGTCGACGCGGGGTTCGACCCGGCCGACCCCCGGACCGCTCGTGCGGAGCGCGACACCGGCGCGGTGCTCGCCGCCCTGCACGCGATGACCGGTCCCGCGTTCGGGTACCCGTGCGGGCGACAGGCACCGACGTGGACCGAGTCGTTCACCGGGATGGTCGACGAGCTCCTCGACGACGCCGCACGCTGGTCGGTGCCGGTACCGTCCGACCGGGTGCGGTCCGCGCTGGCCCGGCACGCGCACGTGCTCGCGGACGTCACGACCCCGGCGCTGGTCCACACCGACCTGTGGGCGGGGAACGTGTTCGTCGACCCGTCCTCCGGTGCGGTGGTCGGCGTCATCGACCCGGAGCGCGCGTTCTGGGGGGACCCGCTGGCGGACCTCGTCGGCATCGACCCCATGGGCCGCGAGCCGGGGACGCCTGCGGTGCTGGCGGGGTACGGCCCGATCGACGTCGACAGCCCGTCCGCGCGCGTGCGGCTGGACCTGTACCGGATGCGGCTGTGCCTGGTGATGATGATCGAGATCACGCCCCGGAAGTTCGAGGGCGACTGGGTGGAGCCGCACCGCGCGGCCGTGACGGCCAACCTGCACGCGGCGCTGGCGGCGCTCCGGGTCTAGGCGTCGACGACGGGGATCGGCTGGATCACGTCGACCAGCACGCCACCCGGCGCGACGAGGATCACGTGCCGCTGCCCGAACGTCTCAGACCGGAGGTCGAGCGCGACCGGCGCCCCGCCGCGCGTCACCAGCCGCTCGTACTCGGCGTCGACGTCCTCCACCTCGATGTTCACGAGGATCCCGGTCGCCGAGGTGCGGTAGCCGTCGGGGATCGTCTCGTGGGCGGCGTCGAGGACCGCGAGCTCGAACGCACCGGACCGCAGGGACACGTACCACTCCGACTCGAAGACGGTCTCCAGCGCGAACGCGTCGCGGAAGAACTCCGTCGTCGCCGCGACGTCCGTGCTCATGAGGACGGGATAGATGCTCGTGATCACGACGGCCTCCCGGGATAGATTCTCTGTGTATGTATCTTTACATACACAGCGTATGTAAGAGAAGGGGGACCCGGGTGGCGCGTGCGACCAAGGAGCAGAGCGAGCTCACCGCGGCGCAGATCCGCGCGACCGCGCGGCGGCTCTTCGCCGACCTAGGCTACGCGGACGTCAGCCTCGACCGCGTGGCCGAGCTCGCCGGCGTCACCCGCGGAGCCGTCTACCACCACTACGGCAGCAAGGTCGGGCTGTTCACCGCGGTGGTCGACGACGCCCAGTCGGTCGTCGCCACAGCCGTCGCCGACGCGGCCCCCGACGACGGGTGGCCCGCGATCGAGGCCGGGAGCATCGCGTTCATGCGGGCGGTCGTCGACCCGGCCGTCCGCCGGATCCTGCTCGTCGACGCCCCCGCGGTCCTCGGCTGGACCACCTGGCGCGAGCTGGACGCCGCCCACTCCGGGCGGCTGCTCACCGAAGGTCTGGGCGCCCTCGACGACCTCGCGATCGACCCCGCTGCGGCCGACGCGCTGCTCAACGGTGCGATGAACGAGGCGGCGCTGTGGATCGCCGCCGGGGGAGACGCCGCGCTCGCGGAGCAGGGGGTGCTGCGGATGATCCGGGCGCTGCGGCGTGGACCGGACGAGGACGCGCCGCGGACCTAGCCGCGGATACCACCCGCGGACGTCGACCGGGGACCCTCGCGGGTGCGTCAGGATGGGCCGGTGCCCCCGCTCCGCCCCGTCCGCGCTGCTGTCGCCGCGATCGCGCTCGTCGTCCTCGCCGCATGCTCCGCGGACGTCGCCGGCGACCCGGCGGCGGCCCCGGCCGCCTCGGCGACCCCGACGCGCGCACCGCTGACGTTCGAGCAGGCGGTGGCCGCGCTCACCGAGACGCTCGTGCCCACCGCGACCGTCGAGCGCTGCGACGAGTACGAGCCGGGCTCGCCCGAGGCGCAGGAGTACCTCGACCAGCGGGCCGCGTCCCAGGCGGAGGAGGCCGCAGCGACAGGCGGTGCGGACGCGCCCGCGCCGAGCACGTCGCTGCCCCAGTGCGGCAACCCGCTGCTCACCGACCTGCGGGCCGCGTCCCTGGCGGGCCACGCCTTCGTCCGGGGTGACCCGATCGACGTCCCCGTCACCGGCGGCGCGAGCCGGGCGATCGAGGTCTACGAGATGCCCGACGCGGGCGCGGCGAGGACGGCCGTCGCGACGGAGGCCGCCGACCTCGACGGCTGGGCCGTCGACCGGGAGACGCCCCGGGTCGACAACGCGGACGGCACGTACGTGCCGCGCACCGTCGTCTCCGGGGCTGGCGTGAACCAGGTGGACCTGCCCGGGTGGACGGCGTGGGTGCTCACACGCGACGAGGCGTCGTTCCAGGACGACGGCAGCGCCGCCGCCGACCCCTACTCCGCTGCGCACCTCTGGGCCGAGCGCGACGGCTTCGTCCTGCGCGTGCAGGTCGTCGGTGACGCACCGGGCCAGGCCGTGGCGACGGCGCTCGCCACCGCCACGCAGTACGTCACGGCACTCGACCCGACGGACGCCACCGGCTGAGGTGCGACCCCACCGGCCCGGGCTGACGATGGGTGGACCGCCCACCACCCCCGGAGGTCTTCCGTGGCACGACGCCGCATCATCGCCGACCTGCTCGTCGCCCAGCTCGTCGCCGCCGGAGCGCGGCACATCTACGGGATCGTCGGGGACAGTCTCAACCCCGTGGTCGACGCGGTCCGACGGGCGCGCGAGGACGGTGCCGACATCGCGTGGGTGCACGTCCGGCACGAGGAGGCGGGCGCGTTCGCGGCGGCGGCCGAGGCCGAGCTGACCGGACGGCTGGCGGTCTGCGCGGGCTCCAGCGGCCCGGGCAACCTGCACCTGATCAACGGCCTGTACGACGCGAACCGGTCCCGTGTCCCGGTCCTCGCCATCGCGTCGCACATCCCGAGCGCGCAGGTCGGCACCGGGTTCTTCCAGGAGACCCACCCGGACCGGCTGTTCGTCGAGTGCTCCGTGTACTGCGAGCTGATCTCGACCGCCGCGCAGGCACCCCGGGTCATCCGCTCGGCGATCCACCACGCGTACGGCGGCCCGGGAGTCGCGGTGCTGACCCTGTCCGGTGACGTCGCCGACCTCGAGGCCCCCGACGCCGGCATCGACGTGCTCACTCCCCCGCCCGCCCCGCGCGTGGTCCCCGACGAGGGCGCCGTGCGAGCGCTCGCCGAGGCCATCGACGCCGCGGGCAAGGTGACGATCTTCGCCGGGGCGGGCGTCCGGGGCTCGCGCACGGAGGTCCTCGCGCTGGCGCGTGCGCTGAACGCACCCGTCGGGCACAGCCTGCGCGGCAAGGAGGTCATCCAGTACGACAACCCGTTCGACGTCGGGATGTCCGGGCTGCTCGGGTACGGCGCGTGCCAGTCGGCCATGGAGGGCGCCGACCTGCTGCTCCTGCTGGGCACCGACCTCCCCTACGACCAGTTCCTGCCGTCCGGCGTCCGCACCGCGCAGGTCGACATCGAGCCCACCCGGCTCGGCCGGCGGACGCGCAACGACCTCGTCGTGCTCGGCGACGTGGGCGAGACCGCGAGCGCGCTGCTCCGGTTGGTGAAGCCGAAGAAGAGCCACCGCTTCCTCGACCAGATGATCAAGAAGCACGACCGCGCCATGAGCGGGGTCGTCGGCGCGTACACGAAGGACGTCGAGCACACCGAGCCGATCCACCCGGAGTTCGCGGCCGTCGTGCTGGACGAGGAGGCCCCCGACGACGCGGTCTTCACCGTCGACACCGGCATGTGCAACGTCTGGGCCGCCCGGTACATCACCCCCAACGGCAGGCGGCGGGTCATCGGGTCGTTCTGGCACGGGTCGATGGCGAACGCCCTCCCGCACGCGATCGGCGCAGCGCTCGTCGGCGACGGCCGGCACGTCGTCGCGATGGCCGGCGACGGCGGGCTGTCGATGCTGCTGGGCGAGCTCATCACCGTGAAGGCGCTGGACCTGCCCGTGAAGATCGTCGTGTTCGACAACGCGACGCTCGGCATGGTCCGCCTCGAGATGCTCGTCGACGGTCTGCCGTCCTACGGCACCGACTCCCCGACCGTCGACTACGCGGCGATCGCGTCGGCGATCGGCATCCCGTCGGTGCGCGTCGAGAAGCCCACCGAGATCCGGACCGCCCTGCGCGAGGCGTTCTCCCACGACGGCCCGGCGTTGATCGACCTCGTCACGGACCCGCGCGCGCTGTCGCTGCCGCCGAAGATCACACGCGCACAGGTCTCCGGGTTCACCGCGGCCATGAGCAAGGAGGTGCTCGGCGGCGGGCTGGGCGAGGTCATGGCGATGGCCCGCTCGAACCTGCGGAACGTCCCGCGACCCTAGGGCACCGGGTGGCGGGCGTCGTAGTCCCAGAACGAGCGCTGGGAGCGGACCAGCACCCACAGCAGGACCACGCAGAGGCAGCCGCCGATGACGGCAGCCCAGCCCTCGCCGACCTTCGACGCCGCCCCGCCGAGCAACGCCTCGCCCAGCCGGGGTCCGCCCGCGACGACGACGATGAACACACCCTGCAGGCGCCCGCGCATGTCGTCGGGCGTCGCCGTCTGCAGGATGGTCTGCCGGAACACCGAGCTGATCGCGTCGCTCGCCCCGGCGACCACCAGCATGAGCACCGCGATCGCGAGCGCCAGCCAGAGCACCTGGTCGGGGTGCGACCGGCCGGCCAGCACGAGCGTCAGCCCGAACCCCGCGATCGCCAGACCCCAGACCGTGATGGCGACCGCGATGATCCGGCCCTGCCACCGGATCCGGGCCAGCCCGCCGGAGAACAACCCCGCCAGACCGACGCCGACGGCCGCCGACGCGGCCATCACCCCGGTGGTCGTCGCTCCGCCGCCCAGGTAGACCAGGCCGACGGCCGGGAAGAGCACGCGCGGTGACGACGTGATCATCGCGACGAGGTCCACCGCGAACGTCATCCGCACGTTGCGCTGCGTGCCGAGGTACCGGAACCCGTCGACCACCGAGGCCAGACCCACGCGCTCGCGACGGGTCTCCGACGGCAGCGGCGGCTGTGCGGGGAGCCGGAAGACAGCGAACAGCGCGGCGGTGAACAGGAGAGCGTCGACCGTGTACGCGACGCCGTAGTCGAACGCCGCCACGAGCGCGGCGCCCAGCAGCGGTCCGACCGTGAACGCGACGCTGAACCCGAGGGTCTGCAGGGCGTTCGCCGCGGGCAGGAGCCGGGGGTCGAGCAGCCGCGGGATGATCGCCGCGCGTGCGGGCGTGCTCACCGCGAACGCCCCCGACTGCACCGCGACCAGCGCGAACAGCACCCACTCCTGGGTGTTGCCGAGCCACCCCTGCACGGCCAGCCCGATCGTGGCCGTCCAGGACACGACCGACGCGACGAGCGCGACCCGGCGGCGGTCGTAGTGGTCGACGATCGCGCCGCCGTAGAGCCCGAAGATCACCAGCGGCACCAGCGCGGCCAGGCCGAGCAGACCCACGGAGGCCGTCGACCCGGAGATCGAGTACACCTGCAGCCCGACCGCGACGACGGTCAGCTGCGCCCCGAGGTTCGAGACGGCGAGCCCCCACCAGAGCCGCCGGAACGCCGGACTGACCCGCAGCGGGGTGGTGTCGACGACGAACGAGGGCATCGGGCGAGTTTAGTTGCCCGAGAGACGCGACCCGACTGGTCGCCGAGAGCGGCACTTCGCGACGAGGGCGTGAGTTCCGACTGCCGCGGTCGTCGCAAAGTCACGCCCTCGCGCTCCCCGCCGTGCGACGCTGTCCGGCGTGAGCAGCGCGCCCGAGCATCTTGTCGTCATGGGGGTGTCCGGGACCGGGAAGTCGACGACCGCGCTGCTCCTGGCTCAGCGGCTCGGGTGGCCGATGATCGAGGGGGACGACCTGCACCCTCCGGCCAACGTCGAGGCCATGCGGGCGGGGCGGGCGCTCACCGACGCCGACCGCGGGCCGTGGCTGCGGGCGATCCGGGACGCGATGTCGGCCGCGGGCGGGTCGACCGTCGTGACGTGCTCGTCGCTGCGCCGGTCCTACCGCGACGTGCTGCGCACGGCGACGGGTCGCGTGCGGTTCGTGCACCTGGTGGTCCCGCCGGAGGAGCTCCAGCGCCGGCTGATGGCGCGCACCGGCCACTTCATGCCGGCGACGCTCCTGGCGAGCCAGCTGGCGACGCTCGAACCGCTGGGTCCCGACGAGGACGGGGTGGACGTCCCGGTCGCGGGCCCTCCGGACGCCATCGTCGACGAGACCCTGCGCCTGCTGCGTACCGCAGACGCCTGAGCCGGCCGCGTCGGCGACCGGCTCAGGCGTCGGCTGCTCAGGCCTCCAACGAGGAACCCGTCTCCAGCAGCGTCTTGAGGTCCGACAGGATCTGCGGCCAGCCGCCACCGAACTGCGGCAGGTCGCCCGAGATGAGCGACGCGGTGCGCGGTGCTCCCGTGACGTCGTGGGTCAGGGTCAGCTGCGTGACGCCCTCGCCGCGCGGCTCGAGCTCGTAGGTGAGGCGCGTGAACCCTTCGGCGCGGGCCTCGTCGTCCCACAGCGTGCGCCACGTGACGACGAGCCGGGACCCGACCTCGACCTCGAGGACCTCGCCGTCGAGGATGGGCTGGTCGCTCGGCACGCCGGCCCCGACCATGTCGGCGGACGGCAGGGCCGCGAAGGCGCCGCCCGGGGTGAGGTCGAACTGCGACGGGCTCTTGTAGCCGTAGCGGGCGGTCCACTCCGGCGTGGTGATCGCGCGCCACACCGTGTCGGCGTCGGCCTTGATCCAGATGCGGTGGACGAGGACGGTCGTGGTGGCCGTGTCGGTCTGCGTGGTCATGGTGCTCTCCAGGGCTGATTTGAGGTCGGTCAGCGCGTGCAGGCGCTCGGCGCCGAGCACGTCGTACTTGTCGATCCACCGCTCGTGGATCAGCTGGATCGGGACGGCGTTGAGGAAGTGGAGCTTCTCCCGCCCTGATCGTCGGGTGACGACGAGGCCCGCCTCCTCCAGCACCTTGAGGTGCTTCATCACCCCGAACCGGGTCATGTCGAGGCCCTCCTCGAGCTCCGTCAGCGTGCGGCCGTCACGCGTGTAGAGCTGGTCGAGCAGGTGGCGACGGGTGGCGTCCGCAAGTGCCTTGAACACCAGGTCCTCGTCCATGCCGACCACGTTAGGTGACCAATTGGTCACATGTCAACGCTCACCAGCCGCGGGTGCCCGGAGAACCCTTTAACGGCCCGACGACGCGCGACGTGATCCAGCCCCCGTAGAACTCGCCGGCCTGCGGCTGGACGACCTCACCGTCCACCGTGCAGCGCAGGTCCCCCGCGTACAGGGCGACGCGGTCCGTGAGGATCTCGTAGCCCGGCAGCGGCCGCGGGTACGTCCAGCCGACACGGGACAGCAGCCGGTCGCCGACGCGGACCGACACGTACGAGGCGACACCCTTGAACTCGCACACCGACGCACCGACCGCGCCCTCCAGCACCCCGGGCTCGAACGCGTCGAACGGCAGGTAGTACACCGGCGGGTGGCTGGTCTCCAGCACACGGACGGCGTCGGTGGTCGTCGCGACGGGCAGCCCGCCCAGCGTCACGACGACCAGCTCGGGCGTCTTCTCCACCCGAGGTGGCCGCGGGTAGTCCCAGACCGACTCCTGGCCGGGCCCCGCAGGCAGCGGGGTGGGCCTCACCGCTGCCCGGGGTTGGCGTCGTCCGCGTCGAGGATCGGCTCCACGACCGTCGGCGACGCGTCGTTCGTCGGGTACTTCGTGGTCGACGACGACACCGCGCTCTTGGCCGAGTCGACGGCCTTCTCCCACACCGCGGCGCCCTGCTTCTTCGCGAATGCGGCCGCCTGCGCCTCGTACTCCTGCACGTGCTCCTGCACGCGGGGGTCGTGCCAGACGTCCACCGCCCAGAGCTTCATCTTGTCCAGCTGCCGACGCCCGGAGGGAGTGCCGAACAGGTACCCCGCGGCGACGCCCGCCACGAACACGACTCGCTTGATCATGCGCGATCCTCCCGAACTCGTTGAGTGTCCGAGCGTAGGCAGGGTTCCGCGTCGACGCGCGGCGGAGGGCGTCGGGCAACAGACTGGCAGGCAACGAGGCCTGGGGGGCGACGATGAGCGACCAGACGATCATGACCACGCCGTTGAAGCGCACCATCGGCCGCAAGGTGCTGATCCTCTTCGTGGTCGGCGACATCCTGGGCGCCGGGATCTACGCGCTGACCGGGAAGGTCGCCGCGCAGGTCGGCGGGGCGATCTGGCTGCCGTTCCTGTGCGCGTTCGTGCTCGCGGGGCTGACGGCCGCGTCGTACGCGGAGCTCGTCGGGCGGTTCCCGCAGGCCGCCGGCGCCGCCCTGTACGCGAACCGTGCGTTCAAGCGCCCGTTCCTCACCTTCATGGTCGCGTTCGCCGTGATGATGTCCGGCGTCACCAGCGCGTCCGCGGCGGCCCGGGCGTTCGGCGGCGACTACCTCGCCGAGTTCTACACGGTCCCGACCCTCGCCGCTGCATGGTTCTTCCTGCTGGCGATCTCCGCCGTGAACCTCCTCGGCATCTCGGAGTCCGTCCGCGTCAACGTGGTCCTCACCATCGTGGAGGCGACGGGTCTGCTCGTGATCCTCGCGATCGGGGCGTGGGCCCTGATCAGCGGCGACGGCGAGCCCGCACGCACGCTCGAGCTCGAGACCGAGGGCGCGCCGCTCGTCGCCGTGCTCGGCGCGACCGCGCTCGCCTTCTACGCGCTCCTCGGGTTCGAGGACTCCGTGAACCTGGCCGAGGAGACCCAGAAGCCACGGCGCGACTTCCCGCGTGCGCTGTTCGGCGGGCTCGCGGTCGCCGGCGTCATCTACCTGGGCGTCGCCTTCACCACCTCGATGCTGGTGGACACCGAGACGCTCGCCGAGTCCACCGGACCCCTGCTCGAGGTGGTCAAGGTGGCCGGCCTGGAGTTCCCGCCGGGCCTGTTCGCGATCATCGCCCTGCTCGCGGTCACCAACACCGCGCTCATCAACATGATCATGGCGTCGCGCCTCGTCTACGGGATGTCGAGCGAGGGCATCGTGCCGAAGGTCCTCGGCCGGGTGCACAGGACCCGTCAGACGCCGTACGTGGCCATCGCGTTCACGGTGCTCATCGCCCTGACGCTGGTGAGCACCGGCGACCTGGCCGGCCTGGCCGACACCACGGTGCTCCTCCTGCTGCTGGTCTTCGTCGTCGTGAACATCTCCGTGCTGGTCCTGCGCAGGGAGCCCGACGACACACCGGCCGAGGGCGACGACGGCCCCTCGTTCCGAGCACCGACCTGGGTACCGGTCGTCGGTGCGCTGGTGTCGCTCGTCCTCGCCTCGCCCGTCACCGGACGCGACGCCGACGTCTACGTCCGCGCCGGGATCCTGCTCGGCATCGGCGTCGTGCTGTACGTGATCAACCGCCTGGTCGTCGGCAAGGTCGACGCCGACCCGGCGAGGCTGACCGGCTGACGCGCGATGATGGGGCCGTGACCGACTCCTCGCGCGGCCTGCGGAACGCCGGTGTGCGCGCCGCCCTGCTTGCGGCGGTCCTCTTCGGCGCGAGCGCACCCCTGGCCAAGCTCCTGCTCGGCGAGGTCAGCCCGTGGCTGCTCGCCGGCCTCCTCTATGTCGGCGCCGGCCTGGGGATGTGGGTCTGGCGGCTCGTCCGACGAGCACCGCGGGTCCGCCTCGCCCGCCGCGAGGTGCCGTGGCTCGTCGGGGCCGTGGCCGCCGGGGGGATCGCCGGCCCCGTCCTGCTGATGTTCGGCCTGTCGTCGATGCCGGCCTCGGGGGCGTCGCTGCTGCTCAACGCGGAGGGCGTCCTGACGGCCGTGGTCGCCTGGGTCGTGTTCCGTGAGCCCGCCGGCCGCCGCGTCGTCCTGGGCATGGCGGCGATCGTCGCCGGGGCGGTCGTCATCGCCGTGCCGACCGGGCAGGCCCAGGTCACCAGCATGTGGCCCGCGCTCGCGGTCGTCGGCGCGTGCGCGTGCTGGGCGCTCGACAACAACCTGACCCGCAAGGTCTCGCTGACCGACGCGACCTGGCTCGTCGCGGTCAAGGGCTCGGTCGCCGGCCCGACGAACCTCGCCCTGGCGCTCGTGCTCGGCGCACAGCTCCCCTCCCTGCGCGCCACCGGGGCCGCCCTGGCCCTCGGCTTCGTCGCGTACGGGCTGAGCCTCGTCCTGTTCATCGTCGGGCTGCGGCACGTCGGCACCGCGCGCGCCGGCGCGTACTTCTCCGTCGCCCCGTTCTTCGGCGCGGTCCTCGCGGTCGCCCTCGGGGACGCGGTGACCTGGCAGCTCGTGGTCGCGGGTGCGCTGATGGCCGTCGGGACGTGGCTGCACCTGAGCGAGGAGCACGGCCACGAGCACACCCACCACGCCGTCACGCACGACCACTGGCACACCCACGACGACGGGCACCACGACCACGAGCACGGCGAGCTCGTCGCCGCCGGCGTCCGCCACCGGCACGTGCACACCCACGAGCCGATGACCCACACGCACGAGCACTACCCGGACGCGCACCACCGCCACGACCACTGACGCACAGGGCGTGGTCCGGTCACCTACGGCTGCCGCGCGACGGTCTCCCCGTCGAGGAGGACCTGCACCCGGGTGCCGGGAGCCGCCGGGACGAGGCGCGCGAACGACCCGTCGACGTGGAACACGGTGCGCTCGGCGCCGACCACGACGACGAGCTCTCCCACCCCCGTGCCGTGCACCGTGACCCCGCCAGGGCCGGGCACGATGGCCGCGTCGGCTCGCTGGGGCGGCGACGCGACGAGAGCGACGAGGACGGCGACCAGGACCGCGAGCACGAGCACGGCGCTCCGCCGGGACAGGGCAGCCAGGGCCATGACGCACCTCCTCGCTCGCGACGAGCGTAGCCGCGGTCAGTCGGACAGCGGCAGGCGCCGGACGCTGCGGAACCGGCGCACGCTTCCGTCGACCGGGTCGGTGAACGCGAGCTCCCCGGCCAGCAGCTGCAGCGGCCGACTGAAGTCGTCGACGTCGACCTCCCGCACCTGCGGGTACAGCGGGTCGTCGACGATCGGGATGCCGAGGCCGTCGAGGTGCACCCGCAGCTGGTGGGTGCGGCCCGTGCGCGGCGTCAGTCGGTAGACGCCGCGGCCGTCCGCCTCCGACTCCAGCTCGATGAGCGTCTCCGCGTTGACCGGTGCGTCCGGCACCACCTCGGCCTGCCACGAGCCGCGCTCCTTGCGCAGATGGTTGCGGACCACCACCGGGAACGACAGGTCGTCACGCAGCGGGGCCAGCGCCCAGTACGTCTTGGCCACCGCGCGGTGCTCGAACAGGCTCTGGTACGGCCCGCGCCACCGCGGCTCCGTCGCCAGCATGAGCAGGCCCGACGTGACGCGGTCCAGGCGGTGCAGCGGCGACAGGTCGGGCAGGCCCAGCTGCGCCCGCAACCGAACGACGACGCTCTGCATGACGTGCCGGCCCCGCGGGATCGACGACAGGAACGGAGGCTTGTCGACGACCACGAGCCGCTCGTCGCGATGGACCACGTGGATCGGCGCCGTGACCTCCGGCTCGTCCCGCAGGTCGCGGTGGAACCACACGAACCGGTGCGGCGCGTAGGGGTCGTCCTCCCGGACCGCTCGCCCGTCCTCGTCGACGAAGCGCTCCCCCGCCAGCATCGCCGCCACGTCGACGTGCTCCGGCAGCCGGTCCCGCAGCCAGGCACCCATCGTCGACCACTCGTCCGCGCGGGAACGGTCGCGGTCGGGGGTGCGCAACCGGGCGGCGTCGAGACCGTGCCGCGCCGGGAGCGGCGATCTGGGGGGCACCTGCCGATGCTAGGGGGCTGCTCGAGCAGACGCCGAGCCGTCCCGTCTGCGGGCCGCCGCCGAGGTGGGTCGTCCCGATCCGCGCCGGGTGCCCGCGCTCGTCGGCGACACCGCCTCCGTGGTCCGGTACCTGCTCGTCAGGTCGGGCATGGTGACCTCACGAGCGGCTGAGCCGCTCAGTTCGCCTCCGACCGCCCCGCACGCCAGTACCCCATGAACGCGACGGCCTTGCGGTCGACGCCGCACTCGGCGACCAGGTGCCGGCGCAGGGTCTTGATGACCGCGGCCTCGCCGGCGAGCCAGGCGTAGAGCGCGGCGTCGGCACGCAGCGGGGCACCGGTCTCGTCGACGGGCACCTCCCAGAGCATGCCCTCGTCGACGTCCACGTCCTCGAGCTCGACGTCCGGTGCGGGGGCCTGACCGGGCAGGAGCCGCGCGCAGGCGGCCTGCACGGCGGGGACGAGCAGCTCGCCGTGGGCGCGGCCGTCGCGGCCGTACCAGCGGACGGTCACACCGTCCGGGGCCGCCAACGGGAGGCGGTCGCCGGACAGCGGCATCTCGATCAGGGCCTCGCCGCGCGCGTCGGCGGGCAGGCGTTCGAGGATGCCCGCGATGGCGGGGAGCGCCGTCTCGTCGCCGGCGATGAGCAGGCGGTCGGTGTGGGGCGGGGGCACGAAGTCGACGCCGCCGTGCGGGCCGGTCGCGTCGGCGTTGGGGCCGAGGATCACCAGGTCGTCACCGGGGGCGGCGCCGAGGGCCCAGCGGGAGGCGGGGCCGAGGTCGCCGTGCAGGACGATGTCGACGTCGACCTCGCGGCGGTCCTGGCGGACGCCGCGTGCGGTGTACGTGCGGATCGGGTGCCGCTTGTCCTCGGGCATCGAGCGCCAGCGGCCGTACCAGTCGGCGCTGTCCTGGAGGCTGAGCAGCTCGTCGTAGGACGCGGTGTCCAGCGGCAGGAAGAACTTGATGCGCTGGTCGAACCCGTTGTCCGCGAAGCGGTCCAGGTCGTCGCCCGTGAACGTCACGCGGACCACGCTCGGGCACATCGGCTGCACGGCGGCCACCTGCACGGCGAACATGCGGAAGGGCAGCGCCGGGGCCTCGACGGAAACAGTCACGTCGCTCAGGGTAGAGGAAGGTGAGGCTTCCCTCACTACCGAGTTCGTCACAGTGCACTCCTCCGCGTCCGCCACAGCAGGTAGATGAAGTAGGGGGTGCCGATCATGGCCGTGAGCAGACCGGCGGGGATCTGCGCAGGGGCGATGACGGTCCGGCCGAGGGTGTCCGCGAGGCTGACCAGCAGCGCACCGAGCAAGGCCGCGACCGGGATGACCCGGGCGTGGGACGACCCGACGAGCGACCGGGCCAGGTGCGGCGCGAGGAGGCCGACGAACCCGACGACGCCGATCGCGGTCACCGCCGCCGCGGTGAGCAGCGCGGTGACGACGAGCAGGGCCAGGCGGGTGCGCTCCAGCTGGACGCCGAGCACGCGGGCCACGTCGTCGTCGACTGCGAGGACGTCCAGGTCGCGCCGCCACCGGACGATCAGCGGGACCATCACGAGCAGCGCCACCGCCACCGGCCACACCTGCTCGGCCGTCCGCCCGTACGTCGAGCCCGACAGCCACGTGAGCGCCATCGTCGTGTTCCACGGGCTGGTCAGCACGACGATCAGGGTGATGATCGACGTCGCGGCGGCGGACACACCGATGCCGACGAGCACCAGGCGGTCGGAGCTGAGCCCGCGCCGGTTCGCCAGCGCGTAGACCAGCGCGAACGTGCTCAGCGCCCCGACGGCCGCCGCTGCCGACACCACCCAGAAGGGCGCCCCGGGGAAGACCACGATCGCGGTCACCGCGCCGACTCCCGCTCCGCCGGTGATGCCGAGCAGGCTCGGCTCGGCGAGCGGGTTGCGCGCGACGGCCTGCACGGTCGTGCCTGCGAGGCCGAGCGCGGCGCCGGCCAGGAGCGCGGCGAGCACGCGCGGGGTGCGCTGGTCGAGCACGAAGGACACCTGCCGGCCGCTGACCCCCGCGAACCAGTTGGCCACGTCGCCCATCAGCAGCAGGCGGTCGCCGAGCAGGAAGCCGGCGACCAGCGCGGTGACGACGGCGGCGGCGAGGACCACGACGACGACGCCGACCCGGCGACGCGACGCGGGGTGGGCGCTGACCGACGCGGTGCTGCGGGTCGGGCCGGAGTCGCGCAGACGGCGGGCGAGCCAGACCATCACCGACGCGCCGACCAGGGTGGTGACGACGCCCGTCGGGATGGCGACGGAGGCGACGCCGGGGACGGCCACGCGCAGCAGGACGTCGGCCCCGAGCACGACGACGCAGCCCGCCAGGGCGGCCAGCGGCAGGAGCAGCCTGTGCCGGGCCATCCCGGGGACGCGCCCGGCGACGAGCCGCGCGATCACGGGGGCCGTCAGGCCGACGAAGCCGATGGGACCGGCGACGGTGACCGCGAGCGCGGCCAGGAGCACGGCGAGCAGCACGGAGACGAGGCGGGTGCGGCGGACGTCGAGGCCCAGCACGGACGCGGTGTCGTCGCCGAGCGCCAGGACGTCGAGCCGGCGCGCCCACAGGACGAGGGCGATCCCGGCGAGCAGCACGACGGGCGCGGCCCGGACCACCTTGGAGGTGCCGGACTGCACGATCGAGCCCTCGCCCCACGCGAACATCCCCATCGTCTCCTGCTCGAACAGGAGCATGAGGAGGATGGTCAGCGACGAGAGCGCGAGCATCGTGGCGGAGCCCGCGAGCACGAGCCGGGTCGGGCCCTCGGCGCCGCCGCGCGCGATGGCGAGCACCAGCGCGGCGGCCGCGAGACCGCCGACGAACGCGAGCGCACCGTTGACCGCGAACGGCAGGGTGAGCCCGGTGACCGCCGCGAGCACGACGGTGAAGTACGCGCCGGCGTTCACGGCGAGGGTGTCGGGCGAGGCGAGCGGGTTGCGCGCGACCGACTGGAGCGCGCTGCCGGAAAGGCCCAGTGCGGTGCCGACCAGCAGCGCGGCGAGCACCCGTGGGGCACGCGACGCGACGAGCACCGCGAGCGCCTCGTCGTCCCCCGTCCCGGTGAGCAGGCCGAGCAGGTCGCCGACGCCCACGTGGGACGTGCCGAGCGTGAGGTCGACGAGCGCGAGCACGACCACGAGGGCGATCGCGGCGACGAACACGCCGACGATCAGGGCGGGCCGCGCGCGGCGGACGGCGGCGGGACCCGCGGCGCTGAGCGCTGCGGGTCCCGCCGTCGGTGCGTCGACGCTCATGGGTGTCAGGCTGCGGTCAGTGCTTCGACGGTCGCGTCGATGAACGCCGCACCCGACTCCGGGCCGCCGAACAGCCAGATGCCGTCGGGCAGGCGGGTCGTGTTGCCCGCGACGACGAAGGGCAGCTGCTCCCAGATCGCGTTGCCGGCGAGGCCGTCCTGGAACGCGTCGCCACCGTCGGCGTCGTTGCCGACGTAGAGGAAGTGGGTGTCGCCGAGCTCCGTCAGGCCCTCGACGTCGGTCTGCGCGAGGCCGTAGTCGGGGTCGCCCTCGCCGGTCCAGGCGTTCTCGAGGCCGATCTCCGCGGCGAGGGCGCCGAGGTACGAGCCCGGGGTGTAGATGCGGATGGAGACCGCACCGTCGGCGAGCCAGCCGTCGGCCATGGTGAAGGACGCGCCGGCCAGGCCGGCCTCGTCGAGCCGAGCGGTGGCGTCCTCGACCGTGGCGTCGAAGTCCGCGAGCGCGGCCTCGGCGGCGTCGGACGTGCCGGTCGCCTCACCGAGGATCTCCAGCGTGCGGCGCATCTTGCCGAGCGGGTCGGACGCGTCCGAGCCGCGCAGCGCGATGACCGGGTACTCGGCCTCGATCTGCTCGATGACCTCGGCGGGCAGGTCGGTCGTGGTGACCACCAGGTCGGGGTCGAGGGCCGCGATCGCGTCCAGGGACGGCTCGCCGCGCATGCCGACGTCGGGCGTCGACTCGTCGAGCGGCACGATCGTGTCCCAGGTGTTGTAGCCGACGACGTCGGCGGCGCCGACGGGCGTGACGCCGAGCGTGAGCAGGTTCTCCGTCAGCCCCCACTCGAGCGAGACGACGTCGGTGGCCGGGCCGTCGAGCTCCACGGTGCCGCGGTCGTCCTCGATGGTGATCGTCCCGCCGGCGGCGGCGGAGGACGAGGAGGTCGGAGCGTCGGCGGCGTCCTCGGTGGTGCCGCAGGCGGTCAGCAGGAGCGCTGCGCCGGCGAGGAGGGCGGGGAGGGCTGTCTTGCGCACAGGGGTGTCCTCGGAGGTTGGTGAGCGGGGGTGTCAGACGGTGGTCAGGTGGAAGCGGTGCGTGTGCTTGCCGACGGGGCGGGTGTGCACGCGACCGGTGGTCTCGTCGCGCTGGACGTCGATGCGGATGCCGTACGTCTCGGTGAGCGCGTCGGCGGTGAGCACCTCGTGCGGGCGGCCGGAGCCGACGACCTCGCCGCGGCGCAGCAGCACCACGTGGTCGGCGACGGCGGCGGCCTGGTCGAGGTCGTGCAGGACGACGCCGACGGCGACGCCGTGGTCGTCGGCCAGGTCGCGCACCAGGTCGAGGATCTCCACCTGGTAGCGCAGGTCCAGGTACGTGGTGGGCTCGTCGAGGAGCAGGACGCGGGTGTCCTGCGCCAGGCAGGTGGCGAGCCAGACGCGCTGGAGCTCGCCGCCGGAGAGCTCGTCGACGCCGCGCTCGGCCATCGACTGCACGCCCGTGACCTCCATGGCCCAGGCGATCGCGCGCGGACCGTCGGCGTCGTTCTGCCGCCAGCGGCCGCGGTACGGGTGGCGGCCGTAGCCGACGACGTCGCGGACGCTGACCCCCGACGGGGTGGGTCGCGACTGGGACAGCAGCGTCACGCGCCGCGCGAAGTCCTTCGCGGACAGGGCGTGGGCGTCGGGGACGTCGGGGAGGCTGACCGTGCCGGACTCGGGGCTGTGCAGCCGGGCGAGCGCCCGCAGCAGGGTCGACTTGCCGGACCCGTTGGGGCCGATGAGCGCGGTGACCTGGCCGGGCTGGAGGCGCAGGTCGGCCGACGTCACGACGACCGTGCCGTGGTACGCCAGCGTGAGGTCGTCACCGCGCAGGGCATCGGAAGGGGTCACATGGGTGAGGTTAGCCTGTACTAAGTAAGGCTTGGCAATCCTCTGCTCGAATGACGAGAATCACACCGTCGCGCCGAACGCCAGGCCGAGCAGGTACGTCGCGGCGGCCGCGCCGTAGCCGATGGCGAGCTGCCGCAGCGCGCGCTTGGCGGGCGACGCCCCCGACAGGACCCCGACCGTCGCCCCGGTGGCCAGCAGCGCCAGCCCCACCAGCACCGACGCCCACACCACAGCACTGAGACCCTCGGCCCCGAGCAGGTACGGCAGCACCGGGATCGCCGCCCCCGACGCGAAGAAGCAGAAGCTCGCCGCCGCGGCGCCGACGGCAGTACCGACGGACTCGTGCTCGTCGACGTCGTCCGACGGCTCGCGGGGCAGCGAGTCGGCGCTCCCCAGCGACCCCAGGACCTCGTCCGCCCGCGCCTGCGCCGCGTCGGGCTCCATCCCACGCGCCCGGTAGACCAGCGCGAGCTCGTTGGCGTCGACGTCGAGGTGCGGCAGGGCAGCACGGGCGGCCTGACCGGGCCGGGACGCCTCGAGCAGCTCGCGCTGGGACCGCACCGACACGTACTCCCCCGCAGCCATCGACAGCGCACCGGCCAGCAGGCCGGCCAGGCCGGTGAGCAGGACGATCGACGTCGACGCGCCGCTGGCCCCGATGCCGAGCACCAGCGCCAGGTTGCTGACCAGACCGTCGTTCGCACCGAACACCGCCGCGCGGAACGTGCCCGAGATCCGGTTGCGGCCCCGGGTGGCCAGGCCGCGCACGACCTCCTCGTGGATGGCCTCGTCGGCGGCCATGGTGGCGGTCGCGTCGGCGTCGTCGTCGTACCCCGACCGCGCCTCGGCACGCTGCGCGAGCGCGAGGACGAACACCGACCCGAACCGACGGGCCAGCACGCCGAGGATCCGCGTCCGCAGGTCACCGCGGCGCGGCCTGCCGACGTCGTCGCCCAGCAGGTCCAGCCAGTGCTGCTCGTGCCGCCGCTCCGCCTCCGCCAGGGCCAGGAGGATCTCGCGCTCCTCGCCGGTGCGGCGGGACGCGATGTCGCGGTAGACGGCGGCCTCCGCGCGCTCGTCGGCGAGGTACTGCCGCCACCGGCGGACCTGGCTCCGCGACGGGGTCGGACGCGCGGTCGGGGTGGTCTGCACGCCTCATCGTCCCAGCCGCCGGGGCGAGAAATGCCCTTCAGGGAGGAGTTCAGGTTGCCGAATCATCAGATGTGCATGACCGTGGCAAGGGACAACGAGGCCCCACCTTCGTTCCTGTCCCACTCTCCGGAAGGCTCCCGATGTATGCCGAGACGGCCGTGACGCCCGCGCTCTCCGCGATCGCGCCCGCACGGCACTGGGCTCGGGACCGCCTCTCCGAGGCCGGGGTCGACGACGGACGCCTCGACCTGCTCGTCCTGCTCGTCAGCGAGCTGGTCACCAACGCCGTCGCGCACGCCGACCCGCCCGTCGTCCTGCGCGTGCACGTCGACGAGGAGCGGACGCGCGTCGAGGTCACCGACGGCGTCCGCGACGTCCCGGTGGTGCGCGACCCCCCGCCGACCGCGCTCGGCGGCCGCGGCGTGATGTTCGTGGACCGTCTCGCGAGCAGCTGGGGCACGTCCGAGGAGGAGGGTGACGCGGCGAAGGCCGTGTGGTTCGAGCTCCGTCACGACGACGTCAGCGAGCTCGGCCACTTCTCTACCGAGCGCTGACGCTCTGCGGCCTGGCTCGCGTCGAGAGCTCCGACCAGACGGGCCCGAACACCAGCCAGCCGACGAGCACGAGCGTCGCGCGGCCCGCCCAGAAGACCAGCACCTCCCGCTGCGCGGGCTCGGTCGCGATCAGCATCAGCACGCCCAGCACGCCGCACGACACCAGCCACGCGACGACCACCCGCCCCCACAGGCGCCACTCGTGGCTGCGCGCCGCAGCCCCCTCCCGCGGTCGCGGCTCCGGCGCCGGACCCCCCGCGAACCGGTACGCCACCCACGCGTCGACCTTGTGGACGGTCAGCTTGCCGAACCCGACCGTGAAGCCGAGGTACAGCGCGGCCAGGCCGTGCGTCCACGTGGGTTCCGCGCCGCGCAGCAGGTCCCCGACCGTCGCGACGAGCAGGACCACCTCCAGCACCGGCTCGCACAGCAGCAGCACGGTCGAGGTGCGGCGCCAGTGCAGTCCGTAGCGCGCGAGGACGGCGGCGGCGAGGAACACCCAGAACGCGATCTCGCACGCGACGACGAGGGCGGCGACGGGGTTCTCCCGGATGGCGTCGATCATGCGACCACGGTGACGACGGTGGAGAGCGGCCGCGTCAGGCGTTGGGCGCACGAGGCCGTACATCCTTCGGACGACCCCGGTCCGGACGCCGTGTGCTGGGATGGCCCGATGGGACAGGTCCTGCGCGATCGGCTGGAGGACGAACGCGTGGTCGCCGGGGTCATCCTGCTGCTCGGCGTCGCGCTCGCCATGCTCGGGCTGGCCGGTCGGCCCCCGCGCGCCCTGGCCGGGACCGTCGTGGAGCAGTACGCCGTCTGGTGGCACCTGCTGATCCTCGTGCTGGCCGTCGCGGCGCTCCTGGGCAAGCGTCGCCACCCCGTCCGCACGCTCGTCGTCGTGGCGGTGCTCGCCGCGGTCGACGGATACCTGGGCGGCGGCATCGCGATCTTCGTCGTGCTGTTCGACGCCCTCTACACCGCGGCGCTGGTCACGCGCCCGGTCGTGCGGCGCCGGATCACGTGGACGGTCGTGGCGGTCTCCGTCGGCGGCCCCGTCGCGACGATGGTCGCCGGGGCCGAGCTCCGGGACGCCGTCGTCCTGTTCCTGCAGGCCGTCGCGCTGTACGGCACCCCGCTGTGGTGGGCCTCCGACGTCCGGCAGCGCACCGAGCTCGCGGAGCTGGAGCGTGAGCGTGCGGACCTCGCCCACGCCGTCGCGGCGGACGCGGTGCGGATCGCCGACCTGGACCGCGAGTCCGCCGTGCGTGAGGAGCGCGCGCGGATGGCCCGGGACCTCCACGACGTGATCGCCGGCCACCTCTCCGCGGTCGCGATCCACACGGAGGCCACCCTGGCCTCGCCGGACACCTCGCGGGACCGGGACACGCTGCGGATCGTCCGGGCCGGGGCGCTGGAGGCGCTCGCCGAGATGCGGTCGATGATCCTGGTCCTGCGCGGGCGCCCCGACCCCGTCACCGCCCCGGCCGGGCTGGCGCGGCTCGACGCGCTCGTCACCGCGGCGCGGTCGGCCGGACAGGAGGTCGTCGTGCTCGGCGCCACGCCGGCGCACCTGCCCACGGCCACGGACCAGGCGGCGTTCCGGATCGTGCAGGAGTCCCTGACCAACGCCGCCCGGCACGCGCCCGGGTCGCCGGTGGAGGTCGCCGTCAGCGCGCAGGACCTCGTGGAGGTCGTCGTGACGAACCGCCTGGGAGCGGACGCCGCACCCCCGCAGAGCACCGCCACCGGTCTGCTGACCATGCGGGAGCGGGCCGAGGCGCTCGGCGGGACGCTCGTCGCCGGCCCGTCCGGCGGCCAGTGGGTCGTGCGCGCGTCGCTGCCACGGGTCGCGTCGTGACCGGCGACATCCGCGTGCTCGTCGCCGACGACCACGGCGCGATCCGCGCCGGGCTGCGTCTCATGCTCGACGGTGCCGACGGGATCACCGTCGTCGGGGAGGCCGCCGACGGCGCCGCTGCCGTCACGAACGCCCGCGCGCTGCGGCCGGACGTGGTGCTCATGGACATCCGCATGCCCGGCACGGACGGCATCGAGGCCACCCGCACGATCGTCGCCGAGGGGCTCGCCGACGTCCTGGCCCTGACCACGTTCGACCTCGACGACTACGTCCGCGGGGTGCTCGCGGCCGGTGCCGTCGGCTTCCTGCTCAAGACCGTCGGCGCCGCCGAGCTGGTCGACGCCGTCCGTCGCGTCGCCGCAGGTGACGGGGTGCTCGCCCCGGAGGTGACCCGGCGGCTGCTCGCCGACCTCGTCGCCGCGCAGGCTCCCGCACCGCCCCCTGCTCAGGGCGTCGACGACCTCACCGCCCGCGAGCGCGACGTCCTCGCCTGCCTGGGTGCGGGGATGTCGAACGCGGAGATCGGTCGGGCGCTCGAGATCACGGAGGCCACGACGAAGACGCACGTCACCCGCGTGCTCGCCAAGCTCGGCTGCACGTCGCGCCTCCAGGCGGCCCTGGTCGCGGTGGAGGCCGACGTGGTCTGGCGGTCCTAGTCCTCCCAGGGCGGGGTCTCGTCGAGCTTCTTGTAGTACTTCGCCAGGTGGCTCCTGATGCGGTCGCGGTCCTTGTCGGGGACGTCGACGCCGCCGCGAGAGCCCTGCATGACGGCGGCGGCCGCGAAGACCCCTCGGGGGACCGCCGTCAGCCGACCGTCGACGACGTCCGCGATGAGCAGCTTGTACGCGGTGAAGTTCTCCTTAGCGTCGGCGTCGTACCAGACGTGCGCGTCCCGGTACTTCTCGTTCGGCTCGTCCTCGGCCTTCGCCCAGGCGCGGACGCGCTTCTCGGCGGCGTCGCCGTCCCAGGCACGGTCGCGGTCGGCCAGCGGGAGGTCGCCGAATGCGGTGACAGCCATGGGGGGACTCCTCTCACTCAGTCGGACGGTGCTGCGGCGCGGAGCTTCTCCAGCAGGGGGCCGGCGGCCGTCGCCAGGAACTCGTCCTGGCGCTCGTCGCCGACCTGCACGATCGCGAGGTCGGTGAACCCGGCCTCCCAGAACGCGGAGGCTGCCTCGACCACGGCGTCCAGGTCCGGGCCGCACGGGATCTGCTCGGCGACGTCGGACGGTCGGACGAACTGGCTGGCGGCGTCGAAGGCCTCGGTCGTCGGCAGGTCGGCGTTGACCTTCCAGCCACCGGCGAACCACCGGAACTGCTCGTGCGCACGGGCGACGGCCTGCTCACGGTCGGGGTCCCAGCTGATCGGGATCTGGCCGATCTTGCGCGACTCCGGGATGGCGTGGCCGCGCGCGTCGTCCCACGCGCGGACCGCCTCGGCGTCGGGCTCGACCGCCACGAGGTGGTCGACGAGGGTGGCGAACCTCGCGATCGAGTCCGGTCCCGACACGGCGGCGCCGATCTCGATGCGCTCGTCGGGGAGGTCCCACAGCTTCGCGGAGTCCACCTGGAAGAAGTCGCCGGTGTAGTTCACGCGGTCGCCGGTGAGCAGCTCGCGGATGATCTCGACGGCCTCCTCGAGCATGTCGTGGCGCTCGCCCACCGCGGGCCAGCGCTCCCCGACCACGTGCTCGTTGAGGTTCTCCCCCGCGCCGACGTTGAGCTGGAACCGACCGTCGGAGAGCACCCCGAGCGTCGCGGCCTTCTGCGCGACGACGGCTGGGTGGTACCGGAGGGTCGGGCAGGTCACGTAGGTCATGAGCTCGACGCGCTCGGTCGCCTGGGCGACCGCGCCCAGCAGCGTCCAGGCGTGCGGTGCATGGCCCTGCGCGTCGAGCCAGGGGAAGTAGTGGTCGCTGGACACCTCGAAGTCGAACCCGAGGCGTTCAGCGGCGATGGCGTACCGAACCAGGTCCTTCGGGCCGGACTGCTCGGTCATGAGGGTGTAGCCGAAACGGGTCACCGACCGACGGTCGCACCGCACCCGCGACCGCGCATCCGCTACGCGTCCGCCCACGCCTCCCGCGCGGTCCGGACCGGCTCGCCCGTGCGGCCCGCCTCCTCGATCGCCAGGCCGAGCAGGTGGTCCTGGCACCCGTCGGCCAGCGGGTACGGCGCCGGGCCGTCGCCGCGCACCCAGGCACCCGTCGCGTCGAGCAGCGCGGCGACGGCGATGTCGTCGTCGGCCAGCCGGGCACCCTCGAACGCGTTCCGGTACAGGACACGGCCGTCCAGGCTCAGGTGCTCCAGGTCGAACCCGTCGAGGTTCTGCTCGAGGCCGCTGACGCGCCGGACGATCGGCGAGCTCACGACCGTCCGGTCGTCGACCCAGCGGGTGACCGTGTCGTCGACGATCTCCCCGTGCGAGCCGCGCACGACGATCCGGTTGGTGCGCAACGGGTTGTGCCACTGGTTGTCGGTGAAGTCGTACAGGGCGCTGCGGCCGCCGCCGAAGTCGAGGGTGGCGAGGATGTTCCACGCGTCGACGGGCTCGGCGGCATCGGTCCAGCCGTCGCGTCCGAGCGGCCCGAGCAGGGGGGCGGTGAAGACCGACGCCCGGACGGTGACCTCGCCCCTGCCCGCTCCCAGCAGCCGCCGGATCAGGCCGACGGCGTGGTACAGATGCGTCGAGCTGATCTGTACGCTCGTCGCCGCCCCGATGAGACCGGCGTCGACCACGGCGATCCGGGCGGCGTGCGCCGGCATCGACGGGCTGTGCTCGGCCACCTGGACCAGTCCCGACGAGCCCACGTCCGCCCACAGCTCGCGCAGCCCGTCGGCGTCGGGCGCCGGCGGCGTCTCGGCCAGGACCGGGATGCCGAGCTCGACCAGCTCACGCGTGGCGTCGGGCGTCACCGGCCACGGCACGGAGACGACGACGAACTCCGGCCGGTCGGTCGTCGGACCGACCGCGGTGACGAGCTCCTCGATGGTGCGGACCGTCGGCACGCCCCACGTCCGCTCGACCTCCGCGCCACGCTCCGCGGACCGCGTCACCACGCCCGTCACCTGGAACCGCTCAGGCATCAGCCGCGCCATGCGGACGAAGAACTCGGCCCGCCACCCGCTGCCGACCACGCCGAACCGGATGGGTGCCATGAACCGTCCTCACCGTCGAGTGCTACGCGTCGGGCGAGCGTAACCCCGCAGCGTCAGCGCTCGGGGCGGTCCACGCGCAGGCTCAGCGCGACGGCGCGCAGGGCCTCGTCCATCGCGGGTGCGTGCTCCAGCGCGCTCGTCGTGCCGGTGAGCACCGCGAGCCAGATGCTGTCCGGCAGCGGCGCGGCGACCTGTGACGTGATCTGGTCGGCGCCCGTCGGCGTCGACTCGACCCGCCGCGCGAGGACGCCCGGACCCAGGCCCGTCTCGACCGGCTCCCCGTCCCGCACGACCAGGCGGGCGAGATCCAGGTCCGCCAGGACGGGCGCGGTCCGCAGCCACGTCAGGGAGAGGGAGGCGACGTCGGGCAGCGCGTCCGGGCCGACCGGCGTGCCGCCGACGCGCAGCATGGTCGCCACGGCGCCGGTCGCGGCACTCACCCCGGCGACGGACCGCAGCACGTTCGCCAGGCCGAGCCGCTGACGCTCGGTCAGGGTCGGCCACAGCGCCGACCGCGCGACGAGCGCCACGAGGTCGTCCCGCAAGCCCTTCGCGTCGCCCCGGAACGCCTCCCACCCCGGCGGCGCCGTCACGGTGAACGCGAACGGCGGGCGGGCAGGGACGCCCGGCCGGCGTCGGTACGACCCGGCGGCGGTTGCGGTGCTGGTCACGCCAGGGACCCTAGCGGCCGGAGCGGCAGACCCGGCGACGCCCTGTTCATCCCCTCCCCGGAAAGGACAATGCGGAGGGAATCGGTACCCTGGGCGTCGGTCGGCGCGTCCGGTCGGGTGGTGCGGGGTTGCAGCCAACGTGTGGAGGATCGTCGATGGGCCGGATCAACGTGGTCGTCGTGTCGGCGGCCTGCGCCCTGCTGCTGGCAGGGTGCACGTCGGCGCCCGCCGGCCCGCCGGGACTCACGGCGTCCCCGACGACCTCCGAGACGGCAGCCCCGACGCCCGCACCGACCGAGGACGAGGGTGTCGACGACCTGTCCGATCCGGAGCTCGGGATCGTGTTCGAGGACATCCCCGAGCTCGAGGGTGACGCGGCCGACGTCTACAACTGGATCGCCACGTACAACAAGGAGTACTGGCGCACCCTGACGACCAACACGGTCAGCCCCGCGTTCGGGGTCCTCGCGTCCGCCGAGGTGCAGGCCAGGATGCAGCAGATCGCGGACAAGAACACGAGCATCCAGGGCACGATCGGTGGCGTCCTGCACTCGAGCATCAGCAACGTCGTGGTCGACGGCGACTCGGCGTCAGGCATGGTGTGCGACGACTTCCGGGAAGCCACGTTCGCCGACCCGACCAGGTCCTACACGCCGGAGGAAGCCGGCTTCGGGGACCGCGCGTCGGTGAAGGTCACCCTGGCGCGGGTACCGGCGGAGGACCGGTGGACGATCGCGACGACCACGGTGGAGGGAACATGCTGAGGCGCCTGGCTCTTGCCGTCGTGGCAGCCACCGCACTGTCGCTCGTCGCGGTCGCCCCGGCCATGGCCGACGACCCGCCGGGCTTCGAGGGCAACGTCCCGGGACTGCCCTCGCCGTCGACGCCGGAGGTCACGCCGGGCGCGGGCGCCGGTTCGGTCCAGGTGACCGTCAGCCAGACCGGGACGACGGCGGGCGGTACCACCTTCTCGCCGCCCACGACCGTGCGGACGGTCGCGCCCATCTGCTGGTACTCCCGCGGGCAGACCGGCTACGACTACTACGAGTACTGGAAGCCGGGCGGTCCGGCGCGCAACGCAGGCACCCTGGACGCCTACGCGGCGCAGGGTCTGCTGCACCCGAACTACGAGGCCTACGCCACCGACACCACCGGCTACTGGTACGAGCCGAGGTGCCAGTACGACGCCCCGACCGAGACCTACCTGGCGTACCGCGGCACCCACCCGCCCGTGTTCGTCCCGGCCGGGGAGCCGGCGCCGGCGCAGGACGCCACGGTCGACCCCGAGGTGCTCGCGCAGATCGCGTCGGAGTCCATGGACCTCCCCGAGGGCACCATCCGGTGGAACCCGTCGCTGGTCGGTTCCGGTGCGACCGTCGTGAACACGGACACGTGGGTCTGGGTCGAGGGCGCGGCGACGTCTGTGTCGGTGACGGCGTCGATCCCGTCGGGCTTGTCGGCGACCGTGAACGCGGTGCTGTCCGGGATGGAGCTGAGCGCGCCGGGTTCGGACGGGACGACCTGCGCCGACACCGGCACGCCGTGGACCGCGGGAGCGACCTCGACCTCCTGCGCCCTGACGTTCTACCGCTCGACGGCCAACCAGCCGGTGAAGGCGGGCCAGTCGCTCCCGACGGCGACCCTGACCGCGACGGCGACCTGGACCGCGTCCTGGGTGTCGTCGGTCGACCCGAACCCGACCGCGCTGCCCGCCCAGACCCTGGCGACCACCGCGGAGGTCCCCGTCGCCGAGATCCAGTCCATCGTCACGCGAGGCTGACCTCGAAGGGCGCCCGAGCATCGCGTTCGGGCCGGTAGCGTGCAGCGCATCAACGGTGGCGTGACCCTGGAGGGCTGAGCGTGGACCCGGTCGAGCGCTCGCAGCAGCGGGTCGACGAGCTCCGAGCACTCCTGCGCGACCTGCGCGCCGCGCGCGCTGACGTCCCGTCGCTGTCCCGTCCGACCGGTTCCGTCGGCGCGCTCGGGACGTGGACCGGAACCGCCGCCGACCGTCTGCACCGCGACGAGCTCGTCCCGCTGTCCGGCGACCTGAGCCCCACCCTGCAGCGCGCCGAGCAGGCGATCCAGGACGAGCTCACCCACGCCCTCCGGGCCCACGACCGTGCCGAGGCCGACGCGGAGGCGGAGAAGCGGGCCACGACCACGTGACCCGCTGGTCGAGATCAGCGCGGAGGGTGTGGCGGCCGCGTGCTGGCTCCAGCGAGTGCCGTGGTGGGAGCGGGTGATCGATGCCGGTACCGTCGGCGCGTCGGGTCGGGTGCACGGTGCAGCCAAGGGGTGGAGGATCGTCGATGGGCCGGGTCAACGTGGTCGTGGTGTCGGCGGCCTGCGCCCTGCTCCTGGCAGGGTGCACGTCAGCACCCGCCGGTTCGCCGGGACCGACGGCGTCTCCGACCACCTCCGAGACGGCAGCCCCGGCGCCCACCCCGACCGACGAGGGCGCCGACGACCTGTCGGACCCGGAGCTCGGCATCGTCTTCGAGGACGTCCCCGAGCTCGACGGGGACGCGGCCGACGTCCACAACTGGATCGCCACGTACAGCACGGAGTACTGGCGCACCATGACGACCAACGAGGTGAGCCCCGCGTTCGACCTCATCGGATCGGCCGACGTCCAAGCCACGATGCAGGGGATCGTCGACCAGAACGTGAGCTCTCAGGTCGACATCGCGGGTGTCTTCCACGCCCGGGTCGGGGACGTGGTGGTCGAGGGCGACACGGCACGCGGCACCGTCTGCGACGACTACCGCGACGTCACGTTCACGGATCCGAACGGCACCTACACCCCCGACGACGTCGGCTTCGGCGAGCCGCGCCACAAGACCCTGACCCTCACCCGGGTCCCGGACGAGGACCGGTGGCTGGTCCTCACGAGCGTGGTCGAGGGCACCTGCTGACCTGCTCCCGCGGAAGGGTCTCCCATGACGGTTCCGAGCTCGTCCTCGACCCGGCTCGTGCGCGAGCTGACAGCGTCTGGCCCCGAGGAACGTGGAGCACCGTGATCCGGCCACGTCAGCCTCTCGACCACGACGGGAGCCGCGGGCGGCTCGACCGACGTTCGTCCGAACGAGCGACCCGAGCGGTGCGCCGGACGGGTGGACCTCAGTCGACCAGCGTCACCGTGCAGCGGACGTCGCCGAGCTCGAGGGTCGTGCCCGGCGCGATCTCGTGCCGGTCACCCGGCGTGAGCCGCACGGGGGGCTGGGACATGATCCGCGTGCCGTTCGTGGAGCGGCAGTCGGTCACGAACACGCGGCCGTGGTCGTCGACGTCGACGAACGCGTGCGTCTTCGAGACCTGCATACCCGGGCTGGCCACGCGGATCGGGTGCCGTCCGTCCGCGGCCGCGGGATCGCGGCCGAGCGAGACGCCGTCCGGGGCGGTGACGCTCGGCTGGGCGCTGAAGGTGAGGTGCAGCGAGCGGGCACGGACGACGGCAGGGGCGGTGCGCCGTCCGGTGCGGGTCGGCGGCGGGGCGACCGGCTCGGGGTCGGCCGGCTCGTGGAACAGGTTCCCGAGCGACGCCGGACCGGTGGTGGTCGACCGGGTCGCGACAGGCACGAGGGGCACAGCGGGCGCCGGGCGAACCGCCGGCTCGGGCCGAGGTGGGGCCGTCGCCGCCGCGTCCACGAGGGTGGCGCGCAGGCGCTCGATGACCTCCTCGTCGGGGTGGACGAGCGCGTCGGCGTCGAGCACGGCGACGGGCACGAGCTCGACGCGGTGCGGTTCGAGCACGCCGCACGCGTCGCACGTCATCGTCGTGACCTGCTGCGGGACGCCGCACCGCCGGCACGGCGAGGCGTCGACGGGGGGTGCGACCGCAGTGTCGAGAGTCCCGTCGTCGCGCACCCGCTGGACCGCGCCGTCGGGGCCGACGGCGAGCTGCTGCGTGCCGAGGGAGTCGGTGAGCTCGAGTCGGACGGGCCGGTGCACGGTCGTCGCGAGGGCGGCGCACCGCGCGATCACGCCGGCTCGCAGCCGGGCGGCGGACGGAGCGGCGCACGCGTGCTCGACGTCGTTCACGCTCAGCGTGCCGGTGCCGTCGGCCCGCAGGTCGGCGCGCACGCGCGGCCAGCGCCCGAGCACGGGTGCCGTCACGGCCGTGCACCCCCGTCGCGACACCGGAGCGGCGTGCGCGGATCGTGCCGGGTGGCTGCGGACATGCCTGCTCTCCTGTCGGTTCCCGTGAGGTGTCCGAACCGGACCCTGGACGACGGTCGCGGGGGCGAGCGGTCGTCGAGGCTCGATGGTAGCCGGGCTCCCCGGTCGCGGGTGTCCGGGCTGTCCACGTTCGCCGGGTGCGTCACACGGATTCGCCTATAGTCGTGCGGACCTTGGTCTGAGGCTGGACGAGCGTGAGGTACGGACTCCCGAGCATGACGGTGAACACGAGCACGAGCACGCCCGACGGGGCACAGGACCGCCGGCGTGCGCGCGAGGACCGCGGCCTGAAGCCCGCGGGCGCGGCAGCACGCGCCGACCGCCTGCCCCCGGCGCCGCGGGAGCGTCGGCCGCTGCTGGCCGCCTTCGCGGTGCTCCTCATCGTCGGCGGCGCCGCTGCGGCGGGCCTCCTCGCGGTGCGCTCCGACACGCGCGTCCCCGTGCTCGTGGCCGCACGCGACATCGCCGTGGGCCAGCAGATCACCGAGGACGACGTCACGACCACGCCGGTCGCGTCCGAGGGCCTCCTGCTGATCCCCGCGGACCAGAAGGACCTCGTCCTCGGCCAGTACGCGGACATCACGGTGAGCGCGGGGCAGCTGCTCGACACGACGATGCTCATCGGCACGCGCACCCTGCAGGACGGCAAGGTCGCCGTCGGCGCCTCGCTGGCCCCCGGCCGCATGCCGGCCTCAGGGCTCGCGGCGGGCGACGTCGTGCAGCTCGTCCAGGTGTCGGAGGGCGAGGGGACGGTCCTCGTGCCGGACGCGCTCGTGAGCTCCGCAGCCAGCCCCGACGCCGCCACCTCGGGTACGAGCGCGACGACGGTGACGTTCATCGTCGACGAGGCGGACGGTGCCCGGGTCGCCGGCGTCGGCGCCGAGGGGCAGCTCGCCGCGGTGCTCGTGACGCGCGGCGCACCCCTCGACGGGGAGGACTGACGTGCTGGTCGCGTTCGGCTCCGCGAAGGGCTCGCCCGGCGTCACGACGACCGCACGGGTCCTCGCGAGCGTGTGGCCCGGCGACGTGGTCCTCGTCGACGCCGACCCCGCGGGCGGTGACACGTCGCTGCTGGCCCGGACTCCCGACCGTGGTGCGCTCGACCCCGAGCGCGGGCTGCTGTCGCTCGCGGCCGACGCCCGGCGCGGCCTCGTCCAGGGTGGGGTCCGCGAGCACCTGCAGACGATCGAGGGTGGCCTGGACGTGCTGTGCGGGGTCTCGACGCCGGAGCAGATGACCGGCATCGCCAACGTGTGGCCCGCGCTCGCCGCGGAGCTGGCCCAGGTGCAGGCGACGGACGTGCTGGTCGACTGCGGGCGGATCGTCGCGTCGAGCCCGGTGCTCCCGGTGGTCATGGCCGCGGACGTGCTCGTGCTCGTCGCCCGCCCGCGGCTGGAGTCGTTCGCCCACGTGCGTGAGCGCGTGCGCTGGCTCGCGCACCTCCAGGACACCACCGCCCGCGTGCCTGCGGTCGGCGTGGTCCTCGTGGCCGACAGCCGCGACAAGCGCTCGCTCGCGGACCTGCAGCAGCTCCTCGCGCACGAGCGCCTCCCGGCGACGGTGCTCGGGCAGGTCGCGCTCGACGAGCGGGCTGCCGACGTCGTCGCGGGCCGGCTCGAGCGTCCGATCGCCCGCTCGCTGCTGGTCCGTTCCGTCCGCCAGCTCGTCGAGCCGGTCGCCGCGCTGGCCGTCGAGCGCGGCGCCGTCCGCCGACCCGCCTAGAACGAAGGAGCGGACCATGGCTGTCGACCAGGCACTCGTCCGGCGCCTCCGCGAGGAGGTCGCCGACATCCTCGCGCGCCAGCGTCGCGACGACGCCGCGAGCGGTCTCCCGGCGATGTCCGGCGAGGACGAGCGGCAGTTCGCGCGAGCCGTCATCAACCGGGTGCTCGACGCGTACGCGCGCGACGAGGTCAGCGCCGGACGCACGCCGCCGTCGCACGTCGACGAGGAGGACGTCGCCGCCGGCATCCACGCGGCGCTGTTCGGCGTCGGCCGGCTGCAGCCGCTGCTCGACGACCGTGACGTCGAGAACATCGACATCAACGGGCACGACAACGTCTTCGTCCAGTACTCCGACGGGCGCGAGGCGCGCATGCCGCCGGTGGCCGAGTCGGACGACGAGCTCGTCGAGCTCGTGCAGATCCTCGGTGCGTACTCGGGCCTGTCGAGCCGGCCCTTCGACGCGGCGAACCCCCAGCTCGACATCCGCCTGCCCGACGGCAGCCGCATGTCCGCGGTCATGGACGTGTGCGCACGGCCCTCGATCTCGATCCGCCGCGCACGCCTGTCGCGCGTGCACCTCGACGACATGGTGCGGCTCGGCTCGATGACCAACGAGGTCGCCGCGTTCCTGTCCGCCGCCGTGGCCGCGCGCAAGAACATCATGATCGCGGGCGCGACGAACGCAGGGAAGACGACGCTGCTGCGGGCCCTGGCCAACGAGATCCCCCCGCACGAGCGGCTCATCACCGTCGAGCGTGCGCTCGAGCTCGGGCTCGGGGAGTTCGCGGACCTGCACCCGAACGTCGTCTCGTTCGAGGAGCGCCTCCCCAACTCGGAGGGCAACGGCGCGATCTCGATGGCCGCGCTCGTGCGCCGCAGCCTGCGCATGAACCCCAGCCGCGTGATCGTCGGCGAGGTGCTGGGCGACGAGATCGTGACCATGCTCAACGCGATGAGCCAGGGCAACGACGGCTCGCTGTCGACGATCCACGCGAACAGCTCGATCGAGGTGTTCAACCGGATCTCGACGTACGCGATCCAGTCCACGGAGCGCCTCCCCGTCGAGGCGACGATGATGCTCATCGCGGGTGCCATCGACTTCGTGGTGTTCGTGCAGAAGCAGAACGACTTCCACAGCGGCGGCCGCCTGCGCCGGTTCGTGGCGAGCATCCGCGAGGTCAACGGCATCGACGGGCGCGTCCTGTCGAGCGAGATCTTCGCGGCGGGGATCGACGGCGTCGCCGTCCCGGCCGCGCCGATCGCGTGCATCGACGAGCTCACGGCCGTCGGGTACGCGCCCGGCTTCGCGTACCTGCAGGGGCTGTGATGGCGCCGTCGACGATCTTCATCATCCTGCTCGGCGGGCTCGTCGGTGTCGGCGTCGTGCTCCTGCTGACGGCGGTGCGTCCGCGTCCCACCGAGCACCGCGTCGTGCACCGCAGCGGTCCGACGCTCGCCGAGCGGATCGGCCGGCGCGGGCTCCTGGCCGCGGCGGTGGCGCTGGTCGTCCTGCTGCTGACACGGTGGCCCGTCGCCGCCGCGGGTGCGGCCGTCGTCGTGATGTCGTGGACGGCCCTGTTCGGCGGTGCTCGCGCGGAGAAGCAGTCGATGGCCCGCATCGAGGGCCTCGCGTCCTGGACGGAGTCGCTGCGCGACACGATCGCCGGTGCCGTGGGCCTCGAGCAGGCGATCCCCGCGACGGTCTTCGCCGCGTCGCCCGCGATCCAGCCGCAGCTGCGTCTGCTCGTCGACCGGCTGCGCGTCCGCGTGCCGCTCCCGACGGCCCTGCAGCGCCTCGCGGACGACCTCGACGACCCGAGCGCCGACCTGGTCGTCGCGTCCCTGATCCTCAACGCCCGCCTGCGCGGCCCCGGTCTGCGCCAGGTGCTCACGTCCCTCTCGGAGTCGGCGCGCGAGGAGCTCGACATGCGGCAGCGCGTCGCGGCGGGCCGCAGCTCGACCCGGCGCTCCGCGCAGATCGTCATGGGGTTCTCGCTCGGCGTGATCCTCCTCATCTCGCTGATCAACCCGACGTACGTCGCCCCGTACTCGACGGTCACCGGGCAGCTCGTGCTGCTCATCGTGATCGGCCTGTTCGGCGCGGGCTTCTGGTGGATGAAGCGCCTGTCGGGTGTCGACGTCCCCGACCGCTTCCTCGTCGCGACGCCGGAGCGCATGGCGTCGTCGCCGGCACGCGGCGCCGTCGCGCAGACGGAGCGGGCGCTGTGACCGGCATCCTCGTCGCGGGCGCCGTCGTCGGGCTCGGCCTGCTGATCCTCGTCCTCGTCCTCGTCCCGCCGGCGTCGCACGCGGGCAGCGCGCTCGCTCGCCTCGACCAGGAGCGGCTCCAGGGCCGCGCCCGGGCGACCATCCTCGGGCTCGACGAGCGGGGAGCCCGGACGCCGGCGTGGCAGCAGTCGCTCGGACGCCGCGCGACGAGCGGTGTCACCGCCGCAGGGTTCGAGCTGCGGCCGCTGCGTGCCGACCTCGCGATCGTCGGGCTCACGCTCGACGCGTTCCTCGCGCGGTGCGTGATCGCCGGGGTCGCCGGCCTGCTGGTGCCCCTCGCGCTGGGCGCCGTCGCGACGGCCCTCGGGCTCGGCGTGAGCCCGTCCATCCCGCTGGTGCTGTCGCTCGTCATCGCGCTCATCGCTGCTCTGCTGCCCTGGATGGCGCTGCGGTCCACCGCCGCGGAGCGCCGGCGCGACTTCCGGCACGTCGTCGGCTCGTTCCTCGACCTCGTGGCCATGAGCCTGGCGGGCGGCCGTGGTGTCCCCGAGGCGCTGCAGGGTGCGTCCGAGCTCAGCGACGGCTGGGCCATGGTCCGGATCCGCAACGCGCTCAGCGAGGCCCGTCTGCGCGGCGCGACCCCCTGGTCGGCGCTGGGCGCGCTCGGTGAGGAGCTGCAGGTCGACGAGCTGCGGGACCTCGCCGCAGCGCTCGCGCTCGTCGCGGAGGACGGTGCGAAGGTCCGGGACTCGCTCTCCGCCCGCGCGGGGTCGATGCGGCGCCGCGAGCTCGCCGAGGCCGAGGGCAAGGCGGGCGAGAGCTCGGAGTCGATGCTGGTCGCGCAGCTGCTGCTCGCGGTCGGCTTCCTCATCTTCCTCGTGTACCCAGCACTCGTGACCGTCATGCAGCCCCGCTAGTATCTGCCCGGCCCGGCCGGACTCATTCACCCCGCACAGTTGTCGGAAGGACCGGAGGACCCCATGTACCTCTCCCCCACCAGCCCGTTGCTCTTCCTCGCGAACGAGGCACGCCGCCGCTACGCACGGGCACGTGCGTCCGAGGACCTGGGCGCGTCCGCCATCGAGTGGGTCATCATCACGGGGATCCTCGTGGCGATCGCTGCGGCGATCGGCCTGGTCATCTACAACCTCGTCAAGACCGAGGCCGACTCCATCACGATCCCCGACGCTCCTGGCGGGCCGTGATCCCGTCCCGTCGTCGCGTCATGACGGGGGATCGGGCGCGGCGTGACGAGGGCTCGAGCTCGATCGAGCTCGTGCTCTACACGCCTGTGCTCATGCTGGTCATCTTCCTGACCGTGCAGTTCGCGCTGACCTGGTACGGCAACGAGGTGGCCGGAGCGGTCGCGCGGGAGACGGCGCGCGTGGTGCGGGTCGGCGGGGGCACGCCCGCCTCGGTGGCCGAGGCGCGCACGCACGCGCAGGAGTACACGGACGCGATCGGCGGGGCGTCGTTCCGTGACCTGCAGGTCCAGATCACGCAACCGGACGCCCTCACCGTGCGGGTGACCGTGTCGGGCCGGTCGCTCGAGATCGTGGACGGGTTCGCTCCGCGGGTCTCCGCGACCGTGCAGGGCCCGATCGAGTCGTTCCGGCCCGACGCATGAGTGCGGGACGCCGTCCGGCGGAGCACGAGCGCGACCGCGGGTCGATGGCGGTCGAGATCGTCGTGCTCGTCCCGGTGCTCCTCGCCATGCTCTTCCTCATCGTGGCGTTCGGCCGCTACGTCTCCGCCGAGGGCGACGCCCAGGCGATGGCCCGCGACGCCGTGCGGGCTGCGACCCTGGAACGGGACCGCGACAGCGCGGTCGTCGCCGCGCGCACCGTCGCGGCGTCGGCGGTGCCGCCGTCCCTGACGTGCCGGCCGGCCGCGCTCCGCGGGGTGTTCGAGCAGGGTGCCACGCTGACGGTCGACGTCGACTGCACGGTGTCGTGGTCGGAGCTCGGCTTCATCGGGCTCCCCGGCACGGCACGCGTCGAGGCGTCGAGCTCGGCGCCGCTCGACGAGTACCGCCGGACGGGGGGATGACCGTGGGCCACCGCATCGTCGATGCTCTCCGCGCGCGGCTCGGTGACCGCGACCGCGGTTCCGCCTCCGTCTTCGTGCTCGGCATGGTCGTCGTGCTCTTCGCGCTCGCGGGTCTCGTCGCCGACGGCGGGCGGTCGCTCAACGCCCGCGTCGCGATCATGGACGACGCCGAGCAGGCGGCGCGGTCCGGGGCCAACCAGATCGACGCCGCGTCCCTGCGCGGGGGAGGCACGGCACGCATCGACCCGGCGGCCGCCCGGGCCGAGGCGACCGCGTTCCTGTCCTCGCGCGGCTACGACTCGTCACGGATCGACGTCACGGCCGACGCCGCCACGGTGAGCGTCGTCGTGAGCGACACCGTGCCGACCTCCCTGCTGCAGCTCGTCCTCATCGACAGCTTCGAGGTCGAGGGCGCAGCCACCGCACGCGCCGCACTCGGCATCACCGGCGAGATCACAGGAGCGCCATGACACGCGAACCCGCCCCCCGGCCGACCGACCGCGAGATCGGTCCCGGCCGCTTCCAGCAGCCCGAGGGCACCGACGAGTCGCGCAACCGGGCGGCCTCCGTGGGCGCCGGGCTCCTGCTCCTGCTGCTCGTCGTGGGCGTCCCCCTGGCTCTCGTCGCGCTCGGCGGCGTCCCGCAGATCCCCACGTCGTTGCCCGGACGCGACGAGCTGACCGCGACGATCAGCGCCGAGCAGCTGCTCGCGGTGCTGGTGTGGATCGTGTGGCTCGCCTGGTTGCAGTTCACGGTGTGCGTCGCCGTCGAGCTGCGCTCGGCGCTCTCGGGTGTCGGACTGCCCCGACGGGTGCCGCTCGCGGGGCCCAGCCAGCGGCTCGCACGCACGCTCGTCGTGACCGTGCTGCTCATCTCCACGGCCGCGACCCAGGCGACCGCCGCGGTCGGGTCCGTCCTGCCCGAGCACACCGGCGGGTCGGCGACCAGCATCTCCGTCTCCGTCGACGGCGGGTCGGCGACGGCGTCACCGGTCGAGGCGGCCCCTGTGGCCGCCGTGGAGCAGGCCGCCGTCCAGGGCGAGACGACCTACTGGCTCGGGGACGTGCAGCTCAGTCCCGAGGAGGGCACGGAGCTCGTCGGGCAGCGCGTGTACATCGTCCAGCCGCCCGACGGCCGCTACCACGACAACCTCTGGGACATCGCGGAGCGGTCGCTCGGTGACGGCCGGCGCTACCACGAGGTCTTCGAGCTGAACAAGCACCGCGACCAGCCCGACGGGCACGCGCTGACCCTCGAGCGCCTGATCTACCCGAACTGGCTCCTCGTCATGCCCGAGGACGCGGTCACCGTCGACCGGGTCACCGCGGTCGTCGCCGAGGTGGCCCCGCCCGTGGCGCCCCCGGTGAGCGAGGTCCCCGCCGTCCCCACGACCGACGCGGGCGTCGCCGACACCGCAACGGCGGGCACCGAGGCGGTCACCGACGTCGCCTCGGAGCAGCAGGGGACGGGGAACGCGGGGCTGATCGGTGCCGGCCTCCTGGCAGCCGGCCTCCTCGTCGCGGTCGACCAGCTCCGCCGGCGGCGCCGGACGAACGAGCCGTCCCCGGACGCGGTGGAGGTCGAGGTGGCGTTGCGGATCGGTGCCGACCCGCAACGCGCGATCCTGCTCGACCGCGGCCTGCGCCAGCTGGCCGAGAACCTGCGCGCGGCCGGCCGCGAGCTCCCGGGAGTGTTCGGCGCGGTCGTCGACGACACCGGCGTCGAGCTCCGCCTCAGCCCCCCGTCGACCACCGCGCCCGCGCCCTGGCGGGTGCTCGGCACGGGCGCCGCGTGGCGCCTCGATGCCGCGGACGTCGACCTCGACGCGCGCGGGGGCACCGCTCCCTTCCCCGGTCTGGTCTCGCTCGGGCGCGACGAGGACGGGCGCGACGTGCTCATCGACCTCGAGGCGGCGCAGGGTCCGGTCGCGATCGTCGGCGACCTCGACGTCGCCCGCGAGGTCGCGAGCGCCTGGGCGGCCGAGCTCGCGACCAACCGGTGGTCGGACGGGCTGCACGTCACCGGCGTGGACCTGCCCCCGGGCCTGGACGCCTTGCCGGGCGACCGCTACGACACCGCGGCGTCCGCGGCGGACGTCCTGCCGCGGCTGCGCGAGCGTCGTGCCGACGTCCTCGGGTCGAGCGTGCTCACCGGCCGGCTGCGCAGCGGCGGCGCGGGTGCCTGGGTCCCGGAGTACCTCGTGCTCGGCTCCACCCCGGTCGGGAACGCCGCGCACCAGCTCGTCGAGCTGACCGCGACGAACCAGCGCTCACCGCTCGGCGTCGTGTGCGTCGGTGCCCTGCCGGGCGCTCGCTGGCAGCTCGTCGCCGGGTCCGACGGCAGCCTCAGTGCCCGGGTGCTCGGCCTGGACGTGCGCGCCAACCGGCTCACGTCGCGGCAGGTCGCGGCGCTCGGCGAGCTGCTCACCGAGGCGCCGGAGCCGGCCCGCGCGGTCGACGAGCGTCGCGCCGCGATCGAGCACGAGGGCGCCGTCGAGCGTCCGCCCGTGGTCGCCCCCGCACGAGCCCTGGAGCCGGCCGACCTCGACGCGGCCGCCGTGCGCGTGCTCGTGCTCGGTGAGCCGCGCGTCGAGACGTCCCGGGCGATCGAGGACAGCCGCCGCGCGCTCGCGACCGAGCTCGTGGTCTACCTCGCGCTCCACCCGGAGGGCGCCCACGCGAACGTGCTGGCGGCTGCGCTGTGGCCGAAGGGCGTCACGACGGAGGTGCGGGAGAGCCTCTTCGCGCGCACCGCCGAGTGGCTCGGCACCGACGCCGACGGGCGGCCGAACCTGGTCCGCGGCGCCGACGGGCACGTGAGCCTGGGCAGCGACGTCGTCGTGGACTGGGACGTGGTGCGCTCACTGCTCGCGCGTGCACGTCAGGCGGCGAACCCCGGTGCCGAGCGCAGCGACCTCGCTGCGGCGCTGCGGCTCGCGCGCGGTGCGGTGCTGTCCGCACGGCCCGCCGGGCGGTACTCGTGGCTGGCCCGCGTGCGGCTGGAGCGTGCCTCGCAGGCGCTCCTCGTCGACACGGTGCACCGGCTGGTCGTGCTGTGCCGGGACGGCGACGACCCGGCGGGCGCGCAGTCGGTCGCCTGGACGGGACTGCGCCTCGCGCCCACCGAGGAGCTGCTCTGGCGAGACCTGGTCCGCGCGGCCGCCGCGCTCGGGGGCGGCGACGCGGTGCGTCCCGTCGCGCGCGACCTCGAGGCGACGCTGCGGGCGGCCGGGGCACCGACGGTCTCGCCTGCGACGCGCGCGCTGCTCGAGGAGCTCGCTCCCGGGTCCGACGACGCGGTGCTCGGCTCGGCGTGATCCCGGTGCCGGCCGAGCGTGTCCACGTCGTGGCGGTCCCTGTGGATCTGTCGCCCGGGCGTCGGGGCGAGCGGGTAGGGTCATCGGGTCGCCACGCCGCCCCGGTGTGGCCTGAGACGAGGAGATCTTCGTGGCCGTTGGTGCAGAGCTCAGTACACTCCAGAGCCTCTACAAGACGTTCCAGGACAAGGCCCTCCAGGCCGCCGACATCAAGACCGCGGTCGACAGCGGACTTCAGAGCGCGGTCTGGACGGGTAAGTACTCCGACGACTTCCGCACCGCCTGGCAGGACTACCGGGCCAACCTCGACCGCCTCCAGGAGGCGCTCGACGGTGCAGCGTCCGACGTGCGCACGAACCACAACAACATCGCACAGGCGACGGGCGAGGCCGACCGCATCTGAGTCCGGTCGGAGCCCGGCCCGTCCTCTGCGAGGGCGGGCCGTCCGTCTGTCCGGAGACCGACGACGAGAGAGCGTGCCGTGCGACTGATCGTGAGCGCCACCGCCGAGCACGGCGGCGAGCTGGTCGACGTCGTGCTCGACTGCGCCCCCGGGTCGCTCGTGCGCGACGTGGCGCACGCTCTCGCGGAGCGACTCGAGACCACCCAGCAGCGCGTCGTGCCGCGCGGGTCCGGGCACCTCGGCGTCGTCGAGGTCGTCCCCGCCGCGCAGGCGGCTCCGGCGCTGTGGTGGCACGGCCGTGAGCTGGACCCGGCCGAGCCGGTCGAGAGCTCCCCGCTGCGGCACGGCGCAGTCGTCGGTCTCGGGGTCGACCCGGGCGACAGCTGGCATGAGCCGGGCGGCTCCAGCGAGGTGCGGCTCGTCTCGGGCGTCGACGCGGGCCGCGTGCACCGGCTCGCACTGGGGCGCCACGAGATCGGCAGCGCGCCGGGCGCGTCCGTCCGCGTCGAGGGCGCCGACGTGCCCGGCGTCGCGGTCGTGCTCGAGGTCGCGCTCGACGGGTCGGTCACGGTCGAGCCGGCGGACAGCGTGGCGGGGGCCGTCCGTCCCGCGCCGGTGCGGCGCCGCCCGCTCGACGGACCGATCGTGGTGCGTCGTGACCCTCCCGCGTCGGCGACGCCCGCGCGCGGACGCTCGCGGAACAAGTACGCCCGCAAGCTCGTGGACGCCCGGCGCGCGCTCGAGGGCATCACGGAGATCGACCCGGAGGCGGACCGCCCGCTCGTCCACGTCGACCGGGAGCCCCTGACCGAGCGGCGCACGTGGGCGCCGGGGCAGTCGCTCGTCGTCGGCGACGTCGTCCTCGAGGTCGCCGGCGTCAGCTCCCCCGACGCGTCGCTGTCGCTCAGCCCCGTCGGAGCGACGCTCGACTACAACCGTCCGCCGCGCCTCCTGCCACCGCCGCGCACCACCGACTTCCGCCTCCCGAGCGAGCCGCGCACCCCCGACAAGCAGCGGTTCCCGCTCGCAATGATGATCATGCCGCTCATCATGGGCGCGGGGATGTACTGGTTCACGCGGTCCCCGTACGCGCTCCTGATCATGGCGCTGTCGCCGGCGATGGCGGCGTCGAACTTCTTCTCCTCGCGCGGCCAGCGGCGCACCCAGCACCTCGAGGCCGTGCAGACGTTCGTGCAGCGCACCGCGCGGATCGAGCAGCAGGCGTACGACGCGCTGACGGCCGAGAGCGCCGCGCGCCGCGGTGAGCTCCCCGACCCGGGCTCGGTGCTGCTGTTCGCGACGGGTCCGCGCGCGCGGCTCTGGGAGCGACGGCGCACCGACCCCGACTGGATGCTGGCGCGCGTCGGGACGGCCGACGTCCCGAGCGAGGTGTCGCTGAACGACCCGGCGCGTGAGGACCACGAGAAGGTCCTGCACTGGACCGCGTCCGACGTCCCCGTGGCGGTCCCGCTCGCCCGGGCGGGCGTCACCGGCGTCGTCGGGGCGGGCGCCGAGCGGCGTCAGGTCGCGGCGTGGATGCTCGCCCAGGTCGTCACGGCGCACTCCCCGGCCGACGTGTCGGTCGTGCTGCTCGCCGACCAGGAGGGCGACGACGCGTGGTCCTGGGTCCGGTGGCTGCCGCACGCCCGCCGCGACTCCGGCCCGGTCGTCGCCGTCGGCAACGACGAGGAGACCACGTCGCGCCGGATCTCCGAGCTCCTCGACCTGGTCGAGCGCCGTCGGGAGGCGGCGAGCAACGGGCCGCGGATGGGCGGCGGGGCGTTCGGCGGCGGTGGGATCCTCCCGCCCCCGGTGCTCGTGGTGCTCGACGGGGCCCGTCGGATCCGGCTCCTGCCGGGGCTGGTGACCCTCCTGCGCGAGGGGCCGGGCGTCGGCGTGTACTTCCTGTGCATCGACGAGCAGGAGCGGCAGCTGCCCGAGGAGTGCCAGGCGGTGGTCGTGGTCGACGGCGCCGGCTCGACCGTGTCGGTGACCGGGGAGCGGCCGGTCGACGGCGTGCGCGCGGACCTGGTGCCGCGCGGTTGGTTCGAGCAGCTCGGCCGGTCGCTCGCGCCGGTGCGTGACATCAGCTCCGAGGACCTCGCCGGCACCCTGACGTCGACGTCGCGGCTGCTCGACGTGCTCGCGCTCGACCCGCCGGACGCCGGCACCATCGCGCACGGCTGGGCCCAGGGCGGCCGCACGACGAAGGCGGTGATCGGCGAGTCGACCGACGGTCCCTTCACGGTGGACCTGCGCGCCGACGGTCCGCACGGTCTCGTCGCCGGGACCACCGGCTCGGGCAAGTCGGAGCTCCTGCAGACGCTGATCGCGTCGCTCGCCGTCGCGAACCGGCCCGACGAGATGACGTTCGTGCTCATCGACTACAAGGGCGGGGCGGCGTTCAAGGACTGCAGCAGGCTGCCGCACACGGTCGGCATGGTCACGGACCTCGACGCGCACCTGACGACGCGTGCGCTGGAGAGCCTGGCCGCGGAGCTGCGGCGCCGCGAGCACCAGCTCGCCGACGCCGGCGCCAAGGACATCGAGGACTACCTCGCCGGTCGTGAGCCCGGCGATCCCCCGATGCCGCGCCTCACGATCGTCATCGACGAGTTCGCGGCGCTCGTCGCCGAGCTCCCCGACTTCGTCACCGGCCTCGTCGACATCGCCCGGCGCGGCCGCTCCCTCGGCGTGCACCTGCTGCTCGCCACGCAGCGGCCGGCGGGTGTGGTCAGCGCCGAGATCAAGTCGAACACCAACCTGCGCATCGCCCTGCGCGTCACCGACCGCAACGACAGCCAGGACGTGATCGAGTCCGGCGACGCCGCGGAGATCCCCCCGAGCCTGCCCGGCCGCGCGTACGCCCGCCTCGGGCACTCGAGCCTCGTGGCGTTCCAGTCGTCGCGCGTCGGGGGTCGTCCGCCGACGGCCGCGGGCGGCGGCGCGGTGCACGTGGAGCGGCTCACGTGGTCGGCGGTCGGACGCCCGCTGTCCGCGCCGCGCGCGCAGGCCGAGGACGACATCGACACGCCGACGGACCTGGCCGCGCTGGTGACGGCCGTGCGGTCGGCCGCCGAGCTCGCCGGGGTCGCGGCACCCCCGCCGCCGTGGCTGCCCGCGCTCTCCACCGAGATCACGCTCGACGACGTCCTCGCGCAGGGCGGCCCGTCGCTCGACCGGAAGCCCTTCGCGCTGCCGTACGGGATCGTCGACCTGCCCGCGCAGCAGCGTCGGGACGTCGCGGTGCACGACCTGGAGAGCGCCGGGAACCTGGCGATCGTCGGGGCCCCGCGCTCGGGCCGGTCCACCGTGCTCCGGACCTTCGCCGCCGGTGTCGCGACGCGGCTGTCGCCGCGGGACGTGCACGTCTACGGGCTCGACTTCGGCAACAACGCGCTGCTCCCCCTCGTCGCGCTCCCGCACACCGGGGCGGTCGTCACGCGCGACCAGCCGGACCGCGTCGCGCGCCTGACCCGGCGGCTGCGCACCGAGATCTCCCGCCGCCAGCAGCTCCTCGCCGAGCAGGCGTTCGCGGACGTCACCGAGCAGCGCGCGGGCACCGACCCGTCGCGACGTCTCCCGTACCTGCTGGTCCTGCTGGACCGGTGGGAGGGGTTCATCCAGGCGTTCGAGGACTACGACGCGGGCGTGCTCATCGACATGTGGACGCAGATCCTCCAGGAGGGACCCGGCGCGGGCATCAAGGTCGTGGTGACGGGCGACCGCAGCCTGCTCGTCGGACGCGTCTCGACCCTGACCGAGGACCGCGTGATGCTGCCGATGGCGGACCCGGGCGACTACGCGGCGGTCGGGATGTCCCCGCGCGAGGTCCCCGAGAAGCTGCCCGAGGGGCGCGCGTTCCGGTCGCAGGGCCGCCAGGAGCTCCAGGTCGCCCTGCTCGACCCGGACCCGTCGGGCCCCGCGCAGGTGGCGGCGCTGCAGACGATCGCGCGGTCCGCGGTCGAGCGGTACGCGGCCACCGGCGACCGCCCCGAGCCCGCCCAGGTGCCGTTCCGCGTCGACCCGCTGCCGACGCGGGTCACGCTCGCCGAGGCGCACGCCCTCGGCGGCGCACCGCTGGGTCGCACGGCGGTCCCGGCGGGGGTGGGGGGCGACACGCTCGCGCTGTTCGGGCTGGACGCCGAGGAGCACGGCCCCGGGGTGCTCGCGGTGGGTCCGCGACGCTCGGGCCGCAGCACGGTGCTGCTCACGATGGGCACGTCGGCGCTGGAGCGTGGCTGGGCCGTGGGCCTCGTGACGCCGCGCCGCAGCCCGCTGCGTGACCTCGCGGAGCGGCCGGGGGTCGTCGGGACGCTCACGATGGAGTCGACGCGCGAGGAGATCACCGCGTTCATGGAGTCGCTGGTGCCGTCGGACGACGTGCCGACGCTCCTGCTGGTCGACGACCTCGAGCTCGTCGGCACCGACGGGCCGCTCGCGGACGCGATCGTCGCGCACCTCGGCGCCCTGCGGGACCGCCCGGGTCTCATCGTCGGCGCGGGCACGACCGACGAGCTGACGAGCGCCTACCGCGGGCCGGCCGCGACGATCAAGAAGTCCCGCAGCGGTCTGCTGCTGTCGCCCGCGACGCCCAACGACGGGGACCTCCTGGGCGTGCGGCTCCCCCGCTCGGCGCTGGGCGGCGCGAACCCCGGACGGGGGCTCCTGGTCACGGGTGGGGCGTGGCAGCTGGTGCAGGTCCCGGTGCCCTGACGAGGCCCGGCTGGCATCATGTGGGTTCGGCAACGTCGAAGGGGGTCCTCGGTGGGTCTGGCAGAGCAGCAGGAGCAGCTCGGTGTGGTGGTGCGCCGGTTCGCCGAGATCGCACCCCAGGGCTGGGCCCGCCTCGTCGGCAGCTGGGAGGCGACCCCGGACGGGTCCGGTGGGGTGACCCTGAACTGGATCACGACGGCCGTCGTGCACGGTGGTGACCGCTGGCTGTACGGGCAGGTCGGGTACGACGAGCCGCTGTACGACGCGGTCGTCGCGCTCAACGAGCTCTCGGCCGAGGGCGGACCGGAGCACCGGTGGACCACGTTCGAGCTGCTCGTCGACCCGGACGGCACGATCAAGGTCGACTTCGGCTACGACGCCCCGAAGCGCAGCCAGGGCATCCTCGACGAGCAGTCGCACGGCCGGTTCGAGCGGTACCTCGACACGTGGGTCGCCGAGCACGGGGCGGTGCCCGCGAGCCCTGCACCCGGGGCCTGAGGCGCGCCGTGACGGACGAGGTCGCGCCGATCGCCAACCCCTACCTCGCGGCCATCAAGCAGCGTCGCGCGCTGGCGGTCCCGGTCGCGGGGGACCTGCGTGACGACCTCGACGCCGTGGTGCGGGCGATGGACGCCGGGGCCTGGCTGAGTCCCGTCGCCGACGACTTCTATGTGGACCTCACCGGTCACAAGCAGGCGCTGGGCACAGCGGCGGACGGCGCGATCTCGACGTTCGACTCGGCAGTCCGGTCGCAGCCCGAGGAGGTCGAGCCCGGCGCGTGGCAGACCCGGTGGAGGAACCTGCGGTGAGCGTCGCGTCGATCGACCTGACCCAGATGGCAGCGCTGGTGCGTGCGCTCGAGAACGCCGCGTCCGACGTGTCGTCGCACCGGTCGTCGCTGCGGTCCGGCCTGGAGAGCGTCATGCTCTCCGCCGAGGAGCTCCAGCGGATCGACGCGGTGAGCACCTGGATCGACGGTCAGCTCCCGGGCCTGCGGCGCCGGCTCGCGCTCGCCCGGCACATCGAGGCCCAGGTCCCCGGCTTCCAGGGGTACGTGCAGCTCGACGAGTCGACGGTGCCGACGACGACGCCGGCCGAGGCGAAGGAGCGCGCGGACCGCGCGGCCCACCTGATCGAGGAGTACGGGTCCGGGGAGGACCTCCCCCAGGAGCTCGTCGACCTCCTGGCCGAGAACGGCACCGACCCGTACTTCGCCTACGAGCTCGCCCTGCAGGTCTCGCCGGAGGAGGTCGCGGACCTGGTGATCGACGCGTCGAACACGCGGCGGTCCCTGGTCCGGAACAGCTCCCTGAGCCCGGACATCGAGGACGTCGAGAAGTTCGACGAGCAGTACGAGGCCCTCCTCGACGGGCTCGGCACGACGTTCGGCACCGCGACGCAGGGCACGGGCGACCACGCGCTCCCCGAGGGCTACGCGAAGAGCTGGTCCGACGCGATCACCGACGAGAACCCCGAGACCCTCGGTCAGGCCAGCGCGCTGGGTCTGGTGATCTCCCGCGGGTCGTTCTCCACACCCTTCCTGACCACGGTCGCCCAGGACGTCTACGACTACGAGCGTCAGGTCGACACGAGGGACATGTGGTACGACCGGGCCCACTCCATGAGCGAGGGGTTCGGGGCCATCGACCCCGTGCACGGCGACGACGAGGGCGCCCCGACCGGGTACACCGAGTACTACGACCCGCTCGCGGGCATCATGGCGGCGGTCGGTCGGAACCCGGAGGCGGCGCACAGCCTGTTCGGCACCGGCCCCACGGTCACCATCGAGGGCGGCGGCAAGACCGCCACCACGAACGCGTTCCTCGAGTACGTCCTGGTGAAGCGGCGCTGGCCCGTCGACGACGGCGCGGGCTCGAACGCCGCCATCGCGGCGGCGATCACCCCGTTCGAGGGTGGCGACACGATCAGCGCCGCGATCGCGACGGACGCGCGCGAGATCTTCGACATCAAGGCCGCGGAGGTCGAGGAGGCGCGGGAGAACCAGAACCCGTTCTCCGAGATCGGCCACCTCGTGCTCGACGGGCTCGGCCTCATCCCGCTGATCGGCGAGCCCGTCGACGCGATCAACGCCGTCTGGTACGCGGCCGAGGGCAACACGGTCGACGCCGCGCTGTCCGGCGCGGCCCTCATCCCCTTCCTCGGCTGGGGCGCCACGGGCGGCAAGTGGACGCGACGCGCGCTCAGCGCCGACGAGATCGCGATCCTGGTCTCCCGAGGCGTCGACATCGACAGGCTCCGCTCGTTCGACGCGTCCATCGACCTCGTCGCACGCGCCGACGGGCTGCCGATGCCGCACCTGACGTTCACCGACCTCGACGCGTTCAACCGGGCCGCGAACGTCCCGCACCCCAACGCGATCTACGAGTTCAGGGGCATGGCCTGGGAGACCGACCACCTCGGGCGGACCCGCAGCGTCAGCGGCCAGATGAACCTGGGAGACGGCGGTCGCAACAGCACCCTGACCGCGCTGATCGGCAACGAGGGCCTCCCGACCGACATCGGCTTCCACCTCGTCGCCGACTCCCTCGGCGGAGCGACGAACCGCCTGAACGTGCTGCCCGGCAACGGCAAGCCGTACGACGGCCTGGTCAACCTCAACCAGGGCCAGTGGGCGAGCATGGAACGCTCCATCCGCAAGGCTCTGCGTGGTGAGACGCCGGGCAAGGTGGAGATCCACATCGAACCGATGTACCGGGACGGGAACGTCTCGACCAGGCCCGACGAGTTCGTGGTCAAGCTGCAGATCGACGGGAAGACCTTCGAGTACGAATGGACCAATGATGCCCAGCCACGACCTCCCCGATGACGCACCGACCCTCGACCTGACCCCTGACCAGCTGGACCTCGTCGGACGCATCGCGCAGAGCTACGCCGCGGCGGCGCCTGCCGGATGGGTCCGGATCGTGGCCCGCCAGGAGTGCTCGGTGGGTGAGGACGCGCGCGGGATCGCCAACGTCCGGGTCGTCGTGGTCGAGACGCCGGACGGGCTCGTGCAGGAGGACTACAGCCCTCCGCGCGACCTGCACTTCCAGACCGGGGACATGCTCCGTGAGCTCGCCGCGGGCTCGCCGACGCAGACGGTCGTGCTGAACCTGGTCGTCGACCGCGACGGGACGCACCGTGCCGCGGTCACGGTCGACGTCCCGCGCGTGCTCGTCGGGATCCGTGACGAGACGTCGTCCGAGCCCGTGCACGACTACCTGGAGCGGAACCGCGCCGAGCTGACCGCGCTGCTGCGCTGACGGGACCTCAGTCCGCCGTCACCTCGGTGACCTGGCCGTCCTCGACGTGCCAGCGGCGCGTCAGACGGACGGTCTCGAGCATCCGGCGGTCGTGCGTGACCAGCAGGATCGTCCCGTCGAAGCTGTCGAGCGCCGACTCGAGCTGCTCGATCGCGGGCAGGTCCAGGTGGTTGGTCGGCTCGTCGAGCACCAGCAGGTTCACGCCGCGGGCCTGCAGGAGCGCGAGGGCGGCGCGGGTGCGCTCGCCGGGCGACTGCGACGACGCCGGCCGGTGGATGTGGTGGCCGCCGAGGCCGAACTTGGCCAGCAGGGTGCGGACGTCGGCCGTCGGCCAGTCGGGGACCTCGCGGGAGAACGCGTCGACCAGCGGCTCGTCGCCCTCGAACGCCCGACGGGCCTGGTCGACCTCGCCGACGAGCACCCCGGAGCCGAGGTCGACGGCGCCGGACGTGGGCTCCAGCCGGCCGAGCAGCAGGGCCAGCAGGGTGGACTTCCCGGCGCCGTTCGGCCCGGTGACGGCCACGCGGTCCCGCCAGTCGAGCTGCAGGTCGACCGGCCCGAGCGTGAACTCGCCGCGGGTCAGGACCGCGTGCCGGGCGACCGCGACCACGGACCCGGAGCGGCCCGCGGTCGCGATGCTCATCTGGAGCTGCCACTCCTTGCGCGGTTCCTCGACGACGTCGAGCCGCTCGATCAGCTTCTCCGTCTGCCGGGCCTTCGCCGCCTGCTTCTCGGAGGTCTGCCCGCGGAAGTTCTTGATGTGCTTGTCGTTGTCGGGCGCCTTGCGACGCGCGTTCCGGACGCCCTTCTCCATCCACGCCCGCTGCATGCGCGCACGGGCGGCGAGGGCGTCCCGACGCGCGGCGTACCCCTCGTAGGCCTCGCGGGCCTGGCGACGGGCGATCGACCGCTCGTCGAGGTACGAGTCGTAGCTGCCGCCGTAGTTGGTGACGCGCTGCAGGCTCCGGTCGATCTCGACGACGGCCGTGACGGTCCGGCTGAGGAACTCGCGGTCGTGGCTGACGACGACGACCGCGGCCTCCGAGCGGTCGACGAACTCCTCCAGGAGGTCCAGACCGGCGGCGTCGAGGTCGTTCGTCGGCTCGTCGAGGAGGTAGAGGTCGTAGCGCGAGAGCAGCAGCGCGGCCAGACCGACCCGCGCCGCCTGGCCTCCGGACAGCGCGGTCATCGGGTGGTCGAGGTCGACGGTGAGGCCGAGGTCGTCGGCCACCGTGCCGAGGCGCGACTCCAGGTCGGCGCCGCCGAGCGCGAGCCAGCGCTCCAGTGCCTCGGAGTAGGCGTCGTCGGCCCCCTCCGCCCCCGCGCCGAGCGCGTCAGCGGCCCGGTCGAGGGCGGCCTGCGCGTCGGTCACGCCGGTGCGCCGGCCGAGGTGCTCGCGGACGGACTCGCCGTCGAGACGCTCGATCTCCTGCGCCAGGTAACCGAGCTGCGCGTGCGCGGGTGACACCGCGACGCTGCCGCTGTCGGCCTGGCGGCGGCCACCGAGGATCTGCAGCAGCGTGGACTTGCCGGCGCCGTTCGGGCCGACGAGGCCGATGACGTCGCCGGGTGCGACGACGAGGTCGACACCGGAGAACAGCTCGCGATCGCCGAACCCGGCCCCGACGTTCCTGGCCTGGACGGTTGCGGTCATGCGGTCATTCTCCTTGCTCGGGCGGAGAGGCGACGGTACGCGGAACACTCCTCGCAGGGCGCGCTCTTTCTCGTCGTCGCGCTGCACGTGGTCGCTCGCGGACAACCAGCCGCACCTGGTACGCGAGGGACGGGAGGGCCGTCGCGAGCGCCACTCCGGCCTCACGTGTCACAGGTGCGGCTGGTTCCGACGCGGCCGGTCTCGCGGCACGGCATCACGTGGCGGGCGGCGCGCCGGTCCGGGGGCTCAGGCGAGCGCCGTGCGCAGGCCGTCGACGAGCGGGGTCGTCGGCCGCCCGATCAGGGTGCGCAGGTCCGGGGTCGCGTCGGCCAGGTCGCCGCGGCGGATGTCGGCGTCGAGCGTCGCGACGAAGCCCGCGGTGCCCTCGTCGAGGCCCGCGTCGACGAGGATCGCGCGGTGCTCGTCCGAGGAGACCTGCTTCGCGACGACGGGGACGCCCAGGACGGCCGACGCCGCCTCGGCGAGCTGGTCGAAGGACCACGCCACGTCGCCGGACAGCTCGTACACGCGGCCGTCGTGGTCGCCGCCCAGCAGCACGGCGGCCGCGCCTGCCGCGAAGTCGTCGCGCGAGGCGCTGGCGACGCGGCCGTCGCCCGTGCTCGTCAGGAGCACGCCGGTCGAGCGTGCCTGCTCGACCGCGCCGACGTAGTTCTCCGTGTACCAGTTGTTCCGCAGGATGGTCCACGCGAGGCCCGACGCCTTCAGCAGCTCCTCGGTGGCCCGGTGGTCCGGCGCGAGGACGAGCGAGGTCGTGTCCGCGTGCGGGGCGCTCGTGTAGACGACGCGACGGACACCCGCGGCCCTCGCGGCGTCGATCACCCGGCCGTGCTGCGCGACCCGCGTGCCGACCTCGGTGCCCGAGATGAGCAGCACCATCTCCGCACCTGCGAACGCGGTCTCCAGCGAGAGCGGGTCGTCGTAGTCGATCGTCGCCGTACGGACGTCCGCGAGGCCCTCGGGCCTCCGGGCGGCGGCGACGAGCTCGTCGGCGGGCAGGCCTCCCGCGCGGAGGTGCTGGACGACGAGACGACCGAGCTGGCCCGTGGCACCGGTGACGACGACGGACATGAGGTGTTCCTCTCGCAGGTGGTTCTTGTCGTCCGGCCCAACCCGCCCTGCGTCCACAACCTTCCCGGTCGTCGGTACCCACTTTGACGTAAGGTACGCACGTGACGGTAAGCAACGAGGTCAGCGTCCTGGGCCGGCTCCTGACCGACGGAGTCCTCGCCGCCGCGTGCCCGTCGCGGACGGTGCTCGACCACGTCACCAGCAAGTGGGGCGTCCTCCTGCTGGTCGCCCTGTCCGAACGCACGATGCGGTGGGGCGAGCTGCGCCGGATCGTCGAGGGGATCAGCGAGAAGATGCTCGCGCAGACCCTGCGCACCCTCGAGGCCGACGGGATCGTGCACCGCGAGGTGACCGGCAGCGTCCCGCCGCGCGTCGACTACTCCCTGACCCCGCGCGGCTCGGAGCTGGTCGCGCGGCTGCTGCCGCTCATGGAGTGGGTCGTCGACAACGCCGACGACATCGTCGCCTCCCGCGTCTGACCGCCGGTCCCGCCGGACGAGATGCGGTGCGCGACTGAATTCGAGCCGTGCAGATGCCGACAAGACAGGAGGGCATCGGACGCGGAGACCTGTCTTCGCCGAGCGGGATCGAGGAGCGCACAGTGTCGACACCGAACGACGTGCTGCACGCTGCCCTCTGCGCGCGCCCGCTGCAGACGGCGTCGGAGCTCACCCTCACCGTCGCGGACGCCGGTCACGACGCACTCACCACGGCCGAGGTCGAGGAGCTCCTGGTCGGCGACCCGCGGCTCCGGGCGGACAACAGCACGCCGCCGCGCTGGCGCGCCCTGGGTGCCGGTCACCCGGCGACGATGCTCAACCTGCCGACGCCGCGGCGTCAGGTGCTCGCTCCCGCGGCGTCGTTCGGTGAGCGTCCCGGGCCCACGGTTCTGGAGCAGGCGGACACCCGTCTGGGGATCCTGCCGGCGGCGGCGTTCGCGGGCCGGCCGTCGGTGCGGCTCCAGGAAGCCCGTGCGACGACACCGACCACGCCGACCGTGCCGGTCCGGGTGCCCGTGAGCGCGCGTCTCGCGGCGGTGGCCAAGCCGGCACCCGAGACGCCCGCGGCCGAGCAGCCGGTGGTCGAGCAGCCGCCGGTCGAGCAGCCGCCGGTCGAGCAGCCGCCGGTCGAGACCACCGTCGAACCGACCGTCGTGCAGCCGTTCGAGCCGGAGACCAGCGCGACCACCACGACCCACCCGACCGCCCGCGTCGGCGAGCCCCTCCCGGTGCGGGTCGCCCCGGAGGACCGCCCGCCCGCCGAGCCGTTCGCGATCGCCCCCGCGACGCCCGCCGGTGGCCTGTTCCTCGCGCTCGGCGCGACCCCCGCGGTCGAGCGTGGCCCGCTCCCGCCGGGCGGCGAGGTCCGGTACGTCGGACCGCAGCTGCGCCGGTGGCAGAAGGACGTGCTGGACGCGTGGCTGGCGGAGGAGCGGCGCGGGATCATCGAGGCGGTCAGCGCCCAGGGCCGTGCCGTCGTGGGGGTGCTCGCAGCCTGGGACGCCCTGACGCGCGGCGAGAAGGTGCTGGTGCTGGTGCCGACGTCGGACCTGCTGGACCGCTGGTTCTCGACGCTGGAGCTGTACCTGCCGGGGTTGTCGATCGGTCGCCGGGACATCACGACGGCGCACACGTTCGACGAGTGCGACGTGCTGGTGTCGCTGGTCAGCGCGGCGTTCGGCCAGCAGCTGCTGACCGACGGACAGGCGGGGCTGGTCATCGCGGACGAGGTGCACAAGTACGGGTCGGCACGACCGGCGGAGACGCTGCGCGCCGGGTTCGCGGCGCGGCTGGGGCTGACGTCGGCGATGGAACGGCAGGACCCGGGGTTCGACGACATCCTGCGGCCCTACTTCGGTGCGGTGCTCGACGGGTGCGACCTGCGCCGCGGCCGGAAGGACGACGTGCTCGCGCCGTTCCGGCTCGCGTTCGTCGCGGTCGACCTGGACGCGGACGAGCAGGCCGAGCACGACGCCCTGTCCGCGCAGATCACGGAGCTCGCGGGACGTCTCGCCGAGCAGGGGTGCACGCCGCACCGGTTCGTCGAGGACGCCGTCCGCCTCCAGAACGGCTGGCGGGAGAACGCCCGCGCCGCCGCGGACGCCAGCGCGTACCTGCGCGCGGTCAGCACCCGCCGGGACCTGCTGGCGACGTCGTCGGCGAAGCTCGCCGCGGTCGCGACGCTCGGCCCGACGCTCGCGCGGTCCACCCACGCGCTCGTCTTCACGCACACGAAGGACGCCGCCGACGCCGCGGCTGCCGGTCTGCGCACGGCGGGGGTGCCGGCGGCGTGGCTGCACAACGGTCTCGAGCCGGAGGTCCGCCGCAACACCCTGCGCGACCTGCGCGCCGGGCGGCTCCGGGTGCTCACGGCACCGAAGGTGCTCGACGAGGGCCTCGACCTGCCGACCGTCGACGCGGTCGTCCTGCTCGCCGCGAGCCGGTCCTACCGCCAGCTCGTCCAGCGGGTGGGCGCGGTGCTGCCGCCGACGGAGGCCGACCGGCACCCGGTGGTGCTCGTCGTGCACGCGCGCGGGACGGTGGACGCCGACGACGGCTTCGTCACCGATCTCGCCTCCGTCGCGACGGAGGTGCGGACGTTCGACGTCGGCACCCCGGCCGCCGCGATCGCCGCGTGGTTCGTCGGCGCCTGACCTGTCCGAGGCGCCCTCTACCCTCGGCGCATGTTCCTTCTCGCCGACGGTGGCCTCGTCCTCAGCCCGAGCGACCTCGCCAACGCCGCCGCCTGCGAGCTCGCCGTGCTCAGCGACCTCGACGGCGGCCTCGGCTGGTCGCCGCCGGCGCCGCTCGCTGCGGACGCGATGCTGGCCCGGGTGTCGGCGCTGGGTACGGCCCACGAGCGTGCGGTCCTCGCCGCGTACCGCGCGTCGGGCGACGTCGTCACGATCGCGCGTCCGCGGTTCGACGAGGCCGACGACCGGGCCGCGCTCGAACGCGTGCAGGCCTCGACGCTCGCGGCGTTGTCGTCGGACGCGGACGTCGTCTACCAGGCCGGGTTCTTCGACGGGCGGTTCACCGGCTGGGCCGACTTCGTGGTGCGCGAGGGCGATCGCTGGGCGGTGCTCGACACCAAGCTCGCGCGCAGCGTGAAGGTCACGGCGCTGCTGCAGCTGACGGCGTACGCGGACCAGCTGCTCAGCGCGGGCGTCCCGGTGACCGACGACGTGCACCTCGTCCTGGGCGACCGGTCCCGGTCCAGCCACCGCCTCGCGGACCTGCTGCCGCTCTACCGCGAGCGCCGCGCCCGCCTGGAGGACCTGCTCGACGCGCACCGCACCGCGCAGACGCCGGTGACCTGGGGCGATGCCCGCTACCGGGCGTGCGGGCGGTGCGTGGCCTGCACCGCGCAGGTCGTGGCGCACCGCGACGTCCTGCTGGTGGCAGGGATGCGGTCGACGCAGCGCGCACGGCTGGCGGCGGCCGGGGTCCGCACGATCGACCAGCTGGCGACGAGCACCGGCGCGGTGGCCGGCATCGGCGTCGCGACGCTGGCCGACCTGCGCCGGCAGGCCGCCCTCCAGGTCCGGCAGGAGAGCGCGCCGGAGCCCCTCGTCTTCGAGGTCGTCGAGCCCGCGGCGATCAGCGACCTGCCGGAGCCGGACACGGGCGACATCTTCTTCGACTTCGAGGGCGACCCGCTCTGGACCGACGACTCGGTCGCCGCCGACGAGCCCGCCGACTGGGGGCTGGAGTACCTGTTCGGGGTGGTGGAGGCGGGCGGTGCGTTCCGGCCGTTCTGGGCGCACGACCGCGCACAGGAGAAGCAGGCGTTCGTCGACTTCCTGGCCTACGTCGAGAAGCGCCGCGCGGCGCACCCGGGCATGCACGTCTACCACTACGCCCCGTACGAGCGGTCGGCGCTGCTCCGGCTCGCGGGCCGGCACGGCGTCGGCGAGGACGCGGTCGACCAGCTGCTGCGCGACGGCGTGCTGGTCGACCTGTACGCGACGGTGCGCCGCGGCCTGCGCGTGGGCAGCAGCTCGTACTCGCTGAAGAAGCTGGAGCCGCTGTACATGGGCTCCCGGACGCGGGAGGGGTCGGCGGTGACGACCGCCACCGACTCCATCACCGAGTACGCGGAGGCGTGCGACCTGCGTGACGCCGGCAACGAGACCGCCTGGCGGGCGAAGCTCGACGAGATCGGCGAGTACAACCGGTACGACTGCGAGTCGACCCTGCGGCTGCGCGACTGGTTGCTCGCGCACGGTCCCGCGCCGACGGGGTCCGCGGTGCCCGACGTCGCCGAGCCCGCGGAGGACGACCCGCTGGTGCTCGACGTCCTGGCGCGGGCCGAGCGGCTCGAGGACCCGCGCGACGCGCAGGCGCTCCGGATGCTCGCCGCCGCCGTCGGCTATCACCGACGCGAGGAGAAGCCGTTCTGGTGGGCGCACTTCGACCGGCTCCAGGCCGACCCGGCGGAGTGGATGGACCCGCGCGGCACGCTGCTCGTCGACGGGACGCCGGAGGTGCTGGAGGACTGGGGCATCGGCCCCGGCAGGCAGACCTTCAGCCGGGTGCTGCGGGTCGCGGGCCACCTCGAACCAGGCAGCGACCTGCGCGCGGGCAGCAAGGCGTACGCGCTGTACGACGCCCCGCCCACCTACGCGAAGACCTCGACCACCGGGCACCGCGGGTGGACGCAGAGCGTCGAGATCCTCGAGGTGACCTCGCAGCGCGCACCGGACTCGTCGTCGGGAACCCGCGACGTCCTGCGGATCGTCGAACGGCTCCCCAAGAACGCGGTCCCGGAGCCCTGCCTGCCGATGGCTCTCGCGCCGTCGGCACCGCCGCAGACGACGACCATCGTCGCCGCCATCCGCACCTTGGTGGAGGGCCTCGGCGACGCCCTGCCACCGCTGCCGGCCGTCGACCTGCTGCGCCGCGTCCCGCCGCGCACCCGGGCGCTCCCGCTCCCCCGGCCCGACGACGTCACCGGCACCACGGAGGCGATCATCGACGCGGTGCTCGACCTGGACGGCTCGTACCTGGCCGTGCAGGGACCACCGGGCACCGGCAAGACCTACACCGGCGGTCACGTCGTCGCGGCGCTCGCGGCGCAGGGCTGGAAGGTGGGCGTGGTCGCGCAGTCGCACGCGGTGGTCGAGAACCTGCTGCGTGCGGTGAACGACGCCGGGCTCGCGGCGGAGCACATCGGCAAGAAGGCGCAGGACACGCACCCCGACGACGCCGTGTGGGAGTCCCTGCCGCAGGGCCGGCACGCGGTCGCGTTCCACGCCCGCCAGCCCGGCGGCTTCGTCATCGGCGGCACGAAGTGGGACTTCACCAGCAGGGACCGGGTGCCTGACGGCCTGTTCGACCTGCTGGTCATCGACGAGGCGGGCCAGTTCTCGCTCGCGGACACGATCGCCGTGTCGACGGCGGCGCGGAACCTGCTGCTCCTCGGTGACCCGCAGCAGCTGCCGCAGGTGACCCAGGGCCGGCACCCGGAGCCGGTGGACCGGTCCGCGCTCGGCTGGCTCGTCGACGGCGCCGACACGCTGCCCGACGAGCTCGGCTACTTCCTGGCCCGCACGTGGCGGATGCACCCGGAGCTCTGCGCGGCCGTCTCGCACCTGTCGTACGAGGACCGGCTCGCCGCGGTCCCGGAGACGGCCCAGCGGTCGCTCGACGGGGTCGCGCCGGGGCTGCGGACGATCGTCGTCGAGCACGCCGGCAACGCGGTGTCGTCGCCCGAGGAGGCCGCGGTGGTCGTCGAGCAGGTCCGTGGCCTGCTCGGCCGCGCGTGGACCGACGGCACCACCCGGCCGCTGACCGGGCACGACATCCTCGTGGTCGCTCCGTACAACGCGCAGGTCTGGACCGTCCGGCGCGCCCTGGAGGCCGCGGGCATCACGGACGTGCGCGTGGGGACCGTCGACAGGTTCCAGGGGCAGCAGGCGGCCGTCGTCCTGGTCACCCTGTGCGCGTCGTCGGCCGACGAGGTCCCCCGCGGGATGGAGTTCCTGCTGAACCGCAACCGGCTCAACGTGGCCGTCTCGCGCGCGCAGTGGTGCGCGGTCGTCGTGCGCTCCGCCCGCCTGACCGACTACCTGCCCACCCGCCCGGAGACCCTCGCAGAGCTGGGCGCGTTCATCGGCCTGTGCACGGCCGCTCACCGCGCGCAGGAGCCCGACAGCGGGTAGAACCGATCCCCATGACCATCGTCGGATTCCACAACTCGCACGAGCAGGTCCACCCCGCAGCCCTCCTCGCGGCCACCCAGCGCGCGGAGCAGGCCGGGTTCGACGCCGCCATGTGCTCGGACCACTGGGCGCCCTGGTCGGTCCGGCAGGGGCACTCCGGGTTCGCCTGGACGTGGCTCGGCGCGGCGCTGGCGACGACCGGGCTGCCGCTCGGCGCCGTGAACGCACCGGGCCAGCGGTACCACCCGGCGATCATCGCGCAGGCCGCGGCGACGCTGGCCGCGATGTTCCCCGGACGGTTCTGGGTGGCGCTGGGCTCGGGCGAGAACGTCAACGAGCACATCACCGGCGGGCGCTGGCCCGCGAAGGCGGAGCGGGACGCTCGTCTGCGCGAGTGCGTCGAGGTGATCCGGGCGCTGCTGGACGGCGAGGAGGTCACGCACGACGGGCTGGTCACGGTGGACCGCGCCAAGCTGTGGACGCTCCCCGACACCAAGCCGCTGCTCATCGGCCCCGCGGTGACGCCCGCGACGGCCCGCGCGCACGCCTCCTGGGCCGACGGGCTCGTCACGGTCAACCAGCCGCCCGAGGTCCTCGAGCAGGTGGTGCAGGAGTACCGCGACGCGGGTGGGCGCGGCGCGCTGAACCTGCAGGTGCACGTGTCGTGGGCGCCGTCCGCGGAGACCGCGCTCGCCGTGGCCCGGGACCAGATGGCCGGCCAGGTGTTCGGTCCGCCGGTGGCGTGGGACCTGGACACCCCCGAGGCGTTCGACTCCCTCGGCCAGCACGTCGGCGACGACGCCCTGCACCGCAGCGTGCTCGTCGACCACGACCCGGCGCGCCTGGCCGACCGCATCAGCGAGCTCGTGGCCATCGGCTTCGACGCCGTCTACCTGCACCAGGTCGCGACGGACCCCGCCCCGAGCGACGAGAAGCACGACGACGCCGCGCCCACGCGCACCCCGCGCAGCGCGACCCTCGACGCGTTCGTCGACATGGCCGCCGAGCACCTCCTCCCCCAGCTGAAGCAGGTGACCGCATGAGGATCCACGACACCGGCGACCTCTGGTGGAAGAACGCCGTCATCTACTGCCTGGACGTCGAGACGTTCATGGACTGGAACGACGACGGCATCGGCGACCTGCCGGGGCTGGTCCAGCGCATCGACCACCTGGCCGACCTCGGCGTCACGTGCCTGTGGCTCACGCCGTTCTACCCGACGGCGGACTACGACGACGGCTACGACATCTCCGACTTCTACGGGGTCGACCCTCGCCTCGGCGACGCGGGCGACCTGGTCGAGGTGATCCGCACCGCGAAGGACCGCGGGATCCGGGTGATCGTCGACCTCGTCGTGAACCACACCTCCGAGAAGCACCCGTGGTTCCAGAGCGCTCGCAGGAGCAAGGACAGCCCGTTCCACGACTTCTACGTGTGGCGCACGGACAAGCCACCGTCGACGAAGGACAAGGTCGTCTTCCCCGACAAGGAGACGGGCATCTGGACCAAGAACGACGCCACCGGCGAGTGGTACCGGCACACCTTCTACCACCAGCAGCCGGACCTGAACACGGCGAACCCGCAGGTCAGGGACGCGATCGCGAAGGTCATCGGGTACTGGGCGGAGCTCGGCCTGAGCGGCTTCCGCGTCGACGCCGTGCCGTTCTTCCTGGCCGACGCCGCCAAGACCCCGGGCGACAAGGTCGAGGACAAGCACGACTTCCTCAAGGAGCTGCGAGCGTTCCTGACCCGTCGGGTGGGCGACGCGATCCTCATGGGCGAGGTCAACCTGCCGTACGAGGAGCAGAAGCTCTACTTCGGCGGCGACGGCGCGGACAGCGACCAGCTGACCCTCCAGTTCGACTTCATCGGGATGCAGAACCTGTACCTGGCGCTCGCCCGGCAGGACGCGCGGCCCATCGCGAAGGCCCTCGACGCACGGCCGGAGATCCCGCACGACGCCCAGTGGGCCACGTTCGTGCGCAACCACGACGAGCTCACCCTGGACAAGCTCGCGGAGGACGAGAAGCAGGAGGTGTTCGCCGCCTTCGGCCCGGACCCCGACATGCAGCTCTACGACCGCGGCCTGCGCCGACGCCTCCCGACGATGCTCGGCGGCGACCCTCGCCGCATCCGGATGGTCTACTCGCTGCTCTTCTCCCTGCCCGGCACCCCCGTGCTCTTCTACGGCGAGGAGATCGGCATGGGCGAGAACCTGGCGGCCGAGGGACGGCTCGCGGTCCGCACCCCGATGCAGTGGACGTCGGGTCTCAACGGCGGGTTCTCCCGTGCGCCGAAGCGGTCGCTGTCCGGGCCGGTCACCGAGGGCGGCTTCGCCCCCGAGCACGTCAACGTCGCCGACCAGCGGCGCGACCCCGACTCGCTCCTGACCTTCGTGCAGCTCCTGGTCCGGCGGTACCGCGAGTGCCCCGAGCTCGGCTGGACCACCCGCGCGGAGATCCTCGACCAGCCGCACCCGGCCGTCCTCGCCCACCGCAGCACCTGGGACGACGGGTCGCTCGTCGCGCTGCACAACCTGGGCACCGAGCCCGCGATGGTGCCGTTGCAGCTCGCCGACTGCGACGACACCGTCCGGCTGGTCGACCTGCTCCAGGACGGCTCGTGCACCATCGACGCGAAGGGCCGCACGGAGGTCGAGCTGGACGGCTACGGGTACCGCTGGCTGCGCGTGGTCCGCGAGCACGACCGCCGCCTGCTGTGACCGACTGAACCGTTTCGGGCCGCTCGCTGCGCGGCCCACTCAGCAGACTCCCAGCAATCTCGCGTACCGTGCCGAGGTCCGCCGCCTCCCCGGGCGGGACCCGAACCCGACGGAGGACCCTCGTGCGCCGCACGACCACCGCCCGCCGCGGCCTCGCCGCAGCAGCCCTCACCCTGTCCCTCGGCCTCGCGCTGACCGCCTGCGCCGGAGGCTCCGGCGACGACCCGTCGCCCTCGTCGTCGACGACGTCGACCGCGAACCCGGCCGACGTGGCGGCGCTCGCCAAGGTCGAGGTCGAGGGCGAGGCCGGCAGCAAGCCCACCATCACGCTCCCGGAGACGCCGTTCGAGGTCTCCGCCCTCACGGTGCGCGTGGTCGACGAGGGTGACGGCGACGTCATCGAGGAGGGCCAGACCCTCTCCATCCAGACGACCGCCGTCAACGGCGCGGACGGCAGCGAGCTCGGCGACACGTACGCGACGGCGCCCGAGAAGATCGTCGCGGACGAGAACCTGCTCCCCGAGCTGCACGACGCGCTCGTCGGCCAGAAGGTCGGCGTCCGCATCCTGTTCGCCCTCCCCGCCGAGGCCGGCACCAACGTCGTCGTCGGCGAGGTCGTCGAGGCCAAGGACACCCCGAAGCCGCTCGACGGCCCCGAGGGTGAGGCCGTGACGCCCGCCGCAGGCCTGCCGACCGTCACGCTGGACGCCGACGGCAAGCCGTCGATCACCCCGGTCGCCGGCCCGGCACCGACCGAGCTCGTCGTGCAGCCCCTCATCAAGGGCACCGGCGCCGAGGTGACCGAGGACCAGACGCTCACCGTCAACTACACCGGCTGGCTCTGGGACGGCACGCAGTTCGACTCGTCCTGGGACTCGGGCGAGCCCGTGCAGTTCGCGCTCACCGGCGTCATCCCGGGCTGGACGCAGGGCCTCGCCGGCCAGACCGTCGGCAGCCAGGTGCTCCTGGTCATCCCGCCGGCGCTGGGCTACGGCGACCAGGCGAGCGAGTCCATCCCCGCGGGCTCCACGCTGATCTTCGTCGTGGACATCCTCGCGGCCAGCTGACACCAGCACACCGCACCACCTCGAGCCCGGGACGCCTCGCGTCCCGGGCTCGTGGCGTCCTAGGGTGGCGTTCTGGACCCGGACGGGGAGAAGAACCATGGCAGCGACGCCGAGGATCCGCACCGTGGCGCTGCTGGGCGCCGTCGGGTCGGGCAAGACGACTCTCACGGAGGCCCTGCTGCACCGGGCCGGCGTGCTGACCCGGACCGGCCGCGTCGAGGACGGCTCGACAGTGAGCGACCACGAGCCGGAGGAGATCGCGCGCGGCATCTCCCTGGGCCTCGGCGTCGCCCCCTTTCCGTGGACCGCGACCGACGGCAACGCGTACGACGTGACGTTGCTGGACACCCCCGGGTCGGCGGACTTCGCGGGGTCGGTCGACGCGGCGCTCGCCGCGGCGGACCTGGCGCTGATCGTGGTCAGCGCGGTCGACGGGGTGCAGGCCGGCACGCACACGGCCTGGCGGCTCGCGGCCGACGCCGGGCTGCCGCGCATGGTCGTCGTCACCAAGGAGGACAAGGCGCGGGCGGACTTCCGGCACGTGCTGGCGGACCTGCGCGCGGCGTTCGGCGACGGGCTGGTCCCCCTCGAGCTGCCGCTGGGCGAGGAGACCGCGTTCACGGGCGTCGCCGACGTGCTCAGCGAGGAGGGCCTCGCGTACGACGGCGACGGCCACCACCACACGGAGGCGCTGCCGGCGGGCCTCGCCGACGAGGAGCACCGGCTGCACGACGAGATCACCGAGGAGATCGTCGCGCACGACGACGACCAGCTCGAGCGGTACCTGTCGGGCGAGGTGCCGACCCCGCAGGAGCTGGAGACCACGCTCGCGCACGAGGTCCTCGCGGGCGAGGCGTTCCCGGTCGTCATGGCGTCGGGGGTCACCGGGGTGGGCGTCGACCGGCTGGCGGACCTGCTGTGCGAGCTGGGGCCGTCACCGTCGGACCGGACCGCGCGCGTGCAGGCGGGGAAGACCGAGGTCGAGGTCGCCGCCGACCCGGCCGGCCCGACGCTGCTGTACGCGTTCCGGACGCTCGCCGACCCGTTCGTCGGTCAGGTGACCATGTTCCGCGTCCTGTCCGGCACGGTCCGCAACGGCGACCGGCTGCTCAACACGGCGACCCGCACGGAGGAGCGCATCCCCGGGCTGTTCCGGCTGCGCGGCAAGGAGCACCTGCCGGTCGACGCGGTGCCGGCGGGGCAGATCGGTGCCGTCGCCAAGCTCACGGGCACCCCGTCGGGGACCCTGCTGGCGGAGCGGACCGGGCCGGGCGCGTCGATGACCGCCCGGCCCCCGCGCGAGCGGGCGACCGTGTACGCGCTCGCCCTCGCACCGCTCACCCAGTCCGACGACGACCGCCTCTCCGCCGCGCTGGCCCGGCTGACCGCCGAGGACCCCACGCTGCGCGTGGACCGGTCCGGTGACAGCACGGTCCTGCGCGGCCTCGGCGACACCCACCTGACCGTGGCCCTGGAGCGGCTGGCCCGCGTGTTCGGGGTGCACGTGAGCACGTCGCCGGTGCCCGTCGGGTACCGGGAGACGATCCGGAAGCCGGTCGAGGCCGAGGGCAAGGTCAAGAAGCAGTCGGGCGGGCACGGGCAGTTCGCCGTGGTGCAGCTGCGGGTCTCCCCGCTGCCGAGCGGGACCGGGTTCGAGTTCGTCGACGCGATCGTCGGCGGGGCGATCCCCCGCACCTACGTCCAGGCCGTGCACAAGGGGGTCGTCGAGGCGATGGCGTCCGGCGGTCCGCACGGGTACCCCGTGGTCGACCTGCGCGTCGAGGTCTACGACGGCAAGTCGCACTCGGTGGACTCCTCCGACATGGCGTTCCGGACGGCCGCCGCGACCGGTGTCCGCGAGGCTCTGCACGCGGCCGGCACGACCGTCCTCGAACCGATCAGCCACGTGTCGGTCACGGTGCCGATGGCGGCGCAGGGCGACGTGATGAGCGACCTGTCCGCCCGCCGCGGTCACATCAACGCGACCACGTCCCTCGACGACGGCCTGGTGCTCATCGAGGCGTCCGTGCCGGAGGCCGAGCTCGCCCGGTACGTGCTGGACCTGCGCTCGATCACCGGCGGCCGCGCGGAGCTGACCATCGAGCCCGACCGGTTCGAGGTCTGCCCCGACCACCTGGTCCCCGCGTGAGCGAACCCGAGATCGCCGAGCTGACCCGCCTCGTCCGGGAGTTCAGCACCGAACGCGACTGGCAGCAGTTCCACGACCCGAAGTCGGTGATCCTCGCGCTCGTCGGGGAGGTCGGCGAGCTGGCCGAGCTGTTCCAGTGGGTGCCCGCGCACGAGGCGGTCGAGCGGTTCTCGTCGCCGGACCGGCACGAGCGCGTCGCCGAGGAGATGGCCGACGTCCTCGTCTACCTCGTGTGCCTGGCCGACGTCCTGGGGGTCGACCTGGGCGAGGCCGCGCGGGCCAAGCTGGCCGCGTCGCACGAGCGGTTCGCGGCCGACCAGGTCCGGGGTGTCGCCCCGCACAAGCCGTAGCCTCGTCCCCATGGCCCGGTACTTCGACGTCCACCCCGAGAACCCCCAGCCGCGGTCGATCGCGCAGGTGGTCGAGCTGCTCCGCAACGACGCGCTCATCGCCTACCCGACCGACTCCTGCTACGCGCTCGGCGCCCGCATCGACAACCACGCCGGGGTGGACCGCATCCGCACCATCCGGCACCTCGACGACCGGCACCACTTCACGCTCGTCTGCGCCGACTTCGCACAGCTCGGGCAGCTGGTGCACCTGGACAACAGCGCGTTCCGGGCCATCAAGGCCGTGACCCCCGGCCCGTACACGTTCATCCTCCCGGCCACCCCCGAGGTGCCCCGCCGCCTGGCGCACGCCAAGAAGCGGTCCGTCGGCGTGCGCATCCCCGACCACCCGGTGGCGCAGGCGATCCTGCGCGAGCTCGGCGAACCCCTCCTGTCCAGCACCCTGCTCATGCCCGGCGCCGAGTGGCCGATGGTCGAGGGCTGGCAGATCAAGGAGGAGCTGGACCTGGTGCTCGACGCCGTCGTCGACGCCGGCGACTGCGGCACCGAGCCCACCACGGTCGTCGACTGGACGGAAGGCGCTCCCGAGGTCGTCCGCGTCGGTGCAGGCGACCCGGACCGCTTCAGCTGAGGCGGCCGTGGCACACGTCGGGGTGGTCGGGCCGTCGTCTGCCGACGAGCGCGAGCTCGACGAGGCCGAGTCGCTCGGGCGCGGGCTGGCCGAGCGCGGGCACGTCGTGGTCTGCGGCGGGCTCGGCGGGGTCATGGAGGCCGTCGCGCGGGGGTCCGCCCGTGCCGGTGGGACCGTCCTCGGTCTGCTGCCCGGGACCGACCGGGCGGACGCGAACCCGTACGTCACGGTCGCCGTCCCGACCGGCCTCGGCGAGCTGCGCAACGGTCTGCTGGTGCGGTCCTGCGACGTCGTCGTCAGCGTCGGCGGGTCCTGGGGAACGCTCAGCGAGACGGCGCTCGCGGTGCGCACGGGCGTGCCCGTGATCGCGATCTCGGGGTGGATCCTCACGACCCGGGACGGGCGGGAGATCGACGACGGGCCGCGGTCGGTGTCGTCGGCCGGCTCGGCCCTCGACCTGCTCGACAGGATGCTCGACGCCTAGCCGAGCTCGGTGATCGGGGGCCTCCCCCGCGGCCGCCGCCGCGCCCGTCGACAGCCGACGGCCGTACGGTGCTGGTGTGAACGAGCCGCACGACAGCGCGTCCCGGGTGCCGTCGACCGCCGACGACGTCGCCCGTGCCGCCGCCGCGGCACCCGACCTCGCGGCACTCGACGCCGTCGTCCCGCAGTGCCGTGCGTGCCCGCGGCTCGTCGCGTGGCGCGAGCTCGTCGGCGTCGAGAAGCGGGCGGCGTTCCGCGACGAGACGTACTGGGCGCGGCCGGTCCCGGGGTTCGGCGACCCGGAGGCGCAGGTGCTCGTCGTCGGCCTGGCCCCCGCGGCGCACGGTGCCAACCGCACCGGCCGGATGTTCACCGGCGACCGGTCGGGCGACTTCCTCTTCGCGGCGATGCACCGCACGGGGTTCGCGTCGCAGGCCACGTCGACGTCGCGCGACGACGGCCTCACCCTCACGGACGTCCGCGTCACGGCTCCGGTCCGGTGCGCCCCGCCCGCCAACGCGCCCACGCCGCAGGAGCGGCGCACGTGCGGGCCGTTCCTCGGCCGGGAGCTGGCTCTCGTCCGCCCCCGGGTCGTCGTGGTGCTCGGCGGCTTCGGGTGGCAGGCGCTGCTCACGACGCTGGCCGAGCAGGGCTGGGCGGTGCCCCGTCCGCGGCCTGCGTTCGGCCACGGCGTGGAGCTCGTCCTCGCCGGACCCGACGGTGCCGAGCTCGTGCTCCTCGGCTGCTTCCACGTCAGCCAGCAGAACACCTTCACCGGTCGGCTGACGCCACAGATGCTCGACGCGGTCCTGGTTCGCGCACGGGCACTTTGTTCGTCGCTCTAAGAAAGTCGTAGGGTGTGCTCCTCGACGATCGAAGGAGACGGCGTGGGCGACCTCGGCTACGTGGCAGGCATGACGTGGGGCTGGACCGGGGTGCGCGGCACCTGGGGAGGTCCCGACGCCGTGCGGTCGATGGATCTCATGGTCGAGCGGCTCGGCGTGAGCTGGACCGCGATCACCCTCGCCGCCCTCCAGGACCACCCGCAGTCGACCCGGATCCAGTTCCGGGACGAGCCCACGGTCACCGACGACGAGGTCCGGTGGGCCGTCCGGGAGGCCAAGGCACGCGGCCTGAAGGTCTGCCTGAAGCCCGTCGTCAACGTCCGGAACGGGACGTGGCGCGCGCACATCAACTTCTTCGACCTCGACGTCCCCCCGGAGCCGAAGTGGTCCGAGTGGTTCGCCAGCTACACGGAGTTCATCGTCCACCACGCGCGCATCGCGGCCGAGGAGGGCGCCGAGATGCTCTGCATCGGCTGCGAGATGGTGCAGACCGACCGCCGCGAGGCCGAGTGGCGTGCGCTGGTCGCCGAGGTCCGGGCGGTCTACGACGGCCTGGTCACGTACAACTGCGACAAGTACCAGGAGGACCACGTCGGCTGGTGGGACGCCGTCGACGTCATCTCGTCGTCCGGGTACTACCCCGTGAACGACTGGGAGAACCAGCTCGACCGCATCGAGCCCGTCGTGACCGCCGTCGGCAAGCCGTTCTTCTTCATGGAGGCCGGCTGCCCCAGCCGCGTCGGCTCCCCCGCCCTGCCCAACGACTGGAACCTGCGCGGCGCCCCGTCCGAGCAGGCGCAGGTCGACTGGTACGAGGCGGCGTTCACCGCGTGCGCGCGCCGCGACTGGGTCTCCGGCTTCATGCTCTGGGACTGGCCGGCGAAGCTCTACGACGAGGCCGACGCGCCCACGGACGACGACTACTGCATGTTCGGCAAGGCCGCCGAGGGCGTCGTGCGACGGGCCTTCACGGACGCGCAGCGGCGCTAGGTGCGTAGCGGATCAGCGAGCTCCGCTCGGAGCAGCTCCAGGTACCGCTCGCCGCCGGCCCGCACCCGACGCCGCACCGATCGCGCCTCCGACGGGTGGGTCCCCTCCCGCACCGTGAGGCACACGCGCACGCCGTCCCCCTCGGGCTCGATCGAGATCTCCCGACGGGCGGCGTGCGCCGCGTCCGTCGACAGCGTGCGCCACACGACCGCCCGCCCCGGCAGCAGCGCGACGACGCGCCAGAACAGGACCGTCGAACCCTGCTGCCCGGGGCACAGGAGGACGCCCACCAGCTCGCCGGGCTCGCCGCGGAGAGACCCCGGCACCGAGAAGCTGGCGGCGCGGTCGTCGGGCACCGGCACGAAGCGGTCGGCGTCGGCGACGACCGCCCAGGCCGCCTGCGGGGTCGCCTGGACGACGGCCTCCACCGACACCTCGACGTCGACGTGCCGGTCGGCGACGCAGGGCCGGGTCACGCTCCAGGACTCGTCGAGCTCATCGCGGGCCAGGGCCGCAGCGACCCGCGCGACTCCCCGACGCATCTCGTCGGCCAGCCCGTCGTGCTCTCGCGCCGCCGTGCCCGGGTGCGCCTCCGTGTCGACGTCCCACCGCAGGACGCAGGCGTCGTCGCCGTCGGGCGTCAGGGTGAGGGTGGACCGACTGGGGTGGGCGCTGCTGAGCGCGAACGTCACGTCCCGCCATCCCTCGACGAGCTCTCCCTGGGTGGAGAGGCGGCCGGTCCAGGCGCCGTCCGGGGCCCGCACGACGCAGCACCGGACGACCTCCTCCTCGCGACCGCGGGTGCTCGGCAGCGTGAACCCCAGGACGTGATCGGGCCCGCACGTCACATGGCTCTCGCCCGCGACGAGCTCCCAGACCTCCGCGGCCGGGTGCGGGAGTCGCGCGTCGAACTGCACGATCAACGGGATGACGGGCAGACGAGCGTGGCGCTCGACCGCTGCCCGGAGCTCCGCGGCACGGCGCGCCGCCCATCGTCGGTCGAACCACTCCAGGCCTGCGTCCCACCACAGCCCGACCGGGTCGGACATCCTCACGACGGCGCAGCGACCGAGCGAGCGCCGTCCGTCCGGGACGTCACCGGACGACGACCGACTTCGTGAGCTTGTCCGAGAAGGTCTGGCGCTTGCCGTCCCACAACGGCCACAGGTACCCGAGGTAGAGGATGCCGTCGACGTAGTGCGCGACGTCGCGCACGAACGCCATCCACACGCCGATCGGCTCACCCGTGACGTCGCGCTGCAGCGTCAGGCCGACCGCCTTCTTGCCCCACGACTGCCCCGTGCGGCCCGCGCGCACCCAGCGGTTCCACGCCCACAGCACCAGGGTCACCAGCGCGCCGATGCCGAACGCGAGCGCCCCGGTGGAGGTGGGCTGGCTGCTCGCGTTGCCGTAGGCGTCGACGCCCGGGACCGACGTCGTCGACATGACCAGCAGGCCCAGGAGGTACGGGACGATCGCCAGCGAGTCGAGCAGGTACGCGCCGACCCGCTGGATCCAGTGGGCGTAGGTGAACCCGGCGCCGAAGCCCGGGTACCCCGGGAAGGCGTGGACGGGAGCGCCGTAGACCGGCCCTCCGAGCGGGGGCGCGCCGTACGGGGGCATCGTCGCGTACGCCGGCACGGGCTGGCCGTACGCAGGCTGGCCGTACGGAGGCTGGCCGTACGCAGGCTGGCCGTACGGAGGCTGGCCGTACGCAGGCTGGCCGTACGCGGGCTGGCCGTACGGAGGCTGGCCGGCGGGGTTCGAGGGCTGCCATCCCGCGCCCGGGTGCTGCTGGTACGGATCCTGGTTGCTCACGCTTCTCCTGTGCGGGGGGACCACCGACGGAGCGGCCGTCGGCGGGTGTGCCGCCTCCCCATCGACACGTCCGTGCACCGGGTTGAGCGCCGTCACACGGATGCGCTCGGCGCCGTCTCCAGAACCCGGCACAGGCTCGCAGGTCGGACGGCGGTCGGGCCCCCGCGCATCTGCACGGAGCGGACCAGGCGCAGTACCGCGGGCAGAGGGTTCGGGGCCGAGCTGGCGGGGCGGACGGTGGATGGTCGCGAGCGGAGGAGTCGAACCTCCCGAGGCAGGCCCGTCGCGGACCCGCCGGCGACCTGCGCCCGCGGGGACCAGGGTGGGGTCCGGGCGGACGATCCGGCCAGTGATTTCCTGGTCAGTCCAGCGTGATGCGCAGGCCGACGCCCGCGGCCGCCGTGGCGATCGTGACGTCGAAGAACCGTGCGTGGTCGTCGGCGACGCGGTGCAGGTGGCCGAACAGCTCGACGGAGATCGCGCCGACGAGGGACGTGAACAGCGTCCCCGAGCGGACCGCGATCCGGGCGACCTCGTCGGACACGGTCGTCGGGTCGGTGAAGCCCGCGGTGGCGAGCGCCTCGGGTGCCATCCGCCCGGTGGGGTCGAAGTCGGGTCCGGCCGGGTCGAGGGTCCCTCCGTCGGCCGCCGCCATGAGCAGGCCGATGATGACCCCCCACAGGCGCACGGCCGGGCGCACCGTGTCGTCGGGGGCGCGATAGCCGCGGACCGGGGTGCCGTAGATGAGCTCGAACGAGTACGGCTGGTCGAGGGCCCACCGCCGCACGGCGCGCGCGACCTCCAGCCACGTCTGCGCGGGGTCGCGGTCCGCGTCGGCCGCGGCCGTCTCGGCAACCTCGCCGACGGCGTCGTACGCCTCGATGATCAGCAGCGTGAGCAGCGCGTCGCGCGAGGGGACGTAGCGGTAGACCGCCGACGACGCCATACCGAGGTCGCGGGCGACAGCCCGCAGGCTCAGCGCCGCTGACCCGTCGCTCTCGAGGCGGGCGCGGGCCGCGGCGAGCAGCTCGGCCATGACCTCGGCGCGGGCTCGTTCGCGGGCGCCGAGCGCAGGCCTCGTCGGCTCGGGGCCGTCGTCGTCTGCGCGCAGCGGCGGTCTCGTCGACGTGGTCACGGACGCCAGTGTGCCTGCTCCGTCGACAAACTGCGAGCACTGCTCTTGTTTGGGTGAGCGGCTTGTGCGAGCATTGCTCACATCAGAGAGCGGTGCTCTCGTTCGATTCGGAGGAGACGCCATGGCCCGCCACGTCATCGTCGGCAAGGGTGCCGTCGGCACCACGCTGGCCCACCAGCTCGCCGACGAGGGAGCCGACGTCCTGGTGCTCAGCCGCACCGGCGGGACCTCCACGGGCAGGATCACGCACACCGCCGTCGACGCCACCGACGTCGCGGCCCTGGTGGCTGCCGCCCGCGGCGCGGACGTGCTGTACAGCTGCGCGGCCCCGCCGTACCACCGCTGGCCCACCGACTGGCCCCCGCTGTGGGCTGCCCTGCTCGACGCGGCAGCGCGGACCGGCGCCGTCCTCGTCTCCGTCGGCAACCTCTACGGCTACGCGACGCACGGCGCCGTGATGACGGAGGACACGCCGCTCGACAGCACCGAGCGCAAGGGCATGGTCCGCGCCCGGATGTGGCGCGACGCCGAAGCCCGCCACCGCGCCGGCGACCTGCGCGTCACCGAGGTCCGCGCCGCCGACTACTTCGGGCCCTTCGCGGACTCCCAGGCGGTGCTCGGACCGCGGTTCCTGGAGCCGCTGCGTGCCGGCAAGGTCGTGCGGACGGTCACCGCCGTCGACCAACCGCACAGCTGGACGTACCTGCCCGACCTCGCCCGCACGCTCGTCGCCGCCGGGCGGACGCCCGACGCCTGGGGGCGCGGCTGGCACGTCCCCACCGCGGAGCCGCTGACGATGCTGGAGCTGGGCGACAGGTTCGCCGTCGGCGGGCCGCCGGCGCGGATCCGGCCCCTGCCGGCGGCGGCCGTGCGTGCGCTCGGACTCGTGTCGCCGCTGCTGCGGGAGGTCGCGTCCGTCTCCGACCACTTCACGCAGCCCTACGTCATGGACACCGCGTCGTCGTCCCGCATGCTCGGTCTGGTCGCCACCCCGTGGGACGTCGCGGTCGCCGAGACGCTCGGCCGGACGGGTGTCGGAGGTCGGGCGTAGCGTCGCGGGCATGAAGTTCGGTGTCACCGCGTCGTGCGGTTCAGCGGCCCAGAACATCGAGATGGCCGTCGCGGCCGAGGAAGCCGGCTGGGACGCGTTCATGGCCTGGGACGGCATCAGCGTCGGCCCCATGGACACGTTCGACCCGTGGACGGTGCTCGGCGCCGCCGCGGTCCGGACCAGCCGGATCACGCTCGGCGCCATGGTGTTCTCGCTGCCGCGCCGCAAACCGTGGGAGGTCGCCCGCCAGGCCCTGACCGTCGACCACCTGTCCGGCGGGCGGCTCGTCCTGCCCGTGGGCCTCGGCGCCGTCGACGACGGCGCCTACAGCCGTGTCTCCGGCGAGACCACCGACGTCAAGCAACGGGCAGCCCTGCTCGACGACTCGCTCGCGATCCTCGACCTCGCGTGGACCGGCGAGAAGTTCAGCTACGCCGGGACCCACCACCAGGTCACCGACCTCGAGTTCCGGCCCCGCCCGGTGCGCGGCACCATCCCCGTCTGGGTGATCGGCGTCTGGTTCGCGCCGCGCTCCATGCGCCGTGCGGTCGGGCGCGACGGCGTCATCGCGGTCCGACGGGAGGACGGGTTCGACCCGCTGAAGCCCGACGAGTGGCGCTCCGTGCGGTCCTGGGTGGACGAGCACAGCGACGGCAGGCCGGTCGAGCTGGTCGCCGAGGGCGTGCTCCCCACCGACCCGGCCGAGGCGGCGGACAGGATCGCCGCGCTCGAGGACGCCGGCGTCACGTGGTGGATCGACTCCAACTGGAACTTCGACGCCGTCACCCCCGACGGCCTCCTGGACCGGATCAGACAGGGTCCGCTGTTCGGCTAGGAGTCCCCCTCGTCCCCGGAGCGGCGCTCGGTGCGTCACACTCTCCCTAGAGACGAAGGAGCACCATGCTGACATGCCCGGCCTGTACGTCCGGAGAGCTCGAACTCGTCGAACGGTTGGCGGACGATCGCCGCACCATCCGATGCACCGCCTGCAGCCACCAGTGGACCCGAGGAGAGTCGAAGACGTCGGCCCCCCTGCCGTCCTCGTCGGCCGACCTCCAGGCCCGGTTCCCCGACCGCGCCGCCGTCGACCCCGCCCGCTGGGAGAAGGTCGCCGCCCTGGCCGCGGCGGCGCCGCCCACGGAGCCCGGGTACGACTGGACCCACTACCAGCAGGTGTTCGCGCGCGACGAGGTAGCCGACTGCGACCCCCGCGACCTGCTCTCGTTCGTGAACGAGACCCCCGGCGCGACGAACGCGACCACCGCCTCGTTCAACCGGGCGTGGAAGACGATGGGCGAGCGTGAGGCCTCCGCCCGCACCCGCAACACCATCCGCTACCTGCTGTACGGGCCGACCACGGTGCCGCTGCCCGACCGGCTCACCCGGCTGATCCTCGGCCAGGGCGGGCTCGGGATGACCGGCTTCAAGGAGCCGACCCTGACTCGCGTCCTCGTCGCCACGTCGCCCGAGTCCTACCTGCCCATCTCCACCTACGGCGCGGCGCGCGGCGGCAAGAAGGAGATCGCGCAGCGCGTCTACGGGCTGACCCTGCCCGAGGTCGCCAAGGAGCAGTTCACGATCGGCCGGCTCATCCTGTGGAGCAACGACCTGCTCGTCGACCTCGTCGAGGACGAGTTCGACGACCTCACCCAGGCCGCCGCGTTCCTCACGACCGTGAAGGTGCCCGCGTAGTCAGTCGACGCTGACACGGCTCACGGCGACTCGTCGTGCGGCCGCGTCAGCTCGTCACGCAGCTTCGCGACGGCCTCGGGCCCCAGCTCGAACCCCTGTGAGCTGCCCGGGTTGATCACGATGCCCACGTCCGTGGGCATCCGCAGCAGCACCTCGCGCACGGGCATCGTGATCGCCTCGCCCCCGAGACGCCCCTCGTCCTGGAACCGCTGCACCGACGAGAACGCCACCAGGTGGTGCGTGCCCTCACGCTGCACGAGCGCGGGGATGAACCCTTCGAAGCGCTCCCCGACCGGCCCCCCGCTGGGCACCGCGACCTGCTCGTACGCGAACCGCGTCAGCAGCTTGGCGCCGTCGATCGTGCCGGGGGCCGCCGTGCGCAGCGCCTGGTCGAAGTCCTTCATGGATGCTCCCTCGTCGTTGCGGGCGAGGTTCACGCTACCTGCGTTCAGTGCGGGGCCAGCCGGAAGAGCCGGGGTGTCACGACGGAGATCCGGCGGATCTCGAACCCCGTCCGCCTCCCCGCGACGTGCCGAGCCCACGCGTGCTCGCGGCACAGCTCCTCCGTCGACCACACCTGCCCGTGCGGCCACCCCGGAGTGTCCAGCAGGACTCCCTTGACCTCGCCTATCACGGCGACCCAGCGCAGGTCGGGTCCGGTGCTCGGCGGCTCCCCGAGGGGGTGCGCGATGGCCCAGACGGTAGAACCGAGAACCGGTTCGTTGTGGTCGGCGGCGGAGTAGAGGCGGGCGATGTCCAGCGTCGTGGCCATGCGACAAGTGCAGCGCGCCGACGTGGCCGGGACGTGGCCGGCGGCTGACGCGTGAGCGACATCCACACCTCGGACACCCGCAACAAAAGTGGACTCATCTTGTCTGCTTAACGATAGGGTCCGGCACCCGATCACCCCACCGACACCCAGGGACCCGTGATGAGCACCGACTACCTCTGGTACATCCCGAACGAGGTCGCCCCGGGGCACCGCGGTGACGCGGTCGTGCCCGACCACAACAGCCTGCAGACCCTCACCGAGCAGGCCGTCGCGCTCGAGGACCACGGCTGGACCGGCGCGCTGCTCGGCACCGGCTGGGGTCGGCCCGACACGTTCACCGTCGCCACGGCGATGGCCGCCCGCACCACCACCTTCGAGCCGCTCATCGCGATCCGGCCCGGCTACTGGCGGCCCGCCAACTTCGCGTCGGCCGCCGCAACCCTGGACCACCTCACGGGCGGGCGCGTCCGCATCAACGTCGTCTCGGGCAAGGACAACCTCGGCGCCTACGGCGACAGCGAGGGCGACCAGGCGGACCGCTACGCCCGCACACGGGAGTTCCTCCAGGTGGTCCGACGCCTCTGGACGCAGGAGGACGTCCACTACGAGGGTGACCACTTCCAGGTGACCGGGTCCACCGTCGTCCCCCGGATCGAGCCTCGCGACGGTCGCCCCCACCCGACCCTCTACTTCGGCGGTGCGTCGGAGGCCGCCGAACGCGTCGCCGCCGCCGAGGCCGACGTCCAGCTCTTCTGGGGCGAGCCGCTCGCCGGGGTGCAGGACCGCATCCAGCGCCTGCGCGCGCTCAGCGACGAGGTGGGACGGGAGCACGCCCCGCTGCAGTTCGGTCTGCGGGTCACCACCCTGGTCCGCGACACCACCGAGCAGGCCTGGGCCGACGCCGAGGCGAAGGTCGCCCGCATGGCCTCGACGCACGGGGCCAACCCGCCGAACCCGCACCGTCGGACCGCCGTCGGCCAGCGCCGCCTCCTCGACCTGGCCGAGCAGGGCGACGTGCTCGACGACAACCTCTACACCGCGCCCGGTCGTTACGGCGGCGGCGGCGCCGGCACGACGTGGCTCGTCGGGTCCGCCGCCGACGTCGCGAGATCCCTCCGGAAGTACGAGGACCTCGGCATCACCCACTTCGTGCTGTCCGACACCCCGTACCTGCAGGAGATCGAACGGCAGGGCAGCCAGCTCCTCCCCCTGCTGCAGGGCTGAGCGCTACTCGGTCGGCGGTGGGCCTCCGTCCACCTGCTTCGGCAGGACGAACACCAGCGCGAAGCTCACGACGGCCAGCACCGCGCTGACAGCCATCGCGTGGGCGGCGGCGTCGACGAACGCCTGCGCGATCTGCGCGGGGTCCTTGCTGGTGAGGTGCAGGGTGCCGAACAGGACGCTGCCGATGACGGCGATGCCGATGGCCGACCCGACGCGCTGCATCACGCTGATCACCCCGCTGGCCGCGCCGGCCTCGGACCGGTTGACGGTCGCGACGATGAACTGCGCGTTCGGCGCGATGAACAGCCCGCTGCCGATGCCGGCGATCAGCAGCGGAAGGAGCAGGTCCCAGTTCACGAGGTCGGGCGCCGGCACCCACCGCAGGATGAGCCACGTCGCCACGAGCCCGGCCGCGACCATCCCCGTTCCGACGACGAGCACCGTCCGGCCCAGCCGCTTCGCCAGCCGGTTGCTCTGCGAGGCACCGACGATGCTCCCGAGGGCGAACGGCACCGCCACGATGCCGGACTCGAGCGCCGTGTGGCCGAGCCCCGCCTGCCACAGCAGCGAGATGGTGAAGAAGATGCTGGTGAACGCGGCGAAGTAGACCAGCGCGAGGATCGTGCCGCCGGTGAACGCCGGATGTGCGAAGAGGTGCGGCGGGACCATCGGGTTGTCGTCCTCGATGCGCTTCTCCCACAGCGCGAACGCCACGATCAGGAGGACCCCGGCCGCGAGCGTGACGAACGTCCACGCCGGCCACCCCTTGTCCTGCCCCTCGATCAGCGGCACCAGCAGCGCGATCAACCCGGCGGTCAGCAGCACGAGCCCGACGAGGTCGTACCCGTCCTTCGCCTTGGTCGCCGCCCCGGCCGGCAGGACCTTCGCGGCAGCGACCAGCGCGACGACACCGATCGGCAGGTTGACCCAGAACACGAGGCGCCAGCCGTTCTCGTCGCCGAACGCCTCGATGATCAGACCACCCAGGATCGGACCCAGGGCCGTCGAGACACCGATGACCGAGCCCAGGATGGCGAACGCCTTGCCCCGCACCTGCGCAGGGAACAGCAGCTGGATGAACGCCGTGACTGCCGGGACGAAGATGCCGCCCGCGAGCCCTTGGACGACTCGCGCGACGATCAGCTGGAGGCTGTTCTGGGCGAGCCCGCAGAAGAGGCTGGCCAGGGTGAAGAGCAGCAGGCCGGTGAAGAACACCCACTTGTGCCCGATGCGGTCGCCGATCCGGCCCGCGGGGATCAGCGCGATCCCGAACGCCAGCGCGTAGCCGCTGATGATCCAGCTCAGCGTCGCCTCGCTCGCGTCCAGGCTGACCTGGATCGTCGGGAGGGCGACGTTGACGATCGTCGTGTCGAGCAGAGCCATGAACATGCCGGCCATGAGCACGACGAGCGCGTTCCACGCGGAGCGGGGGACGGTGGGGAGCTGACTGCGGGACACAACCTCGTTCACGTGCTCGCCCTTCCGGACACTCGACAAACCCCACACGCGACCTTCGCAGCGCGACGCAGCCCCGGGCCTTGTCGCGATCATGGCAGCAGACGCCCGGCCTCGCGGGTTGAGCCTTGCGTACACCCGCCGCATCTGGTCAGCTCACGAGATGGATACCGTGGTCGAGGCAGCGCTTCGGACCCGGATCATGGATTGGATACGCATCCGCGCCGAAGCGAATGGTGGATTTCTGCATCGGCAGGAGCTCTTGAGCTTTCGCATCGACGGCCGCGACCTACCGATCATCGACTTCTCGCGCGGCATCCGGAATCCGGCCGGACTGTCGTCGACGCTGGCGATCGTGGCATCGGCGACCGGCCCGTACGACGACACAGAGTCTAAAGATGGACTCCTCCACTATGCGTATCGGAGCGGCGACGCATTCAGCGGAGACAACCGGAAGATGCGAGCGGCGATAGAGACGGGAATGCCGCTGATCCTCTTTCGCAAGGAGGTCGCCAACTATTACACCCCGGTGATGCCGGTGTACGTCGTCGACGACTATCCCGAGGAGCGAACCTTCCTCGTCGCGCTCGACGAGGCGTTCCGCTACATGGGCGATCTCCGCGATCTCGACGTGCGTCAGCGCGAGTACGCGATTCGACTTGCGAAGCAACGACTGCACCAGCCGGCCTTCCGGACGCGGGTGCTCCTGGCCTATGACACCAGGTGCGCGGTCTGCACGCTCAAGCACGGTTCGCTGCTCGATGCCGCGCACATCGTTCCGGACACGGAGGTCCTGGGCGTTCCGACGACGCCGAACGGACTCGCACTCTGCAAGATCCATCACGCCGCCTACGACCAGAACATGCTCGGCATCACCCCCGACTATCGCGTCGAGATAGCCGTCGATGTGATGGCCGAGGTCGACGGACCGATGCTCCGCCACGGCATTCAGGAGATGCACGGCCGGGAGCTCACGCTCCCGCGTCGCCGCGCGGACCACCCCGATCGCGCGCTGCTCGCCTGGCGATGGGAACGCTTCAGGAGATGACGCAAGTCAAACGACTGCCGGTGGAGCCATGGCCTCAAGGTGCGAGCCCGACCAGCCGACAGGGCACCCATGGGCGAGGCGGGCTTCGGCGCAGAGGAACAGGCCAGTCGACGGGCTCGCCGCGTCGCGCAGCTGCGAGCCGAGGAAGCGCGAAGCTGTGAGCTCGATGCCGAGGTTCAGGCGCGCCTCGTTCGCGCACAGCGCGACCAGCGCGCATGGTCTGCGGGAGCCGAGGGCGAACGCCTCGTCGCGGCAGCAATCGAGAGCACAGCCCGATACGGATGGGCCGTCCTCCACGATCTGCATTGGCCAGGTCGCCCCAAGGCAAATCTTGACCATGTGGCTCTGGGACCCGGCGGCGTCATCCTGGTCGATGCCAAGAACTGGTCGGGCGACGTCACTATCGTCGATGGTCGCCTTCGCCAGAATGGGTATGACCGGACTCCCCAGGTCGAGTCTGTCGCCTCTGCCGCGGCTGATCTCTCCGCTGAGCTGGCGCCGCCTCACAGATCAGCCGTACGCGGCATCGTGTGCCTGGCCAGCCAGGATCTGCCACCGACGTCGTCCTCCCTGGGTGTTGTCGTCGTGGGGCGCGTGCACCTCCCGGCGTACTTGGCGAGCCTGCCGTATCGCCTGTCTCCGTTCGACGTCGCCGATGTCGGGCGATATCTCGAGAGTCATCTCGGCGGTGCCACGAGTCCCGGCGTTCCGACCCCGAGAAAGCGCAGGCCGAGCAGCCGGACAGTGCAGAAGCGACGCGAGGGAGCGGTCCAGCGCCCCACGACTCGATCGAGAGGGTCATCGAAGGCCCGGCAGTCATCCTGCGCTAGCGCTCTCGGCCGGCTCTTCATCGTGGGCGTGGGTCTCGTCGTCCTCCTGAACGTTCTCTCCAACGTCAGCGGTCGCTGAGACATCGACGGGGGTCCGTGAGGACACCCGACACGCTCGTAACCCGCCAGACACACTCCCCCCGTACCGTCCCCCTCAACGAGGCATAGACGCAGGCGTCGCCCGCACGCGACCCTGACGTCCGGTGACGACGAGCGCGAGGAGCGGCGGATGTTCGAACGCGTCGACCCGTTCATCGGCACGGAGGCGACGAGCCTGCCGCCGCAGCAGGGGATCGCCACGACGTGGTGGTGGCCGAAGCCGCAGGTCGGCAACACGCACCCGGGGGCCACGTACCCGTTGGGCATGGTCAGTGCGTGCGCGTACAGCGGCGCGTACCCGACGGGCTACGGCCGCTACGACCTGGGCACCGAGGGTCTCCCGACGGAGCTGTACGACCGGCAGGTCGCGAGCGGCTTCACGCACTTCCAGCAGTCGGGGACGGGCGCGATCCGCAAGTACTACAACTACTTCCGCGTGACGCCGATGCTGCAGCCGCTGGACGACCTGGGTCAGCTGTGGGACGTCGTCGACGAGAGCGCTGAGCCGGGCTACTACTCGGCGACGCTGGAGTCGGGCATCCGGGCGGAGATCACGGTCGGCCCCAAGAGTGCCGTGCACCGGTACACGTTTCCTGCGCACCGGGACGCGCGGCTGGTCATCGACTTCTCGCTCGGGGGCTTGTCGATCCCGCATGGGCGGACGGTGCCGCTGCGGGCGCACCTGCACTCGATCAGCCCGGGGATCGCGCAGGGCGAGATCGTCGTCGAGGGTGCTCCGCTGGCGATCCACGTGGAGTGCGACGACCCGCGCTGGCGACAGCTGCTCTGGTACGACCGCCGGCTCATGCCGGGTGGGACGCGGCTGGACTTCGACCGGATCCGGCCGACGACGTTGCGGCCGTTCGGCTTGATGTGGGCGGGTCCGTCGGAACCCGGTCAGGTGGTGGAGCTGCGGTTCGGGTTCTCGTTGCGCGGCGTCGACCAGGCACGGGAGAACCTCGAGCGGGAGTGCGGGCCGGGGCCGTCGAGCTTTGCGACGAGGCGCGCGGCGACGGCCGAGGTCTGGCAGGACGCCCTGAGCAAGATCCGGGTGGACACCCCGTCGAAGGACAAGCAGACCGTCTTCTCGACCGCGCTGTACCACTCGCTGATCAAGCCGTGCCTGGCGCCCGACGAGTCGCCGTTCTGGCCGGCCGACGGGCCGTTCGCGTTCGACCTGGCGACGATGTGGGACATCTATCGGACGCAGCTGCCGCTGCTGACGACGCTCCTGCCGGACAAGGCCGTCGAGCTGGCGAACGCGTTGCTGTACATCTCGGAGGAGGAGGGGAACCTCCCCATCGGGTACCGGATGGCTCGTGGTGCCGACCAGTTCAGCCGGCAGGCGTCGGCGCTGGCGCACACGTTCCTCGCCGACCTGTGCCAGCTCGGGCTCCCGGGCATGGACTGGGACTGGGCGTTGGTGCACATGCACAACGACCTGCGCCGGACGTACGGCGAGGACTTCCTGCTGCGCGGCAAGGTGCACCCGATCAGCCACACGCTGGACCTGGCGTTCGGGTACTGGTGCACGTCGCAGATCGCGGCGCACGTCGGGGACCCGGCGCTGGTCGAGCAGTTCACGCCGCTGGCCGCCCGCTGGGTCAACGCGTTCGACGAGGAGACGGGCCTGCTGCAGGACTCCACCTACTACGAGGGCGGCCGCTGGAACTACTCGTTCCGGCTGCTGCACGACATGGCGGCCCGCATCAAGCTCTCAGGCGGCGACGACGCGTTCGTCGCGCAGCTCGACGAGTTCTTCGGCTTCGGCGCGCCCGCCGTGACCCAGCCGGGGCTGCGGCCTGCCATCGAGGAGATGGCCGCGGGGTACGCGCTGAACCGGTTCGAGGGCCTGAACAACGAGCCCGACATGGAGGCGCCGTGGTCGTACCACTACGCGGGCCGTCCGGACCGGACCGCCGAGGTCGTCCAGGCGATCGTGCAGAACCAGTTCGGCACCGGTCGCGGCGGGCTGCCCGGCAACGACGACTCCGGCGGGCTGTCGTCGTGGTTCGTGTGGGCGTCGCTGGGGCTGTTCCCCGTCGCGGGCCAGAACCTGTTCCTCATCAGCGCGCCCGCGTGGCGGGAGTCGAGCATCGACGTCGGCGACCGCAACCTCACGATCGAGACCACCGGGTTCGTCGAACCGACCCCCGACGGACCCACGCAGTACGTCCAGTCGGTCCACCTCGACGGCGACCGGCTCGACCGCACGTGGCTCACGGGCACGGAGCTTCATCGCGGCGGACGCCTGCACCTGGAGCTCGGCCCGACACCGAGCGCCTGGGGCACCACCGTCCGGCCGCCGTCCGTGAGCACCCACCCCCCGACCGCCGCGCTGCGGCGCTGATCCCAGGAGTCGCCGTGTTCCCGAACCGCCGTCTCGTCATCGTCGTCCGCGCCGACCCGGTCATCTGCGGCCACTCGGGCGAGGCCCGCAACCTCGCCGAGGCCGCCCTGCAGCGGGGCTTCGACGACGTCCGCATCGTCACGTGGCCCATCGACCGGCTGCAGGCGACCGGGCTCCCCCTCAAGCCGCTCGACGGCGTGCTGCCGTACTCGCCGGGGATCACCGTCGAGCGCCCCGAACCCGTCGGCGACTACAAGGTTCCCGACGGGCGCTGGCTCGCAGGGATCGTCGGCCGCCTGGTGGAGCTGTTCACGGACGGCGTCCCGACGGTCGCGATGTCGCTGTACCTGAGCCCGCACTCCCTGGCCGTGGCCGACGCGGTGCACGTCGCCCGGCGGACCGGTCTGCCGGTGAACGTCACGACCGTCGCGGAGGCCGTCGGCTCCGACGTCACCAACGTCGTCCGTGCCTGCGTCGAGAAGGACGAGTTCGGCGCCGCGGCGCACGTGCTGTCCAGCTACCTGGAGCACGACGTGTGCCTCGCGGTCAGCGACTACACGCGCGAGCTGATCATCGCCGAGGCCGCCGCCATCGACGCCAAGCACGGCACCACGTTCGCCGCCCAGTGCCGCGAGCGCGTCTCGGTCTCGTACCCCGCGATCGACGTCGGCTCGTACCTCGACCTCGACGCGGCCGAGAGCGCGAACGTCCTCGAGAGGCGGGGCCTGACCTCGGACGGCTACGTCCTGTTCCTCTCGCGTCTCGCGCACGCCAAGGGCGTCGACGACCTCATCGCCGGCTTCGAGCAGAGCCGTGGCTGCGACGACCTCCGCCTCGTCGTCGCCGGCAACGGTCCCGACGCCGCCCGCCTCCAGGAGATCGCCGCCACCTCTCCCGCCGCCGACCGCATCGTGTTCTTCGACGACGTGGACGACGACGAGAAGGCCCACCTCATGGCCGGCTCCGCCGCGTACGTGCTGCCGAGCAAGCCGCGGCCGGAGTTCGTCGAGACGTTCGGCATCGCGCTGGCCGAGAAGATGCTGGCCGGGGGCGGCCCCGTCATCACCACGGACACCGGAGGCATCGGCGAGGCCGTCGGAGACACCGCCGTCATCGTCCCCGTCGAGGACCCGGCCGCGATCGCCGCGGCCCTCGATCGCGTCCTCGCCCTGTCCCCCGACGAGCGCGCCGACTGGGAGACCCGCGCGCGCCTGCACGCCCTGCAGTTCGACCGCGGGGCCGTGCTGGACGCGATCCTCGACCGGGTCGCGCGTGTGCTGTGGGTGCCGGTCGGGTAGAGGTCAACGCTGTCGGGCGATCGCCGCCAGCCGCTCGGCCTCCTGGCGGGTCAGGCTCGGGACCGCCGTCCGGAACTCGTCGGCGAGGTCAGCACGCGGTGTGCGTCCCGCCGGGGGCACCGAGGCCGTGCCCGGGACGACGATGTAGCCGCTGTCGACGTCGCCGAGCACCCGCATCGTCGGCGAGCCCGTGCCCCAGAGCCAGGCGAGGTACGCACACAGCACCGCGTCGACCTCGTCCTCGACCCGGTCGAGGTCCACGATCCGTTCGGCTGAGGCCACGGCCGACCGGATCTCCGCCCACCGCGGCGAGGCCGTCAGCCCGAGCGGCTCGTCGCACACGCGCTCCATGTGGTCGAGCAGGGAGGCGAAGGCTGTCTTCAGGGCACTGACGTCCCGGCCACGCTTCGCCTTGTACGGCAGCACCGTCGCCAGCGCGAAGAGCACCACCATCGCGGGATGCGGGTAGACCTCGATCGCCACCGATCGGTCGCGCCCGGGCGGGGTCGCCGGGTCGGGATCCCACCCGAACCGCTGGCACAGGGTCTCTCCCCGCGGAGGGTCGAACAGGGGTCGCGAGCGGTTCGACGGGTACGCGCCCGCGTTGTAGCGCCCGAACTCCCGGGTGATCAGCTGCTCCGCGACGCGCGAACCTGTGGCGTTCGGGACGATCAGCGGGGCGTCGATCGCGGCGACGACCGCGCCGGACGTGTGCGCGTCGACGAACGCGGCGATCTCGTCGTCGGTGATCGCGCTCGTCGACGCGACGAGCCGGCCGTCCTCGTCCAGTGCCGCGAGGCCGGTCCTCGCTCGCGCGGCCCACGCGAGATCGATACCGAGATAGGTCGTCATGCCAGGACCCCGAACGTCGGGCGAAGGGAGCGGGCGTCGGCGAGGACGCCGCGCTGCTGGCCATGATGGATCCCCCGCGCCCGTCGGACCATCCGTCCCGCCGCGCGCTCGTCGGCACGCGAACGTACGGTCGAGGCTCCGCCCGTCACGTCGTGAGGACCCAGCCCGATGGCGCCCACCGAACCGTTGATCTTCGTCCTGCACGGTGCCCGCGGTGACCTCGCGAAGCGCATGGTGCTCCCCGCGCTGGCCACGCTGCAGCGGCGTGGGCTGCTGCCGGAGCGTTGGGCGCTGCTCGGCACGGGACGCACGCCGATCAGCTCGCACGACTTCGACGAGCTCCTGCGCGCCGCCGTCGAGGAGTTCGGCGACGACGAGGCCGCGGCGGGCGTCCCGGAGCTGACCAAGCACACCGCGTACTGCGGGGACGTCAGCGAGGACGACAGCGCCGACGAGCTCCCGGGCGAGCTCGACCGGCTGCGCGAGGTGCTGGGCGGCGACGTCACCGTCATCCACTACCTCGCGGTCCCGCCGTCGTCCTTCGCCCCGATCACCCGCGCGCTGAAGAAGGCCGGGCTCACCGACGGCATCCGGATCGTCTACGAGAAGCCGTACGGCACCTCGCTGGAGACGTTCCGCGAGCTGGACGCGATCGTGCACGACGCGTTCGACGAGGAGCAGGTGTTCCGGATCGACCACTTCCTGGGCAAGGAGGCGACCCAGAACCTGCACGTCCTGCGGTTCGCCAACGAGCTGTTCGGGGGCATCTGGAACCGGCGGCACGTCGCGCAGGTCCAGATCGACGTGCCCGAGACGCTCGACGTCGCGCAGCGGGCGGAGTTCTACGACGCGACCGGCGCCGCGCTCGACATGCTGGTCACGCACCTGTTCCAGGTGGCCGCCGAGGTCGCGATGGAGCCGCCGCACCGGCTCGACGCCGCGAACCTGGGCACGGCCCGTGAGGACGTCATCGCGCACTTCCGCCCGCTGGACCCGGACGACGACGTGGTGCTCGGCCAGTTCGAGGGGTACCGCGACATCGCGGACGTGCCGGACGACTCGACGACCGACACGTTCGTCGCCGCGCGCCTCTGGGTCGACACCCCGCGGTGGGAGGGGGTGCCGTTCCTGCTGCGCACCGGCAAGCGGATGGCCGCGTCGGCGCAGCAGGTGACGCTGGTGCTGCGGACGCCCGACGAGCTGTTCGGCTCGCCCGTCGGCCCCAACCGCGTGGTCGTGTCCCTGGCGGGGTCGGGCGAGCTGAAGGTCACGACGACGGTCAAGAAGCCCGGCGCGTTCCTCGAGCTCGGCACCGGTACCGCCGACCTGGCGCTCGCGGACGTCGAGCCCGGCGAGTCCCTGCCCCCGTACGCGGGGCTGCTGGAGGACGTGCTCGTCGGCGACCGCACCCTCTTCACCACGGCCACCGGGCTCGAAGCCGCGTGGATCGCGTTCGCCCCGCTGCTCGGCGAGGACCGCCCGGCGCCCGAGCCGTACGCGGTCGGGTCGTGGGGACCGGCGTCGGCGGACCGGCTGGCGGAACCGCACGGGTGGGCGCTGGGCGACTGACGGTGGGGCTCACGGACGCGGTGCTCGGCGGGACGCTGCGCGTGATGACGATCCCGTGACCGCGCGACTCCTGGTGCTTGCCGTACCAGGGGCCCGCACGGCCGCGCGGCCGGCGGCCCGCTCACCGCGGGCCGCCAGGTCGGTCACATGGTCGGTGCGGCCGTGACCTGGTCGGCGGGCGGGGCCTCGATGGTCACCGGTCCGCCCCAGTTGCTGAACGTCATCTCGATGTGCGACCCCAGCAGGTCCATGGAGAGCTTGCGCGGCAGCTGGTCGTCCCCGACCCAGTACGTGTAGGTGATCTGCGCGGGCACCTCGACGCCCGCCTCCGCGGCGGCGGCGAACTGCTCGGCCGACCTCCCGGCGATCTTGCTGGTGTCCACCACGACGTCGTACGGCTGCGCGCTGACGCCGTCGAGCTCCTCCACGGCGCCGGACTTCTCGACGGACACCAGCGCCGGGACGAGCGCCTCGAGGCTGTCGGCGGCGCTGGCCTGTCCCGTCGACCCGGCGAACCCGGCCGTGAGGGGGTTCGAGGTGTCGGTGGGGTCGAGCTGCCAGAACAGACCGCCGGTGAGCTCGCCCATGTTGACGTACATCTGGCCGCCGACGAGGCGGATGTCGAGGGGTGCCGCCATCTCGGGGCTGCTCATCGAGAGGGTCATCTCGGTGCCTGCGTCGCTGACCCGCGCCTGCCCCTGTGCCGTCATCGAGGCGCCTGCGACCTCGGTGACCATCGTCGTGTCGTACGTCTGCGCGGCCAGCATCGCGGCGGCGATGTCGGGCAGGTTCTCCGTGGTCAGCACGAAGCCGGCGGGCTCGACGACCGTCTCCTCGGTGGCCGACGCGCTGGCGTCGAGCCCGGCCGGTGCCTCGGGGGCTGCACCCCCGCACGCGGTCAGCGACCAGGCGAGGACGGCAGCGGCAGGCACCGCGAGGAGACGACGGGAAACGCGCACGGGGAGGCTCCAGGGGCAGGTCAGAGGGTCGGCGGGTGGCGTCTGGCGCCCACCCGGGGAGCCACCCTGCCACACGGGACAGGTCGACTCGCCGGTCGGTGGGGTGATCTGTGGACGGACGGATCCTTCCGCTGCCGCCGCCATCCATGTCGGGTTCGCCGCTGCCGTCGCGGTCGCCGACGAGACCTGAGCGTCGGCACGGGCGTCGGGTGCGGTGCTCGGGGCTGGTGCGCGGCGGACGTCGCGGGTCGACGTGCGGGAAGGGGTGGGCGCGGCGACCATCGACGCATGGCTGATGAGCGCGACGACGACCACCGACCGCCGCCCGGCACCTCCGAGCAGACGGTCGACGCCGTCGGTGCGCTGACGGCGGCGTTCGAGGTGGTCGAGCACGCGCGGGGGATGCTCTACGCGTTCCACCGGCTCACGGGCCGCGCGGACAAGGAGCTGGCGGAGGCCCTGGACCAGCTGGCAGAGGCCGGGCACCAGGACCTGGCCGACGAGCTCCGCGCCGAGCTCGTCGGCCGCAACGTGCTGCCGGGCCGGTGGACGTTCCAGGTCGTCGAGGCGTACGACGAGGAGTACTACCGGGTCTTCGAGGCGGCCGAGCAGCGCGTCTGCGACGAGCTCATGGCGGGCCGCCGCCACGTCTACGAGGCGGGCCTGAAGGAGCAGAACCGCACCCACGGCCGCCCGGGCCACGAGCCGACGCCGGAGGCGTGAGGACGGCACCGGCCGACTCCGCCGGGCGAGGACGGCAGTCTGCGACGAGGACGGCAGTTCCGACTGCCGCTCTCGTCGGAAAGTGCCGCGCTCGCCGGGCGACGCCGGTCAGCGGCCGGTCAGCGGCCCGTGACGCGGGCCTTGCCCGCTGCCAGGTCGAACAGCCTCGGGAGGATCGTGTCGCCGGCGGCGCGCAGGCCGTCGTGCAGGTGCTCGTTCGTGATCCAGACGTCGAGGTTGCCGACGGGGGTCGCCAGGGCGAGGTCCAGGTCGACGTACGGGTCGTCGTAGTACTGCACGGCGGCGACGGGCACCTCGTTCGCCGCGAGCGCGTCCAGGTCGTACAGGGCGGGCCACTCGGTCCGGGCCGCGAGCGCCTCGGCGGCCGCGCGGAACGGTCGCAGCGCGGCGTGCTGCTCGTACATCCAGGGGAAGATCGTCTCGCCGGTGAGCTGCAGCGGGCGGGCGGACGGGTCGAACGACGGCCACCGGTCGCGCTCGGACTGTGCTGCCCAGCCGGGCTCGCGGTGGCCCTGGTGGTAGATGACCTCCTGGAGGACGGCGTACAGGGGGTTGCTGTCGAACCCGGTGTGCTGGACGACGGATCCCAGGAACGCGTCCGACAGCGCACCGGAGGGGGTCAGTGCGGTGTCGAGCAGCCAGTGGAGCTCGTCGATCCCCGTGCTCATCCCGAGCCCGTGCCCGAGCTGCTGGAGCCGCTCGACGGTGAACGGCTCGCCGGTGGGCAGGACGACCGACCCGTCGGAGAGGAGGTCGGCGATCGCGCCGAGCACGGGGACGTCGGACGGGTGCAGGCGCGCGAGCTCGCGGTTGCGGGCGGCCTGGCGCTGGAACGTCGCCGCGTAGACGGCTTCGGCGTCGACGGTGGCCGGCGGCAGCCCACCGGTGACGAAGCACCGGGTGAGCGCGTCTGGGTGCTGCGACAGGTAGGTCAACGTGAGGAACCCGCCGTAGGACTGCCCCAGCGTCGCCCACTGCCGACCCCCGTAGACGGTCGCCCTCAGGTGCTCGGCATCGGCGACGATCGCGTCGCCGCGGAAGCACGCCAGGTAGCCCGCTGCGTCCTCGATGCCGCCGATCACGCGCCCGTCGACGGGCGACGACCGTCCGGTCCCCCGCTGGTCGAGCAGGATCAGCCGGTACTTCTCCAGCGCGGCGGCGACCCAGCCGCCGCCGAGCGGTCTCGGCCCTTGTCCGCCCGGTCCACCCTGCAGGAAGAGCAGCAGCGGCAGGTCGTCGGACGCCTTCTCCGGGTCGACGAGCTCGCGGGCGAACACCTCGATCGAGCCGAACCGGTCGGGTGCCGACCAGTCGACCGGCACCTCGACCCGGTGCTCGCGGACGGTGAACCCGGTCATCGCATACTCGCGCGTCACGTCGGCCAGCCTAGGGTCGACCCCGAAGGACCACCGAGGAGGACCCCTGAGCACCGATGTCGGCTTCCGCTCCGAGCGCGGCCCGATCCTCGTCGCGATCATGGTCACGACCGGTCTGGTCGCCATCGACGCGACGATCCTGGCCACGGCGGTCCCGACGATCGTCGCTGACCTCGGCGGCTTCACCAGCTTCCCGTGGCTGTTCTCGGTGTACCTGCTGACGCAGGCGGTGAGCGTCCCGATCTACTCCAAGCTCGCCGACACCGTCGGCCGCAAGCCCGTCATCCTGCTCGGCATCGGGCTGTTCCTGCTCGGGTCGATCCTCTGCGGGTTCGCGTGGAGCATGCCGGCGCTCATCGCCTTCCGGGCGGTGCAGGGTCTGGGTGCGGGGGCCGTGCAGCCGATGGCGATCACCATCGCGGGAGACATCTACACCGTCGCGGAGCGGGCGAAGGCGCAGGGGTACATCGCGAGCGTGTGGGGCGTCTCGGCCGTCGTCGGTCCGACGCTCGGCGGCGTGTTCGCGGAGTTCCTGACCTGGAACTGGATCTTCTTCGTCAACATCCCGCTGTGCCTGGCGGCGGCGTGGCTGCTGGTCCGGCACCTGCACGAGACCGTCGAGCACCAGCGGCACCGGATCGACTGGGCCGGCGGCCTCCTGCTGACCACCGGCATGACCCTGCTGATCCTCGCGCTGCTGGAGGGCGGCAACGCGTGGGCGTGGCTGTCGGTGCCGAGCGTCGGTGCGTTCGTCGTCGGCGCCCTGCTGCTGGTGGCGTTCGTCCGCGTCGAGCAGCGGGCCGACGAGCCCGTGCTGCCGCTGTGGGTGTTCTCCCGGCGGCTGCTGCTCGCGGCGTCGCTGGTGTCGGTCGGGGTGGGCGTCATCCTCATCGGTCTGACGTCGTACGTGCCGACGTTCCTCGAGGCGCTGCTCGGCGTCTCACCGCTGGTCTCGGGCCTCACGCTGGCCACCCTGACCATCGGCTGGCCCATCTCCGCGTCGCAGTCCGGGCGGCTGTACCTGCGGTTCGGCTTCCGCACGACGGCGATCATCGGCTCCGCCGTCGTGGTGGCCGGTGCGGTCGGCCTGGTCGTCGCGTCGGCCCACCCGTCCGTGCCGGCCGTGGGGCTCGCCTGCTTCGTCATCGGCGCAGGGCTGGGGCTCGTCGCGTCGCCGAGCCTGATCGCCGCGCAGTCGAGCGTCGGGTGGAGCGAGCGCGGGGTGGTCACGGGCGCCAACCTGTTCTCGCGGTCGATGGGCAGCGCGGTCGGGGTCGCGGCGCTCGGGGCGCTGGTCAACGGCCTCATGCACGGGGACACGCCCGCGCAGGACCCGGAGCAGTTCGGTGACGCGGTCACGGTGGCGTTCGTCGCGGTGGCGGTCGTCGCGGTGGCGACGGTGGCAGCAGCGGCCGCGATGCCGCGAACGACCTCCTCGTCGAGCACACCGGTCCCGGACGTCGCAGACTGAGTCGTCACCCCGAGGAAGGACGCCACCATGGGCATCGAGAACCTGGTCAACCAGGCCAAGGCCGCCGTCAGCGGTCGCGAGGAGCAGGCCAAGGACGCCATCGACAAGGCGGCCGAGGCGGTCAAGTCGAGGACGAGCGACGGCCACGACGCGAAGATCGACAGCGTCGTCGAGAAGGCGAAGAACTACCTGGACGAGCAGAAGAAGCAGTAACCGTGCCGCTGACCGGGGAGTACGAGCCCAGCACGTCCGCGTGGGCCCGCAACCAGGCCGAGACCTTCGAGCGCACGAACGGCCAGAAGGCCAACACCCTGCAGGGCAAGCCGATCATCGTCCTGACCTCCGTGGGAGCCTCCAGCGGGAAGCTCCGCAAGACCGCCCTGATGCGCGTCGAGCACGACGGGCGGTACGCGGTCGTCGCGTCGAAGGGTGGGACGCCCGAGAACCCGGCCTGGTACCGCAACCTCGTCGCGCACCCGCACGTCGAGCTGCAGGACGGTGCCGTGAAGAAGGACTACCTCGCGCGCGAGGTCTCCGGTGCCGAGCGGGACGAGTGGTGGGCGCGCGCCAACGAGGTCTGGCCCGCCTACGAGGGCTACCAGACGAAGACGGACCGCCTGATCCCGGTACTCGTCCTCGAACCCGTGGACTAGAGCTTCGCGCCCGTCCGTGCGTCGTGGCCGGGGTTCGCCGCCACCGAGTGCCGGTACGAGTAGACGAAGTAGATGACGACGCCGGCGGCCAGCCAGGCCAGGAAGCGCAGCCACGTGAGTGTCGTGAGGTTGGCCATCAGCCACAGGCACGCGACGCCCGCGGCGATCGGCAGCGCGGGCGACCAGGGAACCTTGAACCCGCGCTTCAGGTCCGGCCGCGTGCGGCGCAGGATCGGGATGCCGAAGCTGACCAGCACGAACGCCGACAGCGTCCCGATGTTGATCATCTCCTCGAGCAGCTCCACCTCGGACAGCCCGGCGATGAGGGCGACGACGATGCCGACGCCGATCTGCAGCCGGACCGGGGTCCCGTACTTGTGGGAGGTCCGCGACGCGCCCCGGGGCAGCAGGCCGTCGCGGCTCATGGCGAACACGATGCGCGTCAGGCCGAGCAGCAGCACCATGAGCACCGACGTGAGGCCGACGAGGATCCCGACGGAGATCACCCGCCCCGCCCAGTCCGCGCCGACGAGCACGAACGCCGTGGTCAGCGACGGGGTGTCCGCCTCGGCGAGCTCGGTGTAGGACACCATCCCGGTGACCACGATCGTCACCAGGATGTAGAGCACCGTCACGATCGCCAGGCCGCCGAGGATGCCGCGCGGCACCGTGCGCTGCGGGTTCTTGGTCTCCTCGGCGGTCGTCGCGACGACGTCGAAACCGATGAACGCGAAGAACACCAGAGCGGCGCCCGACAGCACCCCGATGACGCCGTACGCCGTCGGTTCGAGCCCGAACAGGAACGCGAAGACCGGCTGCTCCAGCGACGTGCGCTCCGGTGCCGGCTGCGACGGAGGGACGAACGGAGAGAAGTTCGCGGTATTGATGTAGAAGAAGCCGACCACGATCACGAACAGCGTGATGGCGACCTTGATGATGGTGAACACGCTGTTCACGCGCGTGCTCAGCTTGGTGCCCAGGGCCAGCAGCGTGGTGAAGATCGCGACGATGACGACCGGTCCCCACTCGACGTCCACGCCCCCGAGGGTGAGCGTCGTCGGGACGTCGATACCGAAGAGGCCGAACGCGTCGGACAGGTACACGCCCCAGAACTTCGCGATCACCGCCGACCCCAGCAGCATCTCCAGGATGAGGTCCCACCCGATGATCCAGGCGACGAACTCCCCCATCGACGCGTACGAGAACGTGTACGCGGACCCGGCGACGGGCAGCGTCGACGCGAACTCCGCGTAGCACATGATGGCCAGACCGCACACGACGGACGCGATGAGGAACGAGACGATGACCGCCGGGCCGGCGTAGTTCGCCGCCGCGGTGGCGCCCACCGAGAAGATGCCCGCACCGACGGCCACCGCGACACCCAGGACGATGAGGTCCCAGGTGGTCAGGGTCCGGCGCAGGGCGCGTTCGGGGTCCAACGTCTCCTCGAGCGAGTCCTCGACGGACTTGCGCCGGAAGATGCTCGTGTTCACGGACATGTCCCACCCCCGGCAACGAGCATGCCGGTCAGGGCCCGATGTGTCCTGCCGAGCGGTCAGCCGAGCAGGAGGTACCAGCCGCCGACGCCGATGATCCCGCCCAGCACGGGCGCCGCCACGGGCACCCACGCGTAGTCCCACTGCGACGACCCCTTGTGCCGCAGCGGCAGCACCGCGTGCACCAGCCGAGGGCCCAGGTCACGCGCCGGGTTGAGCGCCGGACCGGTCGGACCGCCCAGGCCGGCGACGAGTCCCCAGACCAGGAACCCGAGCGCGAGGTGCGCGACGGCGGGCTCGGTCTGCGTCAGCGGCGAGTTGATGATGGCGAGCGCGCACGAGAAGAGCACCACCGAACCGAGCAGCTCGATGAGGAAGCCGTTGAGGCGCGAACGCGCGGAGTTGATCGTCGCGAACGTCGCCAGGATGTCCTCGGGGTCCGTCGTCTGGTCGTAGTACGGCTTGTGGGTGACGACGATGGCGACCTGGCCCGCGATCGCGCCGAGCACCTGCGCGACGATGTACGGCGCCACCTCCGACCACGGGAACAGCCCCCACGTCGCCAGCCCCAGCGTGAACGCCGGGTTGATGAGGTTGCCGCTGATCCCGCCGAACATGAGCGCGGGGATCATCACGCCGAACCCGTAGCCCATCGCGATCAGCGACCACCCGCCGCGGTACCCCTTGGACCCCTTGAGGTGCACGTTCGCGACGGTGCCGTTGCCGAGGATGATGAGGATCGCGGTGCCGATGAACTCGCAGGCCAGCCGGACGGCCAGGCTGTACGACGGATCCATCTGTCCCCCGGTGCGTCGGTCCGGCTGTCAGCGTCGCACGACCCAGGCCAGTCCCGCACCCACCGCGTACGCGAGCAGGTCCACGGCGACGAACGTCGTGCCCAGCGCGTACCGGGCCACGGGGACCGCGTCGACGACCGCCGCGGGGATCCCGGTCAGCTGCGCGAGCTCGACGGCGGCGCAGATCGCGAACGCGACGCCGGCGACCGTCACGGACCGTGCCCGAGGTACGACGACGACCAGCACCGCGACGACCAAGGCGGCGTAGAGGGCGTCGCCGACGGGATCGGCGACGGGGTGGTCCACCCGCGACACGACGAGCCCCACCGCGACGAGCGCGAGGGCGACTCCCCCGGCGACCAGCCGACTCCCTCGTCGACCGCCCGGCCTGCGACCGTGACGCCGCTCGGCGTGCGGACGTCGCGACGACGTCGTCACGCGGCCGTCGGCGTCGTCACCCGAGAGCGCCGGACCGTTCGCGTGACGACTTCGTTCCGCCTGGCGCGACGAAGTCCTCACGCGAGCGTCGTCGTCGTTCGGGGGCACCCGACGAACCTACGGGCGCTCTGCGGACGTCGTGTCAGGTGAGTGTGCAGGTGCTGCGCTCGTACAGGCCGATCTTGTACTCGATGGCCTCCAGGTGCGTGGCGACCTCGGAGAGCTGCTGCCGGACGCGGTCGCGGTGGGCGACGAGGAGCTGGAGCCGCTCGGCCTCGTTGCCGTCTCCCGCCCGGACCAGGTCGGCGTACTGGCGGACCTCCCGGATCGGCATGCCCGTGGAACGCAGCCGCGTGATCATCCGGATCCAGCCGACGTCGTCCTCGGAGTAGCGGCGGTGGCCCGACGACGCCCGGTCGACCGCGTCGAGCAGCAGCCCGTCACGCTCGTAGTAGCGCAGGGTGTGCGTGGTCAGGCCGGTGGCCTCGGCCGCCTCGGCGATGCTGAGGCTGACGTCCGTGGACTCGGCGACGCTCATGGCGTCGATGATGCGCCTTCGAGTGCGCTCGAAGTCAAGCAAGTCTCCGCTGGACGATCGGGCATGAACGCGCGACGTCTCGTCATGGACAGTCCACGAGCGGCCCGGGACCGTGGAGACATGACCTCGTGGACCCTGACCTCATGAGCACACCCCTCGTCGTGCTCACCGTCGCGACCGCGATCGCGTCCGCCACCGTCGGCGGGGTGCTCTTCGCCTTCTCGACGTTCGTGATGCCCGCCCTGCGCCGGCTCCCGGCCGCGCACGGCATCGCCGCGATGCAGTCGATCAACGTCACCGCGCAGCGGCCGCCGCTGATGCTCCTGATGTTCGGCACCACGCTCGCGTGCGTCGCGCTGGTCGTCGTGGGCGTCGTCGACCGGTCGCCGTGGCTCCTGGCCGGTGCAGCCGTCTACCTGGTCGGTGCGATCGGCGTCACCGCCGCCTACAACGTCCCGCGCAACATCGAGCTCGCGGCGCTCGACCCCGCGGGCCCGGACGCCGCCGCACGGTGGCCGGGGTGGGTGCGCGAGTGGAACGCCGGCAACCACGTGCGCACGGTCGCCGGCATCGCGGCCGCGGCGCTCCTCCTGCGAGCCGTGGTGTAGCGCGGACCACGCTGTACGGTGTCGCGGGCCGGTCTCCCGTACCGGGCGACGCCGACCGGAGGGCTGCCGTGAGCATCGAGACCGGACAGCTCAGACCGGCCGTGCAGGTGGACGGCTCGGTCACCGACGAGTGGCACGTCGTCCTGCCCGACGACGTCGACGTGCTGGTCCGGGGCTCGGGCGCGGGTCCCGACGAGGCGGCGCTGCGCCTGGCGAACCGTGTGATCGGCTCGCTCGGTGCGGTCGAGGCGCGCGCGGTGCGTCTGCTCGGCACCCTGCTGCGCGGTGAGGGAACCTGGACGCTCAGCGGCATCGACGTCGCCGGGGTCGCTCGCCAGCAGACGTGCGACGTCGTCCTCGACTTCACGTTCGAGGCCGACGACGCGCCCTACGAGGACTTCTACGCCGCGTACTCCGTGTGCTTCTCGGTCGACGACCGTCGGCCCGGTCCGCTCGCCGACCCTCATCCGTTCAAGGTCGTCGTCGAGTACCGGTGAACCGCGGTGCCCTGCCCGCCGGCGGGTCGACCCCGACGAGCCGCCCACAGGCCCGTCCGTCCACACCTCACCACCGCAGACGTACGGCGGTGCCCGATGGTCAAGCATGCGAGACGACGACCACCGCGCCCCGGGCCGGCGCCGAGCCGGACCATGGCTCCTGGCGCTCGTCGTCTGCGTCGCCGTCGGCGCCGGGGCACCGGCGTGGTCGCAGTCGCGCGACGCCGCCCGGTACGCCGTGACGGCCGACGACCTCGCCGCGGGGCGTGCGGCGCTCGGCTCGTTGCCGGTCCGCGGCAGGGCGCCGAGCACGGGGTACGCGCGGGAGCGGTTCGGGCAGGCGTGGGCCGACGTCGATCGCAACGGGTGCGACACCCGCAACGACATCCTGCGCCGGGACCTGGTCGCGACCGTCGTGGAGGACTGCGTGGTGCTCAGCGGCACTCTCGACGACCCCTACACGGGGGTCCCGATCCCGTTCGCGCGCGGACCCGGATCGGCCGAGGTGCAGGTCGACCACGTCGTCGCACTGTCCGACGCCTGGCAGAAGGGTGCCCAGGCGTGGACCGTGAACCAGCGCGAGGCGTTCGCCAACGACCCCGCCAACCTTCTCGCCGTCGACGGTCCCGCCAACCAGGAGAAGGGCGCCGGCGACGCCGCCACGTGGCTGCCGCCGCAGCGCGGGTACCGGTGCGTCTACGCCCTGCGGCAGGTCCGCGTGAAAGCGGCGTACGGCCTGTGGGTCACGGCGGCGGAACGTGATGCGCTGAACCGGGAGCTGAACGGGTGCGTCGTCGCTACGGTGAGCCCACCATGACGCTGCGCTTCCCTCCCCTGCTGCTGGGCCCGACCACCAAGGGCTTCTGGTGTCCCACCCCGGTGACGCGGTCGGACTTCGTCGCCGCTGGTCACACGCTCACCGACGGGTCGCTGACCTGGCCCGTGCTGACCCTCGACGCCGACGCCGTCGTGCACAACATCGCGCAGCTCGCGGCGTTCACCGCCGAGCGCGGGCTGGCGTTCGCGCCGCACGGCAAGACGACGATGTCGCCGGAGCTGTTCGCCGCGCAGCTCGACGCCGGGGCGTGGGGCATCACCGTGGCGACCGGCAACCAGCTGCTCACGGCGCACTCGTTCGGCGTGCGCCGGCTGCTCGTCGCCAACGAGGTCCTCGACCCCGCCGTGCTGCGCTGGATCGCGCAGACCCTGGCGGCCGAACCGTCGACGGACATCCTGTTCCACGTCGACTCCGTGGCCGCGGTCGACGTCGCGGCGTCCGCCGCTGACGGTGGTCGGGTGCGGGTGCTTCTCGAGGTCGGGTTCGCGGCCGGCCGCTCCGGCGTCCGCACCGGCGACCAGGCCCTCGCGGTGGCGCAGCACGCCGTACAGACCCCGGGCGTCGACCTGGTCGGGGTCAGTGCGTACGAGGGCGCCCTCGCCGACGTGGACGCCGCCCGGAAGTACCTGGCCGAGGTCCGCGCCGTCGCGGAGATGCTGGTCGACGCGGGACTGCTGCGGGACCACGTGATCCTCTCCGCCGGCGGGTCCGCGTACTTCGACGTGGTCGCCGACGTGCTGGGCGGACCCGACGTCGCAGGCGTGCCGAGCACGACGATCCTGCGGTCGGGGGCGTACCTCACGCACGACCACGGCACCTATGCGGCCTCGACGCCGTTCACCCGGATCGCCGGCCACCTCTACCCGGCGCTGCGGGTCTGGGCGCAGGTGGTCTCGACCCCGGAGGTCGGGCTCGCGATCGTCGGCGCCGGCAAGCGGGACGTGCCGTACGACTCCGGCCTGCCGGTGGTGCTGCGTCGGCACCGCGCCGCCCAGGCGCCGGTGGCCGTCGTGGGCTGGGACGTCACCCGCACCAACGACCAGCACGCGTACCTCGAGGCGAGCGACCCCCTGGGCACGGCGCTTGCCGTCGGCGACCTGCTGGAGCTCGGGATCTCCCACCCGTGCACGGCGTTCGACAAGTGGCGCGCGATCCCCGTGATCGACGCGGGTCAGCGGGTCGTGGACGTCGTCACCACATGGTTCTGACGGGTGTGACCCGGACCGGCGGTCGACCGGCCCTGGCGACCTGACGTCGAGTGCGTCGTCGCTGACCGCCTCGACCGGACCGCCATGCTCGGCCGATGAGCCGGTATGGCATCTGAACGTCAGGGCGGCCCTCGGCGTAAGAAACCTTCGTCGAGGCCTCTCTCATCCTGAAGTACCGCATGCGGTACGGAAAGTGTCCCGATGGAAATCCGGTGTGCAGGTGAACAGCTCCCGACGTCCGGCCGACGAGCCGACCTTCTGGTCCCTCATCGACGTGCTGGGCGGCAGCGTGACGGACGAGTCCCTCGACCGGCTGGCGGAAACACTCCGCGGTCTGCCACCGGGTGAGATCGTCGCGTTCCAGGACCGTCTCGACACGGTGCTGGCGAGCCTCGCGACACTGGACGTCCGCCACAGCGACAACGGGGCGAGCGCCCTGGGCGACACCCGGAGGGCGCTCGAGCTGTCGATCGTCGCTGCGGGTCACCGTTCTCTGGCAGAGGTCCTCGCCCAGGGCAGCGTCGAGGCCGACGACCCGCCGGACGCGACGCTCGGACTTGCTGACATCGCCCGGGTGACCTACGAGGACGTGACTGGCTCGGCGTGGCCCGAACCTGATCTGTGGGCCGAGCTCGCCAAGCACCGACTCGTGAGCGCCACGCTCGTCGGGATGACGCGGCGGCAGAAGTCCCATCCGGTGGTGCTCGCCGTCGAGTCGGCACTCGATCGATGGACCAACAGCGGGGTCTACTCCCGCGCCATCCATGCGGGCGACTTCGGCCTGCTCTACTGCCACGGCGCGTTGTACGACCCCCGGATCCCGGGGGCCGTCACGGGTACATGGTGGCGTAGCCGACGCGGTCCCGGAGTGTTGAAGGTGACGTTCCAGATCGACCTGGACAGCGTCGAGGCCGCCGACGAGGAGGCAGCGGAAGCATTCGTCCGGACGATCATCGACGGGCTCGCGCGACAGTACGGGCTCCCGTCGTCGACGGCGACGCTGGGAACGCCGTAGCCGAAGTCAGTCGTCGATCGTCAACCGTCCCGCCACCACGTCGATCTCCACCTTGATCCCCGCCAGCTGCGACCCGACCGTCGTCCGCGCCGGTTTCGGGTACGGGAAGAACTCCCCGTAGGCCGCGTCGAACTCGGCGAAGTCCGCCAGGTCGGCCAGGTGGACCGTCGTCTTGACCACGTCGCCCAGGTCGAGCCCCGCCTCCGCCAGCGTCGCCTCGACGTTGCGCAGCGCCCGCCGCGTCTGGTCCGCCACCGACTCCGGGATCTCGCCCGTGACCGGGTGCTGCGGTCCGAAGCCGGCCGTCCACACGAGGTTCCCCAGCCGGATCCCCTGGGAGTAGTTGCCGGCCGGCTGCGGCGCGTCGGGCGTGCTGATCTTCTCGCGGGTCATCGGACTGCCTCTCCCGGTGGTGAGCGCTACCCGGGACAGTCTTGCGCAGCGGGTGCCGCGATCACGGGATCTGCAGCCCGATCAGCCACACCGCGCCGAGGGCGAGCGCGGCCAGGCAGACGAGCAGCAGGATGGCGACCCAGAGGGCGCCCGGCGTGTGGGTCAGCCGCCCCAGCAGCCCGGCGTCGGAGTTGTCCGGCACCCCCCGTCGGCGGCCGCGGCGGCGCTCCGACTGCATCTCCAGCACTGCGCGCGGGGCGCCCAGCAGCAGGAACCAGGTCATCGCGTAGGCGGCGGTGCTCTGCACGGTCGCCGAGCCCCACACGGTGACCGCGACCAGCAGGGCACCCGTCACCAGGACCGCCCACAGGCCGTACCAGTTGCGGATCTGCACGAGCACGAGCACGAGCACGACGAGCAGGATCCACAGCAGTGCGACCGCGTAGCCGCGGGACAGCAGCCACGCCGCGCCGACGCCGAGCAGCGCCGGCCCGGTGTACCCCGCGGCGACGGTGGCGACCATGCCCGGGCCGCGCGGCTTGCCCACCGAGACGGTCAGGCCCGACGTGTCGGAGTGCACCCGGATGCCGGACAGCCGACGGCCGACGAGCACCGCGACGCCCGCGTGCGCGGCCTCGTGCACGATCGTCAGCCCGTGCCGCGCGACGTGCCACGCGGCCGGGACGAGCAGGACCAGCAGGACCCCCGCCGCGGTGAGCAGCACCGCGGTGCTCGACGGCACCGGTTGGGGCGTGGTGATGTCCTGCCAGGCGTCGCCGATCCAGTCCACGGGCGGGATCCTTCGTCCGTCGTCGTCCACCCGGGCGGGTGGGCACGACGGACCCTACCCAGCCGGGGGCGCGTCGGTGGGCAGGACGACGTCGGTCCCGTCCGCGGTGATCCGCACGCCGTCGGCGACGACCGTCGCGTCGGACAGGACGAGCCCGTCCGGGAGGCCCTCCACGGGGATCTCGATGTCGGTGAGCCGGTCGCCGATCGCGTTCGGCAGGTCCTCGACGGACACCGTCAACCCCGCGATCTGCACGTTCTCGACCGACACGAGCAGCTTCCCCGCGTCGACCCGCGGCACCAGGTCCGCGGCCAGCCGCAGCCCGAGCACCTCGCCCGACGCGGTGAGCGCTCCTGCGTCGACCGCGACCGCGATCTCGAGGTCCGACCGGTCCGCGACGATCTGCTCGATCGACGCGGTCGGGAGCGTCGCGGAGATCGTCGCGGTGCTCACCGTGTACGGCTCCGAGGTGCTCACGCCGTGCCCTTCGAAGGTCACGTCGGTGGCGTCGATCCCCTCGAGGGTGACCCCGTCGACCTGACCGGTGACGTTCTCGATCGAGCCGGCCAGCAGCTGCGTGAGGAACGGGAAGCCACCGAGCTCGACGGTCGGGGTGCCGACGACGTCGAGGTTCTCCTCGATCGCAGCCACGACCTGCCGCTCGGCCGACGACTCCGCCAGCCGGTCCGCGACGAACCCTCCGGCGACGAGCACGGCACCCGTGACCAGCACCCCGACGACCACTCCGCGTCCGCTCACGGGAATCAACCTAGGGGGCGAGGACCGGCCGCGCCGCTCCGGCGGGCAGCGGCTCCGCGGGGCACGTGGACAGGACCCGGACCATCGCGTCCTGCTCCGCCTGCGTCACCCACAGCCCGTAGGTCAGCTTCACGCCGACCTGTCGCGCGACGTACGTGCACCGGAACGCGTCGTTCGGCGGGAGCCACGTCGCGGTGTCGCCGTCGCCCTTCTGCTGGTTCAGCGGACCGTCCGCCGCGAGCAGGTTCAGGGGATCGTTCGCGAACGCCTCCCGCGTCGCGGTGTCCCACTGCTGGGCACCCTTCTGCCAGCTGTCCGACAGCGCGACGACGTGGTCGATCTGCACCTGCGACGACGTGTCCTGCCCGCGGACGAACACGATGGGCCGCCCCGAGTACGGGTCGTGCAGCGTGCCCGTGAGGACCACGCAGCCGTTCGTGCCGTCCTTGAGCACCTCGTCCACCAGGTCCCTGCGCAGGATGTCGTTGCGAGTGTCGCAGCCGTTGCGGTCGACGTCCTTCCACGCGTGGCCGAACAGGTCGCGGTCGTAGCCGGTCTTCGGTGCGCGGCCCTTCACCGGGAGCAGCACGGCAGCCGCGAGAGCGCTCTGAGGGGGAGCGCCGGCGACGAGAGCCTCCACGACGGCGTCGGGTGCCGGGCTCGCGACCGGCGGCGCCTCGGCGGCCGGTGCGCCGAGCTGCACCTGCTCGTCGCACCCGGTGAGCAGGACGGACAGCCCGACGACGAGGGCCAACGACACGGGCACGGGGGTTCTCACCGCGGAAGTATCGACGCTGCCACCGACAGACCTGACCACCTCCGTCCCACGGGTTGGACCTGCCGGGAAGACGCGCGCACCCCGCAGGCTTGGCACTGTCATGGCCCGTACCCCCGCGACGCGTGTGAGCGTCGGCTTCGTCCTCCTGCTCTCGGCGCTCACCGCCCTCGGGCCCTTCACGTTCGACACCTACCTCGCCGCGTTCCCCGAGATCGCCGACGACCTGGACACCACCGCTGCCGCGGTCCAGCTGACCATCGCCGCGTCGCTCGCGGGCCTCGCGCTCGGTCAGCTCCTCATCGGGTCCGTCTCCGACGCCTACGGCCGCCGCCGACCGCTGCTCGGCTCGCTCGTCGTCTACGTGCTGGCGTCCGTCGGGCTCGTGCTGGTGCAGGACATCACCGCGTTCACCGCCCTGCGGTTCGTGCAGGGTTTCACCGCCGCCGCCGGGATGGTCCTGTCCCTGGCCGTGGTGCGCGACAAGTTCGAAGGGCTCGCCGTCTCCAAGGTGATGGCCCGCCTGATGCTCGTCGTGGGCGTCGCGCCGATCATCGCGCCCACCATCGGCGCACAGCTGCTGCTCGTCGGGTCGTGGCGGCTGATCTTCGTGTTCCTCGCCGCCACCGGTGCGGTCCTGCTCGTCGTCGCGTGGTTCGCGCTGCGCGAGTCGCTCCCGGCAGCGTTGCGGCGCACGGGCGGCACCGGCGCCGCGCTGCGCACCTACCGTGACCTGCTGACCGACCTGCCGTTCCTCGGCCTCGCGCTCATGTCCGCGTTCTACCTGTCGGCCATGTTCACCTACGTCGCCTCGTCGACGTTCGTGTTCCAGGAGGGCTACGGCCTGACGCCGCAGGAGTTCGGCTGGGTGTTCGCCGCCGGAGCGGTCGCGATCACCGCCGGGTCGCAGATCAACGGTGCCCTCGTCGGCCGCTTCCGCCCCGAGCAGATCCTCTCGGGCGCCGTGGCCGTCGGCGTGGTGCTCGGGCTCTCCCTCTTCGCGGCGACGCTCCTCGGTGCGCCCTTCTGGCCCGTGACCGTCCTGCTCGTCCTCACCCTCGGCACCGCCGGGTTCGTGCTGCCGTCCGCTCCCGCGATCGCGCTCGCGTCCAACCCGCACCGGGCGGGCTCCGCCGCGGCCCTGCTCGGCGCCCTGCAGTTCGGGCTCGGCGCGATCATCGCTCCCCTCACCAGCGTCAACGGCACGCCGACCGCGGTGACGATGGGGGGCGTCATGGCCGGCGTCATCGTGGTCGCGGCGGTCCTGCTGGTCCTCGTGCGCCGCTCGTGGACCCGCACCGCCATCGAGGAGGCCGAGAGGGTCGTCGCGGCGGCGCGCACCTCCCCGGACCTGGTCGACGCACCGGACGTTCCGAGCTCACGGACCGCCCGGGCGACCCCGGAGGTCGCAGCGAGGTAGTCACGGGACCGGCTCCTGGCGCCCGTCCGACCCGACGGGAATATTGTGGCGCACGTCACACTTGCGACTTAATCTGGGCCGTACGCGCTCGATGAAGGACGCACGATGAGCTGGATCTTGCTGGCCGCTGTGATGTTCGTCCCGGCGCTCGTCTTCGGTGCCATCTGGCAGCTGTTCCCGTCGCCCGACGAGCCGCCGCGATGGCGCACGTTCCTGGCCACCCGGCTGGAGCGCCTGGCTGAGCGGATCCGGCCGCAGCGGCCCCCCGAGTACGACCCGTTCACGACCCTGCGCGTGCAGGAGCGGCTGAGCGTCGTCGCCGACCACGTCCGCTCGCTCGAGCTCGACCCCCGCACGTTCGCGCGTGCCGAGCGGATCATCGCGTCGCAGCTGGCCTACGACCAGCTGCTCGTCGAGGCGTGCCACCTCGCCGGTGTCGAGGTCCAGCCCGCGGCGAAGGGCGACCCCGCCGAGCGCTTCCGCGAGGAGGTCGAGCTCGCCTCGCGCGGCTGGGCCTGGTGAGACGGGAGCCGTTCAGCCCGCTCGCACCGTCAGGGTGCTCGGGCCCTCGGCCGTCGGGCGGATCTCGATCCGGTCCGCGATCGACTGCTTCAGCGCCTCGACGTGCGACACCACCCCGACCACCCGGCCGCCGGCCCGCAGGCGGCCGAGCTCGGTGAGCACCGCGTCGAGCGTGTGCGGGTCGAGCGACCCGAAGCCCTCGTCGACGAACAGCGTGCCGAGGTCGATCCCACCGGCCTCCGCGGTCACGACGTCGGCCATGCCGAGCGCGAGGCACAGGGACACGTAGAACGTCTCGCCGCCGGACAGCGTCCGGGGGTCGCGGGCGTGCTCGGTCCGGTGGTCGATGACCCGCATGGCCAGGCCGGTGTTCCTCGCGCGCACGTCCTCCTTCTCGTCGCTGCGGACCAGCTCGAACCGGCCGTCCGACATGACGAGCAGGCGCTCGTTGGCGGCGGCGACGACGTCCTCGAACCGGCGCATGAGCACGAACGTGGCGAGCGACAGGTTCCGTGCGTTGTCGCCCCCGCCCCCGCCGGTCAGGTCCGCGAGCCGGCTGACCGGACCCGCGGTGCCGAGCGCGTCGGCCAGCGCGGTCGCTGACGCGACGACCCCGTCCCCCGCGACCGCGACGGCTGCCGAGCGCTCCTCGGCGACCCGGGCCTCGCCCGCGGTCCGCTCGGCCTCGGCGCGCGCGGCTGCCTCGGCGGTCGTCGCCGCGTCGAGGTCGACCACGAGGTCGTCGGCGAGCGCCGCGACGGCCGGCTCGGCCAAGCCTGCGGTCGCCCGGTCGAGCCGGGTGGCGTAGGCCGTCACGACGCGGTCCAGCTCGGCGAGGACCGCCGCGTCGACCGCGGCATCCCGCGCCTCGTCGGCGGAGCGGAACCCGTGCTCGTCCAGTCCCACTGCCAGCTCGGCCTGCCGACGACCGAGCTCGTCGAGTGCCGCGTCCTGGTCCGCGAGCGCGTCGAGCACCGTCGTCGACGAGGCGACCCGCTCGAGCAGCTCCGAGTGCCGGGCGGCGACCGTCGGGTGGCCCGCGCGCCCCGCGACGACCTCCGCCTCGGCGGCGTCGAGGTCCAGCAACGTCACCTCCAACGTCGCCCGCTCCCCCGCGAGCCGCGCGACGGCGGCCGCCCGCTCGGCCTCCCGGGTGCGGGTCTGCACGTCGAAGGCGTCGAGCGCCGGCACCAGCCGGGCGACATCGGCCTGAGCGGCCTGCGCCTGCGCGAGCGCCGAGCGCGCCCGGTCGCACCGTTCGGTCGCGTCCTGTGCGCTGCCGCCACCCACGCGAGCACGCAGCGCGCCGGCACGCTCGTCCAGGACGCTGCACCGCTCCGCCGCGGCGTGCAGGGCCTTCTCGGCGGTGACCCGCTCGGCCTCGGCCTGCTCGACCTGCTCGGCGGACACGTGGTCGGCGCCCAGCACGGCCTTGGCGGGGTGCTCCGTGGAGCCGCACACCGGGCACGCGGCACCGTCGTCGAGCCGGGACGCGAGCTCACCGGCCAGGTCCGCCACCCGTGCGGCGCGCAGGTCCCGCTCGGTCCCGAGCGCAGCCAGCGCGGCGGCCCCGGCGGCGGTGCGGGCGGCGGTCGCCTCCGCGAGGCTCCGCTCCGCCAGCGCCAGAGCCTCGTGCGCGGTGACGATCTCGATCGCGGTCGTCAGCGCCGACTCGCGCTCGCCCGTCACGCTCGCCAGCGTCCGGGCAGCCTCCAGCTCGGCGGCCAGGGTGGCGCGGGCGGGCGGCCGGCCGGCGAGCCACTGGTCGTCCGCGGCGATCGCGGCGTCGAGGTCGTCGACCGCGTGGCGCGTCCGGCGCACCGCTCGGCGGCGCGCCTCGAGCCCGGCCTCGACGTCCACCAACCGCGCGAGGGCGCCCGCCTCCTCGGCGGCGGAGCGTCCGACAGCCTGCACGTGCGACCGCAGATCGACGCCGTCGGGGGGTGCGGCGAGGTCGGCGGGCGCTCCGTCCACCGCGGCCGTCACGGTCTTGCGCGCCGCGTCGAGCGTCGTGGCCGCCCGCTCTGCCCCGAGCAGCAGGGGCCGGACGGCCTGCGCCGCGCGCGCCGCCGTGAGCTGGAGGACTGCCTCCGCGTTCATGTCCGCAGCGGCGTCCAGGGCTGCGCGTTCCGCCCGCAGCCCGTCGCGGCGCCGCAGCAGCGCGTGGGTGGCGGTCGACTCGTCGAGGTGCGTGCGCGCGGCCCGGCGTACCGCGTCGGCAGCGACCGCCGCCGCACGCGCCCCGGCCGCCCAGGCGTCGAGCGCGTCGGTCCGCTCGCCGACCACGGCCCGCACCGCCGCCACGAGCCCGGTGCTGCCCGCCACCGCGGTGTCGATCGCCGCCCGGACGTCCGAGGCCTCGTCGTCGGAGAGCCGAGCGGCACCGACGAGCTGGGACGTGCCGGACGACAGGGCCGCGCGTGCCGCCGCGGTCGCCCGGTCGCTCTCCCGCCGCAGCTCCGCCAACCGCTGCGCCAGCCGTTCGTACACCTCGGTGCCGAAGATCTTCTGCAGCAGCTTGGCCCGTTCCTCGGGCTTGGCGCGCAGGAAGTGCGCGAACTCGCCCTGCGGCAGCACGATCGTCTGGACGAACTGCGTGCGGCTCAGGCCCACGGCCTTCTCCAGCTCGGCGCCGACCTCGTCGAGCCGGTTGCCGAGCGGCACCCCGACGGAGTCGAGGGTCGCCGGGTCGAGGTCCGCTCCTGCGGGCAACCGCCACGCCTTCACCGACGCGTTCGCGGTCGTGGTGCCGCTGCCCCGGCGCTTGGCGCGCTGGTACGCGGGGGTGCGCCGGACGCGGTAGATGCCGGAGGGCACCTCGAAGACCAGGTCGACCATGCTCTCGGTGTCGTCGGCCGCGTACGCCGAGCGCAGCCGGTCCTCCGACGCCTCGCTCGACGCGACCTTCCCGTACAGGGCGAACACGATCGCGTCGATGAGCGTCGACTTGCCCGAGCCCGTCGGACCTTCCAGCAGGAACAGCCCCGCCTGGCCGAGCGCGTCGAAGTCGACGGTGTGCCGCCCGGCGAACGGCCCGATGGCCTGGAGCGTGAGGGTGCGCAGGTGCATCAGGCGCTCCGCTCCATCGCGGCGACGTCCTCGTAGGCGCGTCGCAGCACGTCCGCCTCGGCGGGCGTCGGACCGTGCCCGGTGACGTGCGCCAGGAAGTCCGCGGCGACGTCCAGCGGGTCGTGCGCCGAGGTCACGGCCGCCGCGCGCGAGGACTGCGCCGACTGTGCCGCGCGGTGGTGCACGACGAGCGCGTGCGGGAACCGCTGCTTGACGCGGCGGTACAGGTCCTCCGGACGGTGCGTGTCCGTGACGGTCACCCGGGTCCACGCGTCGGTGTGCGGCTCGCCCGCGGCCCCGAGCAGCTCCTCGAGCGTGCCCGTGACGTCGGCGAGCCGGCGCGGCACCGGTGCGGCGACGAGCGACGTCCGCACCTGACCGCCGGACAGGTCCACCAGGACCGTCGACTTGGTGTGGTGCTGCTCGGAGAACGAGTAGGCGAGCGGTGACCCGCTGTAGCGCAGGACCGTGCCGTCGACCCCCGACACCGTCTGCGGACCGTGCAGGTGGCCGAGCGCCACGTAGTCCGCCCCGGCGAACACCCCGGCGGGGACCTGGTCCACGCCGCCGACGCGGATGTCGCGCTCGGAGTCCGTCGGGGCGCCACCGATGACGAACGCGTGCGCGGCCACCACCGAGCGCGGCCGGGCGGGCCCCTGGCGTCCTGCGAGGTCGTCGCGGATCCGCCGCATCGCCGCGGCCGCCACGGCCTGGTGCGACCGGGCCAGCGGCTCGGGACCGTCGGCCAGCTCGACGCGCGCGAAGTCGGGGTCGAGGTACGGGATGCCGTACACCAGCACGTCACCCTCGTCGTCGGGGAGCACGACGGGCTCCGCGAGACCGGCGACCCGCGTGCGCAGCCGGACCCGGTCCCGCATCAGGGCCGACCCGAAGCCCAGCCGCGTCGCGGAGTCGTGGTTGCCGGACGTGACCACGACGGTGGTGTGCTCCGCCAGCCGGGCGAGGGTCTCCGACAGCAGCGTCACGGCCTCGACGGGCGGGATCGCGCGGTCGTACACGTCCCCGGCGACGACCACGGCGTCGACCTGCTCGGCGCGCACGACGTCGACCAGGTGGTCCAGGTACGCCGCCTGGTGGTCGATCAGGTCGACCCCGTGCAGCGACCGGCCCAGGTGCCAGTCCGACGTGTGCAACAACCGCATGCGGCGAACGTAGACCAGCCCACCGACACACCCGCCGACCTGCCCCGGGGTGGCGTCAGACGGTCGCGGCGGGCACCTCGCTCGACAGGCCGACCATGTCCAGCATGTCCCGGAGCACGCGGTGCGGGTCCAGGAGGGTCACGGGGATCTGCTCCGCGGACGCGGCGAGGTGCAGCTGCAGGACGAACGCGATGCCCGACGAGTCGATGAACGTCGCCAGCGTGGAGTCGATGACCACCGGGAGCCCGTTGACGAGCGCGACGCCCATGCACGCCCCGGCCTCGTCGCGCAGCGCCGCGTCGATCTCCCCGACGAGGCTGATGACGGTCTTCGTGTCCTGGGCGTCGACCCGGATGGTCCCCGCAGCGGGCGCGCGATCGATCACGTCGAACTCTCCTCAGCTCTCGCCCCCGTGACCGGATCTGCCTCCCGGCGGGTCGACGCTACCGCTCCTGGCGGCGGGGCACCTACGACATCGAAGAACGGATGTGCCGCTCCGGAGGTTCCCGCGCAGGGGCCGGGCTAGCCTCGTCCGATGGCCCACACCGAGCTCCCCGCCAGCCACGCCGACCTGCTGGAGCGCCCCCTGTTCGCCCATCTCGCCACGGTCGCACCGGACGGCTCGCCGCACAGCAGCGTCATGTGGTTCGTGTGGGACGGCGAGGTCCTGCGGTTCACGCACACGTCGACCCGCCAGAAGTTCAAGAACCTCCAGAACGAGCCGCGCGTCGCGATCTCGATCCACGACCCCGAGAACCCGTACCGCTCGCTCGAGGTCCGCGGTGCGGTCGTCGAGACAGTTCCAGACGACGAGGTCGCGAGCTTCTACAAGTCGCTCCAGACGCGCTACGGCCAGGACTACGAGATCACCGACGCCCCGAAGCGCGTGATCCTGACGGTCCGGCCGACCACGTTCGTCACGAAGTAGCGGCGCCGGCGTCAGCCCTCGGGCTCGGTCACGTCCGCGACCGTCGCGTCCAGCGCGCGCACCAGGTCGGCACCGTCGACGGTCGCCGCGACGCCGTGCGCGCCGCCGCCGATCGACACCTGCCGGGTCCGGATGCGCGAGTCCGCGACGACGGGCCATTCCACGAGCGACCCGAACGGCGTGATCGTGCCCCGCTCGTAGCCGGTGACGTCCTTCGCGGTCGCCGCGTCGGGCATCGAGAGGCGTGACACCCCGAGCAGGGCGCGTAGCTTCGGCCACGAGATGGTCCGGTCGCCGGGCACCAGGACGAACAGGAAGTCGTCGTCGCCGCGGCGCACCACGATCGTCTTGACGATGCCGGCGGGGTCGATCCCCCGCGCCTCGGCGGCCTCCGCCAACGATCCGACCCGCCCGTGCCGGGTGACGTGGAACGTGACGCCCGACGTCTCGAGCCCGGAGAGCGCGCGACGCTCCCCCTCGGTCGGTGCAGCGGCTGCGTCAGTCATCCGGTCACTGTAGGACGGGTCGGGGCACCGGGCGCCCCTGAGCCGCGCCGCGGCATGCTGGACTCTGCCCCACCCACGAGAGGAAGGACGTGCATGGCCGAGGACCACACCCTGCGGCTCGCGTCGGTCGCCCTCGGCACGCCCGTCTCCGACCCGCAGCCCCTCGGCGGATCGACCCGGTCGCTCGTGCTGCGCTGCCGGACGCCGTCGGGCCCGGTGGTCGTCAAGCGCTACCCCGACGGGTCGTCGGCCGCGTTCGCCCGTGAGGTCGCCGGGCTGGCCGCGCTCGACCACACCCCCGAGCTCCTCGCGGTCGACCGCGTGCACGGGCTGATCGTGATGAGCGACCTGGGCACCGGTCCGACGCTCGCGGACCTGCTCCTCGGCGGCGACCGCGAGGCCGCGTGGGCGGGTGCGCTCGAGTGGGTCGGGGCGCTGGCGGACACCCTCGGGCGGTCGCGGGGCGCGACGTTCGAGGTCGACCTCGCGGCCGACGAGCCCTCCGCCGCTGCACGCACCGGGGCTCGGATGCTCCTCGACGACGTCCTCGGCGTGCCCGCCGACGCCGCGCTCGACGCCGAGCTCGACCTGATCGCGACCCTCGACCACCGCGACCCCGCGTCGGACGTGGTCTCCCCCACCGACACCTGCCCGGACAACGCGCTCCGCACCGCCGACGGCTGGCGCTTCGTCGACCTGGAGGGCGCGACCGTCCACCACGCCGCGTACGACGCCGCCTACGCCGCGATGCCGTTCTCGACGTGCTGGTGCGTCTTCGACCCGCCGCCGGGCTTCACCGACCAGCTGCTCGACCGCTTCACGACGACGCTCGGCACCCACCTGCCCGACCTCGTGCGCGAGCCGGGCTGGACGCGGTCGGTCGACCTGGCGTCGGCGGCCTGGATCCTCGCGATGACCGGCTGGCTCCTGTTCGGCGCCGACGAGGACCGCCCCCGCGTCGGCCCGCCCGGGGTGCCGTCCCCGTCCTATCGGCAGCTGCTGACCTCGCGCTGGCGCTGGGGAGCGGTCCGGGTCCGGTCCACGGTGCCCGTGGTCGCCGGGCTGCTCGGGGCCGCCGCGGCGTGGGCAGACGACGAGTGGGGCGCGTCCGCCGCGCCCGTCGGGCCGTACCGCGCGTTCGCCCACGACGAATGAAGGAGCGGTCCGCCGCCCGCACCTGGGAGACTGGGACGTCGTGAGCACGCCGCCCCCCTCCCCCGTCGACCCGCCCGGGTCCGGTGCGGGGCGACCCCCGAGACGCCGCGGGCGGGGGCGTCGCAGGCCGACGGCTGCGGAGCGACCGGCGAACGCCGACGGATCGACACCACCGACCACCCCGACGTCGGCACCGGCCTCGTCCGACCAGGGTCCGTCGGACGAACGACGGGGCCAGCGACCGTCCGGCAGGCGATCTTCCGACCAGCGTTCCCCGGGCCGACGCTCCTCGGGTCGCGACGATCCCGCCCGCGCGGCCGCCCGCCGCGCCCGTGCGGCGGAGATCCGCCAGGCCGTCGACCTCCCGCCGATCGTCTACCCGGAGCAGCTGCCGGTCAGCGCGCGGCGGTCGGAGATCAGCGACGCGCTGCGCGACCACCAGGTCGTCGTGGTCGCGGGTGAGACCGGCTCGGGCAAGACGACGCAGATCCCGAAGATCGCCCTCGAGCTCGGGCGCGGGCGCGCGGGCCAGATCGGCCACACGCAGCCCCGCCGGATCGCGGCCCGCAGCGTCGCGGAGCGGATCAACGAGGAGCTCGTCGGCGATGCGCCGCTCGGCGGGATCGTCGGGTACCAGGTCCGGTTCACCGACGAGTCGAGCGAGTCGACGCTGGTCAAGGTGATGACCGACGGCATCCTGCTCGCGCAGATCCAGCGCGACCCGATGCTCTGGGCCTACGACACGCTCATCATCGACGAGGCGCACGAGCGGTCGCTCAACATCGACTTCATCCTCGGCTACCTCACGCGGCTGCTCCCGCAGCGGCCGGACCTCAAGGTCGTCATCACGTCGGCGACCATCGACTCGGACCGGTTCGCCCGGCACTTCGCGGACGCCGACGGGGTCGCCGCCCCGGTCGTGGAGGTCACCGGCCGCACCTACCCGGTGGAGATCCGCTACCGGAGACTGTCGCCGGACGTCGAGGAGGGCGCGCCGGTCAAGAAGCGGGGTGCCGAGGACCGCGACCCGATGACCGCGATCTGCGAGGCGGTCGACGAGCTGAGCGCGGAGGGCCCCGGCGACATCCTCGTGTTCCTCTCGGGCGAGCGCGAGATCCGCGACGCCGAGGACGCCCTGCGCTCCTCGCTCGGTGTCCGGGTCAGCGACCCGCGCAGCCCGGGTGCGGTCGAGCTGCTCCCCCTGTACAGCCGGCTGTCCGCCGCCGAGCAGCACCGCGTGTTCGAGCGGCACCAGAACCGGCGCGTCGTGCTGTCCACCAACGTCGCCGAGACGTCGCTGACCGTGCCGGGCATCCGGTACGTGATCGACCCCGGCACCGCACGCATCTCGCGGTACTCCAAGGCGACCAAGGTGCAGCGGCTGCCGATCGAGCCCATCTCGCAGGCGTCGGCCAACCAGCGGTCCGGCCGGTGCGGGCGCGTCGCGGACGGCATCGCGATCCGGCTGTACTCGCAGGACGACTTCGACTCTCGGCCTCTGTACACCGAGCCCGAGATCCTTCGTACATCGCTCGCATCGGTCATCCTGCAGATGATCGCCGTGGGTGTGGCGACCACACCGGAGGACATCGGCGAGTTCCCGTTCGTCGACCCGCCCGACACCCGCGCCGTCCGCGACGGCGTCCAGCTCCTCACCGAGCTCGGTGCGCTGGGCGACGGCCGGCTGACCGACACGGGCCGCGCTCTGGCGCAGCTGCCGATGGACCCGCGGCTCGCCCGGATGATCGTCGAGGGCGGGCGCCGGTCGGTGGCCCGCGAGGTCATGATCATCGCCGCCGCCCTCTCGATCCAGGACCCGCGCGAGCGGCCGGTCGAGGAGCGCGAGAAGGCCGACCTGGCGCACTCCCGGTTCACGGACCCGACCTCCGACCTGCTCACCTACCTGAACCTCTGGCACTACCTGCGCGACCAGCAGCGCGACCTGTCCGGGTCGGCGTTCCGGCGGATGTGCCGGTCTGAGCACCTCAACTACCTGCGCATCCGCGAGTGGCAGGACGTCGTCACGCAGCTGCGTGAGCTGGCCAAGCCGCTGGGCATCGTCGTCAACGCGCCGCGGTCGGCGCAGGAGACCGACGGGCTGCAGCTCGAGTGGGACGGCGACCGCATCCACGTCGCGATCCTGGCCGGCCTGCTGTCGCAGATCGGCATGCAGGAGGCGACCGAGGTCTCGACGCGGGGCAAGGCGCCCGGCCGGCCGGACCGGCGCGGTCGCAACGAGTACCTCGGCGCCCGCGGTGCACGGTTCGCGATCTTCCCGGGGTCCGGCCTCGCCCGGAAGCCACCCGCCTGGGTCATGGCCGCCGAGCTCGTCGAGACGTCCCGTCTGTGGGGTCGCGACGTCGCGCGCATCCAGCCGGAGTGGGCGGAGGAAGTGGGCGCTCACCTGGTGAAACGCACGTACTCGGAGCCCGCGTGGTCCACCAGGCAGGGCGCCGCGACGGCGTTCGAGAAGGTGCTGCTCTACGGCGTCCCGATCGTCAACGGGCGTCGCGTCCTCTACGCGAAGGTCGACCCCGAGCACGCCCGCGAGCTGTTCGTCCGGCACGCGCTCGTGCAGGGCGAGTGGACCACCCACCACGCGTTCTTCCACGAGAACCGGCGGCTGCTGGCGGAGGCGGAGGGCCTGGAGGCACGAGCCCGGCGTCGTGACCTGGTGGTCGACGACGACACGCTCTTCGCGTTCTACGACGAGCGCGTCCCGGACGACGTCGTGTCCAGCCGGCACTTCGACCAGTGGTGGAAGTCCGCCCGCCGCGAGCACCCCGACCTGCTCACGTTCACGCGTGAGCTGCTGGTCGGCGAGGCCGGGGCGATCGACGAGTCGGCGTTCCCGTCGCGCTGGCCGCAGGGCGACCTGCGCCTCCCGCTCACGTACCAGTTCGAGCCTGGTACAGAAGCCGATGGCGTGACTGTACACATCCCGATCTCGACGCTCGCGCGGCTCACCCCCGACGGTTTCGGCTGGATGGTGCCCGGCCTGCGCGAGGAGCTGGTGACCGCCACGATCCGCTCGCTGCCGAAGCCCGTACGCGTCCAGCTCGTCCCCGCCCCCGACGTCGCCCGCGGCGTCGACGCCTGGATGACCGAGCACACCGCCGACTGGGAGGACACCGTCCGCGCCGGCGACGCCGCCCCGTCGTTCCGCGAGGTCTTCCGACGAGCGGTGCGCGAGCTGCGCGACGTGGACGTGCCCGACGAGGCGTTCGACGACGACCGTCTGCCGCCGCACCTGCGGATGACGTTCCGGGTCGTCGGCGACCGTGGGGGAGTGGTGGACGAGGGCAAGGACCTTCTCGTCCTGCAGCGACGGCTCGCCGCCCAGACCCAGCAGGCGGTCGACGACGCCGTCCGGACCGCGGTGCGCGCGGCGATGGAAGAGGCTCGCAAGACTGCGCCCGCCGCGCCGGCCGCCCCGACGCCGCCGCCCCCACCTGCACTGGACGTCGAGCGCTCCGGCCTCACCACCTGGCCCGCCGACCTGCCCGAGCTCCCCGAGGTCGTCGAGGTGGGCCGGGTCCGCGCGTTCCCCTCGCTGGTCGAGGAGAAGCAGTCCGTCGCCGTCCGCGCGCTCGCCGACGAGGCAGCCGTGCCGGAGGCGTCCCGGCACGGGCTGCGCCGGCTGCTGCTGCTCGACGTCGGCCTGGCCACGGGTCGCATCACGACACGGTGGACCGGGACGCAGGCGCTCACCCTGGCGGCGAGCCCGTACCCGAGCACGGACTCCCTGGTCAGGGACGTGCAGCTCGCCGCGATCGAGTCCCTGATGACCGTGCCTGCGTCGCAGGTCCGCACGGCGGAGGCCTACCGGGACCTTCGCTCCACCGTCCGGGACCGCCTCGAGGACTCCGTGTTCTCGGTCGTCACGGACCTCGTCGCGGTCCTCACCGCCTGGCGGGAGCTCGATGCGGAGATCCGCGGCCGGTCGAGCCTCGCCCTGCTCGCCACCGCCCAGGACGTCCGCTCCCAGGCCGCCCGCCTCGTGCACGACGGGTTCGTCAGCGAGACCGGCGCCGACCGCCTCCCGCACCTGGCCCGCTACCTGCGCGCCGCCCGGCACCGCCTGGTCAAGGCCGCCGACAACCCGCAGCGCGACGCAGACCTCGCGTGGCAGGTGCAGGACGTCGAGGCGCTGTACGACGACGCCGTCGCGAAGCACCCCGGGGACCCCGAGATCAGGGCGGTGCGCTGGATGCTGGAGGAGCTTCGCGTCAGCCTCTTCGCCCAGCAGCTGGGCACGCCGGTCCCGGTGTCGACCACGCGCATCAAGAAGGCCCTGACCTCACCCGCTCGGATCTAGCACAACCGGTGCCCGATATGTGACAGTCGACAGGACGACCGCCGACGGGGCACGGCGTCGCGTCGGCGCATCGACGGGGGGCAGGGCATGCGCGAGCGTCTGGCCGCGCTGGTGAAGCAGGTGTGTGTCGCGGGCGACCGCCGACAGGGTCTCGACGCCGACCTCCGGACGCGTCTGGACGACGTCCTCGCGGTCCTGCGCGACGAGCACGCCGACCCGGGCTCCTCGCACGACGACCCCCTGACCGGGCTCGCGGACGTGTTCGGCCTGGACGAGCAGGACGCCGAGCTGCTGACCATCGCCGCGGCCCCGGACCTCGACGCGAACCTCGCGCTCGCGTTCGGTCTGCTGCGCGGCGGCCCGTCACCCGCGCGCGCCACCGTCGGCCTCGCCCTGGAGCTCGCGTCGCTGCCGACGCTGTCCGGCGCCGGGCCCACCTACCTGGGTCCCACGGCACCCACGCGTCGGCACGGGCTGCTGGAGGTGGCCCCCGCACCCGCGCTGTGGCTGAGCCGCGAGCTGTGGGTGCCGGACCGCGTCCTGGCCCACCTGGTCGGCGTCGACGAGCCCGACCCGCTGCTCACGCCGGCGCTCGTCCTGCCCGTGCCGGTGGACCGCCTGGACGTCGACGGCCTCCTCGCCGCAGCGGTCACGGCGGGCGAGCCCCTGGTCTGGATCCGCTCACCGCTCGGGTCCGGCGGGCTGTCGCTCGCCGCCGCCGCGCTGTCCGCGGCCGGCATCGGGTGCCTCGCTCTCGACCTGGCTCGCGTGGCGCCCGCTGCGGACCTGCGGCAGGTGCTGGCGGTGACCGCGCGGGAGGCCGCGCTGCAGGGCGCCGGGCTGGTGCTCGTGCACGCGGAGCGGCTCGCGGAGGACGACCCGGCCACCCTGTTCACCGCCCTGGCCGAGTCGGTCGTACCCGTCCTGGCCGTCGGTGACCGACCCTGGCAGCCGCTCTGGCTGGGGTACCACCCGCTCGTGCTCGAGGCCCCCGCGGTGACGACCGAGGACCGTGCGCTGGTGTGGGACCGGGAGCTGGGTGCCGGGATCGCCGACCACCGGCTGGCCACGTTCCGGCTCGCGCCCGAGGTCATCGCCGACGCCGCCCGGTACGCCACGACGCTCGCCGACGTGACCGGGACGGAGATCTCCGCGGACTCCGCCCGTGCCGCCGCGCGGCGCGTGGGCGGCTCGATCACGTCCGGCCCCGCGCTCGTCCCGACGCGCCCCCCGACGTTCGCCGACCTGGTGCTGCCCGACCACGTGTCCCGCCCGCTGCACCGGTTCGTGTCCTGGGCGGCGCACCGCGACGAGGTCCTCGCGGACGGTCGCCTGGTCGACGTCGGTGGCAAGGGGACCGGCATCGCCGCGCTGTTCAGCGGCAGCCCCGGCACCGGCAAGACGCTCGCCGCGCACGTCGTTGCCGCCGAGCTGGGGCTCGACCTGTTCCGGGTGGACCTGGCGTCGATCGTCGACAAGTACATCGGTGAGACGGAGAAGAACCTCGAACGGGTCTTCCACGAGGCGGAGAGCCTCAACGTCCTGCTCTTCTTCGACGAGGCGGACGCCCTGTTCGGGAAGCGCTCGGACGTGAAGGACGCGCACGACCGGTACGCCAACCAGGAGGTCGCGTACCTGCTGCAGCGCATGGAGAGCTTCGACGGGATCACCGTCCTGGCCACCAACCTGCGCGGCAACCTGGACCCCGCGTTCAGCCGGCGGATGAGCTTCATCGTGCACTTCCCCGACCCGGACGTGCCGACGCGGCAGCGCCTCTGGGAGCGGCACCTCGCACGCGTCACCACCGACCCGGCGGACCCCGTGCAGGTGGCGCACCTCTCGCAGGAGATCGAGCTCGCGGGCGGCGACATCCGCAACATCGTGCTCGCCGCCGCGTACGACGCCGTGGCGGCCGGCGAGCTGGTCGGCATGCGGCACGTCCTCGCGGCGACCGTCGCGGAGCACCACAAGCTCGGTCGTCGCGTCCCTGAGCACGCGTTCGTGCCCGAGGTCGCGCAGTGACACGGAAGGAGGCCGGCCATGCCCGCTGACCATGACCGGACCACGCTCGAGAAGGCCCGGGAGCGGGTGCTCGCGCCGGTCACCCCGCCGGTTCCCGACGCCGTCGCCCCGGTGGCCGTGGCGGGCCTCGCGACGGGCGTCCGGCGCCTGTCCACCGGCGACGACCCGCTCGGCGGCACCGCGGTCGCGCCCGAGATCGGCACCGCCCTCAGGCGTCGTCAGGGCGGCGGCCGTCCGCTGGAGCCCGAGCACGCCGAGCGCCTGGGTGCCGCGATGGGGGTCAACCTCGGCGGGGTGCGGATCCACGACGACGGCGAGGCCGACACGATCGCGCGCTCGGTGCAGGCGACCGCGTTCACCGCCGGGTCGGACGTGTACTTCACGCGGGGCACGTACGCCCCCGGGACGTCCGGCGGCGACCACCTGCTGGCCCACGAGCTCGCGCACGTCGTCCAGGGCGGCGGGGGAGCGTCGTCGGCTCAGGGCCCCGTCATCGGCGCGGCGAACGACCCTGCCGAGGCCGCCGCGGACGCCATGGCCGACACCGCCGTGCGCCGGCTGCAACGACAGACCGCACGCGTCTCGGCCGCGAGCGCCCCAGCACGGACCGAGGCACCGGCGTCGTCGGGGGAGGCGCTCGCCCCGCTGCGCCGGCAGGCCGAGCGCGCCGGGACCGTGCGGCGGTGGAACCCGTTCAAGGCCCTGCTCGGGGGCAAGAAGAAGAAGACGAAGAAGCTCACGACGAAGACGCCCGTACCGTCCCCCGTCACGACGCCGAAGGTCACGGCGCCGGTCGAGCCGAAGGTGCCGGTCCCGTCGATCACGACGATCCCGAAGACGGTCACGACCCCGGTCACCACACCGGTCACGACCCCCGTCACGACGCCGGTCACCACCCCCGTCACGACGCCCGTCACGGCACCGACCGTCCCGGAGCCCGTCGAGACGACGGTCGAGGCCCCGGTCGACACCGTCCCGGAGGTCACCGCCCCCGTCGTCGACCCGACGAAGGTCGAGGGCACGCCGGAGACCGGCGCCCCGAAGGACGTCGTCGCGCCGACGACCACCACGGACGTCGTCGCCCCCACGACGACCGTGCCCGTGGTCGTGACGCCACCGGTCCAGGTGCCCGCCAAGGAGCGGTTCGTGGCGGCCTGCGAGCCGCAGACGGCCCCCGCGAACAAGGGCGTCGCCAAGACCCGGATGGACGCCCTGCGCGTGATCATCAACGGGTTCAGCGGCGCGGAGAAGCAGGCGATCTCGACCGACCCGGACGCGATGGCCAAGGGCCGGACGCACCTCGGCGACCTGTACTACATGTCGCTGCTGGCCGCGGTGGACACCAACGTGAAGAAGACCGACAAGGTCGACCCGTCGAAGAAGACCAAGCACCACCTGACCGGCGCCGAGGCCGACGAGTTCATCAGGACGAACATCGAGGACTACCCGCACCTCAAGCCGTTCGTCGAGGCGGCGGTCGGAGCGGGCAAGAAGGGCGAGGGGTACGTCGCGAGCATCTCGCCGGAGGACTGGGCGATCGTCTACGGCGTCGAGTTCCCGACGGACTCCGACGCGGAGCAGAGGTCGACGAACGCGTACGCGTCGACGAAGAACGAGGACGGCCCCGCGATCCTGCACGCCGACCGCGGTACGCCGAGCACCGCGATCCACGAGAGCATGCACCGCTACGCGCCGGACGACGTGCTCAACACCTTCGGCTTCGACCTCAACGAGGGGATCACCGAGTACTTCACGCGCGTCCTGACCGACCAGAACGCCGCACCGGCGAAGAACGGCGGCCCCGAGCGGACCAACTACCCGAAGCAGGTGGCGTTCGTGCGCGACATGATCTACATCCTCGGCGGGTCCAAGACCGACCAGGAGACCGTGCTCGCCCAGATCTACTTCGAGGGCAAGCTCACCCTGCTGGAGACCAAGTTCAAGGCCGCGCACCTGGCGAAGACCCCCACCATGACCGACGCGGAGCAGGGCACGGCGTGGGCGTCGTTCACGAGCTACGTGAAGAAGGGCGACTTGACCAAGGCCAAGGCGAAGCTGCCCGCGAAGTGACCCCGACGACGGAGGAGACCTCATGACCGGCATCGCCGGGGAACGCGACCGGATCCTGGCGCTGCTGGGCCTGACCCACGACGAGGCGGTCCGGGACACCGACCCCGTGCCGACGGCCGAGGACGTCGGCGCGGCGGACGCCCTGGGCCTGGACTGGCCGGACGGGCAGGCGCACGTCTCGGTGTACCTGTTCTCCGACTACGCCGACGCCGCCGCGGCCCAGGAGCGGCTCCGGGGCTATGCCACGCAGACGGACCTGACCTCCGAGACGGCGGTCAACGGGGACCTGCTGCTGTGGGCGGTGGCTCCTGTCGACGACGACGCGGCCGTGGCTCGGATCGACGGCCTGGGCGGCTCGTTCTCCGGTAGGGAGTGACGGGCGGCGGGCCGCGCTGGCCCGCCGCCCGACCTCAGCGGCGAC
>NZ_BJWH01000013.1 GCF_007990265.1 Cellulomonas terrae
CCGTCGACCGGGGTTCGACCCGGTCGACGGGCCAGCAGAGCCGGCTAGGACGCGGCCACGTCGAGCACCCAGACCACCCCGAACCGGTCCCGGAGCATGCCGTACAGGGGCGACCAGCCGGCCGGAGCGAGGTCCTGGACGACCGTGGCGCCCTCGGACAGTCCCGTCCAGTACGCGGTGAGCTCGTCGGCGTCGGTACCCCGGACGGAGACGAACACCGGATTGACGCCGGGCTCGTGCGGGAGTCGGCCGGGGACGTCGTAGGCCATGACGTGGAAGCCGTTGTCGCCCTGGACCTGGCCCCACATGATCTGGGCGGCCTCGGCGGGGTCCTGGGCGGCGTGCGCGTCCTCGTACGTGACGAGCGCGAGCTCGCCCCCGAAGACGGACCGGTAGAGCTCCAGGGCGGCGCGCGCGTCGCCACGGAAGTTCAGGTGCGTGGTCGTCGTGATGGTCAAGGGAAGGTCCTCTCGGTAGGTGACAGGACGACGCTACGAACCATTGCGGCCACTTCCTGACCGCGTTGCTGCCATCCTGGAGGCATGGCGAACACCAGCTCCCGCACGTTGCGGCTGCTCTCCCTGCTGCAGGCCCGCCGGTACTGGCCCGGTCCACGGCTGGCCGAGGAGCTGGGCGTCTCCGCACGGACCCTGCGCCGGGACGTCGACCGGCTGCGCGAGCTCGGCTACCCCGTGGACGCGCAGCCGGGCGTGGACGGCGGGTACGCGCTCGCGGCGGGCGCGGCGTTGCCGCCGCTCGTGGTGGACGACGACGAGGCGATGGCGCTGGCGGTCGCGATCCAGTCGCACCTGGCGACGGGCGACGGCGGCGACTCGGCCCTGCGCGCCCTGACGAAGGTGGTCCAGGTGATGCCCCGGCGGCTGCGCGCACGCCTCGACGCGGTCCGCTCGTCGACGACGTCGGCCATCTGGGCCGCCGAAGTCGGCGCGCCGCTGGACCACGCCGTCCTCTCGACCGTCGCGCTCGGCTGCCGCGACCGGGAACGGATCCGGTTCGACTACGTCGCAGCCGCCGGGTCGCCGTCCTCCCGGCTGGTCGAGCCGGCCCAGCTCGTGGCGCTCGGCCCACGGTGGTACCTCGTCGGCTACGACCTCGACCGGCACGACTGGCGGACGTTCCGCATCGACCGGATCGTCACGGCCGACAGCACGGGCACCTCGTTCGCGCCGCGCACCCCGCCGTTCGACGACGTCGCGACCTACGTCCGGAGCCGCGTCCTCGGCGACTCGCACGCCGGTCGGCACCGCGTCGAGGTGGTGGTCGAGGCCTCGGCCGACGCCGTGCGCGCTCGCGTCGGTCGCTGGGCCGCGGTCCGCTCGGACTCGCCGACGCGCTGCACGATGACGATGGAGACGGACTCGCTCGAGGGGCCGCTGTTCGCGCTGGGCTCCGTCGGCGCGCAGTTCTCGGTCGTCTCGCCGCCGGAGCTGGCCGCGCTGGCGCACGACTGGGGCGCGCGCTTCGGGCGTGCCTAGACCGGTGGGCGTGCCGCCGACCGGGACCGGGCGAGGGCCAGCCCACCGAGAGCGGCCGCGAGCGCCCCGAGGACCACGGCCACGATCGCTCCGCCGAGCCCGTTGCCCGTGCCCAGGCCGCCGTCGGCGGTCACCGCGAACGCCGCGCCGGCGACGGCGCCGAGCAGGCCGAGCACGAGAGCCGCGACGGCGCCGGCGCGCCCCGTCCGGCGGGTGAGGGCGAGCCAGCCGATGACCACGGCGACGAGCGCCACGACGGCGACGACGGTGGGCCCGATCCGGCCGGGGGTGAGGCCGGTGACTGCTGCGGCTGCGTACGTGACGGGTGCCTCGTGCATGATCTGTCTCCTCGTCGGTCGGGTGCGTGTCCTGGGAAGCCTGTCTCTCCCCAGGTCGGCGGTCGTCCCGCAGGCGCGGGCTCTTCGTGCTGCCGCGTCGGCAGTCGACGGTGCCCCCCTACCGCAGCCGCGGTAGCCGAGGGTCCTTCCCGGGCGGGATCCGTCCCGGGTGGTGTCCGGCTACGGTGCCGGGATGGGCTCGCGACGGTTCGACGTCCCGGCTCCCGTCAGGGACGCGGCGGTCGCCGTCGGCGTGGCCGGTGCGCAGGTGGCCGCCGGGCTGTCGGGCGAGCCCCCGGCCGGCGCCCTCGGTCTCGCGCTGCTCGCGGGTGGCGGCCTGGCGCTCGGCGTCGCACGTCGGGCACAGGTCCTCGTGCTGGCCGTCACGGGCCTGTGTGCCGTGGGCGTCCAGGTCGCCGGGGTCGACGTGCCGGCCGTGGCCTTCCTGGTCGCGGTGTACGCGGCGATGCGTGCCGGACGCCGTGCGGCCACCGTGATCGCGAGCGTGGCCGTGCTCGCCGCGCTCCCGGTGGTGGCCCTGCTCTCCGGTCAGGACGCAGGAACGGCGTTCGAGCAGGCGCGCGACGTGCTCGAGCTGGCGTGGCTCGTCGCGGCGGCCGCGGCCGGGGAGGCGCTCCGGCAGGCCGAGCGGCGGGCCGACGAGGCGGAGCGCACGCGGGAGGAGGTCGCGCGGCGCCGTGCTGACGCCGAACGGCTGCACATCGCCCGCGAGCTGCACGACTCGCTCACCCACCAGATCGCGATCATCAAGGTGCAGTCCGAGGTCGCGGTCCACGTCGCCCGGCGCCGAGGCGAGCAGGTGCCGGAGGCTCTGCTGGCCATCCAGGCGGCCGGCCGGGAAGCGACGCGCGAGCTGCGCGCGACGCTGACGGCGCTGCGCGAGGACGACACGACCGTGCCCCGCGGCCTGGACGACGTCCACGAGCTCGTGCGGGACGCCCGGTCCATCGGTCTGGACGCGACGCTGACGATGGCGGGGGAGCGTCCCGACGTCCCGGCCGCCGTGAGCAGGACCGTGTACCGGATCGTCCAGGAGGCCCTCACCAACGTCGCCCGGCACGCCGAGGCGAGGACGGCGGCGGTCACGATCGACTGCCGTCGGGACGTGCTCACGGTGCAGGTCGACGACGACGGACGCGCCGCGCCCGACACGGTCCCGGTGCTGGGGGTGGGGCTGCTCGGGATGCAGGAGCGCGTCGCTGCCCTCGGCGGGCTCCTGCGGGCGCGGCCACGCGACGAGGGTGGTTTCACCGTGCGGGCCGAGCTGCCGGTGGGTGGCACGCCGTGATCCGCGTCCTGCTCGTCGACGACCAGCCGCTGCTGCGGAGCGGGTTCCGGGCGCTCCTGGACCTCGAGGACGACATCGAGGTGGTCGGCGAGGCGGGCGACGGGGAGCACGCCGTCGCGCTCGCGCGCGAGCTGCTGCCGGACGTCGCGCTGGTCGACGTCCAGATGCCGGTCGTCGACGGCATCGAGGCCACCCGGCGCATCGCCCGGGACCCGGGGCTCGCCGGGGTGCACGTCGTCATCCTGACCAGCTACGGGTTCGACGAGTACGTCCTCGACGCCCTCCGCGCGGGGGCGGCGGGGTTCCTGGTCAAGGACATCGAGCCGGAGGACCTGCTGCACGCCGTCCGGGTCGCGGCCCGTGGCGACGCGCTGCTCTCGCCGTCGATCACCCGCCGGCTGATCGACCGGTACGTCTCGCGACCGCCACGCCGGGACGTCGGCACGGCGTTGCACGCGCTCACCAACCGCGAGCGGGAGGCGGTCGCGCTCGTCGCCGAGGGGCTGTCCAACGACGAGGTGGCCGCCAGCATGGTGATCACGCCGATGACCGCGAAGACCCACATCAACCGCGCCATGACCAAGCTGCACGCCCGTGACCGCGGCCAGCTCGTCGTCCTCGCCTACGAGTCAGGGCTGGTGACCCCCGGCGGCCGCGCCTAGACCGGGTCGAGGCTCGGGTCGTCGACGAGGGCGGTGAGCGCCGGCGCGGTGACGTTGGCGCCGAACGCCGGGGTGCCCGGCTGCAGGCGGGCGCCGGCGCGGAGCGGTCCGACGACGACGGGGTCGAACCCGAGGCGGTCGACCAGCTCGGAGATCGCCGCGGTGTCGTCGGGGTCGTCGCCGGCGACGGCGATCGCCTTGCGCTCGGGGGTCCCGGCCGGCCGGGCCTCGCCGTCGAGGTCGTGGTAGCCCATGTGGTTGAAGGCCTTCACGACGCGCGACCCGGTCAGGTGCTCCTGGACGAGCTCGCTGGTGGTGGTCCGGGGGTCGGTGAGGTCGTCGCGGAGGCCGTCGATCTCCCACCAGTAGTTCATGGCGTCGACGACGAGCTTTCCTGCGAGCGGCTCGACGGGCAGGTCGCGGTACTTGCCCAGCGGCAGCGCGAGGATCACGACGTCCGCGGACGCCGCGTCGGCGGCGGTGACCGCGGACGCGCCGGGGGCGAGGACCTCGACGGTCAGGGCGATCTTCGCCGGGTCTCCCGAGCCCGCCACGAGGACGCGGTACCCGGCGGCGACGGCCAGCCGCGCGAGGACGGTGCCGACCTTGCCGGCGCCGAGGATGCCGAGCGTGGTCACGCGTCCGCCACGAGGTCGCGGACCATCGGGACGACCTTGGTGCCGTACAGCTCGACGTTGCGAAGACGCGCGTCGGCGGGCTGGGCGCCGGTGGTGTAGATGAGGTCGAACCGGCCGACCCCGAGGGCGGTGACGGCTCGGGCGATCTTCTGGGCGACGGTCTGCGGCGACCCGACGTACAGGGAGCCGTGCGCGACCTCGGCGTCGAACTCCTCGCGCCGCACCGGTGGCCAGCCGCGCAGCGCGCCGATCCGGTCCCGCTGGAGGCGGTAGTGCGGCCAGAAGATCTCGACGGCCTCCTCGTCGGTGTCCGCGACGAACCCGGGGGAGTGCATGCCGACGGGGTGGGCGGTGGTGCCGAACTGCTCGGCGGCCCGCCGGTACAGGTCGAGGTAGGGGGCGAAGCGCCGCGGGTCGCCGCCGATGATCGCGAGCATGAGCGGCATCCCGTACTGGGCGGTGCGGACGACGGACTGCGGCGAGCCGCCGACCCCGACCCAGGTGGTCAGGTGGCCGGACTCGGTCTTGGGGAAGACGTCGGCGTCCTGCAGGGCCGGGCGCGTGGTGCCGGACCAGGTGACCGGCTGCTCGGTGAGGAGCCGGGAGAACAGCTCGATCTTCTCCTCGAAGAGGACGTCGTAGTCGGCCAGGTCGTAGCCGAAGAGCGGGAACGACTCCGTGAAGGAGCCGCGGCCGAGGATGACCTCCGCGCGTCCCTCGGAGATCGCGTCGAGCGTGGCGAAGCGCTGGAAGACGCGCACCGGGTCGTCGGAGCTGAGCACCGTGACCCCGGAGCCGAGCCGGAGGCGGGAGGTGCGGGCGGCGATGGCGGCCAGCACGGTCTCGGGGGAGGAGACGGAGTACTCGGGGCGGTGGTGCTCGCCGAGCGCGACGACGTCGACGCCGACCTGGTCGGCGAGGACGGCCTCCTCGACGACCTGGCGGATTGCGGCGGCGTGCGAGACGAGCTCGCCGTCGGGTCCCTGGGGGCGGTCGCCGAACGAGTCCAGGCCGAGCTGGAGGGTGGTCATCACGTTCTCCTCGTGCGTCAGTAGTTGACTCTTCAACCATACCTGACCGTCATCGATTCCTGAGGTAGGAACGGGTGTGCCCATCCTCCCGACCGTCCGCGACCCCCGCCTGATCACCGTCCGACGCGGAGGCGCGCTCACCGACGAGCACCACCGCCTCCTCGCCGAGTGGGCGGTGCTGTGCGCCGAGCACGTGCTCCACCTGTTCGAGGACGACCACGCGGACGACCACCGGCCCCGCGACGCCCTCGCCGTCGCGCACGCCTGGATCCGCGGCGAGGTGCCCATGAAGACGGCTCATGCCGCGGCGTTCCAGGCGAACGCCGCAGCGCGCGGGCTGCCCGACCCCGCGAGGTTCGCCGCCCTGTCCGCGGGGCAGGCGGTCGCGGTGGCGCACGTCGCCGCACACGACCTGGGCGCCGCCGCCTACGCGATCAGAGCCGTCGGTCCGGCAGCACGGCTCTCCGAGCGGGACTGGCAGCGCGAGCAGCTGCCCGCCGCGGTCCGCGAGCTCGTCCTCGACGACCAACGTCGACGGAGCGCGATCTGCTGGCACGTGTTCGACGACTGACGTCAGGCGCCGTCGAGTCGCAGGAGGCCGGCCTCGGTGTGCCGCAGCCCGCACGCGCCCTCGTAGAAGTCGACGAGGCCCGGCTCGTAGTCGGCGTGCAGCGCACCGAGCTCCGCGTCGTGCAGGTCACCTCGGACGTGCAGCGCGATGTCCACAGGCGCACATCCTGCCGGACGAACCCACGAGCGCGTGGCCGGGGCGTGACCCGAGCGTTGCGCAGTCGTTGTGGAGAACTAGCCCGACCGGGGGGTGTCGGACGAGATGCTTGCGCACGACCGTCCCGGACCCGCACCATCGGGGCCGCGGCCGGCACGGTTGCCGTCACCTCGACCCTCGGAGCCCGCCATGTCGCAGATCCCCGTCCCCGCCCGACCGACCGCCGCGTTCGTCGGGGCGTCCTGGGTGGCGCTCCTGATCGCCCTGCTGGCCTACGGCGTCGGCTTGTGGAACGCGGAGCTGGACCCGTCGGAGAAGGGCTTCCTGGGCACCCTGATCCTGCTCGGCCTGTTCTCCGCGATCGCCGTGCAGAAGTCGGTCCGCGACCGCGCCGAGGGGGTCCCGGTGACGTCGATCTTCCTGGGCCTGTCCTGGGCGATGGTCCTGACGTCGCTGGTGCTCGTGACGACCGCGCTGGTCAACGCGCCCATCGAGCTCTCGGAGAAGGGCTTCTTCGGGCTGAGCTTCACGATGGCGCTGTTCTCGGTGGTCGCCGTCCAGAAGAACGTCCGCGACCTGGCCGCTGCCGGTCCTGCGCCCGTCGTCCCGAAGCCGCAGAACGAGCCGGAGGTCAAGACGACCGTCTGGCAGTGATCGACGGGCGACGACGTCGCCCTTCAGCCTGTCGTCCTCTCTCGAGGCTCGGCGTACCAGGTAGCCAGTGCGCTGGCCCGCTCGTGCAGGTCCGTGCGCAACCACGGCGGGTCCAGCACCTCGGCACCGGTCGCGAGCTGCCACAGCGCCCACCGGGCGTGCCGCCGGTCCTGGAACGTGACCTCCAGCCGCGACCAGCCGTCGGGCTCGGACTCGTCGGACAGCACGGCCACCGCGGTGCGCACGAGCTCGTCGCGCCGGGCGGCGTCCACCCGCACCCGCACCGCGACGAGCTCGCCGCCGGCCCGGAACTGCGCGCTGCGGTCCTGCCACACCTGGTCCAGGTCGACCCGGTCGGGCCGCTGCGCCGGCTCGGCGAGGACCTCGGCCGCCAGGATCCGGGACAGCCGGTACGTGCGGTCCGCGCCGGACCTCGTCGCCAGCAGGTAGCCCTGGTCCCGGACGGTGACCAGGCCGATCGGGTCCACGGTGCGCCATCGCGGGTCGTGGCCGACCGCCTCGTAGTGGATCCGCAGCCGGTGCCCGGTCACGACGGCGCGCCGGACCTCGGAGGCGACGGCGTCGGGGGCCTCGTCGACCGCGACCCCGCGGGCCAGGAGGTCGGTCCCCGGGTCGATCAGGAGCCGCCGGGTGGCGCCCGCCGCGGTGGCCCGGTGGCCCTCGGGCAGGGCGTCGACCACCTTGAGCATGGCCGACGCGAGCGCGGAGCCCAGGCCGAACGACTGCCCACCGCGGCGGGACCCCGCGACCAGCAGGGCGAGCGCCTCGTCGTGACTCAGGCCGGTGAGCTCGGTGCGGAACCTGGGCAGCAGCGCGAACCCGCCGTGGCGGCCGCGCTCGGCGTACACCGGGACGCCCGCCGACGACAGCGCCTCGATGTCGCGCAGCACCGTGCGGGTCGAGACCTCGAGCTCGCCGGCCAGCGCGGACGCGGACATCCGGCCGTGCTGACGCAGGAGCAGGACGAGCGAGACCAGCCTGTCGGCGCGCACCTCACCAGCCTACGGCGATACACGACACAGGGTGTCATGTATTTCCGGAAGGCTGACCAGCACGACGTCCCACGACGAACGGAGCGGAAGATGGCGATCGAGCGCACGGCAGTCAACCCGGTGGAGTGGTCGCTGGAGCTGGGGTTCTCCCAGGGGGAGATCGTCTCCGGGCACACCCGGACCCTTCACTGCTCGGGGCAGACGGCGGTGGGCGCCGACGGGGCCCCGCGGCACGACGGCGACATGGCGGCGCAGCTGGCGCTGAGCGTGGACAACCTGGAGGCAGTGCTCGACGCGGCCGGCATGTCCCTGAAGGACCTCGTCCGGCTCGCCGTCTACACCACCGACGTCGACCAGCTCCTGGCCCACTACGGCGTCCTGGCGGGGCGGCTGGGCGCCGCCGGGGTCGTCCCGACGATGACGATGCTCGGGGTGAGCCGGCTGGCGATCCCGGGCCAGCTGGTCGAGCTCGAGGGCACCGCCGTCGCCTGACGGCACCCGTGCCGCCCCCGTCAGACCTTCGATGGACGCGGCCGCCGTCGGGCGCCCGGAGCATGGGGCGCACGGCGCAGGTCCGGCGGAGGAAGTGGTGGCGATGGGCGATGGTCGTGGGCGGTCCGTGACGCGAGGAGTGCTCGGCTGGCTCGTGCTCGGCGTGGGCATCGGCGTCGCGATCGGCGTGGCCGAGGCCGTGGGCCGGTGGGCCTCGCTCGGGACGGCCGGCGTGATGGTGCTGCAGGCGCTGCTCGCGTCCGCGCTCGTCGTGCCCGCCGTCGTGCTCCTGCGCACGCGCGCCGACCGCCGCTCGCTCCCGGGCCTCGGGCTCGACCGGTCGGTGGCGCTGCCGGTCGGGCTCGGGCTCGGGGTGGGTCTGGGGACCGGGGCGATCGTCTGGGTCCCCGCGTGGCTGGTCGGCTGGGTCGAGGTCGGGGACGTCGAGCCGGGTGCGCTCGTCCGGTTCCTGCTGCTGAACACCCTCGTGCTCCTGCTGTTCGAGGCGTTCCCGGAGGAGCTGGCGCTGCGCGGCTACACGTGGTCGACGATCCGCGACGGCTGGCGCGTCGCCGCCGCGACGCTGGTCACGACAGCGCTGTTCCCGTGCACGAGCCTGGTCATCAACGCGGCGAGCTGGGCGTCGGCGACCGTGCTCGGGTCGGCACCGGACGCACCGACCGTGTTCCCGGCCGGGGCGGACCCCGTCGCGTACGTCGTGCAGCTCGTCGTGTTCGGGCTCGTGCTCGTCGCGGCACGTCGCGTCCCCGTGCGAGGCGCGCTGCTGGTCGCGGTCGCGTTCCACCTCGCGCAGCTGACCGTGAACCGGCTCGTGCTCGGCGGCACGAGCTGGCTGCCGACCGGGGTCGACGTGGAGCTCGCGCACCCCGACGTGATCGCCCTCGTGCTGGTGCACCTCGCCCTCAGCGGACTCGTGCTCGTCCTCCTGCGTCGACGGGTCCACCCACCCGCCGGTGGAGCGCCGGACACCACGCACCTCGTCCTGCAGGGCGACGGCCAGCACGTTTAGCACCGGCAGGCCACACGTCCGGCGCCCGGCGGTATCAGCCGACCCCGGCGGGCGCTCCTGCTGTCGCGCGGGCCGCCCGGTCCGGCGCCGAGCGCATCGGGAGGGGTCGTGGGCTCCAGCAGGGGTGTCCTGTCGAGGGGCGGCTCGATCCTGTCCGGGCGGCGCACCGCGGCCTGGCTCTCGGCGTTCGCCGTCGCCGCGACCGCGCTCGTCTCGCCCACGCTGCTCGGACGCGGGACGCCGGTCGAGCGGTTCGCGCACCGGGCGGGCTCCGTCTGGGTCGTCTCACCGGCGGCCGGCCTGCTGACGCTGCTCGACGGCGCGTCGGAGCAGGTCGTCGCGAGCGTGCGGGTCGGCGGTGCCGGGCACGACCTCGGTGTGGTGCAGGCAGGGACCGACGCGTACCTGACCGACTCCACCGCCGGTGCGGTGTCGCGCATCGACGGCGCGACGCTCGACGTGTCGGAACCGGTGACGTTCGCGTCGGGCGACGGCGGTGACGTGCGCGTGCTGAGCGGCGGCGGCGAGCTGTACGTGCTCGACCCGGCGGGCGCCCGCGCGCGGCTGGTCGACCCGCGCGAGCTCCGGGTGCGTTCCGACCTCTCGCTCGCCGCGACACCGGGTCCGGGGCAGGCGGTCGTGGACGACGCCGGACGGCTGTGGCTGGTCGACGAGGCGCGCGGCGGTCTGACGTGGTTCGACTCGGACAAGCACGTCCTGCGCGACGTCGCCGGCCCCGACGACCGGCTCGTGCTCGTGCAGGGCAGGCCCGTGCTCGTCGACACGGCGCGGGCGCTCGTGCAGACGCTCGACGCGCAGGGCCGGCCCGCGGTGCAGTCCTGCCTCGACGTGCGCGACGACGACGTGCGGCTGCTCGGCTCGTCGACCGGCGCGGAGCTGTACGCGGCACAGTCGGCGACGGGCTCCTTGGTGACGGCCGCCGTCGGGCGCGACGACTGCGAGCGCGTCGTCGAGCTGGCGGCGCCCGGCGAGGCGGACTTCGGGGAGCTCGTGCAGTCCGGTCCGTTCGTCTTCGTCCCGGACCGGGCATCGGGCCGCGCGAACGTGGTGGACACGCGTGACGGGCAGGTCACGAGGCTCGACCTCGTCGACCCCGGGCACGACGTCGAGCTCGTCGCCGCCGGCGGCTTCGTGTTCTACAACGACCGGGACGGTGAGGAGGCCGGCGTCCTGCGGCACGCCGACGGGCGGTGGAGCGTCTCCGACGCGGTGCAGAAGTTCGACCCGGGCACGGGCGAGCCGCCACCGGCACCGACCCCGTCGCCGCAGCCGGCACCGGCCCCGCCGGCCGACGCCGCCCCGTCGCCCGAGCCGCTGGTGAACGAGGCGGACCCGACGTCACCACCGACTGCTCAGCGACCGCTCACGCCTCCCCCCACGGGTGGTACGCCGAGAGGCGGTGCCGGAGCCCAGCCGTCCGCCCCACCACCGCCACCGGTGCCGGTGCCGCCGACCGTCGGACCGATCACGGTGTCGCCCGCCGTCCCGATGCTCGGCGAGGCGGCGACCTTCACCGCGACGGCGAGCGGTGCCGACGGTGCGACGTGGGCGTGGTCGGTCGCCGCGGGGTCCGGGGCGCCCGTCGCCACCGGTGCGGACGCCGGTTCGTTCACCGTGACCCTGCCGACCGACCAGGGCCTCGCGTTCGTCGTGACGCTCACGGTCACGACCGCGGCAGGCGCTCAGGCGGCACCGCCGCTGACGGTCACCGCGACACCGTCGACGGCACCCACGATCTCGTCGGTGACGTCGAACGAGAGCGTCTACTACCCGTACACCAGCGCCAGCCTCACGGCCGTGCACTCCGCAGTCCCTCCGGGCGGCACCGTCGAGTGGTCGATCACCCGGGACGGCGTGCCGTTCGCGGGGCCGGTGCCCACCGCTCCCGGCGAGCCGTTCGGGACGTCCGTCGGGGAGCCGGGGCTCTACCGCGCGACGGTCACGGTCACGGTCGACGGCCGGAGCGCGAGGGGGTCGGTGGACTTCAAGGTCGAGTACGTGTGCGGCCCCACCCTGTCGACCGACGTCATCGACCTGCGGGCCGAGACGTCGAGGGTCGTGACGGTCACGTCCGACTGCATCGGCACGAACGTGTTCGAGGTCGCCGTCGCCCCGTGGCTGTCCGCACCGGGGAGCGTCACGGTGCCGCAGGGCGGATCGGGCACGTTCACCGTCGTCCGCTCGACCGGTCAGCCTCCGAGCGACGGTGACCACCCGGAGTCCGTCGTCGTCACCTACGCGTCGGGCAGCATCGGCTCCATGCAGGACCGGGCGACCGTCCAGGCGTACCGGTCCCCGGACCTGTCCTTCCCGTTCGCGCCCGACGGGTGCCGCAACATGGACACGTTCGGCATCGCGTTCTTCGCGACGGTGGCGGACGACAACATCGCGAGCGTCACGCTCTCCGTCAACGGGGCCAGCTACCCGATGCTCGACATCGCACCGCCGGGCGGCTACCGCGCGGTCGTCGACCCGGCACTGCTGGGGTCGGCGACGACGTGGCAGATCATCGCGGTCGACGCGTTCGGCCTCCCGAGCACCCTCAGCGGCGCGAGCCCCTGCTGGTGAGCGGGTCTCAGGCCGTCGCGAGCCCGTCGGCCAGGTGGCGCAGGACCAGGCGGCCGGTCCGCGCGGCAGGCGGGGTGGTCGCCGGGGCGTAGGCCACCCGTCGGATCACCCGTCGGCCTGTCGTCTCGCGTCGGGTCAGCCACCGCACGACCAGGAGGTGCCCGACCCCGGCGACGGCCTCGTCGGGCCGCGGTCCCGTGACGACCTCGCGTGCACGGCCCGCGACGCGCAGCCGTCGGGCCTGCTCGGCCACGACGTGCTCGATGAGCGAGGCGACGTTCCGGGGGGTGTCGGGGACCTCGTCGAGCAGTGCGGTGACCTCGCCGTGGCCCGCGACCGTGAGCCGCTCCTGGAACGTCGCGAGGCGGTCCTCGGACCAGTCGTCCGCGTGGTCCGGGAGCGGGTCGACGAGGGCGGTGCGGCTGCCGAACACGGGACGGTCCTCCAGGCTTGACGACGGCGCGCTCCGCGCCAGGGTCGAGTGTGCGGGTGCGCCGGCCGGCGCGTGCCCGATTCGCACCCTTTTCGCCCGATTGATCGACTCGGTCCCGTCGCCGCACCCGTTGGGGTGACGCGCCGCTGATCGCATCGGACCGCGATGATCGGGCCGCGCCGCTCGCGCGTGCCCGAGAGTGGAGCGCGGAAGGGAGCACCGTGATCGCCTCGCTCAACCGGCTCGTGGACCTCGTGGAGGACGACCTCACCGAGGAGCTCGACGTCGTCTCCGTCGCCGCGTCGCTCGGGACGACCGAGTACCACCTGCGCCGCCTGTTCTCGTCGCTGGCCGGGATGCCGCTGTCGGAGTACGTGCGCCGCCGGCGGATGACGGTCGCCGCGGCGGAGGTCGTGAGCGGCTCCGGGGACCTGCTGGGCATCGCCGTACGTCACGGCTACGGCTCGACCGAGGCCTTCGGCCGGGCGTTCCGGTCCGTGCACGGCATCGGTCCCGGCCAGGCCCGGCGTGACGGTGGGCCCCTCCGCACCCAGCCACGCCTCAGGTTCCGCCTGACCGTCGAAGGAGCAGACCCCATGGACGTCCGGATCGTCACCCGACCCGCCTTCCGCCTCGCCGGGCACGCCGCCCGTGTCCCGCTCGTGCACCACGGCGTCAACCCCGCCATCGCACAGCACGTCGGCTCCCTCCCGCCGCAGGAGCACCTGCGGCTGAAGGCGCTCGGGGACACCGAGCCGCGCGGCCTGCTCGCCGTGAGCACCGACCTCGACCCGGACCGTCGGGAGGGCACGGAGCTCACGTACCTGCACGGCGTCGCCGTGACCGACGCGGCGGAGGTGCCCGACGACCTCGACCTCGTGCCGGTGGAGGCCGGTTCGTGGGCGGTCTTCCGCGCCGCCGGTCCGTACCCGGACACCCTGCAGGCGGTGTGGGCGGCCACCGCGACGGAGTGGTTCCCGTCGAACCCGTGGCGGCTCCGCCCCGGCCCCGAGGTGGTCGCCGTCGTCGACCGTGCGGACGACTTCAGCACCGCCACCGTCGAGCTCTGGCTGCCCGTCGAGGCGGGCTGAGGCCGACCAGGCGTCGTCGCGCCCTCGCCGCGCTACCTTGCAGACAGGATGCACCGCCCGTCCGCCGCACCGAGAGGCGACCCCGAGTGGCCACCGTCCTGTTCTGCCCGGTGACCTTCAACCTCGCCGAGACCACCCGGATGATCCAGGTGGCGCGAGCGCTCGACCCCGCACACCGCGTGCTGTTCCTGGGCTACGAGGACGACTACGTCCCCCTCGTCCGGGACGCCGGCTTCGAGTACGTCCCGGGCCGGCCGGCATGGACCCGTGCGCAGCGTGAGCAGGCGCTGGCGTTCGACCAGGGCCGCTCGGTCCGCAGCCCGTTCACCCGTGAGCTGGTCGGTGCGCGGGTCGACCTCGAGCGGCGGCTCATCCGGGAGTCTGCCGCACGCGCCGTGGTGACCGGGTCGAACCTGACGTCCTTCCTCTCGGCACGGGCCGAGAGGGTTCCACTGTTCTTCCCCGTCCCGTTCGCGCTCACCGGACCGCACGTCGCGCAGACGCGCACCCTGTACCTGGTACCGGGGAAGGGTCGTCCCGCCCGGTGGGCCGACCGGGCCGTCACCTCGGCGTTCCGCTGGGTCTACACCTCCGCACCGCTCGCGCCCCACGCCTTCACGCAGGTCGCGCGCGCCCACGGGGTCCCTCCGCTCAGGACGATCGCGTCGCTGCTGACGGCCGACCGCAACCTGGTCACCGAGATGCCGTGGGAGCTCGACGGGTTCGACCTGCCGGAGACGTTCGAGCGGGTCGGGCCGATCTTCGCGCACATCGACAGCCCTCTGCCTCCCGTCGTCGGCGAGCTCGCAGCCCAGCCGGAGCCGCTCGTCTACCTGGGTCTCGGCTCCTCGGCCGACCGGTCCCTCGCTCTCGATGCGGCTCACGTCCTGGGCTCGCTGCCCGTCAACGTGGTCGCGCCGATCCGGCACTACCTCGCCGACGGGGACGTCGTCCCGCCGAACGTCCACGTCACGGACCTGCTCCCGGCGCACCTGCTCGGCGGGCTCGTCGACGCCGCCGTCCTCCACGGCGGGCAGGGCACCGTGCAGACCGCCTGCGCGACGGGCGTGCCGTTCGTCGGCATGGGTCTGCAACCGGAGCAGACCTGGCACGTGCAGATGTGCGCCGCCCGGGGCAACGCCGTCGCCGTCCGGCCGAGACGGGTCCGCGCCGACCTCGCAGGCGCCCTGCGGCGGGTCCTGACCGATCCCGCGGTCCGACGGGCCGCCGACGAGGTCCGGGACGCCTACACCCACGAGGACGGCGCCGCGGCGACGGCCCGGATCATCGAGGCCACCCTGCGGGACGACGCGACGACGTAGCGTCCGCGGACGCGGGACCGTCGGGCGTCCCTCGGCAGTGCCCGACGGCCCCGCGGACGTCACCGCGGGAACGGCATCCAGTTCTTGTCGATCCAGTTCGGGTAGCCGGCGTCCATCGCCGACGTCTCCCCGTCGATCCGCACATAGCGCGTGCCACGGAAGAAGTAGATCTTGTGGTTGTCGCGACGCATGAGTGCGGCGTCGATGCCGCCGGTGAACGAGGCGGGCAGCCCGGTCCAGTTCCCGGCGATCGGCTTCGGGTACCCGGCGTCCATGGTGGCGGTCGCCGTGGTGAGCCGCGCGTACTGGTTGCCCTTGAAGAAGTAGATCTTGTCGTTGGACTCGCGCCAGAACGCGGCGTCGATCCCGCTCGTGAACGACGCCGGCAGGCCGTTCCAGTTCCCGGCGATCGGCTTCGGGTACCCGGCGTCCATCGTCGCGTTCGAGCCTTCCAGCCGCACGTACTGGTCGCCCTTGAACAGGTAGATCTTCCCGTTCGACTCACGCCACAGGGCCGCGTCGATGTTCGACTGGAAGGCCGTCGGGATGCCGACCCACGCGCCCTTGATGCGTCGCGGGTAGCCGTCGTCCCGACCGTCGCCGACGTCGGTGTACCGGATGTACTCGTCGCCGCTGAACAGGTAGACGGCATCGTTCGACCCGCGCCACAGGGCCGCGTCGACGGACGTCTGGAACGGCCCCCACCCGAGGTGCTTCGGGGTGAACGAGCAGACGGCGAGCGAGTTCGACTTCATGATGCACGCGACGGTCGCGCCGTCGCAGTTGGCGCAGTTGCCGTTCGCGAGCGTGTAGAACCGACCGGCCGTCGAGTCGCACCTGCAGTTGCTGCTCGCGTACTCGTCGGGGGCGCCGAAGATGTGCCCCGTCTCGTGCGCGAAGACGCTGTCGATGTTGGACCGGCCCCAGCCGTCGTTGTCGAGGTGCATGACCAGGCGCGGGTACCCGGCGTACCCGAACCACCCGACCGGCCAGCGTGTGAAGAACGCGGCATAGGCGGCGTCCACGCCGTACGACGACTCCAGGTTCGCGACGAAGGCGTCGAGACCGGTTGCACCCGCCTCGTGGCCCAGCGCCGCCATCGCGGGGTCGCGCCACAGCAGCTCCGCCTCGCCGCGGGAGAGCCCGAGCGGCGCGGGATACCCCTCGTCCACCCCCTCCGGCACGTCGCTGAAGCGGACGTAGCTCCCTCCCTTGAACAGGTAGACGGCCCCGTTGCTGTCGCGCCAGAGCGCGGCGTCGATGCCCTCCTGGAAGTCGTCCGGCATCCCGCCCCAGTTCGGGTCGAGCGGCTTCGGGTACCCGGCGTCGACCCCGTCGGCGACCGCGCTGAACCGCACGTACTGGTCACCCTTGAAGAAGTAGATCTTGTCGTTGTCCTTGCGCTGCAGCGCGGCGTCGATGCCGCTGGTGAACGACGCGGGGAGTCCGGGCCAGTTGCCCGCGATGGGCTTCGGGTACCCCGCGTCCATCGTCGAGGTCGTCGTGTCGATGCGCGCGTACTGGTCGCCCTTGAAGAAGTAGATCTTCTGGTTCGACTCGCGCATGAACGCGGCGTCGATGCCGCTGGTGAACGACGCCGGCAGACCCTTCCAGTTCCCGGCGATGGGCTTGGGGTACCCGGCGTCGATCCCGTTGGCGACGGCCGAGTACCGCACGTACTCGCTGCCCCGGAACAGGTAGATCCTGCCGTTGGAGGACCGCATGAGCGCCGCGTCGATCCCGGCGTTGCCGGTGCCGTCCGTGCCGCCGTACCACTCGTCGGGGAGCCCGGGCCAGCGGGCGCCCGTCCACGGCTCGACGTCGACGGTCACGATGCGGATGTCGTACGTCCAGGTGATGTTCGCCGTCGGCTGCTGGTCCGCCAGCCACTCGGTGCCGTCCTGCACCTCGGCGATCGCGTCGACGATCTCGTCGAGGTCCATCCCGTACCCGCTGCCCTCGGGCGCGTCGACGAAGACCAGCCCGACGGCGACCTCGTTGATGAGCCGCTCCGGCTTGGTGGGCGTGGCGGACGCGGACGCGCCGGCGCTGCGGGTCGTGAGCGTGGCGGTCTCGGGGGGCGCGCTGCGTCCGGTCGTGGTCACCGCGCCGGGTCGAGCCGCCGTCCCGGCCGGGAGCGTCCCGGCTCCGGGCGTGCCCGCCGCGAGGTCGCCGTCGGCGGGGTCGGGTCGGGCGCCGCCCGTCGGGGAGTCCCACTCCGCGCCGGCGTGCGGCCGGTTCTGCTTGCGGCGCAGGTGCTCGGGAGAGCTGCGGCGCAGCCGCGCGGCGAGCGCGAGACGGTCGCCGTCCCGGGACGTCCCGCTCGCGCGGCGCGTCACCTCGTCCGCGGTGAGCAGCCGGAGGCCGCGTGGTGCGCGCTCCGTCCCCGACGGCACCTCGGCCACGAGCAGCCGCGCCCCCAGCCGCTGCTTGACGACGACGCCCGCCCGCGCGAGGTCGTCCGCCAGGTCTGCGAGGTGGACCCCTTCGTCCAGCTCGATGATGCGTTCCATGACAGCCCCCTGTCGACACCGGGCAGCGCCGTGCGCGCGCCCGTGATGAAGGAGGAGCCGCCCGTGCGGCGGGAGATACGTGCCCGCGCCGCTGGCGCCTGGTCCGGCCGGAGAGACCAGGCGCCAGCGGCCTTCTCAGGAGCTCGTGCAGGTCAGCGACGGTGCCGGTGAGGTGCCGCTGCCGAGGAGGCCGAACGTCGTGGTGCCACCGGCCGGCAGGCTGCCGTTCCAGGCCACGTTCCGGACGACGACCTGGTCACCCTGCGTCGTCGCGGTGCCGTTCCACACCTGCTCCACGCGCTCGCCGGAGAGGCGCCAGCCGACGCTCCACGACGATGCCGCCGAGCCGGCCCGGACCGTGACCTCGCCCTGGAACCCGCCGGGCCAGGAGTTCACGGTGCGGTACGTCGCCGAGCAGGCGCCCGCGGGGGGCGGGGTCGTGGTCGGTGTGGGCGTCGGTGTCGGGGTGGTCGTGGGGGTGGGCGTGGTCGTCGGGGTGGGCGTCGGAGTCGGTGTCGGTGTCGGTGTCGTCGTCGAGGTCAGCGAGCTGAAGAACCGCCAGATCTCACCGGGTACCCAGGACTGCTGCTGCCCCCGGTCCCGCGCGTCCCACTGGTGGTCGCTGTCGGACGCGAGCCACACCACCGGGAAGCCGTCGCGGCAGGTGTAGGCCGTCCGCGTGTGGGTGCCGCTGCCCGCGGCCGGCTCGGGGGCCTGCTGTGCCTGGCACCCGTTGTTCCGCAGGGCGCGGTCCCGCAGCGCGCGGCCCTGGGAGATGTTCAGGACGCTGTCCGAGACGCCGTGCGAGCCGAGGTACGCGATCGGCTGGGTCCCACCGGAGCACCCGGACAGCTGGGCACCGTTGAGGACCGCGACCGCACGGAACACGTCGGCACGCGCGCACGCCAGGGCGTTGCTCATGCCGCCGCCGTAGCTGAAGCCCGTCGCGAACCGCTGGGTCGTGTCGATGCACAGCGCGGACTCGACCGTGCGCAGCAGGTCGTCGATGAAGGTGACGTCCCGGCCGTTGGTGTTGGGCCACGCGTTGTCGATGCCCTGCGGCGCCACGAACACCGTGCTCGAACCGGCGAGCGGCTTCAAGCCGTAGAAGCTCTGGTTCACGACGTCCGCGGCCGTGCCGTGCCACCAGTGCAGCCCGACGACGAGGCGGTAGGGACGGTTCGGGTCGTACCCGCTCGGCACGTCCAGACGGTACGACCGGGACTGACCGCCGCTGCTGAGGGTGTGGGTGCCGGTCGCCAGGCCTGCGGGCCGGCCGCAGCCGACCGTGGCGGCCGCCGGGAGGGCGCCGCCCGGTGCGGCCGACGCCGGTGCGGTCAGCCCGCCGAGGGCGAGCACCGCGGCGACGGCTCCCAGCAGGACCAGCCGAGCTCGGGACGGGGTGGGGTGTCGCATGGTGTCGCTCCCTCCAGCAGGTCCCCGGCGGCGCTGCCAGGGACGAGGCCGGCGGGACGACGCCCGCCGATTCCCGCGAATGTATCGATAAAAGCGCGCCGCGGAACGGGTGCGAATCGGTTCACCTCGACGTCCCGGCCGGTCCGACCGCGTGTGCAGGGGACCGCCCAGGAGGCGGACCGGCTCCCCGCCGAGCCGTCCGCTCGTCGCGGTCCAGCCAGCGGTGTCGACCTGACCCGTGCACGCTGTCCCTCATGAACCCGCGCCTGCGTGACGGACTGCTCGGAGCGGCGGTCGCCGTCCTCGTGCTGGCCCTCGCGGGGTGGACCGTCCTGTGGTCGATCAGCGACCCGGCGGGGGGCGGTGCCGCCGCGCCGACGACGCCGGGCTCGACCCCGGGCTCCGCCGAGCCGCCGACCGACCTCGCTCCCGCGGAGATGTGGCTCGACGACCTCGTGCTCGACGCCGGCACCGTCACCCTGCCCGACACGACCCTGCACGACGTCACCGCATCCGCGCAGGGGGTCCGGACGGGCCCCGACGGACTCGTCGCCACGGCGATGGTCGTCGACGCGACCGTGCCGTTCGACGTCGTGGCCGAGCAGATCGGCGAGGACGCCGTGGTGCGTCCCGGCGACGGGTCGGAGGCGGTGGTGGAGCGGGACGTCGAGGTCGGCGGGCGCAGCTTCCACGTCGTCGCGTCGGGCTCCGTCGAGGTCGTCGACGGGCGGCTGGTCGTCGAACCGTCGACCGTCGACGTCGGCGGCCCGTCGTTCCTCGCCGGGCTCATCGGGTCGGTCGTGCGCGGCCTCGTCACGATCGAGCACGAGGTCGAGGGTCTGCCCGAGGGGCTGGTGCTGCAGGAGGTCGTCGTCCAGGACGACGGCTTCCGGGCGAGCCTGAGCGGCGACGACGTCCGCATCGTGTTCCCGGCCGTTCCATGACGGGTCGAGGAGCTGGGCGCGGTCAGTGGTCGGGCAGGACCGCGGCGGGGGAAGCCGTGCGACGGTCCCGGTGAGGTAGCACCCGGCGGACGCGCGACGACGAGGGCGCTACCGCGTCGAGGGCCTGGCGGGTGGTCGCCGACAAGTCAGGGAGACTGGGTCTCAGCAACGTCCTGCATCGACGAGGAGTCCACCGTGCCCCAGGGAACAGTCCGCTGGTTCGACGCCGACAAGGGGTTCGGCTTTCTCGACCTCGGGGAGGGGTCCGAGGACCTGTTCGTGCATGCGTCAGAGATCCTCAGCGACGGCGGGATCCGAGTGCTCCGCGAGGGGCAGGAGGTCGAGTTCGAGGTGGGCGAGGGTGACCGCGGCCCGCAGGCTCGCCGCGTCCGGGTCACCGGCGACCACGCCGCGGACGCACCCCTGGGCGTGCTCGGCACCGTCGCCTGGTACGAGCCGGCCAAGGGGTACGGCTTCGTCTCGCCGGACGGCGGTCGGCCGCAGATCTTCGTGCACAGCTCGGCCATCGTCGGCGGTGGCGTGATCTCGGACGGCCAGCGGGTCGCGTTCCTCGTCGTCGACGGGGAGAAGGGGCCGCAGGCCGAGCACCTGCTGCCGCTCGGTCCCGAGGCCGCCCAGCCCGCGGCCGACGGAGCCGACGGCACCGTGTCCTGGTACGACACGGGCAAGGGCTTCGGGTTCGTCAGGCCCGACAACGGCGGTGAGGACGTCTTCGTGCACGTCCGCGAGCTGGCCCGGGGGCTGACCGAGCTGGTCGAGGGCGACCGCGTGACCTACCGGCTCTCCGCCGGCGAGAAGGGCCCGCAGGGCAGCGACGTGCGGCTCGTGGGCGGATCGGGCGCTCCGGCGGTGCCGGCTCGTGGACGGTCCGGCCGACCGGCCGCGTCCGAGGCGCCGGTGAGCGGCGGCGAGGGCGAGGTCGCCCGCTACGACGCGGAGCGCGGGTTCGGCTTCATCACCCCGGACGCGGGCGGCGCGGACCTGTTCGTGCACGTGTCCGTCGTGCGGAGCGCCGAGCCCCTGCAGGAGGGCGACCGCGTCCGGTTCAAGGTGCGGCAGAGCGACCGGGGACCGCAGGCCGACAGTGTCGAGCGGATCTGACCGCCGGACGGGTCCGGCCGGACGTCGAGCAAGCCCTGAGTGACGCGACGAGCGAACGCCGCGCCACTCAGGACGTGTGGGCCTGACTGGTGACCTGCCCCGATCAGGGGGCGGTGGTCACCGACCCATGATCGCGTCGATGATGCCCTGCTGGGTCACGGTCGCGGAGCTCCGGTCGAACAGCCCGAACCCGTACTGGCCGTTGTAGCCGTTGTCCCAGTAGGCGGTGGCCGCGCCGTACTTCTTGGCGGTCGCGACGAGGGTGCGCGCGTAGTCGGCGCGGTACCGGTTGTTCGACGAGTCGAATGCCGTCTTGTCGATCGAGCCGTACTCGCCGATGAAGACCGGGTAGCCGTGGACGACGAACGTGTCGTGCATCTTCTTCAGCTGCGCGTCCATGAAGTCCTGCTGACCCCACGTGGACTTCTTCGACGCGTTCGTCGCGTTGGGGCCCCACTGGGTGATGGTGCCGTTCTCCGTCCCGGTGAAGTCCCACGGGTCGTAGTAGTGCGCGGAGATCATGAGCCGCTTCTCGTTGCCGGGGATGGCCGACGAGCGGTACTGGTCGCTCGGCACGACGAACCCGTAGCTGCCGGCGGTGTAGTCGATGTTGGTGTTCCAGCCCGGCACGAGCAGCCAGCGGGACGTGTTGTTGCCGCCGGTCCGGCGCACCGTGTCCACGAAGATCTGGTTGTACGCGTTGATGTTGGAGTAGCACGGCTGCGTCGGCGCGCCGTACTGCCCGTCGAAGTTCTCGTTCATGGACTCGAGGATCAGGCGCCCCCCGTAGCCCTGGAACGTCGACGCCACCTGCTGCCAGACCTTCTGGTACTTGGCCTTGATCGCGTCCTGCCCGGACGCGTCGCAGATGAGCCACGCCCCGCTGACGCTCTTGTAGCCGTCGCCGTGCATGTTGATGATCACGTGCAGCCCGCGGTCGTAGGCCAGGTTCACGACCGCCTGGATCCGGCTGAGCCAGGCGGGGTCGACGGTGTAGCTGGGCGCGGAGCCGATCTTGCCGAGGTAGGAGACCGGGATCCGGACCGTCGAGAAGCCGGACGCCTTGACGCGGTCGAGGAGGGCGCCCGTCACGACGGGGTTGCCCCACGCCGTCTCGCTCGGCACGCCGTTGACGGTGGCCTCCAGCTGGTTGCCCAGGTTCCAGCCCTTGCCCAGGTCGGCGACGAGCTGGGCGGCGCTGCCGGTGATCGGTCCCGTGGTGGGCGTGGGCGTGGGCGTCGGCCTCGGGGTCTGGGTCGGCGTGGTCGACGGCGACGTCGTGGGGGAGCTGGTCGGGGTGACCGGGCTGCCGGTGCACGCGACGCCGTTGAGCGTGAACGCGGTCGGCGCGGGGTTGCTGCCGGCCCACGAGCCGTTGAAGCCGAACGACGCGGTGCCGTTGGTGCCGATGGTCCCGTTCCACCCTGCGTTGCGCACCGAGACCGCCGCTCCGGTCTGGGTGACGGAGCCGTTCCACAGCTGGGCGACGGTCTGGCCGGCGCCGAAGGAGAAGCGGAGGTCCCACCCGGTGATCGGGTCGCCCAGGTTGGTGACCTTCACGTCGGCGCCGAAGCCGCTCTGCCACTGGTTGGTCACGGTGTAGTCGACGCGGCAGCCGGCAGCGGCGTTCGCCTGGCTGGTGACGACGATCGAGCCGGCGACGGCGACCACGGCCGCCGTGGCGAGGGTCAGGACCTTGCGAAGTGGGTGCACGGGAAGGATCCCTCTCAGGAAACGGGACCGCGCACGGATCGCGGCGACTCTGGAGACGAGGGGCAACTGCACCAGACGAACGTCGGTCACGCAGCCTTGTGAAGCGATTCACGCCGACGCGTGCTACTGCTTCACCACGGGGTGCAGGGTCTCGCCGTACACGGCCGCGATCTCCGCGACGAAGTGCTGGCAGCTGTACCGCGGCGCCGGGAGGTCCTCGTCGCGGGTGTCCGGGTTGAAGTACGTGGTGTGCCGGGACGCCACGGTCCGGGCCGTGTCCAGGACGTCGCCGACGGTCGTCCGCAGGGGGAGCTCGCGGATCAAGGACCGGGGGCCGGCGCTCCAGATGACCCGGTACCCGTCCGCGCTGGTCAGGTCGATCTTCACCCACAGGGGCGGATCCTCGTCGCCGTACTGGAGCAGCAGCTCCCAGTGCGAGGTGATCGTCCCTTGGGCTCCGGAGAGCCACGCCGCCGTGATCTTCTGGGAGCGGGCGTTCGCCTCGTACGGCGCCGGGTCCTTCGCGTGCTTGGCAGCGGCGAGCTGCCGGGCAGCGTCGACCCGCGACTTGAGCTGAGGGCCGCTCAGGCCCTGCTGGGTCCCCTCGTGGGTCGCCAGCCCGTCCGCGTCCTCCACCTCCTGGTCCCTGGCGCTCCGCTCCTGTGTGCTGAGGGCGACGGAGACCTTCCATCCCGTGGGCAGCGGGGTCGGCTTCGCGACCGCGGCGTCGGCGGTGGCAGCCCGCATGCGCCGGACCGTCCCGGCGCGCACCGCCTGCCTGCGCAGCGGCGCGAGCGGTGCGGCGCGGGAGGCCTGAGCGGCGCGGCGCACCGTCGCGCGATCCAGCGGGTCGACGACCTCCGCCCCGCGCCGCAGGCCGGTCGCGACTCCTGCGACGGCGACGGGCGCCGTCCGGACGCGGGCGGGGATGACGGGCGCCGGCTCCGGGGGCGCCTCGAGCGACGACCGGGCAGCGGCCGAGGTCAGTGCAGCGGGCATGGCGTGGGTCCTTCCGTCACGAACCACGACGGCTCACGACGCAGAGCAGCACGGCGCACGTGCGTGGCGTGGCCCCCTCCGTCGGAGCAGGCGGCTCGAAGGCGCGACTGCCGACCCTCGAACTCTCACACGACCGGCGACCTCGTGACCAGAGGCGTGGAGCACCCGGTGGCGGACGCGCGGACGGGCGTTCTCCCCGTGCGTCGCGTGCGCGGTCTCGTGGTCGACGAGGGCCGCAGGTCAGGTGACCGGCGGCCCTCGTCGCACTGGAGCATCGAGCTGGTCAGGCGCAGGGGGCCCCGTTCACCGTGAAGCCCGTCGGTGCGGTGTTGGTGCCGCTGTACGAGCCGTTGAAGCCGATGCTCGTCGAGCCGCCGGCCGGCACGTTCCCGTTCCACGCGGCATTCGTCACGGTCACGGCCGTGCCCGTCTGGATGTACGTGGCGCTCCACCCCTGGGTCACCTGCTGGTTGCCCGGGAAGGTGAACGCCAGCCGCCACGACGTCCACGCCGTCGCCCCCGTGTTCGTGAGGGTGACGTTCGCCGTGAACCCGTTGCCCCAGGAGTTCGCCGAGTACGTCACCTTGCACCCGGCGGGCGGCGTGGTGACGACGGGGAGGGTCCGGAACGCGACGCTGGTGGAGACCGCGGAGAGCTGTCCCGCGGTGTCCTTCGCCCGGACCGCCAGCACGTGGTCCGTGTCGGCGGTCAGCCCGGTGAGCGAGGCCGATGTCATGGTCGTCGTCGCCACCACCGTGGCCGTGCCGTTCTGGAGGCGGACGACGTCGTACCCCGCGACGCCCCTGTCATCGGTCGAGGCCGACCACGACAGCGCGGCGCCCGTCTGGGTGATGCCCGACACGACCGGGGTGCCGGGTGCGGTCGGCGGCTGGTCGGTGGTGCCACCGGTGGTCGTCACGCTCGTCGACGGGGACGTCGCGCTCAGCTGCGCGCCGTTGTGCGCCATGACGACGAACATGTACGTCGTGCCGGCACGCAGGCCCGTGACCGTGGCCGACGTCGTGGTCGTCGTCGCGACGACCTCGAGGGAGTCCCCGGCGACGCGCACGACGTCGTACCGCGCGATCCCGCTCTCCGCATCCGTGGACGGCGCCCACGTCAACGTCACCGAGGTGTCGCCGACCGCGCTCGCCGTGGGCGTGCCCGGCGTGCTCGGCCGCGTCGTGTCGACCGGGGGCGTCCCGCCCGCGTGCTCGGCCGCCCAGCTCGCGAGCCACGCCAGCGCCGAGTTCCAGTTGATCGCGACCTCGTTGACCGAGTAGGCCTCGATGTGGTCGACGAAGCACTTCTGGGGCGCGCACCCCCCGAGCTGCGCGGCCGCGATCGGGTCCTGCAGCTCGCTGTTCGGGCCGCCGGAGAACGAGCCCGGAGGGGCGACGGGCAGCGACGCGTTCGCCTGGTGGGCCCAGAACCGGTGGTGCACGTTCTGGACGGCCTTCTCGCCGTAGCCCGCGATGTACGACTGGTTCAGCGGGTTGCGGCCCTGGAAGTAGTCGAGCGCCGCGTACACGCCGGTGCGGTACCTCGCCTGCCCGGTGAAGTCGAACGCGAGGGCGAGGGCGTTCGCGTTGTTGGCGACCTGGCCGTTCGACCCCCAGTAGTAGACGGTGCCGGCGTTGTTGGGTGCCGGGTACGCCTGGCTGGTCGCGCGGGTCAGCGCCGCGTCGGCGAACGTCACGATCGCCGCGCGGGTCGCGGCCACGTCCGACGCCGGCAGCCCGGTGGGCACCAGCGCGAGCGTCGTGTCGCCGAGCCCGCCGGTCCAGCCCCAGTCGTAGCCGCGCTGCGCGAAGCTGCGGCCCTTGTACAGGGACGACCCGGTGACGTCGGCGCGGTACGCCTCCGAGCCGGTCGTCGCGTAGAGCTCGGCGGCCGCCCAGTAGAACTCGTCCGTCACCGAGGTGTCGCCGTACGCGCCGCCGCCCGTCCCGTCGCTCGCGGACGCGATCCGGTTCGGGTTCGCCTTGGCGGCGGCGTACGCGGTCTGCGCCGCCGCGAGGGCCTTGGCGGAGAACGTCGGGTCGAGCGTCTTCCACAACCGCGACGCCTGCGCCGCCACTGCCGCCATGTTGAGCGTCGCCGCGGTGCTCACCGGCGACAGCAGCCGGCGCTGGCTGTCCTGCGCCGGGATCGTCGGCAGCGCGGTCCAGTTCTCGTCGTGGATCTTGTGGTGCACCATCCCGGCGTCCGTGCGGCCGGCCGGCACCTGCATCCGGAGCAGGAACTCGACCTCCCACCGCGCCTCGTCGAGGATGTCGGGCGCACCGTTGGCGCGCTCCGGGATGGCCATCGTGCCGTCGCCCAGCGCGGCCTTGTCAGCGCCCGCGACGTGCAGCGTCCGCTCGTAGGCGTTCTGCAGCTGCCACGTCGCGATGCCGCCGTTGACGACGTACTTGCCGTGGTCGCCCGCGTCGTACCAGCCGCCGCGCACGTCGAGGTTGTAGCCGCACGACTGACGGCACGGGACGCTCGTGTCGCCCTGGTTCGGGGCGACCCCCAGGTGGCCGGCGGCGCGCGCGTAGGTGCTGCCGACGTACTGCGCCTCGATCGCGATCCCGGTGCGCTGGTGGTAGAAGAACGCGAGCGAGTCGTACCGCAGCCGCTTCACCGGGTCCGCGGAGATGTCGAAGGGGTAGCTGCTGGCGTTCGCCGCGGACACCACGTACCCGGTGCCCGGAGTGTCGAACGTCGAGAAGTCGATGAGGTGGGTCGAGTCGCCGGACAGCGCGTCGGCGCCCTTGACCGTCGACAGGCCAGACGCGACGACCGTGCCGCCCGCGTTCCGCAGCGTCCAGGCCACCGGTGCGGTGGAGGTGCTGACGAGCGTCGCCAGCTTGGCGACGCCGGGGACGTACGCGACCTGGTTGACCTTGACCGGCGAACCCGGGTCGGGGGCGGCGGCGGCGACCTGCGGTGCGGCGACGAGACCGGACAGGGCCAGTGCGGCGGCGACCGCCACACCGGCGGTGCGACGCCGGGGCAGCCCGCGGCGACGGTGAGTGGTCGGTGACATGGCAGTCCTCTGGTGAGCGGCGACTGGTGGGCGGCGATCACCCCGCTCGGGCCTGCCCCGGCGCTGGGACGTGGCCGACGTGGGTGCGCTCGGGCCACGGTAGGGCCGCGCACGTGCCCGTCCGGCGGGTGCCGGCACGCGGAATCGATTAGGTGCGGGCCCGTGGTGTCAGGGAGCGCTGCGGACTGCGTAGCGGACGCAGACCACGCCGTTGGCGAACCGTCGGGTGTCCAGCAGCTCCAGGTCCACCCGGACGCCCCGAGGCAGCGCCGGCTTGCCGCCGCCGACGACCACCGGGCACAGCAGCAGCACGCACTCGTCGACGAGCCCGTGCCGGAACGCCTCCGCCCCGATCGTCGCGCCGCCGATGCTCAGGTCCGAGCCGGACGACTCCTTCAGCCGTCGGACCGCGTCCGGGTCGAGCTGCCGCTCGATCCTCGTCCGCGCCGTCGACACCGTCTCGAGCGTCGTGGAGTAGACGACCTTCTCGGCGTCGCGCCAGATCCCCCCGTACTCACGGACGACCGCCGGCTCGTCCGCCAACCAGTCGTCGTCCTCCCAGACGCGCATCGTCTCGTACATGCGGCGCCCGTACAGCGACGTGCCGATGTTCCGCTCGTGCTCGTTCCAGAACGCGTGCACCTCCTCGTCGGGGACCGACCAGTCGAAGGAGCCGCTCTCGTCCTCCAGGTACCCGTCGAGCGACGTGTTGGCTGCGTAGATCAGCTTGCCCATGGGTATGCCTCCAGGCGGACGGGACCTCAGGTTGGCAGCGACAGGGTCGGGCCAGCAACCGACCCCGGGTCAACGGGTCCGGCGGACGAGGTCATCGAACCGCCTGCTACCGACGCTCCAGCGTGATCCGGAGCGTCCCGGTGTTCTCGGCGTTGCCCAGCTCCGTGAGCACCAGCTCACCGTGCGCCCCGACGTACGCGCCCGTGCCGCCGACGACAGCCAGCGTCTTGACCGCCGCGTTCGAGGCGCGCCCCTGGGCGACGATCTGCCCGCCGGCCAGCTGGTACGACACCTGACAGCTGAGCGCGATGGGCGGGTCGGCAGGGACGACCGCCGTGACCGTGCAGGCCCCACCTCCCGCGCCCACCTGCACGCCGTCGCGGAGCAGGGTGTCCTCGAACACGATCTGGTCCCCGCGGCTCGGGGACAGCTGGGGGTCGGTGATCGACGTGACCTCCCGGACCCCGTCCGGGCCGAAGTCGAGCAGGAAGAACCCGGTGAACTGCACGTCGAACGCCAGGACGCGGCTCCGACCGTGCGACCTGTCGACCGCATCACCGGCGGGGGACGCGGCGGACAGGGTGAGGATCCCGAGTGCGGCGACGACGGCTGCGACGATCGGCTTGCGCATGACGACTCCTGACTCGCGGCGGAACGAGCCGCGGGACACGGCCCACGTCCGACGGTCCGCGCGTGCCCGGTGGCCGTCAAGGGCGGGTCGCGGTTCAGGTGAGAGGTGCGGCCTGTCGATTCCGGCGAGGCTCGTCCGTCAGAGTGGGGACAGGCCACACCGGGCGACGCACCGAAGGAGTGACATGACGCAGTACGCCATCTACTTCCACCAGCAGTGGGTCGGAGACCACCCGGCCGAGTGGTTCCAGACCCGCGTGGAACCCAGCACGGCAGTCGTCCGTGACATGGAGGCGGCCGGGGTCCTGGTCTTCGCCGGCGGGCTCCAGGAGGACCGCTCCCAGGCGTTCACCGCCGACGCGACCAGCGGGACCACCGTGATCACCGACGGTCCCTACACCGAGACCACCGAGTACCTGGGTGGGATCACCATCATCGACGTGCCCGACCTGGAGACCGCCAAGGTGTGGGCGGGGAAGGTCGCCGAGGGGTGCGGCTGGCCCCAGGAGGTCCGGGTCATCACGTAGGTCCGCCCGTCCACCTCCCCGTGCGGGTGCCGAGCCGGGGCCGGTCGCGGTGGACGTTCGCGGAGGCCGGACGATGAAGGTGAGGGTGTCAGTCGTGCTCCGGCTGCACGGCGACCTCGACGACATAGCCCAGGAAGCGGGCGCCCGACGGGTCGTGCTCGGTCCCGTCGGCATGTGTCACCTGGCGGAGGACCGTCGTCCCTGGCACCGGGTACGAGACCCTCTGGTCGGCGCCGAGCGCGAACCGGCAGAAGGCGGCCTGGATCTCGACCACGGTTCCGCGCGCCACGGGGTGGCCGTCCGGCAGCACGTCGTGATGCTCCTCCGCCCAGGAGATGCGACCGGCGACCTCGGGCCCCAGAGCCGACTCGAGCCAGTCGAGGTCCGTCTCGCGGCAGTCCCAGGCGACCCAGTCGCCCACACCGAAGACATCGCCGCAGCACTGCAGCTGCCAGCTGCTGTACCACACCAGGAGATCCACGGCGCGAGTCTTCCACTGGTGCGGGTGCACCCACATGCGATGCGAGCGGAGCCCGATCCCGCAGGCGGGATCCCGCAGTGCGGCGCCAGCAGCACCGCCGACCGGCGCGGCGTGGATTCCTGCGTAGCGTCTACCGATGCCAGAGACCGCGCTGCGGTAGGACCGTCGAGGTGGCACATCGGCGACCCGCCCCGGAGACCCCCATGATCGCGACCTCCTCCCACGCCTCACGGGCCGTGCCGCCGGGCGCTGCCCCGGCGACCGAGGCATCGACGGCCCCGGCGACCGGGGAACCGTCCGCCGCACCGCACGTCCCGGTCGCCGGGCTCGCCGTCGGCCACGTGCACGACCCCGCCGAGGCGGCTGCGGACGCGCGAGCCGAGGGTGCCCTCGCGCGCCTGATCCGGGCCGGGCAGCGGCGGAACCCCACGACGCCGGGCCTCGGTCCGAGACCGGGTCCCGTGCGACGAGCGCCCGCACCGGTCGCCGGACCCAGGATCGGACCGGCCGGTGGCGTGCTCGACGCCCCGACGACGGCGCGGATCGAGGCCCTGCGACGTCGGGGCAGGCCGATGCCGGGCCTGGTCCGAGAGCGCATGGAGCACGCGTTCGGTGCCCGGTTGGATCAGGTGCGCGTGCACGACGGGCCAGAGGTCGCCCGTCTGAACGCAGACATCTCCGCACACGCGTTCACGACCGGCAACGACATCTTCTTCGGGGGATCGGGGTTCGCCCCGGCAGAGCCCGCCGGAGAGCGGGTGCTGGCCCACGAGATCGCGCACGTCCTCGACGACGGTCCGTCGACCGTGCGGCGCGCGCCGGTGAAGCGCGAAGGTGCCGACGACGACGAGTTCACCGACACCGACTACCCCGCACTGCGTCTCAAGCGCGCCGTGAAGGACGAAGACATCTTCGAGATCCGGAACGCGGGTGCATTCCTCGGCCACTGGGTCGTCTGGCTGGAGGACTGCGACTACTTCCCGTACGACCCGGCGTGCTCGTGGCGTCTGGAGGGCGCCCCGAAGATCGACCTCGCAGCGGTGATCGGGGCGGCGGTCGGACCGGTGGTCCACACGGACTATCTGGCAGTCGGCGCGACGGGCACGGGCCTCGCGAACGTCGCTCAGCGGTCGCGGCTGCGCACGAGCGGCCTGATCTCGTGCGTGGCCTGGGTCCTGTACAACACGCACGCGGCGTACATGACGCACATCTACGTCAGCGATCCCCTGAAGGTCAGGCAGGCCGGGATCGCGGACCAGGTGCGAGCACTGGTGCAGCTGTTCACCAAGAAGGCGGGCAGTGCTCCGACACACGTGAAGATCCACGTGGACAAGGAACAGCACGCCTACACCGCGAGCGAGCCGCCCGCGTGGCTCTATCTGCTCGTCCCGCCTGGCACGGACTACACGATGAGCCGAGGGACGGGCGTTCTCGAGCACCTGGTCCAGCCCGGCGTCGGGCCGGGGGTACCGACCCACTGGGAGGGCGATCCCATCAAGCTGACCTACGACACGTAGAGGACCCCTCATCGCGTCAGAGGAGCCGCCGCCCAGTGCGGAGGCTCGAGGTGCGTCTCAGCCCCACCGTCAGCGGTTCGCCCACGCGTACCGCATCATCAGGGCGTTCAGTGCCTGCTCGGACAGCTCGGGGTGCCGCGGTGCGAACACGTCGTGCACGAGCCGGCACTCCTCCCAGATCGTGATCCCCCGTGCCTCGACCGGGACACGCCACAGCTCGGAGCGCAGGGCGTGGATCGTCGCCTGCAGCTCCGAGGGTGATCGGCGGACGGCGTGGTCGGCGAGAACCTCGGGGCGATCAGAGATCATTCCGACGTACGCGACGATCGCGTCGCTCAGCTCGGCGTCGACCTGGACGGCGCGACTCCAGGGCTCCCCGCGTCCAGCTCGGTCGATGAAGCGCGCCATGGCGTTCGCCACCTGCTGGAGGAGGTCGCCGCGCTCGACGTACGCAGCCGCCCACGTCCACACGAGCGCGTCGGACCGGTCCGGCGCGGGCTGCCCGCTGGGGGCGTCGAGGACGGTCCCGTCCGCGAGCTGCACGCGACAGGTCGATCCGTGTGCGCCTCGGCCGACCTCGACACGTCCGAAGACGACGGCGTCGACCAGCTGCCGCACGACAGCGACACCCCGGTCGTCACGCGCCGCGACCCAGCGCGCGGAGTCGCCGACGCCGAGGCTGATCTCGTCGGCGGTCTGCGACCACCAGAAGGGCACGGCGCCGATCGCCGTCGGGGTGACCAGGACGCCGTCACGGTCGGCCCCGAGGGGATCCCCGCCGACGAGCCCGCTGCCGCCCACGGTCGGGGGCTCGCTGAAGGTCGCCACTCCCCACAGGCGTGTGCGCACCTCTCGCTCCAGGCCTCGGAGCGTCCCCGTCAGCTCGTCCTGAGGGAGCCGCCGCCGGGTACCGGTGGAAGCCTCGAGGGCGTGGACCTGCGCGTCGAAGCTCGCCTGGTGCCGCCGCCGCCACAGTGCCCAGTAGAGGCGCTGCTGGTCCTGCGCCGCGTTCCGGGCGACACCGAGACGATGGTCGATCTCCGGCCAGGGCACCCCTTGCCGCCGCAGCGAGTCGAGCACAATCTCTGGGATGCGGAGTGCGGACGCGAAGCTCTTCGTGAACTCGTCGCCCACGCCGTCCGACGCCAGGGGCGTTCCCGGCCTGGTCAGATGCCCGATCGCGCGGATGAGGAGGGCTGACCGCACGGACGGGTGGAGCGACGCGGCGAGCACCACCCGTGCGCCGTGCTCGTCGCGGACGGCAGCCACCGCGGCGTCGCCCTCTGGTCGGCCGAGGACGACCTCGATCCCCATCCGTGCCGCCAGCAGGTCGAGGTCCAGCGGCGCCGTGCCCTCTGGCCAGTACTGGGCGAGCACCTCGGACGCAGCCTCGACCGCGCGCGCGTGCAGGTCGAGCAGTGCGCCGTCCGCGTGCACCTGCGCCTGCCGCTGGTCGTGTTCCATCGGCGCGATCATGGCAGTCCGCGGGCGTCCGTGACGTCGGCTCGTCCGCCGTCCCTCCCCTCGCGCCCGGATCCTCCCGAGGTGTCCCACCGTCGCGGACGGGCGACCGGTGTGCTTCCGCGAGCCTCGCCGGTGGCCCTCACGCCGGTGGCGCACCGTGGCGGGTGGTGCGAGACGTCCCGCAGTCGTCCGGTGGCGGCGGGTCCGTCAGGCTCCTAGGACGAGCAGCACGTCGACGCCCGTGAACTCGCATTGGTCCAGCCCCGTGCGGCCACCCGCACAGGGCCTCCCTCCCTACACTCGCGGGATGCCATCACTCGCGCCCGGTCGTAGCCGCCGACTTTGGCTGGCGACGGTGACTATCGGCGCCACGATCACAGTGGTCGCGGGGTGCGCGAACGCCGCAACGGACCGAGCCAAGGACGAAGCACGCAGCAATGCCGCCAACGTCGGGAGGCTCATCGCGTCGAACGCTGTCGAGTACGCGGCGTTCGATCCGCGAGCCGTGATCAACTTCGTGGAGGCCGAGCTCGAGGAGGACGTCGGTTGGTGGGAACAGTCGTCGGCGGATGAGGCGACCGCAGTGTGGCGGTTCCGAGTGGGCGGGAGCGCGGACTACACCGGGGCCCTCGGGGAGGCCCAGAGCGTCCTCGCGCAGGTGTGCGGGGAGGCGACGCTGACCTTCGCCACGAGTGAGGTGACACTGACGGACATCGACTGTCCGGAGGAATTCTCCTGGGCCGATGTCGACGAAGACCTCGGGCCGTGGCGGTCCGGCTCCGACCCGCACGTGCCGCAGCGGACCCCCTGACGGCCGTCTTGCTGCTCGTGGTGTAGGAAATCATCGGAACTGTCCGTTGACAGGGGTGCTGACCCGTGAGTGGACACGTAGGTGAGACGCCGGCTGTCTCATCTTCCTGTTCGAATCCTCCGGTCCAGGCTCACACGCGGTCGGAGCCCCGGTTGTCGTCACGGCATTCGGTCTACTGGCGGAGCCACGCCACGACGGCGTCTGTCGGCCCGTCTTCGACGAGCTTGGCTGCGGCGGCCTGCTGCCACGCGAGCTCCGCCTGGACCACCGGAGTAGCTGCATCGTCGGCCAGCGGATGGAATGTCGTCTCGCCGGGGGCGTAGGGGACGAGCGCGAAGGCGGCGTCCATCGCGCGAGATGCGGCTGCTCGACAGTCCGTCGCGGAACCGGCCGCCGCGCCGAGTGCGAAGTACGTGGCGGCGAGGTCGTCGGCGTCGAGGTCGTCCCGGCCGTCGAGCTCCGATCGCAGGGGTGAGAGGTCCACTGGCCGGCCGCTGGCGACCGCCCAGCCCGCATCAACAGTCGCCCGCAGCTCGTCAGTCCTTCCCGCGGCGCGCACGAGGCGCTCCGCGCAGGCAAGTGCAAACATCGCTCGCGCTTCAGGCGAGAGCCTCAGCACCTGGTCCCACACTGCCTCGAACGGTGCGAGAGGGCTATCTGTAGAGGGGGTCACAGCAGAGATCTTGTCAGCGCATCCACGTTCTCGACTCCAGGCCGACCTGACGCGACCCGCGGCGGGATCCGGTCGCAGTCAGCGCTTCGTCGGGCCGTGACGGTCGCGCGGCCACCACGCCCGCGACATGCACACCGCGGCACCCAGAGGGAGGGCGCCGAGTCCGACCCGTCCGTAGCCGGATGACCGCGAACCGGTGGCGGTCACGAGGCGGGACGGCCGGGAGGGCTGGGCGGCTGCTGGCGGTCGTGCAGCACGAGCGTCGCGAATCCGAGTTTGTCGGCGGTAGCCGCACAGCCACGCCTCCCTTTGCGTTCACGCGGCCTCGAGTGCCTGCTCGCGGTCGGCCGGATCCTGACCCAGCCCGTCGAGCTGATCTGCCCAGCCACCAAAGTGACGTCGAGCGCCAGGTCCAGCTGTTCTCCTGACGCGACTGCGAGTCGCAGCACGTGGCTGACCGATCACGCCGGTGAGTTCACACGGGGACGGGCCCGCGGTTCATCCACCTGCCTTCAGCCGGAACGCGAGGCGGCGGGGCGCCTGCACGAGATAGCTGTCCGTCACCAGCTCGGCAACCTCGACCCAGTCCGTCTCGTCGTCCAGCACCATTCCCACGACATTCGCACCCCAGTCGGCCCGGAAGAACGGAGGGCCGGCATGCGCCAGCGCTTCCAACTCCCCGGGTAGCGCCCGGAAGGTCATCAGGGTGGCCGGATGGTCCTGGTCGATATCCGCCGACCGCCTCTCGTCGGTGGTGTAGACGTGCAGGAACGTCCGCCGGCGAGTCCGCCACCGCAGGCCGATCCACGCCGGCTCCTCGTACGCCTCAGGTAGTTCCCCGCAGATCACCCGGAGCCGGCCGACAACGGCGGGTGGAACGTCCGCGATGTCGCTCATCTGTTCCTCCCGCGCCCATCCTCCCCGCCGGGTAGGACATCAGCACATCAGAGTCTCCGGGGTTGGCGGGAGCAAGCGCCGCCCTTCTGGCGTTGGTGTAGGAAATCATCCGGGTTGTCCGAAGAGCAGCGCTCTCATCTGCGATGGGACACGTAGGTGAGACGGCATTCGTCTCAGGAAGCTGTCCGCATCCTCAGGCAAGTGCTCCACGGTTCTTCCATCAGCCTCGCCAACCCGTGACGTTCGTGGAGCTGAGCCCGAGTGTTACCGCTCGTTGTTCTAGAACTCCCAGTTGCCCAAGCGGCCTATCCGTTTCCGATCTCGGACCAGGGAATCAGAAGCGCGGCCCGTCGAGGAGCTCGTCGAGACTCACCCTGTACCGATTCCCACCGCCGTCGACGGCGGCCATCTCGGCGCCGCGCGACGTGAGACGAAGCCTCGCGCAGTCGCGCCCGTCGGGCAGCACCAGACGACCGACCGGCGCGCCGACGTCGACCCCTCCGCCCGGCCGCAGCGCGAAGGGCGTGACGAGGTCGTACTCGACGCCCCAGCCGCCGACGAACGCGCCTCGAGCACCGTCAACCACGACGGCACTGGCACCCCGGACGCCCGTCGGTCCAAGGTCGGTCACCGAGTCGGACTGCACCCGCACGAGGTGGAAGCCCTTGTAGGCATAACAGAGCGCGGTCTCTTCGTGGACGTTGAGCGCCATGACGTCGAAGACGTTCGGAAGGTCGGCACGCTCCGAGGGGAACGGGTACCACCACTCGGGGCGCAGGGTGCCGTCGAACCGGACGAGTTGGCGCATGCCGATCTCGTCGCGCGCCTCGTCGAAGTACCCGATCCAGATCGACCCTGCTGGCGTTGCCAGCACCTGCGCGATCGCGTCTCCGACGAACGCGGAAGCCACCAGTTGCCCAGCGCTGTCCCACACCTGCGCGTTGTCCGTCCCCGGCTCGCCGCGGGCGGCCACGAGCAGGACCCGGCCACCCGGCAGCGGTTGCGCGAAGCTCGCTGGCACGGCGCCCTCGAGCACGACGGCAGGGGCTACGCCACCGACGCGGTGCACCAGCACCCGATCCTCACGGTCACGACTTCTTACCAGCACGAGGACTTCGTCGCCCGGGCCGGTTCCGATCGCGAGCGGTCTGTAGTCCCCACGTCCCCTGGTCCGGCCACGTGGCGGACTCGGCGAGCCAGCCTGGGGTCTCACGCAACGGGATCATCGGGAGCGGGAGCATCGCACGTCGACGCACCAGCGACTTTCGGTCGCGCTCGTCTCTCGTCACGGCGTCATCATGCCGGAGGCAGGAACTCAGCCGACTCGTCCGACGGACGGCGCGTTGGCTGCAACGGGACATCCGCCGGTGTGGGTCTGCTGCACGACTGTGCTCGGCGCTCTCGCCTGGGCTTGGCGCGAAGCCGAGAGACCCGGCGTCTGGGCACGCCTTGGCCAAGCTGGTGGGATCTGGCCAGCTCGAACGGGATCCCACACCACTGCTGCGCAGCAAGTGTAGGAACTCACGGAAGTTGTCCACCGACCTCTCCTCTGACCTGGGTGATGACACGAAGGTGAGACGACTGCCGTCTCACCTTCCTGTCCGAATCCTCAGCGGAAACGTGGAGGCACGCGTGACCGATGTCCCGCGGAACGTCCGACGCCACGACGCGCGTTCTCCACTCGGGTGGTCCTCACGGGGCTGGCGACGCGCGGGCAGACTCACTCTCATGGAGATCCTCAAGACCCGAACGGCGCGAGGTCGCGGACGATGGGGCCACGACACCTACGACGTCGAGCTGATCTCGTGCACGCAGTCGTGGTGGGACGCAGCCGGTTCCGCGCGGACGTCGATCACGGGGTTTCAGCTGGTCTGCTCGGCGCCCGCCAATGCCCGGTACTTCTCGACGGAGGCCGACAGGGACGCGTTCATCGCAGCGTCCTTCTCTGATCTCTCTCTCGACCGGGTCGAGCCGCCTGAGGTCTGGAGCGAAGCGCAGTCCCTGCACGACGTCCTCGGTGTGCCGTTGACGGGGATCGAGACGGTCGAGGACTACCTCTGGCTCACGTGGCCCGATGACCGCCTCGCGATCTACTCCGAGGTCGACGTCATCGAGGCTGGTCAGAGGTGGCGTGGAGGGGATGCGGGCTTCATGGTGAAGCTGCAGTCGCTGGTCGGTCAGCGAGTGACTGCTGTAGACGAGATCCTCGACCGCGGTCTTGTCCTCAGGTTTGAGAGCTCGATGGAGCTCGAGGTCAACCTGCGTGAGGCGGCTGACGGCGTCGCCGAGGCGGCTGATCACTCGAGTATGGACGGGTGGAGTCGGGGGTCGCTCTGGATGGTCGGAGAGCCGCCCTTCGATACCTAGTGACGGGCGGCCTCGTAGGCTCAACGCTTCGCACGCCGTTCTCATCGCTCAGGTCGAGGACGGTAGTCGGAGCGGTGATCGGTGAATGTCCTCGGTGACGAATAAGGGACTCCACCAGGTTCCCGTCCCGAGTTGCCTCCGAGAAGGTTTTGCTGCCTGACTTCCTCACTTAGCCCCGCAGCCTGATTCAGTTCAGTGGTCGATTGGGCACGAGCCTGGCCAGAAAACGGCGTCGTCGGTCACCGGAGACGACGCGCCAAGGCGTAGGTGAGCCCGGAACCTGTGGCCGCTGATCGGCCACGGACGGCTCGCGGGGTATTCACCGGGCTCGCCAGCGATCGAAGAACGAGCGGTTCTGGGCCCGGGTAGGTGGCGGCGGCATGTGAAGCGGGTGTGCTGATGCGCGGTCGATCGAGGGGCTCGGCGGCCTCCATCGGCCCTGGCTGTCCGCGACCACTTGAAGGGCCGCCGGCCACGCAGCGATGAAGTCGGCGTAGGCGGGATCCCACACCAGGGTGTTCTCCACGAAGGAGACCTCCACCGCGTTGACGAGGTACTCGTCGCCGGTGCGGAAGCCAGCGTCGACGACCGCGAGCAGCAGGTGCAAGGTGTCGGTGTCGCCGCGGCGGTGCAAATCTTCGGCGAAGCGCTGCATGTCGGCCATGAGGAGGTGGCCGAGGAGCTCGCCCTCCATGTCCTTGTAGTGCTCGTCAATGATCGGGCCGGCCCCAGGGACTTCCGCGAGAGCTCGGACGAAGTCCTCCTTCGTCATCGGCGGCTCGTGGTGATCGCTCATGTTGCCATCGTCCCATCGACGCCGGGCCAGGTTGATTGAAGGGAGAACGAAAGCAGTCGTTCAGGGACAGGTGAAGGACGCGACGCGTGTCGGGCCGGCCGGCTTTGCCGACGCGATCCAAGTGTAGGAACTCAGCTGAGTTGTCCGCTGGGCAGCGCTCTGAACTGGGATCGGACAAGTAGCTGAGACAGCTGGCGTCTCACGAAGCTGTCCGAATCCTCGACGAGCAGCCCTTGGACCCCGAACGACCCGGCATCGAGCGCTCGCTACGCCAGGTCGAGCGTGACTCTGTCGCCGGACTCTCCGCCATGGACGTCATGGTCTCGAATGATCTCAACGACTTCGTCGAAAAGCGTCGGACCCTCATGCCGTCTTGCCTGATCAAGCCGTTCCTGCCAGTGGGCGCGTCCTGTGGAGTGCACCCGGGGGAGCAGCTCGTGGAGGCGTCGTGCCGTCTCCTCATAGCCAAGTGCGGCCCGGGAGCGTTCTGAATGGGTCCATCGCAATGTCCAACTGCCCTGCGGTGTGCCGAACCCGCCCCACATGATGTCGTTGAGAGCGTTCAGGTCTCCGTGCCACGCGTAGTTGTCGAGGAACTGCGTGAACTCCCGGGCGAACCCGGCGTAGTCGTCGAAGCGGCTGCCGTCCATCACCAGGACGGGTCGCCCATCAGGGGGTTCGCTCAACCCGCCATCATCGCCGACAGCGTCAGCTGGGGGGCGGGATCCGATCGCTCGTCAGCGGGCGTCGTCGGGACGCGACGGTCGCGCGGTCACCTGACGCACTGCAAGGTCCGGCGTGCGGATGTGCAAGGTTCGGCCTTCGACCCAGAACGTCTCTCCGGGGCGCAGGAAGACCGGTGGTTCGAAGTGCAGGTGGTGGATCTCGCTCACCAGTGTGAGTCGTTCAACTCTCGTCTCTTCCAGCACCGTCTCAGGATGACAGGCGGCGGCTCGGCTGCCGCCGCGCGGGCCGCTGAACTGCAAGAGAACAGATAGGTCGGGATGCGCGGACACGCGGCGGACAGGTAGGTGGGATTCGGACAAGTAATAGCAGAGATGCAGATTGTCGGAACTCATCGGACTACTCCGGAGCCCGAGGCCGGGACCCGCGGTGGGACAAGTAGGGGCGGAGGCAGGGCCGGCGCCCGACACGCCTCGTCAGTAGTCGCCGGCGAGCATCGACGCCGACTGGGCGTCACGTTCCACGGCAGGGTGCGAGACCTGCACCTGCAACTCACCCTCAAGGCTCCTGCTGCCGATGTGTGTGCGAGAGCCGCCATAGGCGGGTGCGACGACTGGGCAGGTGGCGATGAGTTCGGATCCGTTCAAGGACTTCATGGACGCGTACGAGCCAGCGCGGTCCGCTCAGGACTGGAACGCCGTGGTGGACGCGGCCGCCGAGCTGGCCCGTCGGACGGCGCTCGAGGTGCTGCGGACGATCGGCGTCGATGCCCCGACAGGTGCCAGCCCGGTGGCCCTCGTCCTCCTAGCGAAGGAAGAGGCGCCGTCTCGCAACGATCGGTTCATCAACCCCGAGGTGCTGCCGACGGATCGCCTTCGTGACCTCTACCGAGCCATCTGGTGGCTCCGAAAGTCGCTCCCGGAGGTCAGAGTGTCCGGTGCGCTAGCGCCGGACGCTCCGTACAACGGCGTGCGCCACCTGGTGACGTCCTTGCTCAACGACTCTCAGAAGCTCCTTGTGGCCTGCCCCCAGCCGGCCAGGCCGGTGCCCTCGTACTTCCAGGTGTCGCCGCGTGGAGACGTCACCGAGGCCACGTTCCCCGAGATCGACGAGGACATCTTCGAGGAGTGGTACACCGCCGCACACTCCTTGGTGCAGTTCGACCCGGACGCTTGGGACCCGCAGGACGCGGTGATCGAGGATGACGCCGAGTGGGACGACGTCATTCTGCTGCCGGACATCGAGACGGACGTGTACAGCGACCGCTTCTGCGAGGCGATCGAGAGCGTCCGACGTGAGGGCGACACGCACGTGTGGCTCCCGATCGGTGTGATCCGCGGCGAGGAGCGCCGACAGTATTGGCTGCCGAACATCTTTGGCCCGGCTGCGGCGGACACGTGGGGCCTGCAGAACGAGCTCGCCCAGGACCGCACGGTGGTCTTGCCGTACGCGGGCGACGGAGACCCGTTGTTTGCCGGGCGCGCTCGGCAGGCCGTTGAGGACGCTGGCGTCGTCCTCAACTGGCACGCACCGATCTGACGAATCGCAGGCCTGCAGTGAACGATGTCAACCGCCGCATCGCGGCGTCGACCCGGATGCGGCCGCCACTGGGCCCGCAGCGGTTCTGATGGCGGACGATGTCCTGGTGACACTGTCATCCACGTACCGGATCACCCAGTACGACCCGGCGGATCGCGACGACGCCGGCGCCTACACCGGTGACGTCGATGCCGTCAGCGACCGGGGGTCTCGGGAGGCCGCCTACCTGGACGCGGTCGAGGCCTTCGCGCGTGAGCTCGGCGTCACGCGCTTGGAGGTCCGCGACCCGTCCGTCCCTGGTGGTCCCGACGTCCCGGACGCGGCGATCGCCCAGGTCTTCGGCCAAGGTGTGGAGCGATTCGTCGACGGGGCGGTCGTGGACATCGCCTCAGCCCGCCTGCTGGTGCGGGGAATGCTGCGCGAGGAGTACGCGCCGGGTTGGTGCCGTCTCGAGTCCCCGGACATGACTGTCCATGTCGGGTGGGACGTCTACATGTACATCACCACCAGCCGCCCGTGCCCGCAGGCGCAGGCGGCGACCGCCGCGGCCGGACTCTTCCCTGAGTTCTGGCCCGGGAACGAGTCCCCGTACGCGCCGGACGTGGTGGAGGAGGAACTCTGGCGGTCGCGGCACCTCCCGATCGACGGTGCGTTCTGGGCACGCATCGACTCCCTGGCCCGCGAGCAAGGGGCGGTTCTTTTGGAAGAGGAAGCCGCATGGACCCGTTGGCATCGAGTCACTCCCGACACACCGCGTCCCACGCTGCGCCCACGCTGCCGGGTCTGGGTCTGGCCCGACCTCACGACCGACATCTCCGCCGTGCTGGCACAGCTGAACAAGGACGACCCCGACGAGGTCCCGGGCACTGTCATCTGGCAGGCACCGGACGGTCAGCTGCACGAGAGCCCACCCTTGGGTGACGACCGGGAGGACGTGCGAGCCGCCCTCGCCGGAGCGGTCCGCGCGCAGTGGCGCACCATCTACGTCGACGACTTCCACCCGTTGCTCGAGGCCGTCATGCCCGACGCCGACGGCGCGATCCGGGCACGCTGGGAGCCCCTCGCGATGATGAAGGGCGGCAGCTGACGGCGCGCAAGCCCGGTCCCGGAACCCGTGGACGAAATATCCGCTCCTCAGGGGTGAAAGGATGTTTGGCGAGTCGACTGAGCCTCCCGCGGGCAAGCTCGGAGAAGTTCGGGCTGGAGTACCGGGAACTGGTAATCGACGGTTGTCGAGATGCAAGATAGGTTGACTAAACGGCTCGGATAGTCTGACTACCCGATTTGTCCCGTGTCGGCTCCGTGCAGCAGCAGCCATCGCTGCGGCGCCGTTGTCGTCGAGCGGACTCCATGAGTCATGCCCAGGTCACCGGGCGATGCACTGCTGGCTCGGATGCGTGATCACGACAAGCGACCTACCAGCTGCGCTGCTGCTCCGTGGCCTGGTCTGGCGCGCTCTACTACTACCGGTCCGTCAGGTGTCGTCGATGCGCGCAGCGAGCAACGCGGTGTCGACGTCCTCCGGTCGCAGGCCATAGTGCCGGACGAGCTTGGCGCCGAAGACCCGTGCCCGGTCGTCGCCGTGAGACCGGGCGAAGGAGGTGATCATCCTGCGGAGATGCTGGCGATCCCACCCGTCCGGATCGTCGTCGTAGCGCTGCAGCTCTCGCCGCCATGCCGTGAGCTCGTCGGACATCAGGCGGCTCAGGTCGGCGGCAGGGAGGTCGCTGTGCCTGAGTCTCTGGAGCGCCAAGAGCCCTTGCAGCACCAGCTCCTCGACGTCAGGCGCGGCGTCGAGCCGCAACTCGGCCCACCTGGACACCTGCTCCACGGTGCGCGAACCGGCGAGGGCGCTGAGCCACTGCTCCTCGATGTCCGCGCGCGTCGGCGGGTCCGGCTCCACCGGGACAACGTAGAGGACACCAGACGGAGACGCGGAGTGCTGCGCGCCGGTACCGCTGACTCTGCGCCGTCCGGGAGCACCGCGACGGGCGTGCTCCCCGCGTGGCGTCCGGCGCCCGCCAGAGGCGGGACGGCGCGCGATGGGTTCGCCTTGGCCGCACGTCATGGCTGCGACCAGCAATGATCAGCGGCCCAGGGAATGCGGACGGCGCCTTGGCCGGGTGAGTCGGCGGGGCGTCGAGCAGTCGAGCACCGGCAGCCTTTCGGCTACGGCGTCAAAGCCCGCTCCCAGAAGCGGGCGGTCTTCACGTCGAGCGCGACCAGCAGACAGCGCTGCACCTGCGTCGCGGCGGACCGCAGTGCCTGGACGCTGACGAGAGCAGTCTTGACGTCCACCACGAGGAGTGACCCGTCGGTGCGTCGAAGCAGGATGTCGGGGATGCGCTTCAGGAGGCGCTCGTCGGTGGGGATGAGCAGCGCCATGGGTTGGGCGCTGATCCACTCGACGTCCGGATCGAAGTCCACCCAGAGGAAGCGATCGCGCTCCATCAGGCTCTCGTATGCCAGGTGGCAGCGGGTTGTGCTGCTCCAGTAGAGCCCGTCGTAGTGCCGCATCCCTGCGAGGACGGGATCGAGCGGATCGGACGCGAGCGTGACAAGCGGTCCTGGTCGACGTCGCGCACCGTCGTGGAACGGAGAAACCACAACAACCGTGCCAGCAGTAGTGCCGCCACGAGGTCGGGCAGGTCAGGGAATGCATCCCGCCCGCCCAAGGTTGAGCCCAACAGACTCAAGTTCGACCGCCCCGAGTTTGCGCACGGCACGCAGCCGACGCAGACTTGAGCCAGTCGGACTCAAGAGCGAGACCTGTACCCACGGACGACACGAAAGAAGGCACGCACATGGCACGAGCAGTCGGCATCGACCTCGGCACCACCAACTCGGTGGTGGCAGTCCTCGAGGGCGGCGAGCCCACGGTCATCGCCAACGCCGAGGGGTCGCGCACGACGCCGTCGGTGGTCGCGTTCTCCAAGACGGGCGAGGTGCTGGTCGGCGAGATCGCCAAGCGCCAGGCCGTCACCAACGTCGACCGCACCATCACGTCGGTCAAGCGCCACATGGGCACGGACTGGTCGCAGACGGTCGACGACAAGAAGTACACCGCGCAGGAGATCAGCGCGCGGGTGCTCTCCAAGCTCAAGCGTGACGCGGAGGCCTACCTGGGCGAGCCCGTCACCGAGGCCGTCATCACGGTCCCGGCGTACTTCAACGACGCCGAGCGCCAGGCCACGAAGGACGCGGGCGCCATCGCGGGCCTGAACGTCCTGCGCATCATCAACGAGCCCACCGCCGCCGCCCTCGCCTACGGCCTGGAGCGCGGCAAGGAGGACGAGCTCATCCTCGTCTTCGACCTGGGTGGCGGCACGTTCGACGTGTCCCTCCTCGAGGTGGGCAAGGACGACGACGGCTTCTCGACGATCGAGGTCCGCGCGACGTCCGGTGACAACCGGCTCGGCGGCGACGACTGGGACAACCGGATCGTCGACTTCCTCGTCTCCGAGGTGAAGAACTCCACGGGCGTCGACCTGGCCAAGGACAAGATCGCCGTGCAGCGTCTGCGCGAGGCGGCGGAGCAGGCCAAGAAGGAGCTCTCGTCCGCGACGAGCACCAACATCTCGCTTCAGTACCTGTCGATGAGCGAGAACGGCCCGGTCCACCTGGACACCAAGCTCACGCGCGCGCAGTTCCAGCAGATGACGCAGGACCTGCTCGACCGCACCAAGGCGCCGTTCCAGTCGGTCATCCGCGACGCGGGCATCAAGCTGTCGGAGATCGACCACGTGGTCCTCGTCGGCGGCTCGACCCGCATGCCTGCGGTCACCGAGGTCGTCAAGGAGCTCACGGGCGGCAAGGAGCCCAACAAGGGCGTCAACCCGGACGAGGTCGTCGCCGTCGGTGCCGCGCTGCAGGCCGGCGTCATGAAGGGCGACCGCAAGGACGTCCTGCTCATCGACGTCACCCCGCTGAGCCTCGGCATCGAGACCAAGGGCGGCGTGATGACCAAGCTCATCGAGCGCAACACGGCCATCCCCACCAAGCGGTCCGAGATCTTCTCGACGGCGGAGGACAACCAGCCGTCGGTGCTGATCCAGGTGTTCCAGGGCGAGCGCGAGTTCGCGCGGGACAACAAGCCGCTCGGCACGTTCGAGCTCACCGGCATCGCGCCGGCGCCGCGTGGTGTGCCGCAGATCGAGGTCACGTTCGACATCGACGCGAACGGCATCGTGCACGTGTCCGCCAAGGACCGCGGCACGAACAAGGAGCAGTCGATGACGATCACCGGCGGCTCGGCCCTCCCCAAGGAGGACATCGAGCGCATGGTGCGCGAGGCCGAGGAGCACGCCGCCGAGGACAAGGCGCGTCGCGAGGAGGCCGAGACCCGCAACACGGCCGAGCAGCTCGCCTACTCGACCGACAAGCTGCTGGCCGACAACGCCGACAAGCTCCCCGAGGACGTCACGACCGAGGTCAAGACGGCCGTCACCGAGCTGAAGACGGCGCTCGCGGGCACCGACCTCGACGAGGTCAAGGCCAAGCACGCGGCCCTGCTCGCGGTGAGCCAGAAGATCGGCGAGGCGATCTACTCGGCGGACAACATGGCGGCGAACGCGCCGGCCGACGAGCAGCCCGCGGCTGACACGACGGCCGACGAGGACGTCGTGGACGCCGAGATCGTGGACGACGAGGACGAGGCGCGCAAGTGACGACGACTCCCGACGAGCCCGGTGACGAGCTGACGCCCGAGGAGCAGATCCTCGCCGACGCCGAGTCCATCGCGGCCTCGGCCGAGGAGGAGGTCGTGCTCGAGGGTCTCGTCGCCGTCGAGAAGCTCGCGGCCGAGCGGCTCGAGGAGCTGCAGCGGTCGCAGGCGGCCTACTACAACCTCGAGCAGCAGTACTCCGGGTTCGTGAAGCGGTCGAAGGCCGACGCCCTCGCCGCCCACGAGCGCGGGGTGCAGACCATCGTGGAGGCGCTCATCCCGGTGCTGGACGACATCGAGCTGGCCCGCCAGCACGGTGACCTCACCGGGCCGTTCGTCTCCATCGCCGAGAAGCTCGAGGCCACCCTCGGCCGGTTCGGCGTGGTCCGCTACGGCGAGGTCGGGGAGGCGTTCGATCCCGCGGTGCACGAGGCGCTCATGCACTCGCACTCCGCGGACGTCACCGAGTCGACCGTGCAGATGGTGCTCCAGCCGGGGTACCGCACGCCCGACCGGGTCATCCGGGCGGCCCGCGTCGCGGTCGTGGACCCCGAGGCGTAAGAACCGCAGTAGCGTCCGAGGTCCCGCGGGTCATCCGCGGGACCTCGGACGAAGACCAAGGAAGGAGCGGCGTGACCGGTCAGGACTGGCTCGAGAAGGACTTCTACTCGGTCCTCGGCGTGCCCAAGGACGCCGACGCCGCCACCATCAAGAAGGCGTACCGCAAGCTCGCGCGCCAGGAGCACCCGGACCACAACCCGGGGGACGCCAAGGCGGAGGCGCGGTTCAAGGACGTCGGCGAGGCCTACGCGGTCCTGTCCGACCCGGAGCAGCGCGGCCAGTACGACCAGCTGCGGGCCATGGCGGGCGGTCCGCGCTTCACGGCGGGCGGCCGCGGCGGCGCCGGGTTCGAGGACGTCTTCGGCGGCATGTTCGGCGGCGGGCAGCCGGGCGGTCGCGTCCGGTACACCAACGCGCCGGGCGGCGCGGCCGGCTTCGAGGACCTGCTGGGCGGGCTGTTCGGCAACGCGGGAGCAGGCGGGTTCGGCCCGCAGCAGGGCGCCGACCTGGCCACCAGCGCGACGCTGCCCTTCCGGCAGGCGGTCGAGGGGTCGACGGTCTCGCTCAACGTCGAGGGCCGCACGGTCAACGCACGCATCCCCGCCGGTGTCCGCGACGGCCAGAAGATCCGGCTGCGCGGCAAGGGCCGCCCCGGCGCCGGTGGCGGGCCTGCGGGCGACCTCGTCATCACCGTCCGCGTCACCCCGCACCCCGTGTTCTCGATCGACGGCGAGAACCTGCGGATCACCGTCCCGGTCGCGTTCGACGAGGCCGCGCTGGGCGCCACGATCGAGGTGCCGACGCTCGACGGCTCCACCGTCCGCGTCAAGGTGCCCGAGGGCACCCCGTCGGGCCGCGTCCTGCGCGTCAAGGGCAAGGGCGTCCCCGGCAGCAAGGGCGACCTGCTGATCACCGTCCAGGTCGTCGTCCCGCAGCGGCTCAGCTCCGCCGCCCGGGAGGCCGTCCAGGCGTTCGGCATCGCGACGTCCGGACAGGACGTGCGCGCAGACCTGCTCGACGCGGCGAAGAAGTAGCCATGCCCACCGAGGACGCGAAGGTCTACGTCATCTCGGTCGCCGCCGAGCTGGCGGGCATGCACCCGCAGACCCTGCGCCAGTACGACCGCCTCGGCCTGGTCACCCCCAGCCGCGCGAGCGGCCGAGGCCGGCGGTACTCCCTGCGGGACATCGCGACCCTGCGCGAGGTCCAGCGGCTGTCGCAGGACGAGGGCGTCAACCTGGCCGGCATCAAGCGGATCCTCGAGCTCGAGGCCGAGCTGGAGCAGCTGAAGCGGCAGGTCGAGTACCTGCGCGCGTTCGTCGACCCGGGTCGCCGCATCTTCACCGCCGACCCCCGCGGCGACGTCGTCGCGGTCAACCGCACGGCATCCCGCAGCCGCCGCCCGACGACGACGGCCGACCGTGCCGCCGTCGTCCTCTGGCGCCCCACCAACCGCTGACCCCTCCGCGACGTCCGCACTCGCGCGCGCTGGACCCCGCCGGAGTGCGGACGTCCGAGGGAGGGGGGGTCCCGGCGCGCACTTTCTCGGACGTTCGCAGAGCGGTTGCTGCCTAGACTTCCTGAGCGTGACGATCGATCTCGAACGCGCCCGCCGTGACACGCCCGGCATCGAGCATGTCGCCCACCTGAACAACGCCGGCGGCGCCCTGCGGCCGAGCGTCGTGACGGACACGGTCGTCGCGCACCTGCGGCGCGAGGCGGAGATCGGGCCGTACGAGGCGGAGGCCGAGTCCGAGGCGCGAGTGGCCGACGTGTACGGCTCGGTCGCTCGGCTGATCGGTGCGCAGCCGGACGAGATCGCGCTGGTGCAGAGCGCCACGACCGCCTGGAACGTGGCGTTCTCGTCGATCCCGCTCAAGGCGGGCCAGCGCATCCTCACGGCGCGCACCGAGTACATCAGCAACGCGATCGCCCTCCTCCAGGCGTGCGAGCGGACGGGTGCGACCCTCGAGGTCGTCGAGGACGACGACCACGGCCAGGTCGACCTGGACCAGCTGGAGCGGCGGCTCGACAGCGACGTCGCGCTCGTCGCGCTGACGCACGTCCCGACCGGTGGCGGCGTCGTCAACCCGGCTGCGGAGGTCGGCGCGCTGACGCGCAGGGCGGCGTCCCGTTCCTGCTCGACGCGTGCCAGTCGGTCGGTCAGCTCGACGTCGACGTCGCGGACCTCGGCTGCGACCTGCTCGCCGCGACGGGCCGCAAGTTCCTGCGCGGACCCCGAGGCACCGGCTTCCTCTACGCGTCCCGCGCGATCACGGACAGCCTGGTGCCGCCCGTGCTCGGACTCGGTGCGGCCACGTGGACGTCACCGACCACGTTCGAGGTCGTGCCGGGTGCGCTGCGGTTCGAGACGTGGGAGCGGTCGATCGCCGACAACCTCGGGCTCGGTGCGGCCGTCGACTACGCGCTGTCGTTCGGTCTGCCCGCGATCGAGGAGCGCGTCACCGGGCTCGCCGCGCGGCTGCGCGAGGACCTGGCGCGGACCCTCGGCGTCACGGTGCGCGACAAGGGGGTCCGGAAGTCCGGGATCGTCACCTTCACGGTCGACGGGCTGCGTGCCGACGAGGTCCGCGCCCGGGTCGCCGCTGCGGGCGTCAACGTGAGCGTCACGCGCATCTCGTCGGCCCAGCTCGACTTCGGCGCCCGCGGCCTGACGGAGGTCGTCCGCGCGAGCCCGCACTACTACACGTCCGACGAGGAGCTCGACCGCCTGCTCTCGGCGCTGCGCTGACGACGTCCGAGGAGGTGGCTGCTCCGGCGCTCACCTCCTCGGACGTCCCGGCGCCGACACGGCCGTGTCAGGCACGTGTCGGTGGCCTGTCAGCGCGGTCCACCAGCCTGGAGCCATGACACACGACCTGGTGATCGAGGCAGAAGGCCTCGTCAAGCACTTCGGCGAGACGAAGGCCCTCCAGGGCGTCGACCTCGCCGTCGCCCGCGGCACCGTCCTCGGCGTGCTCGGCCCCAACGGGGCGGGCAAGACGACGGCGGTCCGCATCCTGTCCACCCTCCTGCAGCCCGACTCGGGGCACGCCCGGATCGCGGGCTTCGACGTCGTGAAGGACGCCGAGCGCGTCCGCCAGTCGATCGGCCTCACCGGCCAGTACGCCTCCGTCGACGAGGACCTGTCGGGCCGGCAGAACCTCGTGCTGTTCGGCACGCTGCTGGACCTCGGCCGCGTCGGCGCCCGTGCCCGTGCCGCCGAGCTGCTCGAGTGGTTCGACCTGACGGCGGCGGCCGACCGCCCCGCCAAGACCTACTCCGGGGGCATGCGCCGCCGGCTCGACCTGGCCGCGAGCCTCGTCGGGCGGCCGGACGTGATCTTCCTCGACGAGCCGACGACCGGCCTGGACCCGTCGAAGCGCGAGGACATGTGGGACGTGGTCCGCTCGCTCGTCACGGACGGATCGACCGTGCTGCTGACGACGCAGTACCTGGAGGAGGCGGACGCGCTGGCCGACGAGATCACGGTCATCGACCACGGTCGCGTCATCGCGCACGACACCCCCGAGGGCCTCAAGCGCGTGGTCGGTGGTCAGACGCTCGAGGTCCGTCCGTCGGACCTGACGCGCATGGCGGAGGCCGCGACGATCCTCGGCCAGGTGTCCACGGGCACCGGCGGGCCGGAGGAGATCCGCAAGGGCGTCCTCGCGGTCCCGGTCGCCGACGACTCCGCGCTCACCGCCACGGTGTCCCGCCTGGCGAGTGCCGGCATCGGCGTCACCGAGCTCTCCCTGCACCTGCCCAGCCTGGACGAGGTGTTCTTCTCGCTCACGGGCCGTACGGCCTCCGAGGACGACACGACCACGAAGGAGGTGGCCTGATGACCACGCTGACCCAGCCCCGTGCCCCGCGCCTCACCACGACGTCGGCCGCCACGGTCCAGCGCAAGCCGTTCCCGCTGCTCCGGCACTCGCTGTCGCTGGCCAAGCGCAGCCTCATCAAGACGTGGCGGACGCCCGAGGCGCTCATCGACGTGACGCTGCAGCCGGCGATCTTCCTGGTGATCTTCGTCTACATCTTCGGCGGCGCCGTGGCGGGTGACACCCAGACCTACCTGCAGTTCCTGCTGCCCGGCATCCTCGCGCAGACCATCGCGACGGGGGCCATCGCGATCGGCGTGAACCTCAACACCGACCTGGAGAAGGGCATGTTCGACCGGTTCAAGTCGCTGCCCATCCCGCGGTCGTCGCCCCTGATCGGTGCGGTGCTCGGCGACGTGGTCCGCTACGTCATCGTCACCGTCATGACGCTGTCCATCGGCTACCTGATGGGGTTCCGGATCCTCACCGACCCGCTCAGCGCGGTCGCGGGCTGCCTGCTCGCCGTGGTGTTCGCCCTGTCGCTGTCCTGGGTGTCCGTGTTCGTCGGGATGAAGGTCCGGACGTCCGGTGCGGTGCAGGGGATCATGTTCCTGATCATCATGCCGCTGAGCTTCGCGTCGAACGTGTTCGTGCCGGCGGGCACGCTGCCGGACTGGATGCAGACGTTCGTCGCGTGGAACCCGCTGACCCACCTGGTCGAGTCGATGCGCGGGCTCTTCCTGGGCACGCCGATGGGCGACAGCGTGTACTGGACGCTGGCCTGGTGCGTCGGGCTCGTCGCGGTGTTCCTGCCGCTGGCGATGCGGGCCTACCGCCGCAAGGTCTGACCCGGCGACGCCGGCTGAGGTCGCCTCAGCCGGCGTCGGCCGTCAGCGTGCGGACCCGCGCGGCGGCCTGCCCGGGGGGAAGCGCGCGCCACCGGGCGAGCAGCGCCTCGCGGGTGGCCTCGTCGCCGATGAGCTCGGCGGTCGTGCCTCCGATCCCCAGCTGGAAGAACATCACGAGGTTGGCCCCGAGCCGCGTCCCGAGCGCCCACAGCTCGCGGGCGCGGTCGACGTCTCCCCGGTGGGCGGCCAGCTCCGCGAACCCGAGCGCCCACGTGCCGAGCACCGGCATGTCGGTCGTGCCGACGGCGTCGGTCGTCGCCGCGCCGAGCAGCTCGACCGCACGGTCGGCCGACGCGGTCGTGTCCACGCCGGGCATCGGGGCGAGGCGCAGGTGCGTGACCGCGATCGCCACCAGGAAGACCACGCGGGCCTGCGGGATGGGGACGCGCTCGGCGGTGATCAGTGCGGCGGTCGCCTCGGCGTGGTCGATCGCCTCCTGCACCCGCCCGGCCTGCGCCGCCAGCTGGGCGAGCCCGAGGTGGGCCTGCGCGACGTCGACGTCGTCCGACTGCGTCGACGTCGCGACCTCCCGCAGCTGGGCGGCCGCCTCCTCGCTGCCCTGCAGCGCACGCTGCAGGTCCAGCTGGACCCGGATGCTGCGCACGTCCTGCATCGCCCCGACCAGCTCGAGGTGCTCCATGCTCTCCCGGAGCCACGCCTCCGTGTCCGTACCCCCCCGGGCGCTCTCCCACTGGCCGATGCCCTGCGCGGCCATCCCCATGCCCCAGTGGTCGCCGATCGCCTGGAACCGGCGGTAGGCCTCGCGGGCGTCGGCGCTGGACATCGACGGGTCCCCGGAGTTCTCCCGCACGGCGGCCCGCATGAACAGCCCGAGGGCCTGCAGGAAGTCGTCGTCCGCCTCGACCATCCGCTCGGCGGCCGCGAGGCTCTCGTCGACGTCGGGGGAGCCGAGCGACGGCATGGCGGCGGCGAGCGCGCGCATCCGCGGGGACACCTGCTCCGGCCGCTCGGCGAGCACCCGCCGGATCGCCCGCCACGCGAGCGCGACGTGCCGCAGGGAGGTGGTGACCCCGGCGTTGACGGCCGCGTACAGGCACGCGGCGGTCGTCCGGTCCGCGTCGGGCAGCGGCCGGCCGGACGCGGCGCCCCGGAACAGCGTCGACGTGCGGCGCGCGGCAGGGTCGTCGACGAGCAGCAGCCGCACCGCCCACTGGACGCACTCGACATGCAGCCCCCGCACGCTCCACAGGTGGAACAGGGCGCTCGCGATGTCGACGGCACCCGCCTCGTCGCCGTGGTCGACGGCCCACCGCAGCGCCGCGACCAGCGTCTCCTGCTCGGTGGCGCACCGGTCGAACGCCACCAGCTGGCCGGCGCCGACGAAGTCCCGTCCCAGCCGGACCGCCGTCGCCGCCGCCCAGCCGACGAGCCCGTCCATCGCCGCACCGCGCCCGCCCGCGGCGTCCAGCCGGACCTCGCCGTACTCCCGGACGGTCTCGAGCATCCGGTAGCGCGCCGGTCCGCCGTCGCCCTCGTCGAGGCTCAGCAGCGACTGCTCGACGAGCGTCGCGAGCCCGCGTCGGACCGTCGCCGGGTCCGCCCCCGACACCGCGGCCGCCGTGTCGGCGGTGAACGGCGCCGGCACCACCGCCAGCCGCTGGACCAGCGCACGGTCGGCCGGGTCCAGGAGCTCACGGCTCCAGTCGACCATCGCCCACAGGCTCGCGTGCCGGTCGGGCAGCCCGCGCAGGGCGTCGTCGAGCAGCGCGAACCGGTCGGTCAGGCCGGCGAGCACGTCGTCGACGGTCATGGACCGCAGGCGTGCGGCGGCGAGCTCGAGGGCGAGCGGCAGGTTGTCGAGACGGTGGCACAGCTCGAGCGCGCGCACCTGGTCCCACGCGAGGTCGGCGCGTCCGGCGCGGGCCCGCGACTCCAGCAGCCCGAGCGCGTCGGCGTCGGGCAGCATCCGCAGCCGGTGCACGGACTCGCCCACCAGGCCCAACGGCGCCCGGCTGGTCGCCAGCACGACCACGTCCGGCGAGGCGACGGCGAGCAGGTCACCGACGACGACCGCAGCGGCGTCGAGGACGTGCTCGCAGTTGTCCAGCACCAGCATCCCGTCGAGGTCCTGCGCCGCGAGCCGCAGCCGGTCCTCGGGGCTGAGCAGCCGGCGGTCGGCGGAGATGTCCGCGCGCGCCGCGGTCGCGTCCGACCCCCCGATCGCCGCCAGCACCGCGGGCAGCACCTCGGTGGGGGAGCGCAGCCCGGCGAGCTCGACGACCCGCACCGACCGCCCCGCGGCGGCCGCCCGGCGCGCGACCTCCCCGGCCAGGCGCGTCTTGCCCGCCCCGCCGGTCGCGACGACCGTGACCAGCGCCGACGCCCGCAGCGACGCCTCGACCTGTGCCACGTCGTCGTCGCGGCCGACCAGCACCGTCGCGGGCCGTCGCCACGGACCGGGCAGCGCCACGACCGCCCGGGACTGTGTGGACGTCGCGACGCCCAGCTCACCGCGCAGCAGCGCGAGGTGCGCCTGCGCGACGACGGGCGACGGGTCGGTGCCGTACCGGTCGGCGAGCTCGGTGCGCACCCGCTCGACCACCGCGAGCGCCTCGGCGTCCCGGCCCTGCGCGGCGAGCACCCGGACGAGGAGCGCGACCAGGGGCTCGTCGGGCGGCGTCCGCAGCGCGCAGCGGCGCAGGTCCTCGACCAGGTCCTCGACGTGCCCGAGCGCGAGACCCGCCTCCGCCTGGAGGGTCACCACGTCGGCGAGCAGGCGGGCGGTGGCGGGATCGTCCAGGTCGGGGACGGCCGGGACCAGCCCGCGGGCGTCCCGGCCGAGGTCGCTCGCGCGGGCGGGGTCGCCCGTCCGGAGGGCGTCGCGCCCCGCGGCGAGCAGCGCCTCCGCGTCGACGACGTCGATCCGCAGGCCGTCCGTCGGCAGCCGGTACCCGCCCGGGGCGGCCTCGACCGCGAACCCGAGCCGTCGTGCGCGCGAGACGAGCGCCTGCACGGCCCCGGAGGCGTCGTCGGGCGGAAGGCCGTCCCACACCTCCTCGACGAGGGCCGTCGACGACACGCCGCGTCCGCGGGCGTCGAGGAGCGCGCCGACGAGTGCCGCCAGGCGGTCACCGCGCACCGGGCGACCGTCGACGGCCAGCGCCCCGAGCGTCGTGATGTGCACCGGGACAGCATCGCGCACGGGGCCGACGCGCTGCCCCGTCAGCCGTTCGGGTGCATGTCCGTCGCGGTGTCCTGGGCGTGTCGTGCCGGGCATTCCCGACGAACCGGACGGCCCGGGTGTGGACTGCCGTGTGGAGCAGGTTGTGGGCGCCGAGGGGGTGCCTGTGGACGCCTGTGCACGGCCCCGCATCGGTGCTGGTCGGGGCTGTGTCAGTGGTGGCCGGTAGCCTGGAACTTCTCCACAGGGTGAAGAATGACACGCTTGTCACTACAACCCCTAGTGGTCCGTTGCGTGTGGGACCCCTAGGTGTAGTGTCTAGTCACGACGCAGTGCAGAGAGCTCCTGGCAGGTCCGCAGGCTCCCAGCACCACGCCAGGCCCGCAGGACGGGCCCTTCAGCTTCAGAGGATCACAGCTTCGCGAACGCTCCGGGGGGAGCGTGCCGCAGACAGGAACACGGGGAGCCACCATGACGATCACGGTCTACAGCAAGCCGGCGTGCGTGCAGTGCAACGCGACCTACCGCGCGCTCGACAAGCTCGACACCGACTACACGGTGGTGGACATCAGCGAGGACGCCGACGCGCGTGACTACGTGATGTCGCTCGGTCACCTCCAGGCCCCCGTCGTGATCGTCGACGGCGAGCACTGGTCGGGCTACCGCCCCGACCGCATCAAGGCGCTGGCCGACCGACTGGCCACGGCAGTCGCCTGACGAAACTCCCCGGATCGGCGCCGGTCTCGACACCGCGCCGATCCGGCGGGCTTCTCCGCGCTCGAACGCACCACCGCACGACCCGAGGGTGAGGGGATCCAGCCGATGAGCTCCCTGGTCTACTTCTCCTCCGCCTCGGACAACACCCACCGGTTCGTGCAGAAGCTCGGTCTGCCGGCGGAGCGCATCCCGCTGCGCCCGACGGACCCGTTCCTGCACGCCTCCGAGCCGTACGTGCTGATCCTGCCGACGTACGGCGGGGGCAACGAGGGTGGCGCAGTACCGAAGCAGGTCATCAAGTTCCTCAACGACGAGGACAACCGTGCTCTGATCCGCGGAGTCATCGCGGCCGGCAACACGAACTTCGGCGAGAAGTACTGCATCGCAGGGGACATCATCGCGGCCAAGTGCCACGTCCCCTACCTGTACGGCTTCGAGCTCATGGGTACGACCGAGGACGTGCACAACGTCCGTGAGGGATTGGGAAGATTTTGGCAACGACAGTCGCAGATACCCGCGTAGAGACGTCGGGACTGGATTACCACGCCCTCAACGCCATGCTGAACCTGTATGGCGCGAACGGGGAGATCCAGTTCGACAAGGACCGTGAGGCGGCGCGCGCGTACTTCCTGCAGCACGTCAACCAGAACACGGTCTTCTTCCACGACCTCAACGAGAAGCTCGACTACCTCGTCGAGAACAAGTACTACGACCCCGAGGTGCTCGGGCAGTACGACCGCGCGTTCATCAAGACGCTCTTCGAGTACGCGTACTCCAAGAAGTTCCGCTTCCAGACGTTCCTCGGCGCGTTCAAGTACTACACGTCGTACACGCTGAAGACATTCGACGGGAAGCGGTACCTGGAGCGCTTCGAGGACCGCGTCTGCATGGTCGCCCTCGCGCTCGCGGAGGGGAACCAGGACTTCGCGATCTCCCTGGTCGACGAGATCGTGTCCGGCCGCTTCCAGCCCGCGACGCCCACGTTTCTCAACCTCGGCAAGGCGCAGCGCGGTGAGCCCGTCTCCTGCTTCCTGCTGCGCATCGAGGACAACATGGAGTCGATCGCGCGCGGCATCAACTCCGCCCTGCAGCTGTCCAAGCGCGGCGGCGGCGTCGCCCTCCTGCTCAGCAACATCCGCGAGCACGGCGCACCCATCAAGCACATCGAGAACCAGAGCTCGGGCGTCATCCCCGTGATGAAGCTCCTCGAGGACTCGTTCTCGTACGCCAACCAGCTCGGCGCCCGCCAGGGTGCCGGCGCGGTGTACCTGCACGCGCACCACCCGGACATCTACCGGTTCCTCGACACCAAGCGCGAGAACGCCGACGAGAAGATCCGCATCAAGACCCTCTCGCTGGGCGTCGTCATCCCGGACATCACGTTCGAGCTGGCGAAGAAGAACGAGCCGATGTACCTGTTCTCGCCGTACGACGTCGAGCGCGTGTACGGGATGCCGTTCGCGGACATCAACGTCACCGAGAAGTACTACGAGATGGTCGACGACGCGCGGATCAAGAAGACCAAGATCAGCGCCCGCGAGTTCTTCCAGACGCTGGCGGAGCTGCAGTTCGAGTCCGGCTACCCGTACGTCATGTTCGAGGACACGGTGAACCGGGCCAACCCGATCGCCGGCAAGATCACGCACTCGAACCTGTGCTCGGAGATCCTGCAGGTCTCGACGCCGTCGGAGTACAACGAGGACCTCTCGTACAAGACGGTCGGCCGCGACATCTCCTGCAACCTCGGCTCGATGAACATCGCGCTGTCGATGGACTCGCCCGACTTCGGCAAGTCCGTCGAGGTGGCCATCCGCGCCCTGACGGGCGTCTCCGACCAGACGGACATCGAGTCGGTCCCGTCGATCAAGAAGGCGAACGCCGGCGGCCACGCCATCGGCCTCGGCCAGATGAACCTGCACGGCTACCTGGCCCGCGAGCGCATCTTCTACGGGTCCGACGAGGGCCTCGACTTCACCAACATGTACTTCTACACGGTGGCGTACCACGCGATCCGTGCGTCGAACCTGCTGGCGCAGGAGCGCAAGCAGAAGTTCTTCGGCTTCGAGGACTCCAAGTACGCGACCGGCGAGTACTTCGAGAAGTACATCTCGAAGGAGTGGAAGCCGCGGACGGCGCGGATCGAGGCTCTCTTCGCCGAGGCCGGCGTGCACATCCCGACGCAGCAGGACTGGGCCGACCTGGCGGAGCTCGTCAAGGAGCACGGCATCTACAACCAGAACCTGCAGGCCGTCCCGCCGACCGGCTCGATCTCGTACATCAACCACTCGACGAGCTCGATCCACCCGATCGCGTCGAAGATCGAGATCCGCAAGGAAGGCAAGATCGGCCGCGTCTACTACCCGGCGCCGTTCATGACGAACGACAACCTGGAGTACTACCAGGACGCGTACGAGATCGGCTACGAGAAGGTCATCGACACCTACGCCGAGGCCACGCAGCACGTCGACCAGGGCCTGTCGCTGACCCTGTTCTTCAAGGACACGGCCACCACCCGTGACCTGAACAAGGCGCAGATCTACGCCTGGCGCAAGGGCATCAAGACGATCTACTACATCCGCCTGCGCCAGCTCGCGCTGGAGGGCACGGAAGTCGAGGGTTGCGTCTCGTGCATGCTCTGACCTCTGTTCTGAACGACACGAAGGAAGCACTCCGATGAGCGAGAAGCTCAAGCTCGTCAGCCGCGTCTCGGCGATCAACTGGAACCGCCTCGACGACGACAAGGACGCGGACGTCTGGGACCGCCTCGTCGGGAACTTCTGGCTGCCCGAGAAGGTGCCGGTCTCCAACGACGTGCAGTCGTGGGCGACGCTGACCGAGCAGGAGAAGACGCTCACGATGCGCGTCTTCACCGGTCTGACGCTGCTGGACACGATCCAGGGCACGGTCGGCGCCGTCTCGCTCATCCCCGACGCGATCACGCCGCACGAGGAGGCCGTCTACACGAACATCGCGTTCATGGAGTCGGTGCACGCCAAGTCGTACAGCTCGATCTTCTCGACGCTGTGCTCCACCAAGGAGATCGACGAGGCGTTCCGCTGGTCGGAGGAGAACCCGAACCTGCAGCGCAAGGCCGAGATCGTCATGGACTACTACCGCGGCGACTCGCCCCTGAAGCGGAAGGTCGCCAGCACCCTGCTGGAGTCGTTCCTCTTCTACTCGGGCTTCTACCTGCCGATGTACTGGTCGAGCCGCGCCAAGCTCACCAACACGGCCGACCTCATCCGCCTGATCATCCGCGACGAGGCCGTGCACGGGTACTACATCGGCTACAAGTACCAGAAGGGCCTCGAGAAGCTGTCGGCCGCCGAGAAGGCCGAGCTCAAGGACTACACCTTCGAGCTCCTCTTCGAGCTGTACGACAACGAGGTCGAGTACACGCAGGACCTCTACGACGGCGTCGGCCTGACCGAGGACGTCAAGAAGTTCCTGCGCTACAACGCCAACAAGGCGCTGATGAACCTCGGCTACGAGTCGCTCTTCCCGCGCGACGAGACCGACGTCAACCCGGCGATCCTGTCGGCCCTGTCCCCGAACGCCGACGAGAACCACGACTTCTTCTCCGGCTCGGGCTCCTCGTACGTGATCGGCAAGGCCGTGAACACCGAGGACGACGACTGGGACTTCTGACCCCGTCGCTCGACGCGCACGAACGGCCGGCCCTCTCGGGGTCCGGCCGTTCGGTCGTTCCCGGCTGCCCGGCCTGCTCGACGCGTCGGCGATCGGACTAGAGCAGCGGCCCGCCGCGCTCCACCATCACCGGACCACCGATCGGCTCGGCCGCGCCGGGCACGTCGCGGTACCGGTGGGCGACGACGATGCTGGCCCGGCCCCGGTCGGACGCCTCCACGAACACGGCGTCCTGCCGCTGCCCGTCCAGGGTCAGGTACCCGTCCCACGCGACGGCGGCGCGGACGGCGGTGCTCGCGACCCTGACCTGGTCACGGGCGTGCTGCTGCGCGGCCGTCAGCTCGTCCATGAAGCGGTTGAGGGCCCGATGGCCGTCGGCGTTCTCGATGATCGCGAACGGGATGAGCGGGCCGCCCTCGGGCACGACCGAGGTGACCGCGTGTCCGAGCGCGAGCTCGGCGAGCGCCATGAGCTCCTCGGACGGTTCGCCCTCGACGCTCGGCGGCACCGACGCGGGCGCCGCGGTTGCGGGGGCAGGAGAACGACGACGGAAGAGTCCCATGGCCATGAGTCGGCCGCGTGCCCGTCCGGCTTGAGGCGAGCCGACGGAACGCATCCGAGGGAACCGAGCGCGACCGGTGTCGCTCGTCCTGGCTCGGCGCTCAACCTCGCGCGACGAACGGCCGATTCCCCTGCGGAGACGGCCGTTCGCCGTCGACCCCTGAGTCCTGGAGCCGTCGTGGATGCCGTCGCACCGAGCTGGTACCCGGACCCGCAGCGGGACGGGATGCTCCGGTGGTGGGACGGCACGCGCTGGACGGAGCACGTGCAGCCGGCGCGGGCAGCGGGCAAGCCGGTGTTCGGTCAGGAGGTCACCGGCGGGATCGGACCGGTCACGTGGTACGGCCCGAACGAGCAGATGACCCATGCCTACCCCCCGGTGACTGACGAGCGGTACGCGGGCTCGCCCCTCGCCGCGCTGCTGGCCGAGCACTCCCGCTCCGAGGGGGGAGACGTGCAGGTGGCGGGGGAGCACCAGGCGGCTCTCGAAGCCGTCTACCAGCTCCGCGCGAAGGGCGGAGTGCTGGGCGCGCTCGCGGGAATCGGCGAGCAGCTGCTCGTGGACGCGGTCAGCGACGCGCTGCCCGCCGGGGCGCGACCTGCAGTGGCAACCCCCGGGCCTGACGGGATCGCGCCCTACGGCGCGTCGAACACGGTCGTGTGGTCGCCGAGCGGTCCAGCGCCGGCGCAGGACTCCGGGCTCGGCCACCCGCGACCGGCGGTGGAGAGCCCGTCGACGCAGGCGGAGAGCCCGTGGACCCGGTCCGATGCGGCCCAGGCCGGGTATCAGGCTGCCAGCGTGGCGGTCCGTGGTGCGGCGACGGTCGTCGGGATGCTCGGCCTGATCAGCAGCCTCGGTGCGGCGGTGCTCGTCATGCTCATCGGGGTGGTCATCGCCTTCGGGGGTTCGACGGGTGACGGACCCGACTGGCTCATCTGGATGTTCCCCCTGATCGGTGCCGTCGGCGTCGTGCTCACTGCCACGAGGCTCGCCAGCGGGGTGAGAGCGTCCCGCACCTCGAGGGGATCCTGACCTGCGGGTTAGCCAGGCCTTCCTTTCTAGGCAGGGTGCGCGGACGGGTCTACGGTCGGGAGAAGCACGCACGTCCCGCCCCCACGGAGGTAGACATGAGCACCCTGATGGACATGCCCGCAGTCGCCGAGTGCTCGGTCGCCGGCTGCTCGTACAACGACCACTCCCACTGCCACGCCGCCGCCGTGAACATCGGCGGCACCACGGGCGACGCGCAGTGCACCACGTTCTTCCCGCTCGGCACCAAGGGCGGCCTCGACAAGGTGATCACTCACGTCGGCGCCTGCCAGCGCGCCGAGTGCGTCCACAACTCGTCGCTCGAGTGCACCGCGGACTCGATCCGCGTGGGCGCGGGCCACGAGGAGGCGGACTGCCTGACCTTCAGCCCGCGCTGACCCGGACGTGACGACGGCCGCCCCGCTGACCGGGGCGGCCGTCGTCGTGTCCGGAACCTCAGGGGTGCGCGGCGACCTCGACGAGGTCCCGCACGAGGACCGCCGCCGCGGGGACGAGCTCGCGTTCGCCGGGGACCAGTGAGGGGTCCTGGGCGCGCAGGGCAGCCGCCGCGTCCAGCTCGGCGAGCGGGTCCACGTCGGTGGCCGCCAGGAACGCGGCCAGGAGCGCCCGCGCAGCCTGCGAGTACACGCCGCCGGCGTCGACGGCGACCTCGGCGATGATCAGGGCGGTCAGCGAGACGTCGAGCTCTGGGGTGCCGGAGCGGGCGTTCGCCCAGTCGACCAGCGCCGGCCCGTGGGTCTCGGTGAGGAACACGTTGCCGGGGTGCAGGTCGAGGTGGACGACCACCGACCCGGGCGTGACCTGGGGCCATGCCCCGGCGTGGTCCGGTCCCCACCCGGCCGGTGCGGGGATCGCGTGCAGGCGCGTGTGCAGGTCGTGCAGGATGCCGGCCGCGTCGGACAGCGAGACCTCACCGGCGGCGAGCGCCTGCAGGAGGGTCGGTCCGTGCAGGCGTTCCATGACCAGGTCGGGACCGCTGGCTGCGAGGACGGCGGGTGCGGGGAAGCCGTGCGCGACGACGTGCCGCAGCAGGTGGACCTCGGAACAGGCGTCGGTGCCGGAGCGGTAGCGGCGCAGGACGTGCGAGTCGTCGAGGGCGAACACGTCGGCGGTCGCACCGGAGGCGAGGATCGGGCCGGGTTCGGCGGAGGCGTTGAGGGCCTCGTCGACGGGAGGGAGCGGCTGGTCGACGGGGATCGTCGAGCGGCGGTCGGGCTGGGTGGGGAGGTCGGGCGGGTACGACTCAGCGACCTCTGCGGCCCTTCGTTCTGAAGGCGTCGTGGGGTCGCTCGGAGCAAGTCCAGCGGAGTTCATGGATCGACGGTAGACGCATTCGCCCGAGATGTCCCCCGCCACCTACCAAGAAGTCCCTGACCTGCGCTTTACCTCCTGGACACCTGTCGAGAAGGCGAGGTCAGGGTCGGGCGACCCTGTCGAGCATCCGCAGAGCATCTTCGTGGGTGGCCGGGAGGGACTCGATCCAGACCCGGACCGGCTGCCGCGTGGACGCGCGGACCTGGAGGAGCTCGCACCGGCGCGCGATCTCGGCGTGCAGGGCCTCGAGCGGAGGGTGCGGGTCCTCGTCGGCGCGCGCGAGGACGGCGAAGACGCCGCCGCCGAGCGTGGCCATCGGGTGGCCGTCGCCGTAGGTCACGGTCATCGCGGCGCCCACCGCGGCGGACCGGGCGGCCCGGGTGAACGGGTCGACGTCCCCGGTGGCCACGTCGATGAGCACGAGGTGGTGCCCGAGCTCGGCCGCGGTGCGGGCGCGCTGGGTGGGCAGGGCCGCGTCGCGGTAGGTCTCCGCGAGCCTCAGCGCCAGGTACTGCCGGCTCGGCAGCCCCGACTCGGGGTCCAGCGCGGCACCCACGACGACGGCGCCGGCCTGCGCGTCGGCCCAGCCCTCGCACAGGGCGCGCAGGACGGGCATCGGCGGCTCGTCGGCGCCGAGCGTCCGGTAGAGGCAGGCGAGGTCGTCCAGCGTCTCGCCGATCCCGACGCCGTCGTAGCCGCGGGCATGGCCCAGCTCGGTCGCGGCGCCCACGGCGTCGCCCGAGGAGAGCAGGGCGGTCGCGAGCGCGTCGACGGCCGGGTGGTACCAGTCGGACGGGCGCAGCCACACGGAACCGACGCTCTCGTCGCGCCACCGTTCCCGGAGCGCAGAGGGCATCGCGTCCGTCGGCAGCGCGGCGTTGTTGAACCCTGAGTTGATCGTCACGCTGGATGAGAGGCCAACACCTGTCGGGTGTGACGCCACTCCGGAGGCTTTTCACCCGGCGAGCTTCACCCTGCTTATGTAGAAAGGTCGCATATGGCAGGCTGTGCGCTCGACGAAGGAAAGCCGACGGGAGCCGTTCGTGTCTGCAAGCACGCAGCTGGAGGGCGGTGTCACCGGGGACGCGGAGCTGATCGCCTCTGCGCGCTCCGGAGACACGGCTGCCATCGGCGCGCTCTACGAGCGGCACGCGGGCGCTGCCTGGGTCGTCGCGCGGCAGTACTCGGACTCCCCGGAGGACGCCGACGACGTCGTGGCGGACTCGTTCACGGCCGTCTTCGGCGCCATCGAGCGCGGCAACGGACCTGAGGCTGCTTTCCGCGCGTACCTCTTCACCGTCGTCCGGCGCGTGGCAGGCCTGCGCCGCGAGAAGAACCGTCGCGTCCAGCCGACCGACGACATCGCCGTGCTCGAGGCGGGCACCGCCCTGGCCGGCACCGCGGAGGAGCCTGCGCTCGCCGGCTTCGAGCGCGGGGTCGTCGCCCGGGCGTTCCACTCGTTGCCGGAGCGGTGGCAGGCCGTGCTGTGGCACACCGAGGTCGAGGGGCTGACGCCGGCGGAGATCGCGCCCATCCTCGGGCTCACCGCCAACGGCACAGCCGCGCTCGCGTATCGCGCGCGCGAGGGTCTGCGGCAGGCCTACCTCCAGCAGCACCTGCAGGACCCGCTCGACGACGGGTGCCGGGCGGTCGCCGGCAAGCTCGGCGCCTACGTCCGCGGCGGCCTGGGCACGCGCGAGACCGGTCAGGTCGAGGCGCACCTCGAGGACTGCGGGACCTGTCGGGGCCTCCTGCTCGAGCTGGGCGACGTCAACCACGGGATGCGCGCGGTCATCGCCCCCCTCGTGCTCGGGCTGGCCGGGCTCGGCGCTCTCGGGTTCGCCCTGCCGGTCGGCGGCGGTCCCGCGGCGGGTGCCGCTGCCGCCGCGGCGGGCGGTGCCGGAGCGGGTGCGGGAGCCGGTGGGGTGGCGGCCGGCGGCTCCACGGCGGCCGGCGCCACGGCAGCGACCGGAGCGGTCGCCGCGGTCGGCGCCGGGGCGGGCGGTGCGGCTGCGACCGGCGGGGTGGCCGCGTTCCTCGCGGCGATCCCCCTCGGTGTCGCCGCGGCGGTCGTGGGGAGCGTCGCGCTCGCCGCAGTGGCCGCGGTCGCCATCGCCAACCTGCTGAGCTCCCCCGAGGAGCCGGTCGTCGCCGCCCCGGAACCGACCTCCAGCGAGTCCGCCAGCAGCACCCCCGAACCCACACCGAGCGCCAGTGCGGCCGCGACGCCCCAGCCGACGGACATCCCGACGCCCGAGCCCACCGACGTGCCGACCGACGACACCGACGTCGTCGTCGACGACGAGGAGGAGGCGCCCGACGACGGCGACGTGACGGCCGACGGCCCCGTCACCGCGGTGCCACCCACGGTCCCGGTCGTCCCCGTGGTCCCGCCGGCGCCCTCTCCGGCGTCCGTGTCGATCGACGTACCGTCCGGCGGGCTCACCCTCGAAGCCGGGCTCGGCGGTCAGGAGCTCGTGGTCGGGCTCCTCAACAGCGGGGGCACCGTGGCGACGAACCTGGTCGCGGAGGTGACCCTCCCCGACGGTGTCGCGCTCGACGGCGTCGCGGCGGCGGCCCTCGACGGGCTCGCCGGAGGTCGCTTCGCGGTGATGGGTGCGGCCGGCTGGGTCTGCGTCGTCGGCGAGGGCGCCAACGTGGCCCGCTGCACGCTCGACCGCCTGCCGCCCCTGTCGACGTCGACCCTCGCGCTGCGCGTCTCGATCGACGAGTCCTTCGACCGGGCGGACGGCGAGATCGGTCTGCACGTCCGCGGTGCCGGCATCGACTATGTCGCGCCGCCCATCCGGGTCGCCATCGCGCCGTCGCCGGCTCGCCTCGCGCTGCGCAGCGTGCCCTCCACCGTCGCGCTGGTGAACGGGCGGACCCGTCAGCTGGACCTGCCCGTCGCGAACATGGGCGGCACCGGGATCCCGACCGGGGCCGGCACCGTCGTCGCACACCTGCCGGCGGGCGTCACCGGGACCGTCGCGCCGGGGTCGGCCGCGTGGGTCTGCACCGGGGCGAGCCCGCTGACCTGCCACCCGGGTGCAGTCGGCGCTCGCGCGGACGCCCCGCTCTCCCTGCTGCTCTCGTCGGCCCCGACGGGTGTCCCGACCAGCGGGCTGCTCGCCGTCGAGCTGTCGCCGAGCGGGCGGCTGACCTCCGAGACCGTCACGGTGCCGTTCACCACCCAGCGTCCCGCCGCGCTCGCGATCTCGGGACCTGCCGCCGCGACCGTCGCCGTCGGGTCGCCCGCGACCGTCCCGCTGCGCGTCTCCAACACGGGTGACCTCCCGGCCCGGGGCGTCGCCGTCACGCTCAGCAGGCCCGAGGGTGTCGCGTTCGGCACGACGGCCGTCGTGCCCGGTGCCTGGACCTGCTCCGCGGGCGTGGCGCCGACCGTCGAGTGCACGACCGGGGTCATCGACGCGGGTGCCACGCTGGACCTGCCCGTCACCCTCGAGGCCGTCTCCGGATCGTTCGGCACGGTCGGTCCGGTGATCGCCTCCGCGCAGGCACCCGACGCCGATCCCGCCGCCGCGTTCGGCATCGCCGTCGACGCCGTCGCACCCGTGCTCACGCTGGACGAGGGCGACCCGCAGGTCTGGATCGGCAGCGGCGCGACAGGCACCGCGTCGTTCACGGTCCGCGCGAGCGGCGCCGACGCGGAGAGCACGCGCGCGACCCTGCGGCTGCCCCTCAACCTGCGCGCCGACCTCGAGGTCGTCGCGTCGCCCCCGCAGGCGTGCACGGAGTCCCCGGACGAGCGCACCGTGACCTGCGACCTGCAGACGGTGACCGCCGGCTCGACCGTGCAGGTCCTGGTCGGCGTCCGGTCGGTCGGCAGCGCGCGAGGGACCGTGGCGGTCGGCGTGGAGGCCCTGGGCGCGTCGGCGCAGAGCCAGAGCTCGGTGCAGACGTCGTCGGCCGGCCTGGACGTGCGCGACAGCTTCACGCACGCGGACGTCACCGAGGTCGGCGCCCCGCTCCTGTCCTGCTCCCCGACCGTCACCACGTGCGCCCCGGCCGTCGAGAAGGGCGACCGGGACAACAACTCGTTCGCGATGGTGCCGCTCGACGAGGCGCAGACCGTGCCCAAGGCCCCGCGCACCTCCGTCCCCGTGTCGTCGACCTCGCGGCTCGTCGTCCCCGTCGGCCGCGAGATTCTGTTCGCCGGCCTGTACTGGTCGGCGAACGCGGGCCCCAAGGACGCCTGGAGCGCGCCCCTCACGTCGGCGCACCTGCGCGGGCCCGGGGGCTCGTACACCCAGGTCACCGGCACGACGCTCGCGCAGCCGACCGACAACGCCAACCGGCGCTACTACCAGTCGTTCGCGGACGTCACCGCCCTCGTGGCGGCCGGCGGTGCGGGGGACTGGTCGGTCGCCGACATCGCGGTGAGCGCCACGTCCACCGACACCGAGCGGACGTACTACGCGGGCTGGTCCCTCGTCGTCGTGTTCGCGGACCCCACGTCGGACGCGTCGGTGACCGTGTACGACGGCGGCCAGTGGATCGGCCACGCCCAGCAGCCGGTCGCGTTCGAGTTCGCCGCCGACGCCGGCACCCTCGCCCGGATCGGCGTGGTGGCCTGGGAGGGCGACCGGACCGGCACCGGAGACAGCCTCGTGCTGGGCGACACGTGCCTCGGGACCCCGACCGCTCCCGCGCAGCGCGCCCTCGTGCCGACGCGCTGGGGCGGGTCGGACGGCGCCGCGTCGAACGCCTTCGACTCCACCGCCACAGGCTGGCGGGCCACGAACTCGCTCGGCACCGACGCGAAGGGCTTCCGGCCGGTCAGGCTCGCGTGCGACGTGAGCTCGCTGACGGCCCTGACCGCCGGGGACCAGTTCCTCATCGGGGCCATCACGCTGCGGTCCGAGCCGGTCCCGCCGGTCGGCTGAGGTCGGCTCAGTCCGCCCGTTCCGTCACGGCGGCGACGGCCGCGTCGGTGGGCACGACCCCGCTGATCAGCTCGAGGGCCAGGCCCGCCGTGCGGGGCTCGTGCAGCAGGGCGACGAGCACCGCGGCGACGTCGGCGCGGGGCACCGAGCCGCGCGGCACCGAGTCGTCGAGCCGGACCGTCCCGGTCGCCGCGTCGTCGGTGAGCCCGCCGGGGCGCAGGATCGTCCAGTCGAGGTCGCGGGTCCGCAGGTCGAGCTCCGCGGCGCGCTTGGCGACGAGGTAGGCGGCGAACACCTCGTCGGTCCCCGGCGGCGGGGGAGCGCCCGCTCCCATCGACGAGACGAGCACGTACCGGCGCACGCCGGCCTGCTCGGCGCCGTCGGCCAGCAGCCCGGCCGCCGCACGGTCCACCGTGTCCTTGCGCTCGATTCCGCTGCCCGGTCCGGCGCCCGCGGCGAACACGACGGCGTCGGCGCCCGCGATCGCCTCGGCCACGTCCCGCGCGTTCGCGCGCTCCAGGTCGAGGACCACCGCCTCGGCACCGTCGGCGACAACGTCGTCGACGTGCTGGAGCTGACGGACGAGTGCGACGGGGACGTCACCTCGTGCGGACAGGGCGCGGGACAGGTGTCGTGCGACCTGACCGTGGCCTCCGGCGATCGCTATGCGCATGACCCCCACGGTAGGCACGGCGACCCGGACCTGCGAGCGGGGCGCTCCTCAGCCGTCGTCGCCGGTGTCCGCCGCGACGGGGAGAAGTCGCAGGTGGCTCATGCGGTCGCCCAGCCGGTGGACGTCGTCAGACCCGGCCGGCGCGAGGGACAGAGCCGTGTACGTGTCGGCGCCGGGGAGCATCTCCGTCGCGAACTCCCGCAGCACCTCGGCGACCTCCGCCAGGTCGCCGGGCGCCCGGGCGGTCCCCTCGGGCAGGCTCACGTACAGGAGCAGCCCAGGCTGCGGGGCGGGAAGCGGTGCGGGAAGTGCCATGACGTCTCCGGGTGCGCGGTCCGCGCGCCCGGTGGACGGGCGGCGGGGGTGGTCGGGGCCTGGTGGGTCAGGACCGATGACACGCGCACGGATACGCGGCGACGAGGCGCAGCGCAGACGTGGACATGGGGCGACTGTCGCACGCACCTGCGTCGTCACCAAGCGGGATCCGCCCGTATCCCAGAGGGTGGGACGGGTCAGACGACCCCGTACAGCCGGTCGCCCGCGTCGCCGAGGCCCGGCACGATGTACGCCTTGTCGTTGAGGCGCTCGTCCACGGCGGCCACCACGACCGACACCTCGGCCCGGTCGCCCACGGCTTTCTCGACGACCGCGAGGCCCTCCGGGGCGGCCAGCAGGCAGACGGCGGTGACGTCGCGGGCGCCGCGGGCCAGCAGGAAGTCGATCGCAGCGACCAGGGTGCCGCCGGTCGCGAGCATCGGGTCCAGCAGGAAGCACTGGCGGCCCGACAGGTCGTCGGGGAGGCGCTCCGCGTACGTGATGGCCTCGAGGGTCTCCTCGTCGCGCTGCATCCCGAGGAAGCCGACCTCCGCCGTGGGCAGCAGGCGCGTCATCCCGTCGAGCATGCCGAGGCCCGCGCGCAGGATCGGCACGACGAGCGGGCGCGGGTCGGCCAGCTTGACGCCGGTCGTCGCGGTCACGGGAGTGACGATGTCGACGGACTTGACGTGGACGTGCCGGGTCGCCTCGTAGGCGAGCAGCGTGACCAGCTCGTCGACCAGGAGGCGGAACGTGGGCGACGCGGTGGTCTCGTCGCGCAGGACGGTGAGCTTGTGTGCGACCAGGGGGTGGTCCGCGACGTGCAGGCGCATGGGGCCAACCTACCGGCCGGGGAGTGCGCCATGATGGCCCCATGACTCTCCGTCCGTGGCAGGAGGCTGACGCCTGGGCGATGGGGCTCGCGCTCGACGAGGCCCGCCGGGCGGCGCTCACCGGGGACGTCCCGGTGGGTGCGGTGGTCATCGGGCCGGCGGGCGACGTCGTGGGCCGCGGACGCAACCGTCGCGAGGCCGACGCCGACCCCACGGGCCACGCGGAGATCCTGGCGCTCCGGTCCGCCGCGGACACCCTCGGGCGGTGGCGGCTCGACGACTGCACGCTCGTCGTGACCCTGGAGCCGTGCCTCATGTGCGCCGGCGCCACCGTGCTCGCCCGCGTCCCGCGCCTGGTGCTCGGTGCGTGGGACCCGAAGGCGGGCGCGTGCGGGTCGCAGTGGGACGTCGTGCGGGACCGGCGGCTGAACCACCGCGTCGAGGTGGTCGGGGGCGTCCGCGCGGAGGAGGGCGGGCTGCTGCTGCAGCGGTTCTTCGAGGCTCAACGCGGCGTCGGCAGCTCCTGAGCCAGCTCCGCGAGCGTCTCCGACGTCCCCGCATCCAGCGTCACCGCCGCGTACTTGTCCCCACGCGTGGCACCCCGGTTGACGACGACCACCGGCTTGCCCGTCTGCGCCGCGTGCCGCACGAACCGCAGCCCCGACTGCACCGTCAGCGACGACCCCGCGACCAGCAGCGCGTCGGCGGCGTCGACCATCGCGAACGCCCGGTCCACCCGCTCCCGCGGCACGTTCTCGCCGAAGTAGACGATGTCCGGCTTGAGCATCCCGCCGCACGCGCTGCACGCCGCGACGACGAAGTGGCTGGTCTGCTCGATCACCGCATCCGCGTCCGGCGCGATCTCGATGTCCGCCACCGCACCGGTGAACCCCGGGTTGAGTGCGTCGAGCCGTTCCGCCAGCTCCGCGCGCGAGATCACGATGCCGCACGACAGGCACCGCACCCGGTCGTAGCGACCGTGCAGGTCGATCACGTGCCGCGACCCCGCCGCCTCGTGGAGCAGGTCGACGTTCTGCGTGATCAGGCCGGTCACCACCCCGCGGTGCTCCAACGCCGCCAGCGCGCGATGCCCCGCGTTCGGCATCGTCCGGTGCACGTGCCGCCAGCCCACGTGGTTGCGGGCCCAGTAGTGGCGACGGAACCCCTCGTCGGTCGTGAACTGCTGGAACGTCATCGGCGTGCGCGGCGGGGAGTCCGGGCCGCGGTAGTCGGGGATCCCCGAGTCCGTCGAGACACCCGCACCCGTCAGGGCCGCCAGCCGGTGGCCGGCGAGCACGTCGACGACGTCCGCCAGCGAGCCTGCGGTCATCGGGCGCGCGTCCATCGGTCCACGGTACGACGGGTCAGACGGCTTCGATCCGGGCGGTGTGACCGGAGGTCCGCGCGAGGCGCTCGTCGCGCGTGATCAGCGTGACGTCCAGCGCCTCCGCGAGCGCCACGTACGGGGCGTCGTACGCGCTGACCCGGTCCCGCAGCTCCCACGACCTGCGGAGGAATGGCGTCACGTCGTACCGCGACAAGGGCAGGTCGACGAGGTCGTCGACCGCGCCACGCGCCCGCCCTGCCGTCAACGTGCCCCGCTGCGCGAGCCCCCGGAGAGCGCTCAGCACCTCGACGTCGAGGTGCGCAGGGGCGTGCAGGTCGTCGCCGCCTTCCCGAAAGCGCTCACGGAGCCGATCCGGTTCGAGGAGGAAGTCGACGACCACCGACGCGTCGACCACGAGCACGTCAGCGCTCCGTCGTCAGGTGCGCGTCGCGAGCGTTCCGCTCTTCCTCGATGAGCTCCACGACCGGCTCGTGCGCGCGAGGGGGTGCGACGTCCCGCGCGCGGATGCGGTCCGCGAGCTGGTCGAGGGTCGGACGCGACCCGATCCGCACCAGCTCCGCGAGGAGGAACTCCGACAGCGACCGCCCCTCGCGAGCGGCCCGCGCCCGCAGCTCACGGTGCAGGTCGTCGGGGACGTGTCGGATCTGCACCATGACCATGCGATGACGGTAGGTTGCATGTGGTGCACATGCAACCGCCGATTCGTGGGACGGGCTCCTGACCAGGTACCCTTCTCGCCGAGGTAGCGTGTCCGAGCGGCCTAAGGAGCACGCCTCGAAAGCGTGTGTGGGTGAAAGTCCACCGTGGGTTCAAATCCCACCGCTACCGCCAGTCGAAGGGCCCCACCCGCATGAACACGCGGTTGTGGGGTCCTTCGTCGTTTCCGCTGCTCCCTTTTCACTCCTCCTTGCCCTCCGGGAGGGCCTCTACCGCGACCGCCCGCCAGGTCAACGCCTCGGAGGGACGACCGACGAGGCCGAGTTGCGCAACTACCGCCTGGGCTTCGACGAGTACGGCACCCTCGATGTGATCTGCTCCCGGCTGCGCGTCGAGCGTCTTCGCGCCCGGTCCTTCCGCGACGCCTGATTGCGGTGCGATGCTCGCCCTCGTCGACGCCTGTCGAGGAGCGGATCGCGGCGTCACCGGTCGCGTCGTGTTCTACGGTGACCCGGTGCCTGAACAGGTCGAGTCGTTGGACATCGGTGTCACCTGGGAGCCGAATGCGCCCGACGCGGTTCTGCTGTCTGCCGACGTCGGCCCGTCGACGCTTGCGTTGAATGCCCACCCCGACGACCCCGACGACCGCTGCGTCGTCCTGACGTGGACCGGTTGTCGCTACGCATCCATGGCACCGCCGAACGACGAGGCGATCAGCGGGCATCGGCTGTGGGTCAAGGGCCTGCAGGGTCTGCTGTGGTTGGGCGTCGTCCACGACAGCGAGCTCATCGCACGACTGGAGCTGCAGAACAGGATCCATCCCATGCATCGCGCCTCGCTCTTCGAGAGCCTCACGCACTACGTCCTTCCACTGAAGGAGTGCGTCGTCGAGGTGGCCGCCCGCGATCTAGCGGTGCACCGGATCGGCGGCACGACGGTCGAGGCAGCGGTCCGAGCTCGGGACTGACGGATCGACAGCGGCAGACACCCAGGGGGCAGGTGCTGACAGTTCAGGCCGTCGTCGGGGGCAAGGGGCAGCGACACCTACGACGACGCGAAGGTAGGTGTCAGGGCCGCGGACCGACGAGCGTCTGGATCTCCGCGACCGGCACCGCAGCGTCCTGCCAGGGGCTTGCGAGCGTGTCGGGTGCGGAGGCGATCGTCATCGGGGCGCCGTTGAAGGCGTAGGTGACGGCGTAGACCAGTCGGGCGCGGGCCGTGTACACGGGCAGGTCGTCGACGATCCGCGACTGCCCCGCGGAGGACCGCTCGTAGGTGGACGCGCAGGCGTCGCTCTGCACGGTCGAGAACGGGCACGTCTGGGTGCCGCTCCCGTCGCCAGGGTCGATCTCGAGGTGCAGGGGTCTGCCGCTGGCGACCATGCCCGCGGCGGAGCTCCCGGTGATGGTCCCCGCGGTCGCGCCTTCCGCCCAGAACCACGTCGGGAAGTCGACGACGGCGAGACGTGGCGGGTTGAAGCCGAGGGAGAACGCCGGGGTGGCGAGGTTCCCGTAGGCGACGGTGGCCTCGACCTCGAGGTCGATCACGTCGCCGGGCTCCACCCAGAGGTACTCGTTGCTGACCAGGGCCTCGGCGGGCGGCTGCGAGAAGCAGGCCTGGTTCGACCAGATCGCGGCCGGGGAGACGGCGGGGTCCTTGGCGGGCCAGGTGCTCGGGTCGGACGCCGAGGGCGCCGGAACGTACTGGTAGCAGGACAGGGCGCCGTCGCAGAAGCCCCGCTGGTAGTTCATCGCTTCCTTGCGCCCCAGGTAGCACGTCGGGCCTTCGCCGCCCCCGTCTCCTCCGCCCGGGTTGGTGGTCCCGCCGTCGGAACCGCACTCGACCGTCTCGTACCGGATCGCGCCGTTCCCGAGCTCGACGGCCACCGTGCAGGTCTCCGCGGCGGCGGGCGTCGCGACGAGGAGCGGCGCGACGGCGACGGCCAGGAGCAGCAGCGCCGACCGCACGCGCCTCAGCATGTGATGCCCGCTGGGAGGTCGACTGCGTAGGTGAGGAGCCAGGCGTCGTCGGTGCGCTGGAGGCCGAACGACTGCGCGTGGACGGGGTTGTCCCGCGGAGGGAGCGCCACGCCGTTCTGGGTCCCTGTCCATCCTGACTCGTCGACGCAGCCCACCAGGACCGGTGTGCCCCCGTCGGAGATGACGCGGACGTCCCACGTGCGCACGTCGCCGGTGAAGACGATGCCGTTGTCGAGGTAGTCCTGCGCGGACGCCGTCTCGCTCCCGATGATCTCGTCGCCGGCGAAGCCGGCCCAGAGCGCGGGGTCCGGGTTCGGGCCGTTGAAGGCCGCGACACGGGCGTCCCAGTACTTCTCCCACGCCTCGGCGACCTCGGCCTCGTCGGCCGCGGTCAGTCCGGTCGACGACGTGGGGGAGGGCGACGGAGCCTCGGCCGACGTCGCAGGGGCTGACGGGGTTGCGGGCGTGGAGTCCGTGGGTCCGCTGCAGGATGCGACCACCCCCGCGACCAGGAGCATGCAGGCCGGCGTGAGGGCGCGTCGGGAGGCAGGCACGCAGCGACTCTAGTTGACCGCGCCGGGCGTCCGTCTGGTCAGCCGACCGAAGGCGGCCAGCGCTGCGCTCGCCACGCGTCCCACGTCGCGTACCCCGGTGGCGGTCCGTCGACGGGTTCACTCCCGTCGAGCTCGCCGGGCGTCGGCACGCTGATCGCGGCCGCCCACTCGGCGAGCTCCGCGTCGGACATGCGCCACGTCGTGTGCGGCTCCTCGGCGTGGCGACGGTCGAGTCGTCGTCGTTGCTCGGCGGGCGGGAGCGAGAGGTAGCGCAGCTCCACCGCGGCGCCGAGGTCGCCGGCTGCGTACCGGAGCGCGGATCGTTCGTCGCGAGACCAGAGGCCGAAGTCGATGACGACGTTGACGCCGAGCTGGAGGGCGCGCAGGCCGATGTCGATGAGGCGTCCTTCGATCACGTCGGTCGCCGACGGCGGGTTCGCGTGGCCGTAGAGAGCCTTGACCCACTCGTCCTTGGTGAGGCGGAGGGCCCCCTCCTCGACCTCGATGCGTCGCGCCTCGGTGGTCTTCCCGGTCCCGGGCAGCCCGACGGTCAGGAACAGGGTGGGTCGCGTCACCGTCACTCGGGTCATCATGGCCGACGTCCCGCGTCCTGCGCCCGCGCACGCCAGGATGTCCGCGTGATCCTCTATGCGCAGACTCCGTGGCGACGTGCCCGCCAGATCGTCGCCGACCTCCTCGTCGTCTGCTGGGTGGTCCTGTGGGTCCGTGCCGGTCGGGAGGTGTACGACGTCGTCGGCCAGCTGGCCGCGCCCGGACGGACGCTGGAGGCGGCGGGGTCGTCGCTGTCGGAGAGCCTGACCTCGGCCGGCGACACCGTCGCGCGGGTCCCGCTGGTCGGCGACGACGCGCGGGCCCCGTTCACCGCGGCCGGCGGTGCGGCGGACTCGATCGCGGACGCGGGTGTGGAGGTGCAGGAGGGGGCGCACCAGGTCGCGCTGGTGCTCGGGCTGACGGTCGCCGCGGTCCCGATCCTGCTGGTGGTCGGCGTCTGGCTGCTGGTCCGGCTGCGGTTCGTCGGACGCGCTCGTGCGGCCGGACGGATCCTGGACTCCGCGGCCGACCTGGATCTGTTCGCCCTGCGGGCGCTCGCGACGCAGCCGGTCCGCGCCCTGGCCAGGGTGAGCGACGACCCGGCGAACGCGTGGCGCAACCGGGATCCGGAGGTCGTGCGGGCGCTCGCGTCGCTCGAGCTGGGTTCGCTCGGCCTACGAGCGCCCGACTGACCTCAGGCTCCGCTTCGCCGACGAGACCTTGGACGACGCAGACGATGTGTCCCGGCGCAGGTAGTTCCACGCCAGGAACGCGCACACGAGCCCGTTGAGCAGGCCCATGAGCACGTCGGACAGGCTGTGCATGCCGCGGTAGAGCCGGGCGGTGCCGACGGCGAGGGGCACGAGCAGGCACACGACGGTGACGACGATCCGCAGGGCGCGGTGCTGGATGCGCTGGGCGAGCATCGCGAGGACGACGTAGAACGCGGTCGACGCACCGGTGTGGCCGCTCGGGTAGCTGGACGTGGGCGGCGACTCGTCGAGCTTCTCCACGTCGGGACGCTCGCGGCCGACGACGAGCGCGGCGGTCATGAACACGATGGCCTGCACCGCGATGGCCTGCGGGGGCACGATCGCGAGCCACCACTGCTTCGTGCGCCACCAGAAGAGCGCGACGAACAGCACGCACGCGCCGATGATGAACTCGGTGGTCCCGATCGCGGACATGACGGCGGTGACCGCGTCCAGGGTCTCGGTGCGCTGCGCGACGAACCACTCGTTGACGACGGCCTCGCCGGGCAGGTTGCCGAGGGGCCCGGTGATGAGGAAGCCGACGCCGACGATGACCGCCCAGAGGGCGAGCGCGGGCAGGAGCACACGGACGGCGAAGTCGCGCCACGCCTCCTTGCGGGTGGGGGCCGAGGTGTCCAGCTCGTAGCGGTGCAGGAACGTGTGCATCACTTCTCCTGGTCGGGGGCCGTCGCGGACCAGCCGCTGTAGCCGAGGTAGGACGCGCCCGCGAGGGCGGTTCCGAGGGCGATCCCTGCGACGACGTCGGAGGGGTAGTGCACGCCGAGCATCACGCGGTCGACGGCGGTGAGGATCGTGCAGGTGGCGGCGACGAGCGGGACGACGACGCGACCACGGGGTCCGAGCAGGGGCCAGACGAGCAGGGTCAGGGTCAGGGCGACGGCTGCGGTGTTCGTCGCGTGACCGGACGGGAAGCTGGAGCCGGGGGCGTGCGCGACGGCGTCCTCGACGACCGGGCGGGCCCGCTGGACGAGACCCTTCGCGCCGAGCTGGAGCGCCCACGCGGCCATGATCGTGAGGAACGCCCACAGCGCCCGCGTCGTCAGGCCGTGCCGCCGCCACACCCATACGCACACCAGGGTCGCGGCAAGGTTGACCCAGCGTGCCTGGAACAGCTCCTGCCAGACGAGCAGTGCCTGGTGCAGACCGGGGTGGTCGCGGGTGTACTCCGTCGCCGCCTGGATGGTCCGCTGGTCGAACGAGACGACAGCCTGCACCTCCGCGCGCACGAGGTACGCGAGCACCGCCACGGGCACGGTGAACGCGATCCCGAACGCGGCGGCGCGCAGGAGCGCGCGGCGGCGGAGCGGCAGGGGTCGCATCCCCGGAGGTTATGGGCGGGACCGGCCGCGCGCGCGTCGAGAGGCTAGACGGTCGTCACGACCGTCCCCGCGGGTGCCTGCCAGACGAGGTCGAGCACGTCGTCCGTCACCCGCACGCAGCCGTTGGACACGGCGCCCACCCCGCGCAGGGTGGTGGTGTGGATGGCCGTCACGGCGGTGCCGGTCGGCTTGTCGTAGTGGTCGATCGTCTCGCTCTGCGTCGAGAGCAGGAGCACCCGCGGGGTCGTCGTGCCGGGTTGCAGCCAGCGGGTGCCCAGCAGGAACGCGGGGACGTGCGGGGTGGGTGTGCCGGGGGCACCGGTCGCCTTGACGGGCAGGACGTGCGTCGTGGTGCCGTCGTCGACGGTGATCGTCTGCGCGGCGGTGTCCACCTGGATCGACCAGTCGGTACCGGCCGGCTCGGTGTCCGCCGAGTCGATCCACGCGCTGCGGCCGTTGGTCTGCGCGACGTCCTGGCTGGGCAGGGCGCCGCGCGTGGCGACCATCACGCGCAGCCACCGGCCGCGCTGGTCGATGACGGGCAGGGTCGTGCGGACCTCGAGCGTCAGCGGCGGGACCACGCCGACGGCCGCACCCGCGGGGGCGACGCGGGCGGCCGTGTCGCGCACCACCACGACGGTCTGCCAGCGCCCGAGCGCGGGGTCGGGGTTCTCCCGCTGCGTGAGGCCGTCGAGGCCCGGCAGGCCGGGGACGACGTGCAGCAGGTCGACGACCGGCAGCGCGCTCAGGTCCGCGGCAGGAGGCGGGGGGACGGCCGGTGCGGCGGCCTTCGCGACGGTCACCGGCGCTGCGACGACGACCGGGTCCGCCGGGGTCGCGGGCCCCTGGGCACAGGCGCCCGCCAGGGCAGCCACCATCAGGGCGGTCGCCGTCGCACGTCTCACCGGTGTCGTGGTCATCCCCGCCATGGTGCGCCCGCATGGCCACCGCGGCCAAACGTCACCTGTCGTCGTCGGCGGATTGCCGACAGGATGCATGTCGAGAACGTGCGCGCGGCTCCGACCATCGGACGAGAGCAGCCCCGAGAGACGGAGTGCACCGTGAAGTACATGCTGATGATGAGCTACTACGTCGAGGGCGTCCCGCCGATCGACGAGTGGGCGCCCGAGGACATCCAGCGCCACATCCGGTTCCAGCAGGACCTCGGCGCGGAGCTGGTCGCCACCGGCGAGCTCGTCGACGGGCAAGGGCTCGCGTGGCCGGCCACCGCGAAGTTCGTCACGAGCGACGGGGTGTCCGCGCCGGTGGTCACCGACGGGCCGTTCGCGGAGTCGAAGGAGTTCCTGGCGGGCTACTGGATGGTCGACGTCGAGGACGAGGCCCGGGCGATCGCGATCGCCGCCCGGGCGTCCGCGGCGCCGGGGCCGGGCGGCGCCCCGATGAAGCAGGTGTTCGAGGTCCGCGCGCTGATGGAGGCACCCGCTCCTGCTGAGTGACGACGGCGTCGAGGACCTGCTGCGCGAGCTCGCGCCGCAGGTCCTCGGCGTGCTGGTCCGTCGCTGCGGTGACCTCGCCGACGCGCAGGACGCCCTGCAGGACGCGCTGCTGGCTGCCACGACGCAGTGGCCCGACGAGGGGGTGCCGGACAACCCGCGCGGCTGGCTGATCGTCGTCGGCCAGCACAAGCTGGTGGACCGCTACCGCAGCGAGGACGCGCGGCGGCGCCGCGAGGAGCTCGTCGTCACCATGGAGGCGGTCGAGCGCGCCGACGCGTCGCAGACCGACGACTCGCTGCTCCTGCTGTTCGGCTGCTGCCACCCCGCGCTCAGCCCGGCGTCGGCGATCGCGCTCACGCTGCGGTCCGTCGGCGGGCTGACGACGGCGGAGATCGCCCGGGCGTTCCTGGTGCCGGAGCCGACGATGGCGCAGCGCCTCAGCCGGGCGCGCCGGACGCTGCGCGACCTGGACGGGCCGTTCCGGATGCCGACTGCGGCCGAGTACGCCGAGCGGCTCCGCGCGGTCCTGCGCGTCCTGTACCTGATGTTCAACGAGGGCTACGCGAGCACCACCGGTCCGACCGTCGCGCGCGCCGACCTCGCCACCGAGGCGCTGCGCCTGACCCGGACGCTGCACGCGAGCCTGCCCGACGACCCCGAGGTCACCGGTCTGCTCGCCCTGATCCTGCTGACCGACGCCCGCCGACCCGCCCGCACCGGCCCGCACGGCGAGCTGGTCTCGCTGGCCGACCAGGACCGCGGGCGGTGGGACCGTGCGATGGTCGACGAGGGCACCGCGCTGGTCGAGGACGCGCTCGTGCGTGGCGCCGTGGGGGAGTACCAGCTCCAGGCCGCGATCGCCGCCGTGCACGACGAGGCGCCGAGCACCGACGCGACGGACTGGCCGCAGCTGCTCGCGCTGTACGGCCTGCTGGAACGGATCACGGGCAACCCGATGGTCACCCTCAACCGCGCGGTCGCGCTGGCCATGGTCGAGGGCCCCGACGCCGGCCTCGCCCTGCTGTCGACGCTCGAAGACCGGCTCCCCGGCCACCACCGCCTCGCCGCCGTGCGCGGCCACCTGCTGGAGCGGGCCGGGCGGCCGGCCGAGGCTGCCGAGCACCTGCTGCTCGCGTCGCACGGGACCACGAGCACCGCCGAGCGCGACTACCTCGTCGTGCAGGTGGCGCGGCTGCGGCGTGGGCTGACACCCTGAGCCGCGTGACCGCCGACCCGCACATCCTGCTGTCGCCAGCCGTCACGAACCTGCGGGACCTCGGGGGCCGGCCCACGGCCGACGGCGGCGCGGTCGCGCGGGGTGTCGCGTTCCGGTCGGCCGAGCTCTCGGCCGACGACGTCGCCACGGACGCCGCGCTCGCGGACCTGCGCATCCGGACCGTCGTCGACCTGCGCACCGACGCCGAGCGGGACCCGCGCCCGGACCATCTGCCCGCAGGAGCGCAGCTGCTGGTGCTCGACGCGCTCGCGGACCTGCCGGGCGGGGCCGCCGCGCAGCTGCCGACGCTCCTCGCGGGCGGGGACGTCCACGTGCTGGCGGACCTCGACCTGGCGGGGGAGATGCTCGCCGTCTACCGCCGGCTCGTCGTCGGCGAGGCCGCCCGGACGGCCTATGCGGCGTTCGCACGGACGGTGCTCGACCCGGAGCGGACGCCGGTGCTCTTCCACTGCACGGCCGGCAAGGACCGCACCGGGTGGGCGGCGACGATCCTGCTGCTGGCCGCCGGGGTCGACGAGGCGGGCGCCCTCGACGAGTTCCTCGCGGTGAACCCCGCGGTCCGGACGACGTTCGCGCCGCTCCTGCAGCAGCTCGCCGCGATGGGCGGGGACCCGGAGCTCCTGCGGCCGCTGCTGGAGGTCCGCGCGGAGTACCTGCAGGCCGCGCTGAGCACCCTGCACGAGGAGTTCGACTCGTTCCCGGGCTACCTGGCGGACGGCCTGGGGCTGAGCGCGGTCGAGGTCGAGGGCCTCCGGAGGACCCTGCGCGCCGACGGGTGAGCGTTGGACCGTTCGGGTGGTCCGGTATGTCCGATATTGCCGACTCACCCGGCCGCACCCACGATGGGTTGATCGCACCTCCCGCGACGCAGCGTCGTCTGAACCCAGGCGCCGAGGGAAAGGCACGCCTGTGGCCGACGAGATCACCTCCCCCATCCGACGGGGCGCGCACGACATCGCCGTCGAGCGCGACCGGGTCCGCCGCAAGCGGGTGTACCGCGCGGCAGCGTTCGTGATCGCGATCGAGACCTGGGTCATCGTCAACGCGCTGCTGGACCGCCCGATCCTGCCGGCGATGCCGACGATCGACCCGCTGATCCTCGTGCCGGTGCTGTTCTTCGGCGCGCTGCTGCTCCTCATGGTCGGGATGCAGGTGGGCACCGCCCGCTCCCCGCACGTGGTCTACCGGCCGGAGCAGGTGGACGTGCGCCTGGACGACGTCATCGGCATCGACCCCGTCAAGGAGGACGTGCGGCGCTCGATCGACCTGTTCCAGACGCACAAGCAGTTCGCCGAGCAGATGGGTGGCACCCCCCGCCGCGGGCTGCTGTTCGAGGGGCTGCCCGGCACCGGCAAGACGATGACCGCCAAGGCCATGGCGGCCGAGGCCGGGGTGCCGTTCCTCTTCGTCTCCGCGACGTCGTTCCAGTCGATGTACTACGGCGCCACCGCCAAGAAGATCCGCGCGTACTTCAAGGCGCTGCGCAAGGCGGCCCGGACCGAGGGCGGTGCGATCGGCTTCATCGAGGAGATCGACGCCATCGCCATCCGGCGCGGTGGCATGGCGTCCGCCGCGGTCGCGTCCGGCCCGTTCGACGCGTTCCGGGTCCCGCACGTGGTCACCAACGCCGTGATCAGCGAGGGCACGGGCGGCGTCGTGAACGAGCTGCTGGTGCAGATGCAGTCGTTCGACCAGCCGACCAGCTCCGACAAGCTCGTCAACTGGTTCCTCGCGCGGATCAACCTGCTGCTGCCGGCCTCCCGCCAGATGCAGCTGCGCAAGCCGGTCAAGGCGCCGATCCTGCTGATCGCTGCCACCAACCGCGCGGACTCGCTCGACCCCGCGCTGCTGCGGCCCGGACGCTTCGACCGTCGGCTGACGTTCGCGACGCCGGACGCGGTGGGCCGCCGGGCGCTCGTCGACCACTTCCTGGCGCGCCGCTCCTCGGACTCCGAGCTGAACGACCCGGCGCTGCGCGACCGTCTCGCCGCGGCGACCAACGGCTGGACGCCGGTGATGATCGAGCACCTGCTGGACGAGGCGCTGGTCAACGCGCTGCGCCGGGGCTCGATGGCGATGACCTATGCGGACGTCGAGCACGCCCGGATCACGGAGATGGTCGGGATCGGCCAGCCGGTCCGGTACACCGAGGCCGAGCAGCGCCTCATCGCGACCCACGAGGCCGGGCACGCCGTCACCGCGTGGCTCGCTGCGCCGAACCGGACCCTCGAGGTGCTGACGATCATCCGCCGCGGCGACGCGCTCGGGCTGCTCGCGCACGGCGACTGCGAGGAGGTCTGGACCCACTCGCACTACGACCTGCGCGCGCTCGTGCAGATCGCGATGGGCGGCTGGGTGGCCGAGGAGCTGTTCTTCGGCCAGACGAGCACCGGCCCCGCGGGCGACCTCGCGTCCGCGACGCGGACCGCCGCGCAGATGGTCGGCGCAGCGGGCATGACCGGGTCGCTCATCTCGTTCGCCGCCACGCCGCACGACCTGGTGTCCGCGGTGCTCAGCGACGCACAGGCCCGGGCCCAGCTGGAGGGCGTCCTCGACGAGGCCCGGACCACGGTGCGGCGCCTGCTGTCCCGGCACCGCCACCTCGTCGAGGCGCTGCGCGACGCGCTGCTCGAACGGCACGAGCTCATCGGCGAGGAGATCACCGACGTGCTGGAGGCCGCGACGCTCGCCCAGGAGCAGCTGCTGGCGCGCGAGGAGAGCGACCGGAGCGCGGCGACGGCGGCCGGAGCCGCGGCTGCCGCGGGCGCGGCGGCGGAGCGGCTGCGCGTGGCCTAGCCTTCGGGACGTGCCCGAGGGTCATACCGTCCACCGCATCGCCCGCCAGCTCCGCCTGGACCTCGTCGGTCGACGGCTCGCCGTCAGCTCACCGCAGGGTCGGTTCGCCGCCGGCGCGGCGCGGGTCGACGGTCAGGTCCTCGTGGCGGCGGACGCCGTCGGCAAGCAGCTGTTCTGCACGTTCGAGTCGGGTGACGTCCTGCGGGTGCACCTCGGTCTGTACGGGGCGTGGGACTTCTTCGGCTCGCTGACGCCGCTGGTGCCTGGTGGGTTCGCGGCCGGGTCGATGGGAGCGCCCCGCCTGCGCCGGTCCGTTCGGATGGGCGAGGGCGAGCGGGAGACCCCTGCCGGCGACGCGTTCCCGCCCGAGCCCGTCGGGCAGGTGCGGGTCCGGCTGGCGTCGGCGGAGACCGTCGCGGACCTGCGCGGGCCGACCGCGTGCGAGGTGCTGGACCCTGCGGAGGCGGCCGTGGCGGTCGCTCGGCTGGGGCCCGACCCCGCGTCGACCGACGACCCGGACGCGGCCGGTGAGGTGATGGCGGACCGGCTGACCTCCCGGAACGTGGCGGTCGGGCAGCTGCTCATGGACCAGTCGGTGGTCGCGGGGATCGGCAACATCTACCGCGCGGAGCTGCTGTTCCGCGCGCGGCTCGACCCGCACACCCCGGGGCGCCGCGTCCCCCGGGACGTCGCGCGGGCGCTCTGGGACGACTGGGCGGTCCTGCTGGCCGACGGCATCGAGCGGGGCTTCATCCTCACGCGCGAGGACCTGTCGGAGGCGCAGCGCGTCGAGGCGGTCACCGACGCGACCCTGCGGAACTGGGTCTACCACCGCGCCGGCGAACCGTGCCTGGTCAGCGGCACGCCGGTGGTGGTCGAGGAGATGGCCACCCGCAAGCTCTACTGGTGCCCGACCTGCCAGGTCTGACGCGCGACCAAGCCCTGGCTGCCGGCAGCGACCGTCGGCACGCGATCCAGGGCATGGTCGCCCTATCGGACTACCCAGCGTCAGTTATCAGTCGAGGCCCAGCAGCGCGCGCCACGTGCGGTGGTGCTCGACCGTGACGCCCTCGTAGCCGGGCAGCGTGCCGAACGCGTCCTCGACGAGCGCGGTCTCCTGCTCGAGGACCAGCGGGCCCTCGTCGATGAACGTGTACTGGGCCCCGCCCGCGACCTCGGCGGTGTCCGTCTCGACGCCGACGGTGAACGGCAGTCCGGCCGACGACGCGGCGACCACCGCCGGTCCGGCGAGCGCGACGATCCCGTCGGGACCCTGCGCATGGTCGCTGAACGCGACGACGCCGACCCGCCCGACCCGGTCGAGGATCGCGTCGAGCAGGGTGCCGCCCTCCCACGCCTCGTGCGCGAGCCACCACGGGGTGTCGACGCCCAGCGAGACGCCGGCCGGCAGCGCCGCGAGGACACCGTCCAGGAGGGTGAGCCACTGCGCGCAGAGCTGGTCGCGGTCCGCCGGCCAGCCCGGGGTCGCCCACGGCTCGACGTCGAGCTGGATGCTGTCGCTCGGGCCCGAGCGCAGCGCGGTCAGCGCCCAGGTGACGGCCAGCGAGGGCTCACCGAGCCACCCAGGGTCGCCGCCCAGCGGACCGACCGCGACGCCGGCAGTCTGCAGGGCGGTGGTCGCGGCGCCGAACCAGTCGCCGACCGGTCCCTCGTCGGCGGCCCAGGGAGCCGACAGGAAGACCCGCTGGATCGCGCGGTCCTGGCAGAACGCGACGAGGTCGGCGGGCTCGGCGGGTGCATAGTCCCGGCCGCGCGCGTCGAGGGTGCGGGCGACCGGGTTGTCCCAGGCCCACATCGACGTCAGGGCGCTCACGGCCGCATCCGTTCGCCGACGGGGACGTCCACGCCGAGCGTGTTGGCGCGGGTGGCCAACGGGCAGGTCCACGCCGGGTCGTAGGCGCACGACGGGTTGTACGCGAAGTTCAGGTCGATGACGAGCTTGTCCTGTGCCATGCCGAGATCTGCCCCCTTGATGGTGTCCAGCAGGTAGCGCCCGCCGCCGTACGTGCCGCCGGGCGTCCCGGCCAGCGCGTCCTTCAGCGGGACGAACAGGCCGCCCCCGTAGCCGCGGATCACCCACACGGCGAGCGTGCCCAGGTCGCCCAGCACGACGGTCCCGATGCGCTCGAACGGCACGACGCCGTCGGCGCCCGTGCTCACGTCGAGCCGCTGGGCGGTCGCAGGCAGGACCTCGCACTCGAACCGGTAGGCCGGGTCGTGGTGCGGGATGTCCAGGCCCTCGAACGCCGCCTTCGCCGCCGCGTCGAGCGGGGACGCAGGGTGCTCGGCGAGCAGCTCGTCGCGACGCTGGACCCAGACGGCGTGCGCGGACGCCGGGTCGTCGGCCCCGATCCGGCGCACGTCGGCGTAGATCTCGGCGACCCGACGCCGCCAGTCCGCGACCGCGAACGGCTCGTCGGCAGGATGGCGGCCGGTCACGATGGCAGGGATCACGGCCCCACCGTCGCACGGTGCGCGGTCCCGGGTCGACCTGTGTGAGGGTGGTCGCCATGGATCTGCGCATCTTCACCGAGCCCCAGCAGGGGGCCACGTACGACGACCTGCTCGCCGTCGCCAAGGCCACCGAGGACCTCGGCTTCGACGCCTTCTTCCGGTCCGACCACTACCTGAGCATGGGCTCCGGCGACGGTCTGCCGGGTCCCACCGACGCGTGGACGACGCTGGCGGGCCTGGCGCGCGAGACCAGCCGCATCCGGCTGGGCACCCTGGTCTCGTCGGCCACGTTCCGGCACCCGGGCGTGCTCGCGATCCAGGTGGCGCAGGTGGACCAGATGTCGGGCGGCCGCGTCGAGCTGGGCCTCGGTGCCGGGTGGTTCGCGCAGGAGCACGCGGCGTACGGGATCCCGTTCCCCGAGAAGCGGTTCGGCCTGCTCACGGAGCAGCTCGAGCTGATCACCGGGTTGTGGGGGACGCCGGTGGGGGAGCACTACGACTTCGCGGGCGAGCACTACCAGCTCAAGCACTCGCCGGCGCTGCCGAAGCCCGTGCAGTCCCGCGTGCCGATCATCGTCGGCGGCAGCGGCCCGAAGCGCACGCCCGCCCTCGCCGCCCGGTACGCCACCGAGTACAACCAGTCGTTCCCCGCGCCGGCAGACGTGCAGGACCGCGTCGCCGTCGTCCGTGCGGCGTGCGAGGAGGCCGGTCGGGACCCGTCGACGCTCACGTTCTCCGTGGCACAGGTGCTGTGCGCGGGGCGCGACGACGCCGAGGTGGCCCGTCGGGCCGACGCCATCGGGCGCGACGTCGGCGAGGTGCGGGCCGTCGGGTTCGCCGGGACGCCGAGCGCCGTCGTCGACCGGATCGGCTCCTACCGGGAGCTCGGCATCACCCGCGTCTACCTGCAGGTGCTGGACCTGCACGACCTCGACCACCTGGAGCTGGTGGCGTCGGAGGTCGCGACCCAGCTCGGATGACCCTGGGGACGCACGGCGCACGGGTACCGCGGACTCGCTAGGGTCCCGGCATGCGCGGCCTGTATGCACTCAAGCCCTGGTACACCCGTCGTCTCGACGGCGTCGTCCGGTGGGCCGTCGACCGGGACGTGTCGCCCGACGTGTTCACGTGGCTGGGCGTGGTCAGCGCTGCGCTCGCCGCCGTCGCGATCGCGATCGGGGCGTGGCCGCTCGCGCTGGTGCTGCTGGCCGGCCGGCTGGCCGGCGCCAACCTCGACGGTGCCGTCGCCCGTGCCCGCGGGGTGTCCCGGCCCTGGGGGTTCGTGGTCAACGAGCTCGGCGACCGCGCCGGCGACCTCCTGATGTTCGGCGGCCTCGCCGTGCTGCTCGGGCGGCTGCAGGGCAGCGCAGGGCTCGTGCTGGTGCTCGTCGCTGCGGTCGTCGCCACGCTGCCGACGTTCGTGTCGCTGGCGGGTGCCGGGGCCGGTGCCGCCCGGATCAACGGGGGACCCTTCGGCAAGACCGAGCGGTGCCTCGTGGTGGTCGTCCTCGCTGCGGCCCCCGGGCTGTCGCCGATCCTGCTGCCGGTGATGATCGGGCTGTCGCTGGTGACGGTGGCGACGCGGCTGCGTGAGCTGCGCCGAGTCCTCGCGTGAACCTCGTCCCCGACCTCGAGATCCACCTCCGGCTCCTCGGCTGGCACCTCGACCTCGACGGCCGCGCCGTCTGGCTGCTGGCCGTCAGCGTGACGATCCTGGCGCTCGCGGCCGTGCCGGTGTTCCTCTCGGGCAAGCCGGAGCTCCGCCGCCGCTGGACCACCTGGGCGCTGATCCTGCCCGTCATCGGCATCCCCATGTGGCTCGGCCCGGGGCCGACGGCTGCGCTCGCGGCGCTCCTCGCGCTCCAGGCGGTGCGTGAGTTCGCCGCGATGGTGCGGCTGCCCCGCGCCGAGACGACGCTGCTGCTCGTGCTCGCGGTGGCCTACCCGCTGGCGGCCTGGCTGGCACCGGACCTGCTCGCCCTGGTGCCTCTGATGGCACTGCTCTGCGCGGTCCCCGCCCTGCTCGCGGGCGACTCCGAGCGCGGCCTCGAACGGGCGACCCTGACGGCCTTCGGGTCGATCTGGCTGTGCTGGTCGCTGGCCAACCTGGTCCTCGTCGGCAGCGACGCGTACCTGCTGTGCTTCGCGGCGGCCGCCACGGACATCGCGGCCTGGTGCGGCGGGACGGGTCTGCGCCGGTTCGCGTGGGCCCGACGACCACTCTCCCGGCTCAGTCCGAACAAGACCGTCGGCGGTATGGTCGGAGCCGCGGTCGGGGCCGCGATCGTGCTGGTCGTGCTGGACTCCGCCTCGCCGGGGCTGTACGTCGCCGTGCTGCTCGGAAGCGTCGGAGGAGACCTGTTGGAGTCGATGGTGAAGCGCCGGGCGGGGGTCAAGGACGCCGGCGCGTGGTTGCCCGGCTTCGGTGGTCTGCTGGACCGTGTGGACTCGCTCCTGCTCGTCCTCCCGCTCGCGGCGGTGCTCGCATGACGTCGCGGCGCCGCGTGGGGCTGCCACCCGGGTTCAACCTGGCCGGTGCCGTGCGGCACACGTTCTGGCGCAACGTCTTCCACCTCGTCGGCGGGTACAAGGTGCGCGGCTCGGCGCCCTACGAGGCGATGGTCATCGTCGCCAACCACAGCTCGCACGCCGACACCCCGGCGCTCATCGCCGCCTTCCCGGCGCCGTACAAGCCGGTGGTCGTGGCGGCCGAGGACTACTGGTTCGAGAAGGCGTGGATGCGGCTGGGCCTCAAGCTCGCCATCGGCGCGGTCCCCGTGCACCGCAAGGGTGGCGGCTACACCGGGCTGGTGGACGGCGCCCAGACCGTGCTGGGTGCCGGGTCCAGCCTGCTCGTGTTCCCGGAGGGCACCCGCAGCACCGACGGCCGGCTGGGGGAGCTGCGCAGCGGGGCGGTCCGGATCGCCCGCGAGTTCGACGTCCCGCTGCTGCCCGTCGCCATCGTCGGCACCCGCGACCTGCTGCCGAAGGGCGGCGGCCTGCACCCGGGGGCCGTCGAGGTCCGGCTCGGCCACCCCATCCAGCCGGAGGACCTCGTCGACGACGACATGTCCCCCGTCGCCCACCAGCTGGAGGCGCTGCTCGCCGAGGGGCCCGCGACCGCGTCGGAGTCCCGCACCTGGCGCACCCTGCACCGCGCGATGGACGGGAGGGCCGGGATGGCGGGTGCCGCGGCCTGGGGCTTCGCGGAGGCCGTGAGCTGGCCGGTGACGATGGAGATGTACCTCGCGGTCGTCGGCGTCGCGAACCCGCGCCGGATCCTGCCGGCGGCGGCGTGGCTGACTGCCGGGTCGGTCGCGGGGGTGCTGGTCACGTCCGAGCTGACCCGCCGCGGCCTGAGGCCACCGGCACCGCTGACCACCGCCACCATGCGCGGCGCGGCAGCCCAGCACATGGCGGCCGGAGCGCGCGGTGTCTGGAAGCAGGCGGCGAACGGGGTCCCGGTCAAGCTCTACGCCGCCGCGGCCGGGGACGCGCGCATCCCGCGGCTCCCGCTCGCGGTGCACACGGCCGGGGCACGCGGTGCGCGCGCGGCGGCGATGGGCGCGGCGATCGGAGGTGCGGCCGTCGTCGGGCACCCCGTGCTCCGGCGGTTCTACGTGCCGTACCTGGGGGTCCTCGGCGTGACCTACGCCGCGGGGCTCGCGCTCGTGATCCGGTCCTGGCGGCGCAGGGCGTCGGCCTGATCCTCCGGGGGCAGGGGTCTGACCAGCGCGACCACGGTGTGCACCAGCAGGACCACCAGCGCGACGTTGCGGGCGGCCAGCGTCAGGGTGACCGCAGGGCCCCCGTAGAGGACCTCCGAGTAGAACCACGGGAACACCACCTGCGTCGCCGCCGCGGTGCCCAGCACGAGCCACGCGGTGGTCCGCCAGCCGGGCAGCGCCAGCGCCAGGGCGACCGCCACGGGCGGCGCAAGCCAGCCGATGTACTGCGGCGACCCCACCTTGTTGAACACCAGCATCGCCAGCGTCAGGAGCATCGCGCCGCGGACCAGCAGCTCCGTGCGCGCGATCCCGCCGGACCACATCCGGGCGCCGAGCTGCTCACGCCGCCACCACAGCAGCAGCGCCGCGGCACCGAGCGCCACGAAGAAGAGCGCCCCCAGCACGTCCGCGGCGCCCTGCGTGCCCGGCCCCGTGATCTCCCAGGTGACGATGGGCTCGTTCAGGTACCGGGTGATGGACGTCGAGAACAGCCCGGCGACCAGCCACGGGGTCGCCCCGGGCGACTCGATCTGGAGCCCGCGCTCCTCCTGCTCGGTCAGGAACGACGCGACGTGCGGCAGCCCGCCGAGCGCCGCGACGGTGCCGACGACGACGACGCTGACGATCGCCGCGGGCACCACCACGCTGCGCCACGGCCGCCGGACGGCCACGAAGAGCGCGACGAGCAGCGCGCCGGGCGCGACCTTGACCCAGGCGGCGGCCGTCAGGAGCGCGGACGTGATGCGCGGGTGGTTCAGGGCGATCGACAGCGCGACGACGACCACCGGCGCGATGACGGCGTCGAGACGGCCCATCGCGACCGGTCCGAGGAGCAGCAGGAACGCGAGCCACCACCAGGCGCCGGCCGGGGTCGGAGCCTCCTGCGGGCGGTCGGGACGACGGGTGTGCAGCAGGAACGCCACCGCGACCGCGTCGAGCACCGTGATCATCAGCGCCCACACCGCGGGGTACGCGGAGCCACCGCCCGCGCCGCCGACCGCGGCGGCGAGCATGGGGACGATCGCGCCCGCGGGGTACACCCAGGAGCCCGACAGCACGGGCCACTCGCCCTCGTTGATCCCCAGCCACATCCAGTAGCGGTAGAGGTCGAGGTCCCAGAACGCCTCCTGGGGGATCAGGACCAGGCCGACGAGGGCGAGCCAGCCGTGCACGACGAGGAACGCGACCCAGACGGCCGTGGCGGAGTGCAGCAGGCGGCGGAGCAGTGCGACCTCCGAGGCAGTGGCCGGACCAGGCCGACGAGCGGGCAGGTGCTCAGGCTAGCCCGCCCGTCGGCCTCGCCGGGGTCGCTGCTCGCTGTGCGGATCAGGCGGGGCGCCCCGGGACCGCAGGTGGCGGGACCGTCCCCGCGGCCGGTCCGGCGACGGGGAACACCGCACCGCGCTCGCTGTCGACGTACTCGTCGTCACGCGGCGGGTCGTCGGGTGCGGGTGGTGCCTCCGGAGCCGTCTCGCGGACGGGGTCGGGGGTGCTGTCTGACTCGGTCATCGTCGACCTCCCTCGTCGTCCGTGGTCGGTCACCACGGCGGACGTCCACGGTCGCACGGCCGGCACGGCCGCGCACGACGGCGATCAGCCGGCGGCGGGGGCCTGCGTCGGGACGGGTGCGGCGACCTCGTCGTACGGGGTGCAGCCCTCCGGGGCCACGAGGGGGACCGCCGGGTCGAGCGTGACGGTGTCGGGAGCCTTGAGCTCGGCGAACTTCGCGCCGAGCGCCAGGTCCAGGGTGGCGTCCGTACGGGGGTCGAGGACGAGGACCGCACCGTCGACGTGGGCGGCGAGCGTGTACGCCTGGGCGACACCGGCGACGCCGAAGATGATGCGTGCCGTGCCGTCGTAGGTGGCGGCGGCGTTCTCCGTGGAGACCACGACGAAGCCGCGCTCCGTCAGGCTCGCACCCGTGACGCCGGCGAGGCCGACGCGGCTGGTCGCGTTGAACACCTTCACGCTGATCTGGTTGGCGGCGACCGGCAGCGCCCCGGCCGGCGGGCACGGGTACGGGTCCTGCAGCGTGGTGGGGGTGACCGGCGTCGAGAAGTCGCGGGCGAACACGGGAAGGTTCAGGCTCCCGGTGAACATGGCCGCGGCACCGAGGCCGGCGAGCGCGAGAGCCGCGAGGAGCACGCCGAAGATGACGGCCTGCCGCTCGTGCATGTGCCGTCGGCGGAGCTGACGAGCGCGGTCCTGCTCGGTCACTTGACCACCAGCACCCGGGCATGGAGCAGCGCGCGCTGGTGCAGCGCCGCACGGACGGCCCGGTGCAGACCGTCCTCCAGGTACATCACGCCGCGGTACTGCACGACGTGCGCGAACAGGTCGCCGTAGAACGTGGAGTCCTCCGCGAGCAGCGCGTCGAGGTCGAGGGTGCGCTTGGTCGTCACCAGCTCGTCGAGCCTCACCTGGCGCGGGGGGACCTCGGCCCACTGCTTGGCAGTCTCGAGGCCGTGCTCAGGGTAGGGCCTGCCCTCGCCCACCGCCTTGAAGATCACGGAGGGAGTCTAGGTGACGCCCTGCCGGTCCGTGACGTTCAGCCGGGTGACGTCGGCACCGGGGCATGAGGGAGTGCTCATCCGGGGCCGCGGGAGGCACATTTGGATAGCGGTTTCCGTCGGCGGGAGCGCTCCCGGCGACGGTTTCCGGCGAATGTCGCAGGAAGGGTTGACTCGGGTGATCCAGGCGATACGGTCGTGGGCGGTCGGGGTCAAAGGCGCCCCCGACTTTCCTCATCGGGAGCAACCCCATCCCCCATGGGGGACGCCTAGCCGATTGAAAGGATTCAAGGATGAGTCTGACGCAACGCCGAGGTCGAACGCTCACAGCGATCGCCGGATCCGTGGTGCTCGTCGGCACCCTCGCCGCCACCCCGGCGACGGCTGCACCGGCCCCGGCGCACCTCGCCGCGCACGGGCCCAGCAGGGGTCCCGACGGGCTCGTCCTCGAGCGCCTCGACCGGGGGCTCGTCGCCGCGGTCACGCCGCAGGGCGTGTTCCTGACCTGGCGGCTGCTGGCCAGCGAGGTCACGGGCGCCACGGCGACCGGGCTGACCGGTCCCGACTTCGCCGTCTACCGTGACGGCGCCCTGCTCGGCACGGTCACGGACTCGACGAACTTCGTCGACCCGGCCGGTACGTCGGCCTCCCGCTACCGCGTCGCCGCGGTCGTCGGCGGCGTCGAGGTCGACGGTGCGGAGGCGACGCCGTGGACGCAGGCGTCGCTCGACATCCCGATGAACAAGCCGGTCGACGGCGTCACCCCCGTCGGCGAGGCGTACACGTACTCCGCTAACGACATGTCCGTGGCCGACGTCGACGGCGACGGCCAGTACGAGTACGTCGTCAAGTGGGACCCGTCGAACTCCAAGGACGTCAGCCAGGTCGGCTACACCGGCAACGTGTTCGTCGACGCCTACGAGCAGGACGGCACGCAGCTGTGGCGCATCGACCTGGGTGTGAACATCCGCGCCGGCGCGCACTACACGCAGTTCCCCGTCTACGACTACGACGGTGACGGCAAGGCCGAGCTCATGATGAAGACGGCCCCCGGCAGCAGGATCACGACCTACAGGGCCGACGGCTCCGTAGCGAGCGAGAAGTACGTCTCCCTGCCGAAGCGCGACCGTGCCGCGGGTGTCACCGACACCACCGACTACCGGCTGAGCAAGCAGGGCTACTTCGACCACCTGGTCACCATGCTCCAGGGTTGGAGCAGCCACCCCGAGGTCGTCGCGGGCCGCTGGCCGTCGACGGTCGAGGCGGCGCTCGGCATCGCGCCGCAGTACAGCTACCCGCTGTCCGTCGAGGACGCCACGGCGCTCGCGACCTACTTCGTCGACGTCTACGCACCCGCCCGCAGCGCGCGCAACGTGCTGCGCAACTTCGAGGGCTTCATCGTCGACGGTCCCGAGTACCTCACGGTGTTCGCCGGAGCCACCGGCAAGGAGCTCCAGACGATCGACTACAAGCCGGGTCGCGGCGACGACGGCCTGCTCTGGGGCGACTACGCGATGTCCCGCATCGAGCCGGGCAACCGCGTCGACCGGTTCCTGGCCGGGGTCGCGTACCTCGACGGGCAGACACCGTCGGCGATCTTCGCCCGCGGCTACTACACGCGCACCACGCTCGTGGCGTACGACTGGGACGGCAAGAAGCTCACGGAGCGCTGGTACGTCGACTCGGGCCACGTCCCGCTGACCAACCCGTTCAACGACGGCCCGCACGGCCGCGACGGCACCGACCCGGTGTACGGGAAGATCACGACGCAGGGCTTCCACTCGCTGGCGGCGTCCGACGTGGACGGCGACGGCAAGCAGGAGATCGTCTACGGCGCCGCGACGATCGACGACGACGGCTCCGTCCTGTACTCCTCGTTCGACACCCTGCCGCCGGGCAGCGCCGCACCCGGCGAGGTCGTCCGCCTCGGCCACGGCGACGCGATGCACGTGACCGACATCGACCCGGACCGTCCGGGCCTGGAGATCTTCACGGCGCACGAGGGCGGCACGTTCGCCCCCTACGGCATGGCGATGCGCGACGCGAAGACCGGCGAGGTCCTCTTCGGGGTGTACTCCGGGCGGGACACCGGCCGTGCGATGGTCGGCGACGTGCTCCCGTCGGTGCGCGGCCGCGAGGCCTGGGCCAGCCTGCCCGGGGGAACCGACTCGCTCGGGCTGTACTCGGCGGCCGGTGTCGTCACCCCGGGCGCCATCCCCGGCACCAACATGAGCATCAAGTGGCTGCCGGACGGCACGACGCAGATCGTCAACGGCTCCGCCGCGCAGGACGTGACGATCGACGACTGGACCCGCGGGCGTCAGCTGACGGCCACGGGGACGCGCTCGAACAACGGCACCAAGGGCAACCCGTCGCTGGTCGCGGACGTCCTGGGCGACTCGCGCGAGGAGCTGCTGGTCCGCACGGAGGACTCCTCCGCGATCCGCCTGTTCGTCAACACGGACCTGAGCCACACGAAGATGTACACGCTCATGCACGACCCGCAGTACCGCGTCGAGGTCGCCCGCCAGCAGACGACGTACAACCAGCCGTCGGACGTCGGGTTCTACCTGGCCTCGGACACCGACTACACGCAGGTGCCGGTGCCGTCGTACTTCGCGCCGGGCAGCATCGACGCCCTGCGTGACGCGACCAGGGCGCAGATCAGCGCCGGCGCCATCAAGGGTGTCGCGGCGGCGGGGCTGCTGGCCGCGGTCGAGGTGGCCGACAGGGCCGCCGACGCCGGGAACGAGAAGATCGCGGTGAGGTCGCTGACGGCGTACGTGGCGCTCCTCACGCCGCGGTCGAAGCTGTCCACCGTCACGCCGGCGGCCCGGGCGATCCTCGGGTACCAGGCGCAGCAGGTGATCTCGATGCTCGACTGACCGCGAGCATCGAGGGGTCGCGAGGGCAAGCGCGACCCCCGGGCGCCGGTCGGGGTCACTACCGACCGGCGCCCTTCTGCGTGCCCGTCGCGACAGAACCCGACCGCAGCCGTCAGGGCGTCGCGCTCTCCCACCGCGAACGAGCCACGAGTGACGCGAGAGCGCGCCGGTGCGGCACCGATGGCTTGCTCGTCGGCTGAGCGTCGTGTGCGGGGTCGCCGCGGCGTGCACCGACCGCTGACGACGAAGCCCCCGCCGCCCAGCGGGGCGACGGGGGCTTCGGTGAGCCGAGGGTCAGACGCGGTACAGCGCCGTCATCGGGCAGTTGAACGGGTCGCGGTCGGGCTTCCCGACCGTGTTCAGGTACTTCACGATGATCGAGTACGACCGCGGCAGGGAGACCTGCACGTACGGGATGTTGTGCTCGCGGCAGTAGGCCTCGACGATCGGCTTCGCGCGACGCAGCGAGGGGCGCGGCATCGACGGGAACAGGTGGTGCTCGACCTGGTGGTTGAGCCCGCCCATGAGCACGTCGACCCACTTGCCGCCGCCGATGTTCCGGCTGGTCAGCACCTGGCGACGCAGGAAGTCGAGACGCGAGTCCTTGGGGATCAGCGGCATGCCCTTGTGGTTCGGGGCGAACGAGGCGCCCATGTAGAACCCGAAGACGCCCATCTGGACGGCCAGGAAGACCAGCGCGATCGGCCAGGACATGGTGAGGAAGACCAGTGCGGTGCCACCGACGAGCCGGATGGTCATCATGACGATCTCGGCGGCGCGGTGCTCCAGCTTGTCCCGCGACGAGAGCCGCTTGATGGCGGCGACGTGCAGCGCCAGACCTTCGAGCAGCAGGAGCGGGAAGAAGAACCAGCCCTGGTGGTTCAGGTACCAGACAGACAGCTTCGACGTCCGCTTCGCGGCCTGGGCGGGCGTGAACGCCAGCGCCTCGATCTCGATGTCGGGGTCGGTGTCGATCTTGTTCGGGTTGGCGTGGTGGCGCGTGTGCTTGCGCTGCCACCAGCCGTGGCTCAGGCCGACGAACAGGTCGGCGAGCACGAGGGAGGTCCAGTTGTTGGCGCGTCCGTCGGCGAAGATCTGGCGGTGCGCGGCGTCGTGGCCCAGGAACGCGACCTGCGTGAGGATCACGGCGGCGGCGAAGGCGACGGCGATCTGCCACCAGGAGTCGCCCACGAGGACGATCGTGGCGACCAGCCCGAGGACGGCGACGACGGCGGCGGACAGCCGCACGGCGTAGTGCGCGGGGCGACGCTTCATCAGGCCCGCGGCCTGGATGGTGCGCGTCAGCTCGGTGAAGTCGCTGACCGCGCGGTCGCGCGGTCGGGTGGGGGCGTCGGTAAGCGTGGTGGAGCTCATGCGGGTCCGTCCTGTCGGTCGTGCAGTGCGCGGCGCGAGTTCGGTCGGGCGATGAGCTTTACGGGGGGCGCCTCGGTCATGATGCGACGAGACCCCGGCCACAAGAGGCCGGGGTCCCGTGCGATGGAGCTATGAGCTCAGCTCAGGCTCAGAGAGGCGTGATGTTCGACGCCTGCGGGCCCTTGGGGCCCTGCGTGACCTCGAACTGGACCTTCTGGTTCTCCTCGAGCGTGCGGTAGCCGCTCGTCGTGATGGCGCTGTAGTGCGCGAAGACGTCGGGTCCGCCGTCCTCGGGGGCGATGAAGCCGAAGCCCTTCTCAGCGTTGAACCACTTCACGGTGCCAACAGGCATGATGTTCTCTTCTCTCACGTGCGGTATGGACAACTCCCGGGTGACCGGGACCGGTATTCACGGTGTTCGTCGTCCGTCTCCGAGGTGGTCCTCGAGAACGTCCTGCCAAGTTTCCTCGGCCGTCATGACAAGCGATTCACTGCGACTACAGGGACAACCGTACGGCACGACAGGCCCGACGGGAACGGGAGTGACGCATTCGGCGTGCCGAACCGCCCGAGAGTTCTTGCTACGTTCGCCCCGACGACCGCGTCCGGAGGACCGATGAGCGAGCACGACGACCGCTGCCCGTGCGGCACGGGGGAGACGTACGACGAGTGCTGCGGCCGCTACCTGGCCGACGGTCGCCGGGCGCCCACCGCCGAAGCCCTGATGCGCTCCCGGTACACCGGGTTCGCGACCGGAGCCACCCACTACCTGCTGGTCACGTGGCACCCGAGCACCCGGCCCGACCTTCTCGAGCTCGACGAGACGATGGCCTGGCACCGGCTGGACGTCGTCCGCACCGACGCCGGCGGACCGTGGGACGACGCGGGCACGGTGGAGTTCGTGGCGCACTACCGGGCCGAGGGCGGGGAGCGCGGCCGGCTGCACGAGACCAGCCACTTCGTGCGCGAGGACGGCCGCTGGCTCTACGTCGACGGCGGGATCGGCTCGTAGGCCCGACGAAGCGGCCCTGGCGCGCGCGATGTCGGTGCCGGGCGGCAGGATGCAGGGATGCTGCTGGTCGACCTGGCGACGACGTCGTCCGCCCTCGCGACGACCCGGTCGCGGCTGGCCAAGCGGGCGCTGCTGGTCGACCTGCTGCGCCGGACGCCGCCCGAGGACGTCGGGATCGTGTCGCGGTACCTCGGCGGCCAGCTGCGGCAGCGGCGGACCGGGCTGGGCTGGAGGTCCCTGAAGGCGCTGCCGGAGCCCGCGAGCGAACCGTCCCTGACCGTGGCAGGGGTCGACGCCGTCTTCGAGCAGATGTCACGGCTGGAGGGCCCCGGTTCCGTGCTCAGCCGCAACGCGCTCGCGGCGGAGCTCTTCGGGGCAGCCACCGCCGACGAGCAGAGGCTGCTCGCCGGGCTGGTGACCGGAGAGCTGCGGCAGGGGTCCCTCGACGCGCTGCTGCTGGACGCCGTCGCGGAGGCCGCGGGCGTCCCGCCGGAGACGGTGCGCCGCGCCGCGATGCTCGCCGGTGACACCGAGCCCGTCGCCGTCGCAGCGCTGACGTCGACCGACCCGGCGGCCGCGCTGGCCGCCTTCACGCTGGTCGTCGGGCGACCGGTGCGCCCGATGCTCGCGCAGTCCGCGCCCGACGTCGACGCGGCGTGGGCGAGCCTCGGTGCCGGACCGGTCGTCGTCGACTCCAAGCTCGACGGGATCCGGATCCAGGTGCACCGTCGGGGTGACGACGTGCAGGTGTTCACCCGGAGCCTCGACGACATCACCACCCGGGTGCCCGAGATCGTCGAGGTCGTCCGGGCGATGCCCGCGGCGGACCTCGTGCTCGACGGCGAGGCGCTCGCGGTCGGCCCGGACGGACGCCCGCGGCCCTTCCAGGAGACGGCGGCGCGCTCGGCCACCAAGGACGCCGAGGTGGCCGCCGTGACGACCCTGACGCCGTTCTTCTTCGACGCCCTGCACGTCGACGGGACGGACCTGCTCGACGCGCCGCTCCTGCGCCGCCTCGACGCGCTGGACGCCGTGGCCGGGCCGTCCGTGGTGCACCGCCTGGTGACCGCGGACGTGGACGAGGCGCGGTCCTACTTCGCCGACGTGGTGCGTGCCGGACAGGAGGGCGTCGTCATCAAGGCGGCCGACGCCCCGTACGAGGCCGGACGCCGCGGCGCCGCGTGGGTCAAGGTCAAGCCGCGGAACACCCTCGACCTCGTCGTGCTGGCCGTCGAGCGCGGATCCGGGCGGCGGCAGGGGACGCTGTCGAACATCCACCTCGGGGCGCGCGACGGCGACGGCTTCGTCATGCTCGGCAAGACGTTCAAGGGGATGACCGACGAGATGCTGCGCTGGCAGACGGAGCGGTTCACCGAGCTGTCGACGAGTGACGACGGGTGGGTCGTGACCGTGCGGCCCGAGCAGGTGGTGGAGATCGCGTTCGACGGGCTGCAGCGGTCGACCCGCTACCCCGGCGGGCTCGCGCTGCGGTTCGCGCGCGTGCTGCGGTACCGCGACGACAAGTCGTCCGCCGAGGCGGACACGATCGAGACGGTCCGGGCGCTGGCGGGTCAGCCGTGAGCCTGTTCCGGCGCCGCACCACGTGGACGCTCGCCGACGGGGTGGCGATGCACGCGGCCGCGCCGGACCGGGTCCGGATCCCGTCCGACGAGGCGAAGGCGGCCGTGCAGGTGGGCGACCGGGTCAAGCTCGTCGTCGAGCCGGACACCGGCCTGGCCGAGCGGGTGTGGGTCCGGGTGACGGAGGTGGGTGACGGGGAGCTCGAGGGGAGCCTGCACAGCGACCCGGCGGAGCTGCGCGGCCTGCACGCCGGTGACACCGTGCGGTTCGAGCGGCGGCACATCGTCGCGATCACGCCGGGCTGACCCGTCCGACTCCGCTGTGGGGACCGTGCTCGTGCTTGACTGCCCGCCATGCGGTGCAGCCGGTCGATCTCCCTGCGCGGTCGGTCGTCGACCGCCGTCCGGTGCACCCGATGAGCACCGCGACCGTCGTCGGGGGCGGCCCGGCAGGGCTGGTCGCCGCCGAGGTGCTGGCGCGGGCCGGGGTCACGGTCACCGTGCACGACCGGATGCCGTCGCCCGCCCGCAAGCTCCTGCTGGCCGGTCACGGTGGGCTGAACCTCACCCACAGCGAGGACCGCGACGCGTTCCTGGCCCGGTACGGCAGCTCCGCCGAGCGGCTCGCGCCGATGCTCGAGGCGTTCGGCCCGCAGGACCTGCGCGACTGGTGCGCCGGCCTGGGGGAGGAGGCGTTCGTCGGGTCGAGCGGGCGCGTGTTCCCGCGGTCGTTCCGCGCGACGCCGCTGGTCCGGGCGTGGTTGGCCCGGTTGGCCGACCTCGGGGTGCGGACCGAGCGGAGGTCCCGCTGGACGGGATGGGCCGGCGACGGGCTCCGGTTCACCGACGTCGACGGCCGGGAGAGCGTCGTCTCCGGCGACGTGACGGTCTTCGCGCTCGGCGGTGCGTCGTGGCCGAGGCTCGGCTCGGACGGCGGATGGGTCGGGCCGTTCACCGAGCGGGGCGTCGCCGTGACGGCCCTGCGGCCGGCGAACGTCGGGCTGCGCGTGGGCTGGACCGACACGTTCGCCGACCGGTTCGAGGGGACGCCGCTCAAGCACGTCGCGCTGTCGGTGCGCGGCCGCCCGGGTCCCGGTGCACGGGGTGACGCGATGGTCACGCGGGCGGGGATCGAGGGTGGGCCGGTCTACGCGATCGGGGCCACGATCCGCGACGCCCTCGACGCCGAGGAGTGCGTCCTGGAGGTCGACCTGCGGCCCGCGCTGACGGTCGACCAGCTCACCGAGCGCCTGCAGCGACGCCGCCCGAAGGACTCCGCGTCGAACTGGCTCCGTCGGACCCTCGCGCTGGACCCGGTCGGCATCGCGCTGCTGCGGGAGTCGCGGGCCGGTGCCCTGCCGGCGGCCCCCGGGGCCGTGGCCGCGCTGGTCAAGGCGGTGCCGGTCACCGTGTCCGCCACGATGCCGATCGAGAAGGCGATCTCCACGGCCGGGGGCATCGCGTGGTCGGAGGTCGACGACGCGCTGATGCTCCACCGGCTGCCCGGCACGTTCGTCGCCGGGGAGATGCTCGACTGGGAGGCGCCGACAGGCGGCTACCTGCTGCAGGCGTCGTTCAGCACCGGGGTGATCGCCGCGCGGGGCGCGCTCACGTGGCTGGAGCGCTGAGGCTCAGCCGCACTCGTCGCAGATGCCCGTCGCCGGGAGCGTCATGAAGCAGGTGGGGCAGGTCGCCGACGGGGCCTCGCGCGCGGCGGTCGCCCGTACGACCGGGGTGCGCGGAGCTCTCGGCGCGCGGGCGGCGCGCACCGGCGCCGCCCGGACCGCGACCGCGGGTTCGGTGATGTCGAAGCCTCGCTTGCGCAGGATCGCGACCGCGCCGTCCGTGCTGCTGCCGAACTCCTCGGAGGTGGCGAGGCGGCCCGTCGCGAACCGGTGGGCCACGCCGACGACCGCCCTCAGGTCGTAGCTGCGGCCCTCGTGGACGACCGCGTAGCCCGGGAGCGGCTCGAAGCCGTAGACGTCGAGGAAGCCGGTGCCGCCCCGGGAGTCGTACTCGGCGATCGCCTGCAGGACGTGCTGTCTCGACACGGAGGAGAAGGTGGCCACGACGACGAGCCTACGTCGGACGGTCGGCGCGCTCCCGCCGTCACTGGTCGAGGGAATCCATCAGCTTCTTGTACATCAGCGTGATCCCCTCGGTGTCCGTCGGATAGGTGGTCGGATCGAGCATGCCGACGACGACGTCGGCGGATACGCCACGGTCGGCCGCCTTCAGGTCCAGGGCCGGAAGCAGATCCACCTCCGTCCCGAACCCCGCGTCGTCGAGCGTGCTACGTCTCGCGGCCAGCGCCGCGATGTCGTCGGCCTGGAGGCCGGCGATCGTGACGAGGAAGTGCCGCATGACCACGGGGCGGACGCTGTAGCCCTTCGCGAGGGTGGCGACGTCCTTGTCCAGGTCGTCGGCGACGTCCGTCTTCGACTTCCAGGTCTTCTTCTCCGGGACGACCTTCTTCTTCTGGGACGTCGTCCCCTTCGACTCGACCTCGACCTCGCTCGCGCCGGCGCGTCTCAGCAGCCCGCACAGGAGAGTCATCTCCTCGACCTGGGCGGGCTCCGTCTTCTCGAGGGCGGGCTTCTGCAGCGTCTTCTTGTCGACGGCGACGCCGTCCGGGTCGAGGACCAGGTGCTTCTTGTGGCTCGTGGTCATGAGGTACCCGGTGATCGTGAACGGGTGGTCCCACTCGCTGACGTCGCCCTTCTTCGCCTTCGTCGCGAGGAACAGGTGCAGGTGCGGTCCCTCCTCCTTGGACCCGTTCGGTCCCATGAGGAACGCCTCCGCGTTGCCGGTCCCCTTCTCCAGCGCGTCGGTCCAGTAGGAGCCGGGTGCGAAGCGCACCTTCCCTAGACCACGGAGCTTGTTGGCGGTGGTCGTGATCGGCAGGTCCACCCGCACCGGGACGCTGCGCTGCTGCCGCACGGACTTGAAGCCTTCGATGACCTTGCTCTCGACGGTCACCTTGGACGAGAGACCCTTGAAGATCGCCTTCTTGACGTCGGCCCCCTCCTTGGCCGCCGAGATCAGCTCCTCGATCTGCGCGGTCGACAGCCGGATGCAGGTCTTGCCGTTCTCGATCGGGAAGATCTCTCCCGGACCGTTCCACCCCCAGCGCACGCCGCCGAAGTCGAACTCCTCGCCCGCGTGCGCGTTGGCCTGGACGGCGAGGCCGTCGAAGTCGGTGAACTCGGTGACGATGACGTCGTGCTGGCCCGACCTCGGGGCGCTCCCCAGCGTCAGGCGGTCGATGAAGTGGTAGTCGTTGATGTGCAGGGCGCCCCGCGGCCCGAGGATCTTCACGCGCCGGAGGGTGGCGCTCCCGAGGTGCTGCCGGCGCAGTGCCTCCACCGACGCCCGGCCGTCCCGCGGGCCGGCGTCACGACGGGTGCCGGGCTCCCCGGCGGGCGCGCGGGACAGCCCCGGCACGGGCAGCCCCCGGCCGCCCGGCACCCGGACCTGCGACGGGGCGGCCTGCGGTGCGTCCGGTCCGGACCGCGCCGGCTCGGCGTGCGTGCGTGCGGCAGCTGAGGACGTCATGGTCCACCCCCCGTGGAGTCCAGGTTCCCGACAGGGGGCACGCTACTCCCGGGTCGGCGACGGTCGGTCGTCGCGCAGGTCGCTCGCCCGGAGCCACCGACGGCGTGAGCGGGATCGTCCTGCGAGCAGGCGGCGGAGCGCGCCACGACCGTCGGGCACGACGAAGGGCCCGTCACCCACATCGCTGCGGTGACGGGCCCTTCGGTGCGCGGAGGATGGGGGATTCGAACCCCCGAGGGCTTTCACCCAACACGCTTTCCAAGCGTGCGCCATAGGCCACTAGGCGAATCCTCCCGGCCGACAGAGGATACCCGACCTCAGCGGCCGGACCGAACCGGGCGTTCAGCGCTCGTCGACGGCACCGAGCACCGGCTTCACGTCGACGACCGGCGTCCCGTCGACCGCCTCGCAGCCGGACACGTGCAGGCGCAGGCCGTCGACGCCCAGGAGCCGGACCCGGTGCAGGCCGATCGGGTTCGGCCGGTCGGGGGAGCGCGTCGCGAACACGCCGGTCACGGGCCGGGCGGTGTCGCCGCGCGGGTGGACGGCGAGCGTCGCGCGGTCGGCGAGGTGGAACCACGTGAGCAGGAGGAGGTCGTCGCCGGGGTGGAGGTCGGCGGCTGCGGCGGCGACCGACGGGTCGAGCTCGACGACGACGTCGGGGGCGCCCTCGTCGCCCTGCCGGGCCGCGTCGGACGGGTCGGCGACCGGGCTGCGCACCCAGCCGACCGGACGGAGCTCGGCGGCGTTCACAGGCTGAACCTCGCCACCTGGCGGATCTTGTTCGTCGCGTCCAGCGCGGCGACCTTGTAGGCCTCGGACAGGGTCGGGTAGTTCAGGACGGTGTCGACGAGGTAGTCGACGGTCCCGCCGCACGCCATGATCGCCTGCCCGATGTGCACGAGGTCGGTGGCCGAGGTCCCGAAGATGTGGACGCCGAGCAGCTCGCGCGTCTCGGTGTGGACGAGGAGCTTGAGCATCCCGTAGGAGTCGCCGACGATCTGCCCGCGGGCGAGCTCGCGGTACCGCGCGACCCCGACCTCGTACGGGACGGCGTCGGTGGTGAGCTCCGCCTCGGTGCGGCCGCAGTAGGAGATCTCGGGGATCGTGTAGATGCCGATGGGCTGGACCGACTGGAGCTCGCGGGCGGGCTCGTCGAACGCGTGGTACGCCGCCAGCCGGCCCTGGTCCATGCTCGTCGCCGCGAGCGCGGGGAACCCGATGACGTCGCCGACCGCGAAGACGTTCGGGACCTCGGTGCGGTACTGGTCGTCGACGGCGATGCGCCCGCGGGAGTCGGCGGACAGCCCGGCCGCCGCCAGGTTGAGCGCGTCCGTCTGGCCCTGCCGGCCCGCGGAGTACATGACGGCGTCGGCGGCGATCCGCTTGCCGGACACGAGCCGCGTCACGGTGCCGTGCGCGTTGCTGTCGACACCCGCCACCTCCTCGCCGAACCGGAACGACACCGACAGGTCCCGCAGGTGGAACTTCAGGGACTCGGCGACCTCGGGGTCGCACATCTCGAGCATCGCGGGCCGCTTGTCGATGACCGTGACGCGGGTGCCCAGCGCCGCGAACATCGACGCGTACTCGATCCCGATGATCCCCGCGCCGACGACGACCATGGAGTTCGGCACCCTCTCCAGCGCGAGGACGCCGTCGGAGTCGAGGACCGCGCTCTCGTCGAACTGCACCGTCGCCGGCCGGTGGGGCTTGGAGCCGGTGGCGATGACGACGAAGCGCGCCGTGACCTGGGTGCGTCGGATGCCGTCGTCGTCGAGGACGCCGAGGGTGTGCGCGTCCAGGAACGAGCCCGTGCCGCTGAGGATGTCGATGTGGTTGCGCAGGAGCTGGGCGCGGATGACCTCGTGCTCGCGGCCGATGACGTGCTGCGTGCGCGCGAACAGGTCCTCCATTGTGATGTCGGACTTCACGCGGTAGCTCGCGCCGTACACCTCCCGCTGCGCCATGCCCGTCAGGTACATGACCGCCTCGCGCAGGGTCTTGCTCGGGATGGTCCCGGTGTTCGTCGAGACGCCGCCCATCATGTGCCGGCGCTCGATGATGGCGACCTTGTGGCCGAGCTTCGCGGCGGCGATCGCGGCCTTCTGCCCGCCCGGGCCGGTCCCGACCACCACGAGGTCGTAGTCGTACCGTTCGGGCTCGTCGCTGGCCATCCTCGAAGTCTGCCCGGGAACGTCGCGTCGCGAGAGTCGAGCGGGTGACCGGCGTGTGAACGAGGGCGCGCGCTGGGTTAGGCTTTTCCCCGACCCCTCGTGCGGCGTCATCTCGCTGAACTCCCCCAGGGCCGGAAGGCAGCAAGGGCAGGTGAGCTCTGGCGGGTGTGCGGGGGGTCCTTTTCTATGCCCGCAGGGCGAGGCGTGTGAACGTCTGGGCCGCGCCCGCCTCGCGCTTGAGCCGGCGCACGAGCTGGTCCAGCGCCGCGGGGTCGGCCACCACCGCGTGCAGCAGGTAGTCGTACGAGCCGGTCACGTGCACGGCGTCGAGCACCTGCGCGAACCCGCGCGTGAGCGCCGCCGTGAAGCTCTCGTTGGTCGTGTCGTCCGCGAGGCGCACCTCGATGAAGACCTCCAGGCCCGACGGCAGCCCGTCCGGTCCCGAGGCGGCCGTGACGACGGTGAACCCTCGGATGGTCCCGCTCTCGACGAGGCGGCGGACCCGCTGGGCCGCCGCGTTGGCGCTCAGGCCGACGCGGGCGCCGAGCTCGCGGTACGGCAACCGCGCATCCGCAGTCAGCTCGCGCAGGATTCCCTCGTCGATGGCGTCCATGCAGCGATCATCGCAGTCGCACGGAGGATCACGCAGAATCCAGATGACCGTCGACGCCGAACCGTCGAGGCTGGTCCGGTGTCGTCGCCTCTGCTGCTCGGGGTGCTGGCCGGGCTCGCGGTGGCTGTGCCCGTCGGGCCGGTCGGCGTCCTGCTGCTGCGCACCGGGATGGTCGACGGGCTCCGCGTGGCGGTCGGCGCCGCGTTCGGCGTCGCGACGGTGGACCTCGCGTACGCGGTCGTCGCGGTCGCCGTCGGGACGCCCGTCAGCCGCGTGCTGAGCGAGCACGCCCCGCTCGTGCGCGGGGTCGGCGCGGTCGTGCTGGTCGCGGTCGGCGGCGTGGGGCTCGTCGCCTCGGTCCGGGCCGCCCGCCGCCCGCCGACGGACGCGCCGCCGGATGCCCGCCTCTCGCCGCTGGGCGCCTACGCGCGCTTCGTCGGCCTCACCGCGGTCAACCCGTCGACGGCGGTCACGTTCACGACCGTGGCGGTCGGGCTGGCCCTGGGCGTCGCCGGGACCGCGTCGGTCGCCGCGTTCGTGGTGGGGGCGGGGGTCGCGTCCCTGGCCTGGCAGCTGCTGCTCGCGGTCGGCAGCGGGGTGCTCGGGCAGCGGCTCCCGGCGCGCGCACGCCTCGGCGCCTCGGTCGTGGGGGCTGCCGCGGTCGTCCTCGCCGGTGTCCTGCTGCTCGTCTGAACGGATCAGGCGGACGTGCCGACGGTCGCGGTGACCCGCGCGAGCACGCGCGCGAGCAGGACGAGGTTCACGTCCGGGGCGCAGGTCACCACCAGCACGTGCAGGTCGTCGAGGGGCTGCGCGACGATCGTCGCTTCCCGCCCGCGGACCGTGATCGCGTCGATCGACCCCGTCGCCAGCGCCGTGCCGGCCCGGCGGGCGTACGACACCGTCCCTGCGACGGCGGCCGCGACGGCCTCGGAGTCCGCGCCCGTCGGGGTGTCGCCGGGGTCGTCGAAGAACGGCCGGCCGTCGGTGCGCACGACGCTCACGCGACGGATGCCGTCCAGGTCCCGACGGACGCTCGCGGCGATCTGCAGGGCGTGCTGCCGGACGATCACAGGGGCCTCTTCGGGGCTCGGGGGCGAGATGCGGGACCACGGGCGGTGCCCGCGCGGAGTGCGCGGGCACCGGTGGGTCAGATGGTGAGGGTGCGCTCGAGGTTCGAGAGCTGGCGGCGGGCCAGGGCGAGGTTGGCGCGGCCCTTGTCGAGGACCAGGTAGAGGAACAGCCCGTTGCCGTCCGCGCCCTGGAGCAGGCGGATCAGGTGGTACTGCGTCCCGAGGGTGATGAGGATGTCCTCGATGGCGTCGTCCAGGCCGAGTGCCGCCATGGTGCGGAGCTTGGCCCGGATCACCTCCGTGTTGCCGGCCGCGGCGACGTCCAGGTCGATCCCGGTCCCGAGGTGCCCGAGGGACATGCCGCTCTCGTAGTCGACGAGGGCGACGGCGGTCGCGCCGTCGATCTCGAGGGCGGCGGCGAGGGTCTGGTCGAGGGTCGTGCTCATGGCTGGCCTGCTTCCGGTCGGTCGGTCGGGTGCGTGCTGGGTGCGCCGGGATCCGTCGATCGGCGGGTCTCGACCGTACGATCTGGTTGAACCTTCATCCATTGGAGATGTGGTCTTCGGGGTGGTTCGCACGATGACTTCCCCCACCCCGTCACCCGTCCGGCGTAGGGCACCGCGCGGGCGTCCACCCGTGGGCCCACCTCCAGGCCCGGCACGGCAGCCCGAGGGTCGATGTCGGCCACGCGACCCGCGCCGCACCCTGGGCAGCATGAACACCGCCACCCCACGCCTGTCCGCCCGCGGCCTGGTCAAGCGCTTCGGCCCGACGACCGCGCTCGCCGGGGTCGACGTCGACCTCGCCGACGGGGAGTCGCTCGCCGTCATGGGCCCGTCGGGCTCCGGCAAGTCCACGCTGCTGCACTGCCTCGCGGGCATCCTGCTGCCCGACAGCGGCACGGTCGCGCTCGACGGTCGGGAGGTCGGGGGGCTGTCCGACCGCGAGCGCTCGCTCCTGCGCCGCAGGCACTACGGCTTCGTGTTCCAGTTCGGCCAGCTGCTCTCGGAGCTCCCCGCGATCGAGAACGTGGCACTGCCGGCGATGCTCCTGGGCACCCCGCGGAGGGAGGCCACCGATCTGGCGGGACGGTGGTTGGGGTCGCTCGGGCTCGCGGGCATGGAGGGCCGACGCCCCGGGGAGCTGTCCGGCGGGCAGGCGCAGCGCGTCGCCGTCGCGCGGGCCCTGATCACCGGTCCCGCGGTCGTCTTCGCCGACGAGCCGACCGGGGCCCTCGACCAGACCACCGGCCACGACGTGATGCGCATCCTCACCGAGACGACGAAGGCCGCCGGGGCGTCGCTCGTCGTCGTGACGCACGACGCGCAGGTGGCCGACTGGTGCGACCGCCGCATCGAGGTGCGCGACGGGCTCGTCCGCCACGCGGAGGCCGCACGATGAACGCCGTCCTCGCGCTCGCTCCGCGGCTCCAGCGGGCGGGCGGTCGGGACGCCCTCGTGACGACGGGTCTCGCGGTCACCGCGTTCGCGGTCACCACCGGGCTCACCCTGAGCGTCGTCGGCGGGCTGCTGGGCTTCATGTCCCGCGCGGAGCAGCCGGTCCCGGCCGGGCAGGCCGACGACGCCAGCGTCTACGTGATCCTCGCGTGGATCGCCGTGGTCCTCCTCGTGGTCCCGCTCCTCACCCTGGCCGGCGCCGCCGCCCGTCTCGGGGTCGCGCGTCGGGACGCCCGCCTCGCGACCCTGCGCCTCCTCGGCGCGACGCCGCGCGAGGTGGTCGGCCTGACCGTCGCCGAGACCGCGTGGCAGGGGCTCGTCGGAGCGGTCCTCGGGATCGTGCTCTACCTGCTGCTGCTGCCCGTCTGCGCGCTCCTGCCGTTCCAGGACACCACGTTCAGCGTCGCGGAGCTGTGGGTCGGGTGGCAGGGGCTCGCGCTCGCGGTCGTCGCGGTGCCGCTCCTGGCCGCCCTGTCCGGGGCCGTCTCGCTGCGTCGCGTGAGCGTGTCCCCGCTGGGCGTGGCCCGGCGGGAGACGCCGAAGAAGATGACGTGGCTGCGCGCCGTGGTGGCGGTCGTCGGGATCGGCGTCTTCATGGTGATCAGCGCCGCCGCAGGCTCGCTCGGTGCCGCGGCCGCCGCCGCGCTCCTCGGGGCGATGGCCCTCGGCTTCGCGACGCTCAACGCGGTGGGGCCGTGGGTGCTCGGGCTCGTCGGCAGGGTGCAGCTGCGCCGTGCGTCGACGCCCGCACGGCTGCTCGCGGCGCGCCGGCTCCTCGACGACCCCAAGGCCGTGTGGCGGGTGGTCGGCGGGCTGGGGCTGGCCGGGTTCGTGGCCGGGGCGCTCGCGGTGCTGCCGTCGATCGTCGCCGTCGACATGTCCGACGACCCGCAGGGGGCGATCCTCGTGGACGACCTGGTTACCGGTGCGATGGTCACGCTGGTGATCGCGTTCCTGCTCGCAGCGGTGTCCGCAGGCATCGCGCAGGCTGCCTCCGTGCTCGACCGCCGCCGCGAGATCGCGCTGCAGAGCCTGGCCGGCACGCCCGCCGAGCTGCACGACTCCGTCCGGCGACGCGTCGTGCTGGTGCCGCTGCTGTTCGTCTCGGTCGGGTCGGCGGTCACGGCCCTCGTCATGTTCTTCCCGCTGCTCGGGGTGGAGTCCATGCTCTCCCCGCAGGGCCCGCTGATGCTGCTCGCGTTCCTGGCGGGCGGCTGCGCGCTCGTGTTCGCCGCGACGGAGACGTCGCGTCCGCTGCTGCGGTCGGTGCTCGCGGACACCGTCGTGCGCGCCGACTGACCGCGGCGAGGTGCCCGTCGGGGCGGGCTGCTCGCCGGTTCCTTGACGTCGCGACGACTCCGCGACGCACACTGGACCGGTCGCACGGCAGGGGGGCCGAGGCATGACGCAGACGACGAGCTCCGAGGTGGGCGCCCGGTTGCGCGCGCAGGTGCGCGGGCAGGTGTGGCAGCAGGACGACGACGGGTTCGACGACGCCCGGCGGGTGTGGAACGGCGCGATCGACCGGCGCCCCGCCGTGGTGGTCCGGGGTGTCGACGCCGACGACGTGCGGACGGCGCTGCTCGTCGCGCGCGAGAGCGGTGCGCCGGTCACGGTGCGGGGCGGCGGGCACGACTGGGCCGGTCGCGCGCTGGGCGACGGCGGTGTCGTGCTCGACCTGTCCGCGCTGCGCGGCGTGCAGATCGACCCGGGTGCGGGCGTGGCCAGCGCGCAGGGCGGCGCGCTCGTCGCGGACGTCGTGGACGCGGCGGCGGCGCACGGCCTGGGCACCGCGACCGCGGTCGTGCGGACGGTCGGGATGGCCGGGATGACGCTCGCCGGTGGGTACGGCGGGCTCGCCGGGCGGTTCGGGCTCGCGCTCGACAACCTGCTCTCGGCCGACGTCCTGCTCGCCGACGGGACGAGCGTCGTCGCCGGTCCCGACGCCGACCGCGAGCTGTTCTGGGCGCTGCGCGGCGGCGGAGGGAACTTCGGGATCGTGACCGCGGCGCGCTACCGGCTGCACCCGCTCGGCCCGGTGCTCGGTGGCATGGTCCTGTTCCCGCACCAGCAGGCCGCCCAGGTGCTGCGCGGGTACCGCGACCTGATCGCCACCGCCCCCGACGAGCTCACCGTGATGGCCGGGTTCGTCGGCGGACCGGCGGGTCCGGCGGTGTTCCTCGCGCCGACGTGGAGCGGGGACCCCGACGCCGGCGAGTCGGCGGTCGCGCCGCTGCTGGGGCTCGGCACGCCGGTCGCCGGGGGTGTCGGGCCGATGCCCTACCCCGAGCTCATCCGGATGTTCGAGGCCGGTGCCCGTCCCGGTCAGCACTACGCGCTGGGCACACAGTGGTTGCCCACCCTGACCGACGAGGCGATCGACGTGCTCGCGGACGCGGCCGCGACGTGGCCGTCGTCGGCGTCCCTGCTCGCCCTGCACCACTTCCACGGCGCGGCCACCCGGGTCGCCCCGGACGCGACGGCGTTCGCGCTGCGTCGGGAGCACGTGCTCGCCGAGGTGATCGCGGCGTGGCAGCCCGCCGAGGACGCCGCCGCGCAGCACGCGTGGGTCTCGCGGGTCACCGACGCCCTCGCTCCCGGAGCGTTGCCCGGCGGGTACCCGAACATCCTCGGACCGCAGGACGCGGAGCGGGTCCGGCTCGGCTTCGGTGCCAACGCCGACCGGCTGCTCGCGGCGAAGCGCCGCTACGACCCGGACGGGGTGCTCACCGCGATCGCGGCGATGCACACCTGAGGACTCCGCCTGTGGGCGCGGGCGTCTAGAGTCCGTGGCGTGACGACAGCCCTGTACCGCCGCTACCGGCCCGAGAACTTCGCCGAGGTGATCGGCCAGGACCACGTCACGGCTCCTCTGCGGCAGGCGCTGCGCAGCGGTCAGGTGAACCACGCGTACCTGTTCTCCGGGCCACGCGGCTGCGGCAAGACGACGTCCGCGCGGATCCTCGCGCGGATCCTCAACTGCGCGCAGAACACCGAGGAGAACCCGACCGACACCCCGTGCGACGTGTGCGAGTCGTGCGTCGAGCTGGCGCGCGGCGGACCCGGCAGCCTGGACGTCGTCGAGATCGACGCCGCCAGCCACGGGGGCGTCGACGACGCCCGTGAGCTGAGGGAACGCGCCACGTTCGCGCCCGCGCGGGACCGCTACAAGGTGTTCATCCTCGACGAGGCGCACATGGTCTCGAACCAGGGCTTCAACGCGCTGCTGAAGATCGTCGAGGAGCCCCCGCCGCACATCAAGTTCATCTTCGCGACGACCGAGCCGGACAAGGTCATCGGCACCATCCGCTCGCGCACCCACCACTATCCGTTCCGGCTGGTCCCGCCGGACGTCCTGGTGCCCTACCTCCAGCAGCTGTGCGACAGCGAGGGCGTGCCCGTGGCGTCCGGGGTGCTGCCGCTCGTCGTGCGCGCGGGCGGTGGGTCCGTCCGCGACACCCTGTCGGTGCTGGACCAGCTCATCGCGGGCTCCGGCGGGGGCGAGCTCGGGTACGAGGGCGCGGCCGCGCTGCTCGGGTACACGCAGGCCTCGCTGCTCGACGACCTGACCGAGGCGATCGCCGCCCGTGACGGGGCGTCCGCGTTCCGGGTGGTCGAGCGCGTCATCTCGACCGGCCACGAGCCGCGGCGCTTCGTCGAGGACCTCCTGGAGCGGCTGCGGGACCTCATCGTCATCGCGGCCTCCGGCGACGCCGCCGACGCCGCCCTGCGCGACGTGCCGACCGACCAGCTCGACCGCATGCGCCTGCAGGCCCGCCACCTGGGCGCCTCGGAGCTGTCCCGCTCCGCCGACCTCTGCAACGCCGCGCTGACCGAGATGACGGGTGCGACGTCGCCCCGCCTGCACCTCGAGCTGCTCATGGCGCGACTGCTGCTCCCCGCGGTCGAGGACTCCCGCTCCGGGTTCGGCGCCCGCCTCGACCGGCTGGAGCGCGGCCTGCCCGCCGACGGCGCCGCGGCGGTCCGGGTCCCGGTCGCCGGCCCCCCTGCGCCTCCCGTGGTGGCCTCCGCCCCGGTCCCGCCTCCCGTCCCGGCCCCGGTCCCGCCCCCTGAGCCGGCACCCGCCGAGCGGGAGCCCGAGCGCGCGCAGCAGCCCGCGCCGGTGGCTGCGCCGGCGGTCGACGACACCGGCGAGTCGGAGCGGTCGTCGCCCGTCGACGACAGCCCGCCGTGGGACGTCCCCCCGGCACCGAGTGGTCCCGGGCTCGTCTCGCACTCCGCGGCGGCGACGCCCACAGCGGCGGTGGAACCGGCCGCGGTCTCGACCCCTGCGGTCCAGCCCGCCGCTGCTCCGCCCGCTGCACGCGCGACCGGCGGCCCCGACACCGAGGTGCTGCGCCGCCGCTGGCCCGAGGTCCTCGAGACCGTCAAGGGCCTGCGCCGCGTCACGTGGGCGCTCATCGACCCGCGCAACGCCCAGGTGGCGGAGCTCGACGCGACGACGCTGAAGGTCGCGTTCGACAACCCGGCGCTCGCGACCACGTTCCGCAACGGCGCCCACGCGGACGTCGTCGCGCGGGCCGTGCGGGAGACGCTCGGGTTCGACGTGCGGGTCGAGGGCATCCTCGCGGAGCAGGCGACGTCGGCCCCGGCACCCGCGCCGGCCGCACCTCGTCCGGCCGCGGACGAGCGCAGCAACCCGCGGGCGGTGACCCCGGCGGAGGCCGCGGCGTCGTGGGACGACGAGCCCCCGATGCCGGAGCCGCCCGACGACGAGCCCGGCGAGCCGGCCATCCCGGACGCGCCGCCGCAGGACCTCGCACCGCCGGCACCGGGTACCGCCCGGGAGCGCGGCATGGCGGCAGCGCGGGAGTCGGCGTCGCGGTCGAACCCGACCGTCCCCGACGACCCGTCCCCGGACGACCCGGACATCACGACGTCGAGCCTGATCGGTGCCCCGCTGGTCGCGCAGATGCTCGGCGGCACGGTCATCGACGAGCAGCTGGACGACGGCACCTCCTGATCACAGGTCGTCGGCCGGGGGTGGCGTCACGCGGTGCCGAGCCGTGCACCCCGTAGGCTGACGGGGTGTACGAAGGCGCGGTCCAGGACCTGATCGACGAGCTCGGGCGACTGCCCGGGGTCGGTCCCAAGAGCGCCCAGCGCATCGCGTTCCACATCCTGTCGGCGGACCCGGCGGACGTCCGCCGGCTGTCCGACGCGCTCACCGAGGTCAAGCTGCGGGTCCGGTTCTGCGAGATCTGCGGGAACGTCGCGCAGGAGCCGCAGTGCCGCATCTGCCGGGACCCGCGCCGCTCGCCGACGTCGATCTGCGTCGTCGAGGAGTCGAAGGACGTCGTCGCCATCGAGCGCACCCGCGAGTTTCGCGGGAAGTACCACGTGCTCGGCGGGGCCATCAACCCGATCGCGGGCGTCGGACCGGACGACCTGCGCATCGCGGGCCTGATGACCCGGCTCGCGGACGGCACGGTCACCGAGGTCATCCTGGCCACCGACCCGAACGTCGAGGGCGAGGCGACCGCCACGTACCTGGCGCGGCTGCTGGTCCCGATGGGACTGACGGTGAGTCGGCTGGCGTCGGGTCTGCCGGTGGGCGGTGACCTGGAGTACGCCGACGAGGTCACGCTCGGCCGGGCGTTCGAGGGCCGCCGACGGATCAGCGCGTAGAGGGAGCACCATGACCACAGCCGACGCCGACCTCCGCGACATCGCCGAGTCCGTCGCGAACGAGGCCCGGAGCTACCTGACGACCGTCACCGAGGTCGCGTCGGGCGCGAACCCGGACGCGTCCCTGCCGCTGCTGCTGCTCGCCGTGAGCGACATGCTCGCGGCAGGCGCGCGGCTCGGTGCGACGACCGACGTGGTGCCGTCCGAGCGGTTCGAGCCGGACGTCGGACCGGACCCGGACGTCGAGCCGCTGCGGGCCAACCTCGCGAACGTGTTCGAGGGCATCGACGAGTACGCCGAGGTCGTCGACCCCCTGCTCGGCGTCGAGGTGCAGTCCGCCAGCGTGTCGGGGGACCTCGTGGCGATCGCCGGGGCGCTGGCCCAGGGCCTGCGGCACTACGAGTCCGGCGGCGTGCTCGAGGCCCTGTGGTGGTGGCAGTTCTCGTACCTGTCCGACTGGGGCGAGCGCGCGTCCAGCGTCCTGCGCACCCTCCAGACGATGCTGGCGCACCTGCGGTTGGACGTGGAGGACGACGTCGCCGCGGAGGCGGAGTACGACGCCCTTCAGCCGTGAGGCGGGGTGCAGGTGCTGTGCAGGCTCAGCAGCCCACCCGGCTGCTCGCGACCACGACGTCGTCGAACCACAGGGTGTCGCTGCCCTCGCCGTAGCTCTCCCAGCCGAGCCGCAGGTCCGTCAGCCGCGGCGACCACGCCTTGGCGTACCACTGACCGTCGAGGTCGTGCGTCGGGGTGCCGTCCGCGACGAGGCCCGGGACGGCCCAGCCGTCGACCCGCGTGATCAACCGTCCCGCGCTCTGCACCTCCAGCTCGACGCAGGACCAGGACGACGTCGGCAGCGACGCGCTCTGAGACACGCCCGCGGGGCTCTGCTCGGGGAGGGTGGCGTCGTCCGACGAGCGGTTCCACTGGAGCCGCCCGTTCTGGCCGCCCATCCGCAGGTCGCGGTTGCCGTCGTTCGCGTCGTTCATCGCGAGGAACGTCGTGTGCGCGGTCGGCAGCTCGGTGGTGTGCCGCACGTAGAAGCGCACGTAGTACGTCTGCGACAGCCGGGACAGGTCGGCCGCGGCCTGGGCGAACACGTGGTTGCAGTAGCCGGCGGCGCCGGTGATCCTGAGCGAGCGGGTGCCTGAGTGCGCGACCGTGCTGTCGACCGAGGCGGTCCCGCTGCCCGAGCAGTCGGGATGCTTCACCGTCCAGGGGCTGCTGGGCGTCGTCCCGGTCTGGGACTCGAGCCCGTCGCAGAAGAGAGCGGTGCCGCAGTCGAGCGTGGGCGGGACCGTGGGCGTGGGCGTGGGCGTGGGCGCGGGGGTGGCGGTGGTGGTTGGCGTGGCCGTCGGCGTGACGGGAGGTGTGCCGCCGTTGCACGCGACGCCGTTGAGCACGAACTCCGTCGGCGCGGTGTTCGTCCCGCTGAGCGTGCCCTGGAACCCGAACGACGTGCTGCCGCCTGCGGGGATCTCGCTGTTCCACGGTGCGTTCGACGCGGTCACGCTCGACCCGGTCTGGACCACGGTCGCGTTCCACCCCTGCGTCACGCGCTGCCCGGACGGGAAGGCCCAGGTGAGCGTCCAGCCGTGCGTGGCCTCGCCGGGGCTCACCCGCACGTCGGCCGTGAAGCCGCCCGGCCAGGAGCTCGCGGTCCAGGTGACCTGACAGCCGGGGGCGGCCTGGGCGGTGAGCCCGACGACCGTGCCGGCACCGGCCAGCGCGGCGACGACGACGGCGGTCAGTGCAGCGCGGACGCGCATGGTGGGTCCTCTCGGTCGCGCGCCCGGTGCCCCCTGCGGTCGGACGCCGCACCTGGCAGCGTGCTGGCCCGGGCCTCGCGCCGGGAGGTCCCCAAACGCTTCACCATGAGCGCCGGCGATCCGGCATCTGAAACTCGATGCCCACCTGGTGGGCACGCACGTACACTCGCCCGGACCTGTCCCGAGCCCGCGAAAGAGCTCTCCCGTGGCCCTGATCGTGCAGAAGTACGGCGGTTCCTCCGTCGCCGACGCCAGCAGCATCAAGCGCGTCGCCAAGCGCGTCGCCGAGGCGAAGCGCGCGGGTCACGACGTCGTCGTCGTGGTCAGCGCGATGGGCGACACGACGGACGAGCTCATCGACCTCGCCAAGCAGGTCACCCCGCTGCCGCCGCAGCGCGAGATGGACATCCTGCTGACGGCCGGCGAGCGCATCTCGATGTCGCTGCTCGCGATGGCGATCCACAACCTCGGGGTCGACGCGAAGTCCTTCACCGGCCAGCAGGCCGGGGTCATCACGGACGAGACCTACGGCAAGGCGCGGATCATCGACGTCACGCCCAGCCGGATCCGGGACACCGTCGCGCGGGGCTCCGTCGCGATCGTGGCCGGGTTCCAGGGCGTCAACCCGTCCACCAACGACGTGACCACGCTCGGTCGCGGCGGGTCGGACACGACGGCCGTCGCGCTCGCCGCGTCGCTCAAGGCCGACGTCTGCGAGATCTACACGGACGTCGACGGCGTGTTCACCGCGGACCCGCGCATCGTGCCCACCGCGCGCAAGCTCGACCGCGTCAGCTACGACGAGATGCTCGAGCTCGCGGCCAGCGGCGCCAAGGTGCTCGTGCTGCGCTGCGTCGAGTACGCGCGGCGGTACGGGGTACCGATCCACGTGCGCTCGTCGTTCACCACTCATACGGGCACGTTCGTGACCGACCAGCCCGCCGAAGGAGAGATTGTGGAACAGCCGATCATCGCCGGCGTCGCGCACGACCGCAGCGAGGCCAAGATCACGGTCGTCGGCGTGCCCGACGTGCCGGGCAAGGCCGCGCGCATCTTCGAGGTCGTCGCCAACGCGGGCGTCAACATCGACATGATCGTGCAGAACGTCTCGGTCGCCGCGACGGGCCTCACGGACATCTCCTTCACGCTGCCGGCCACGGACGGCGCGGCGGCAACGGCGGCGCTCAGCGAGCACCAGCCCGACATCGGCTTCGCGTCGCTGCAGTACGACGACACCATCGGGAAGCTCTCGCTGATCGGCGCGGGCATGCGGTCGCACCCCGGGGTCTCGGCGCGGCTGTTCGCCGCTCTGTCGGACGCGGGCGTCAACATCGAGATGATCTCGACGTCGGAGATCCGGATCTCCGTGGTCACCCGGTCCGACTCGCTCGACGAGGCGGTCCGCGCGGTGCACACGGCGTTCGACCTGGACTCCACGGAAGACGAGGCCGTCGTGTACGGCGGGACGGGACGGTAGGGACATGGGACTGAACATCGCGGTGGTCGGTGCCACCGGCCAGGTCGGCAGCGTCATGCGCCGGCTCCTGGAGGAGCGCGACTTCCCCGTCGCGTCGATCCGCTACTTCGCGTCGGCACGCTCGGCCGGCACGACGCTGCCCTGGAAGGGTGCGGACGTCGTCGTCGAGGACGTCGAGACCGACGACCTGTCGGGCATCGACGTGGCCCTGTTCTCCGCCGGCGGCGCGGCCTCCAAGGTGCATGCCCCCCGGTTCGCTGCCGCGGGTGCGCTGGTCATCGACAACTCGTCGGCCTGGCGGCGCGACCCCGAGGTCCCGCTCATCGTCTCCGAGGTGAACCCGGGCGCGCTCGCGGGTGCCGTCAAGGGCATCATCGCCAACCCGAACTGCACCACGATGGCCGCGATGCCGGTGCTCAAGGTCCTGCACGACGAGGCCGGGCTCCAGCGGCTGGTCGTCTCGACGTACCAGGCCGTGTCCGGCTCGGGGCTCGCGGGGGCGGACGAGCTCGACAGCCAGATCCGCGCCGCCGTCGAGCAGGACACGCTCGCGCTCGTGCACGACGGGTCCGCGGTGACGCTGCCGGCTCCCGTGAAGTACGTCCGGCCCATCGCGTTCGACGTCATCCCGCTGGCCGGGTCGATCGTCGAGGACGGGCTGAACGAGACCGACGAGGAGCAGAAGCTCCGCCACGAGTCGCGCAAGATCCTCGACATCCCCGGCCTGCTGGTGTCGGGCACGTGCGTGCGCGTCCCGGTGTTCACGGGGCACTCGCTGTCGATCAACGCCGAGTTCGCGCGTCCGCTGAGCCCGGAGCGTGCCGCGGAGCTGCTGGCCGACGCGCCCGGGGTCCAGCTCACCGACGTGCCGACGCCCCTGGAGGCAGCCGGTCAGGACCCGTCCTTCGTGGGTCGTCTGCGCCAGGACGAGGGCGTCCCGGACGGCCGCGGTCTCGCGCTGTTCATCAGCAACGACAACCTCCGCAAGGGCGCGGCGCTGAACGCCGTCCAGATCGCCGAGCTGGTCGCGGCCCAGCGCCTCACCGCCGTCTGAGCACACAGCAACGTCCGCACTCGAGGGCCCCCCAGCCCTCCCGAGTGCGGACGTTGCTGCGTCAGGCCAGCGCGCCCACCACGCCGGCCGCCGTCAGCAGGTCCGTGATGCCGAAGTCGTCGTCACTGCCGTAGGTCGGGGTCCAGTCCGGGTCCTGCGACAGGTACGACGACGGGTCCCCGTCGATGAGGCCGTGGAACACCTCGGCGACGATCCGCCCACCGACCGGCCCGAGGTGCTCGCCGTCGGCGCGGACGTCGGCCTCCCGGAGCACGTAGAACCACAGGGGCGTCCGCTTGTGCAGCCCGAACGGCTCGAGGTCGGCCAGCTCGGACTCGTGCAGCGGGGTCTCCTGCATCGCGGCGGCGACGCGCTGCCCGGAGGGCACCTCCATGGTCAGGCCACGGATCAGGTTCCGGATGGCGAGCGAGTCCGGCTCGCCCGACGGCTGGCCCAGCAGGTGGAAGAGCGCCGACGAGAGCTTGGTGTCGATGCGCTTGTTCTTGCGCACCTGGCCGCCGCCGAAGTCGAAGAACGTCTGCCAGTCGATGAACCGGCGCGGGGCACGGCAGCCGCCCCGGAGGTCCCCGGGGTCGGTGCCGGTGGCGGTGTGGTCGAAGATGACCGCGAAGAACTGGAGCGTGCGGTCGGTGGCGGACGTGCCGAAGTTCGCGCGGTAGCTGGGCCGCACCTGGGAGTGCCCGAACCGGTACGCGGCGACGGCAAACTCCACCGGGATGTACGGGGAGTTGCGCCAGTGGTAGAACTTCCGGCCGTTGGTGAGGATGTCCTTGACCAGGTCGTCGCCGCAGGTCAGCGGCAGGAACTCGTGCAGGATCATCCACTGGTAGTGCCACCGGACGATCCGCTGCGCCTCGGCGAACAGCTCTGCGGGTGTGGCCAGCGGGCCGAGGCTGCCGCGCACGTCGGCGACGACGCGGTTGTGGAAGCGCAGGATCGCGAGGTGCAGCTGGTTGACGATGAGGTTCTCGTCGTTGCGCGGGTCGCCGATGAGCGCCGTGAGCTGGGCGTTGCGCGGGACGTCGAAGCGGGTCACGTGGTCGATGCAGACGGCCTCGGAGCCCACGTTGGGCTCGACCAGCATCGTGGTGCGACCGTGGTCGACGGTCTGGTCGTACAGGTGGGGTGACACCCCGGGGCCGCCGCCGTAGACGCTGTCCAGATCGAGCGCCGGGATCCGGAAGTTCCGGATCGACTCGGGGTCCTGGGTGCGGGCGAGGCTCGACGTCGGGTCGAACGTCATGTCGTGATCGAGGAACTGCCCGAGGAACGTCATGCCGGCCGTGAGCCGCGGGTTGTCCGGGTTGTCGACGCTCAGGGTCGGGTCGACGATCAGCGCGAACGGGTCGGCGGTCGGGCTCTCGCCGGTGTCCATGATGCCGCCGGGCCTGCCGAGCTCGACGAGGGCGGCGCGGACGGAGGCGGTGTCGGCGGCGAACCCCGGCAGCGCCGGGAACATCCTGCCGAAGCGACCCTGGTCGTAGAACGTGGACTTCGGTGTGCGGATGCCCTGGTCGGCGTCTCCGTGCGGCATGGCTCCCCCTCGGCGTTGCTGGTGGTCATCCGGATGAGCCACGGACACCGGTGCAGATACCTCTTGCGCCGCACATCGGCTCTATGGTTAGTTGGTCAAGTAACGAACCCAAGAACGGAGGCGCGCGATGTTCGACGGGCGTGACCCCCTGTACGTGCAGATCGCCGACCAGATCCGGTCGGACGTGCTCACCGGAGCCCTACGAGCGGAGGAACAGGTCATGTCGACCACGCAGTACGCGACGACGTTCCGGATCAACCCGGCGACCGCCGCCAAGGCGTTCACCGAGCTGGTCGACGAGGGTGTCCTCTACAAGCGCCGCGGCATCGGGATGTTCGTCGCCGAGGGCGCCCGCGAGCAGCTGCTCGCGCAGCGCCGGGCGTCGTTCTTCGCCGACGTCGTCGAGCCCATGCTCGAGCAGGCGCGCGTGCTGGGCATCGGCGTCGAGGAGATCGTCGAGCGGCTCCGCGAGAAGGAGGGACCGCGATGAGCGGCTACGGTGTCGAGGTCCGTGACCTCACAGCCCGCTACGACACGACGGTCGCCCTCGACGCGGTGTCGTTCAGCATCCGTCCCGGCGTCATCACCGGGCTGCTCGGCCGCAACGGCTCGGGCAAGACCACGGCGCTGTCGGTGCTCGCGGCGTTCCGCCGCAAGACGTCCGGCACGGTGCTCGTCGACGGGGAGGACCCGTGGGAGAACGAGCGGGTGCTCGCCGGGACGTGCCTGGTGCGGGAGAGCGGCGACGTCGCCCAGGACCAGAAGCTCAAGCAGACCCTGGAGTACCTCGGTGACCGCCGGCCCCTGTTCTCCCGCGAGCTGGCGGACCAGCTCATGGACCGGTTCGAGCTCGACCCGCTCACGCGGCCGGACCGGCTGTCCCGGGGCAAGCGGTCCGCGTTCGGGGTCGTCGTCGGGCTCGCCAGCCGCACGCCGCTGACCCTGCTCGACGAGGTGCACCTCGGCATGGACGCCCCCTCGCGGTACGCGTTCTACGACGTCCTGCTGGCCGACTGGCTGGAGCACCCTCGCACGATCGTCCTGTCCAGCCACCTGATCGGCGAGATCGAGCGGCTGCTCGAGGACGTCGTCGTGCTGGACCGCGGCACGGTGCTCACGGCGTCGGACGCGGACACGCTGCGCTCCGGCGGGATCACCGTCACGGGCCCGGCGGAGGCCGTCGCGCTGTTCGTCGACGGCCGGGACGTGGTCGGCCGTCAGCAGCTCGGACGCACCGCCCAGGCGACGTTGATCGGCGCACGCGACGACGACGCCGCGCGCGCCCGGCAGGCCGGCCTCGAGCTCGGACCCGTCGCACTGCAGGACCTCTTCGTCCACCTGACCGACCGGCCGAGCGCCGTCGGCACCTCCGAGGAGTCGAGATGACCATCGACACCGCACGCCGACCGACCCGCAGCTCCACCCGCGCCACCGCGACCTGGCTGCTGTGGATGAACCTCTACCTGGCAGCGTGGTTCTGGGGGTTGGCGGTCATCGTGGCGGCCGGTGCGCTCGTGGTGATCAACCAGGTCGGGGAGGTGAACAACAGCGTGCTGGCGTTCGCCCGCCAGGGCGCCGTCTGGTTCCCCTTCTCGGTCCTCATCGCGATCACCGCCGCGTACCTGCCGGTGCACGTCGCGAGCGGGCTGACCCGGCGCAGCCTCGCGGCCGGCTCGCTGCTGGCCGCCGCCGCCACGGCCGTCGTGTACTCGGTCGTGTACTCCGGCCTGCTGCTCGCCGAGCGTGCGGTCTTCGGCGCGTTCGGGTGGACGTGGAAGGTCCTCGACGACCTCAACCTGCCCACGACCGACATCCCGACGTTGCTCGTGAGCACCACCCTGCTGCTCCTCGTCGCCTACGTCTCCGGCCTCCTCGTCGCGATCACCTACCAGCGCGCCGGAGGCTGGTGGGGGACGCTCGCGCTGCCCCTCACCGCCGGACCGATCCTGCTCGTCTTCGCGCTGCTCTCGCAGGATGCCGGACCGTTCTCGACGTCCTCGTGGTTCGGCGGCACCCAGCCGCTGGCCGTCGCCGCCCCGGCGTCCCTGCTGATCGCGGCCCTCATGGCGTTCGCGTTCGACCGCCTCGTGCGGGGCGCGTCGGTGCACGCCCGCACCGCCTGACACCTTCCCGCCGCTCCGGGACCGGCCTGCGCCGGTCCCGTGG
>NZ_BJWH01000014.1 GCF_007990265.1 Cellulomonas terrae
CGCGTCCCGGGCACCAGGGCGCGACGCCCGCCGAACCGGGCAGGTCGATCAGCCGCCCAACGTCACCCGCAGGATCCGCTCGTTGCTGTTGTTCGGCACGCTGTCCTTGTCCCCGGTCGTCGTCGTGGTCAGCCACAGCCCGCCGCCGGGTGCCGGCTCGACGGTGCGCAGCCGGCCGTACGTCCCGCTGAAGAAGGTCTGCACGTTCGTCAGGGAGGACCCGCTGATGACCGCGCGGTACATCCGCGCCCCGCGGGCGCAGGCGACGTAGAGCGCGTCGCGCACGATCGCGATGCCGGAGCACGAGCCTTCGGACGTCGGGTAGGTCCGCTTGGGGGCGATGTACCCCGCGGTGCCGCAGGTTCCGACGGTCCCCTCGCAGGCGGGCCAGCCGTAGTTGCCGCCCCGGACGATGAGGTTGGTCTCGTCCATCACCGAGTTGCCGAACTCCTGCTCCCACAGCCGGCCCTGCGAGTCGAACGCGATGCCCTGCGGGTTGCGGTGCCCGTAGCTCCACACGTAGTTGCCGAACGGGTTGTCGGACGGCACCGTCCCGTCCGGGTTGAGGCGCAGGATCTTTCCGGCCAGGTTCGACGTGTTCTGCGCGTAGTCGCCGTTCTGCGCGTCGCCGGTGGCTGCGTAGAGCTTCCCGTCCGGGCCGAAGCGCAGGCGGCCGCCGTCGTGGTACTTGTTGCGCGGGATCCCGGTGAGCAGCACCTGCGCGCTGCTGGTCACGAGCGCGTCGTTCACCAGCCTGATCCGCACGATCCGGTTGTCGGTGGGCGAGGTGTGCATCAGGTAGACCCACTGGTCGGTCGCGAACGTGGGGGAGAGCGCGAGGCCGAGCAGCCCGCCCTCGCCGTCGGTGCTCTGCACGTTGGGCACGGTGCCGACCGTCGTCTTCGCGCCGGTGGCCGGGTCGAGCCGCACGACCTGGTGCGCGTCGCGGCGGGTGTAGAGGACCGAGCCGTCGGGCAGCGTGTCCAGGCCCCACGGGATGTCGGTCTCGGTCCCGACCTGCTGCACGCCGCACACCGCCGACGCGCACGCCGCGCCGGTGGTCACGGTCCTCGACGCGCTCGCGGCCGAGGTGTTGCCCTGGGCGTCCTTCGCGACGATCGCGTAGGAGTAGGCGGTGTTCGCCGCCAGGCCGCTGTCGGTGAACGTGGTGGCGGGCGGGTTCCCGGTGACGGTGCCCACGGCGGTCCCGCCGCGCCGCACCTCGTAGGTCCGCACCCCGACGTCGTCGGTCGCCGCCGCCCAGCCGAGCGTCACGGTGGTGCCGGACACGGTGGCCGTCGGCTGCCCGGGAGCGCTGGGTGCCTGGGTGTCGGCCTGGCACTGCGGGACCGTGATCGTCACGGTCGAGCTGGCCTGTGAGACGTTGCCCGCCGCGTCGCGGGCGTTCACGTACAGGCCCCACACCGCACCGGCGGCGACGGGCAGGCTGGTCGACAGGGTGCTGCCGCTGACCGACCGCATGAGCTGGCCGTCGTGGTAGACGTCGTAGAACGCCACGCCGACCGCGTCGCTGGAGGCGTTCCACGCGAAGGTCACGGTGCTGCAGGTCAGGTTGCTGACCCGGGGGTTGCCGGGCACGGTCGGTGCGGTCGTGTCACCGGTGCGCAGCGTCGTGGTCCAGCTCTGGTTCGTCTGCCCGTTGCAGGTCCACATCCCGACCGTGGTCCCGTTGGCGGTGCCGCGGCCGGTGACGTCGAGGCACAACCCGGACTGCACGCCGACGATCGTGCCGTTGGTCTGCAGCCGCCACTTCTGGTTCGTCCCGCCGTTGCACGGGTAGATCTGGACGGCCGCGGGGGCGGTGGTGTCCTGGCCGGCGACGTCGAGGCAGGTCGTCGCGTTGTAGACCTGCAGCTCGCCGTTCGTCGTGAGCGTCCACGCCTGGTTGGCGGCGCCGGTGCAGTCGCGGATCGCGACGCCCGTCCGCGCGGTCTGCGCCCCACCGTTGACGTCGAGGCACCTGCCCGAGCCCACGCCGGTGATGGTGGCCGGCCCTGCGACGACTGCGGCCGGGGCCGGCCCTGCGAGGGTCACGACGAGCGCGAGCGCGGCGACGACCGCCGCGGGAATCCGGAGAAGGTGTCGTCGCATGGTCTGCTCCTGCCGCGCCGTCGGGGAGGGTCCTGGGCGACGGTCCAGTCATCGCCGGGTGTCACTCTGTCGCACCCGACGACAACACGCACGTGGGGAGGCCGAGAAGGCCTCCCCACGTGGACGTCCTACAGGTGACGCGCTGCGTACTCGTGCAGCGCGTCGCGCACGAACGTCGCGCCGGCGACGCCGCCGTAGCTCGCGGCGAACCGCTCGTCGGCGACGTACAGGTCGGCGAGCCCGAGCACGTACTCCTTCACCGGCGGCGTGCCGTACCCCGGGGTGCCGGGGATGCCGCCGAGCCACGCGACGTGCCGTCGCGCCAGGTGTTGCGCCTCGTCGGACAGGGGGTCGGTCCCGGCCGCGGCCGCCTCGCCCCACTCGGTGGCGAGCCGCGCGGTCGTCGCCTTCCACGCCTCGCGCTCGTCGTCGCTCATCCCTCGCCACCAGGCGTCGGACGACGCGTACGCGTCCTTGCCCCAGCGCTCCTCGACCTCGTCCTTGTACTGCGTGTGGTCAAAACCGTCGAACATGTCCTCGGCCACGACCGGCCCTCCGTTCTCCCGTGCGGTGATCGTCCGTTCGACCGAGGCGGCCTGCCGCTCCAGTCGTCGCTGCTCGCTGCGCAGCCAGTCGAGGTGGTGGCGCAGGGCGGCGGTCTCGTCCTGCTCGCGCTCCAGCACCCGCCGGATGTCCGGCAGCCCGAGCCCGAGCCCGCGCAGCAGCAGGATCCGCTGCAACCGCACCAGCGCGCGGTCGTCGTACCAGCGGTACCCGTTGTCGCCGACGCGGCTGGGCTCGAGCAGCCCGATCGCGTCGTAGTGCCGCAGCGTGCGGCTGGTGGTGCCCGTCAGCCGGGCCACCTCCTGGATCGAGGCCTCCATGCGCCCCTCCTCTCGTTCCTGATCCACGGTAGGAGTTGACGCAGCGTCAAGGTCAAGCCCGGGGCACCAGCACTCCGTCGAGGCGTGCCAGGACCGTGCGCCGCAGGTCCTCGACGGTGTCGACGATGACCGCCGCACCGGCGGTCGTGAGCTCGCCGGGTGCTGCGTAGCCCCAGGTCACGCCCACGCAGTCGATGCCGTTCTCGCGCGCGCCGTGCACGTCGTGCTCGCGGTCCCCGACCATGAGAGCGGCCGACACCGGGCCCGGCTCCGCCGCCAGCGCCCGGGCGATGACGTCCGCCTTCGTTCCCGACTCGTCGAGCGGGGCACCGAAGACGCCGTCGAGGTGCGGGGTGAGGCCGAGGTCCGCGCAGATCGGCACCGCGAACACCTCCGGCTTGGACGTCGCCACGACCAGCCGGCAGCCCGCGGACCGCAGGTCGGCGAGCAGCTCGGGGATGCCGTCGAACACCGTCGCGTCGTGCATCCCCGTCGCCCCGAAGTCCTCGCGGTACGCGCGGACGACCTCGTCGAGCCGGTCCTCGGGGACGCCGTGCGCGCGGAGGCCGTCGTAGATCGGGGGGCCGATGAACGTGCGCAGCTCCGTGGGGGTCGGGACGGGCAGGCCGCACCGGCGGAACGCGACCGCGATCGAGGCCGTGATGCCGGAGATGGAGTCGATGAGCGTGCCGTCGAGGTCGACAAGGACGAGGGGTGAGGTCACACCACCGATCCTCTCTCACCGCCGTAGGGTGTCCGCTCGTGAGCTGGGTCGAGGTCCTCGGGTTCGTCAGCGGTGCGGTGTGCGTCTGGCTCGCGACCCGGCAGAACGTGTGGAACTTCCCCGTCGGCATCGCGAACAACCTGCTGTTCCTCTGGTTGTTCACGGACGCCGGCCTCTACGCGAACGCCGGGCTGCAGGTGGTCTTCGCCGCCCTCGCCGTGCTCGGGTGGGTGTGGTGGGTGCGCGGCGGGCCGGACCGTCGAGCGCTCGCGGTCACCCGGACACCCCGGTGGGTCTGGCCGGCCGGTGCGGCCGTGCTCGCCGCGGCCACCGTCGGGCTGACCGCGCTGCTGTCCACCACGGCGGGGTCCGCGGCGCCGTTCTGGGACGCGCTGACGACGTCCTCGAGCCTCGTCGCGCAGGTCATGCTGGGCCGCAAGTGGCTCGAGAGCTGGGCCGTGTGGATCGGCACCGACATCGTCCTCGTCGGCCTCTACGCCAGCCAGGGGCTGCACCTCACCGCGGTCCTGTACGCGGGCTTCATCGGGCTCTGCGTGCTGGGATGGCGCGACTGGCGGCGGGCGCTGGCGACCGCTTCCGAGCCCGCGCCCGTGGCGGTCCCGGCATGAGCCACGGCCTCGTCATCGGGAAGTTCTACCCGCCCCACGCGGGTCACCTCGCGCTCGTCCGGTCCGCGCTCGCCCGCTGCGACCGCGTCACCGTCCTGGTCCTCGGGTCGTCGCAGGAGAGCATCCCGGCCGAGGTCCGGGCGGGCTGGCTGCGCGACGAGCTGCCCGGCGCGCACGTCGTCGCCGGCCTCGACGACGAGCCCGTCGACTACGCCAGCGAGACCGCCTGGCGGGCGCACACCGCGATCATCGAGGACGTGCTGGACGCCCCCGTCGACGCCCTGTTCAGCTCCGACGACTACGGCGAGGAGCTCGCCCGCCGGCTCGGCGCGCGCTGGGTGCAGATCGACCCCACCCGGTCCGGCACGCCGGTCAGCGCCCGGGCCGTCCGCGCCGACCCGGCCGCGTACTGGTGGGCGCTGCCTGCGGCTGTCCGCGCGTGGTTCGTGCGACGGGTCGTCGTGATCGGGGCCGAGTCGACCGGCACGACGACGCTCGCCGAGGGCCTCACCGCGCACCTCGGGCTGCCGACGGTCCCGGAGTTCGGGCGGGAGTGGTCGCAGGTCCGGCCCGGCGGCTTCGAGGCGCCGTGGCACCCCGCGGAGTTCGACCTCATCGCCCGCGAGCAGGCGCGCCTCGAGGACGACGCCGCCGCCCGCACCCCGGTCCCGCTGCTCGTCTGCGACACCGACGTGCTCGCGACCGCGGTCTGGCACGAGCGCTACGTCGGCGGACCGTCGCCGTCGGTCGAGGCTCTCGCCGCGGACCGCGTGCCCGACCTCTACCTCCTGACCGGCGACGAGATCCCGTTCGTGCAGGACGGGCTGCGCGACGGTGAGCACCTGCGGCACGCGATGCAGGACCGCTTCCGGGAGGTGCTCGCCGCCCAGGGCGCCCCGTGGGTCGAGGTGCGGGGCACGCCCCGCGAGCGGCTCGCGCAGGCACTGGCCCTGGTCGAGCCGCTGCGGGACCGGCCACGGTGGGTGGCCGAGCCGATGGAGCAGCGCCACGAGGTGGTCCCCGACCTGGTCGCCGCACTGTCTCTGCCACACTCGGGCGCGTGACGACGCACCCCGCCGAGACGTTCTCGCAGGTCTCCGCCGCCCCGACGCGCGCGGGCACGGGAGCGCCGCGCGCCCGCCTGGACCTCGACGTCGACCAGCTCTTCTCGGGTGCCGACGCGCACACTGGTGCCGTCGGCCCTGCGCTCGACGAGAAGCTGCGCCAGGCCTACTTCTGGATGGTCAACCACGGGATCATCAGCCCCCACTACGACGTCGAGTTCCACGACCCGGACCGCCCGCGCACGCGCTTCCGCCTCGGTGACTCCAAGGCCGAGGTGGACCTGCCCACCGACCAGTCGTACTCCTCCTTCGTCCTGCTCCCGCTGCTCACGTTCGCCGTGCGCGGCCGCTGCCTGCTCGTCGGCGGACCGGGCCGCGGCAAGACGGCGAGCGCCGTGCTCATGGGGGTCCTCGCGGGCTACCCGGTGCGCGAGGTCCGCCGGGCCATGCAGCACGGCCACCCGCAGCTCACCGTCCAGGACATGTTCGGCACGCCCCTGCCGAGCGACCTGGTCGCCGCGAAGAGCCTCGCGGACATCGACGTCGCCTGGCGGTCGTGGCTGGGGCGGCGCGTGAAGATCGTCGACGAGTACAACCGCATCCCGACGCGCACGCAGTCCGCGCTGCTCACCGTGCTCGCGGACGGCTACGTCGAGGTCTTCGACCAGGTCTACGAGACCGGTGCCGCGGCCTGGTACCTCACCGCGAACGACGACGCCGGTGGCGGGACGTTCCAGGTCGTCGACGCGCTGCGCGACCGCATCGACGTCGTCGTGAAGGCGCTGTCGTTCAACTCGCGCTTCGTCGGGGACCTCGTCGACCGCGCCGAGCGCCGGCTGCGACCCGAGGAGCACGTCCCGCCGGCGGTCGTCTTCGACGCCGACGAGCACGACCGGCTGCACCGCGAGGTCGTCGCCGTCCCCGTGCCGCAGCACGTGCGGCGGCGGCTCGAGTACTTCGCCGCGCAGCTCGAGCTCGCGGAGAAGGGTGCCGTGCAGCTCGAGTACCGCACCAAGGACACCGTGCGGCTGGCAGGGGAGGACCCGCACCGGGTCCTCGCGCAGGACACCGGCCGTGACCTCCGTGCGGACATCGGCGCGCAGACGCTCAACGGGCTGTCCGTGCGTGCCCTGCAGTCCCTCGTGCTCTACGCCAAGGCGATGGCGTACTTCCGCGGGCAGCCCGAGGTCGGGCTCGACGACCTGCGTGCCGTCCTGCCGTTCGTCCTGCACGACAAGCTGCAGCCCGACCTGGCGTCCCCGTCGTTCGAGGACCCGGCCCGCGAGGCCCTGCGGATCGACCGGGTCTCCTGGCTGCGGGACCTCTTCGACAGCGCGTGCGTGCTCTACGACGCCGAGGGCCTCGACACCGACGACCCCGTCGGCGCGGTCCTCGACGAGCTCCACGCCGGCCTCGACGGCCTGCCCGAGGCCGAGGTGCGCCGCCGCCTCGCCCACATCGAGGGGATCCTCGCCGGGTGGCAGGACACCACCAAGCTGCACGGCAGCCTCTACGAGGACGCGCTCGCCCTGAAGTACGCCCACCAGCGCTACTCCGGCTACCTCGCGTGGCTGCGCTGGAGCGGCGCGTGACAGCGGTGCTCGACCGGGCGACCGCGTTCGGCCGCTTCGTGGCGCTGGACCGCGCCTTCGTCGACGACGCCCTGGGCGCAGCCGTCGCGCGCTGCGGCGACCCGGAGGTCGTGGGCGCCTCCGTCGTGGACGTCGCTGCAGTCGGCGACGGGCTGGCCGGCGACGGCGACCTCGACCCGCTGGTCGGGCGCGCGCTGCTGACGGCCGCGACGGACCTCGCCGCACGCGGCCGCTGGCGGGCCGGCACCGCGGAGCGTGCGGCCGTCCTGGAGGTCGTGCCCCGGACGGGCACGCTCGTGCGGGCGAGACCCGACGTGGTCGTGCCGCTGCTCGTGGCGTCCGCGCGCACCGTCGAGCGCAGCGCCGACCGCGCGCTCCTCGCCGACCTGCTCGCCGCAGCACCGGCCTCGCGGGACGCCGACGAGCTGCGGGCGACGGTCCTCGTCGCGACCTGGCGCGCCGGGGCCGTCCGCTTCCGCTCCGCCGCGCTCGCGGCCGCTGCCGGGCTCCCCGCACCTCTGGCGGTCGCGGCTCTCGGGCTGCCTCCGGGCACCGAGGCGAGACCTGTGCTCGACGCGCACGCGGTCGACCGGTGGTGGTGGCCCGGGCAGTCGCAGGCGACGGGTGTGCTGCGTCGGGTCGGCGGCTTCCGGGGCTTCGGTGGCCCGTGGCTGGCGGTGCCGCGCGTCTCGTCGGGGGCACCCTGGGGCTGCCACGTCCGGACCGACGACGAGTGCTGGGCCGTGCTCGCCGACGTCCACGGCAGCGCCGTCGTGCGACTGGACTCCACGGACGTGCCCCAGCGCGCGCCTGCGCCGCACCTGCCCGTCCCGTGGGACGACGAGGTCACGGGGTGGTCCACGGTCGACGACGACCCCCGGGTCGTCCTGGTCAGCCGGCGGCACTCGTACTCGGTCGACGTCGTGCGGCTCGCGTCGTGACGTCCCTCGCAGAGCTGCAGGAGCGCTGGCGCGAGACGTGGCCCGCCGCGCTCGCCACCTGGGGCCGCACGTCGCGGCTGCACGCACCGGTGCTGCACACCGAACCGTGCGGCATGCCGTCGTGGGCGTGGTACTCCCTCGACGACGTCGAGGTGCACGTCGACCTGACCGTGGTGCAGGAACGGCACGTGGAGGACCACGCGCTCGCGGTCCTCGCCCACGAGATCGGCCACCACCTGCTGGCGCCGGTGGACCTGGCGTCGCACGTGCGCATCGCCGCGCGCGTCCAGATCGGGCTCGTCGACCTCGACCACCTGGTCGGGCTCGTCTCCAACCTGTGGTGCGACCTGCTGATCAACGACCGGCTGCAGCGACAGCTCGGGGTGGACCGCGCGGCGCTGTCCGCGGCGGTCGGTCCGCCCGACCCGGACGACACCCTCATGCTCCTGGTCCTGCGCACGAACGAGATCCTCTGGGGCCTGGCGCGCGGCACCCTCGTCGGCGACAACGTCACCCCCGACGACCAGGCGATGCTCTGCTCGCGGCTCGTGCGGGCCTACACCCGCGACCCGGTCGGTGGCGCCGCGGGCTTCGCGCTGCTCGTGCGGTCGACGATCCCGGTCGAGGAGCTGCGGGCTGCCCAGCGGCCGAGGAGCGTCGTCGCGTGCGGTGGCGCCGCGGGCGGCGACGGCTCCGTGCCGTACGGCGTCGCGACCGACCCGACGCTCGGGGCGCCCGGGATCCACCCGTCGCGGGACCCGCGGGTCGTCGGTGCCGCTCTCGTCGAGGAGACCGCCCCCGACGAGACCCCGGGGGCGGCCACCGGGAACGCCCTGATGCCGGGGGCGCTGCACACCGTGCTCCGGTCGCTCGGCTTCGCGACGACCGCGGAGCAGGTCGCCGTCGCCTGGTACCGGGAGCACGCGGCCCGCCACCTGGTGCCGTTCCCGAGCCGACCCCGGCCCCGGCGGTCCGACGAGCTGCTCGCCGGGCTCGAGCCGTGGGAGGTCGGCGACGACCTGTCGACCGTCGACTGGACCGGCACGATGACGGCGTCCCCGGTCGTGGTGCCCGGGATGACGACCGTGCGCCGGGCGTACCTGGACGACCCCGAGGAGGCCGTCGAGGTCCGTCCGGTCGACCTCGACCTGTACCTCGACTCGTCGGGGTCCATGCCCGACCCCCGCAGGACGCGCGCGCCCATCGCGCTGGCCGGCGCGATCCTCGCCCTCTCGGCGCTGCGTGCGGGCGCACGGGTGCAGGCCACGACGTGGAGCGGTCCCGACCAGGTGGCGGGGACGGACGGCTTCACGCGCGACGCGGACGCGGTGCTGAGGGCCGTCGTGGCGTACTTCGGCGGGTCCACGGCCTTCCCGCTCGACCTGCTGCGCCGGACCCACCTCGGAGACCCCGCGACGGGTGCTGAGCCCACGCGGCGCGGCCCGACCCACATCGCCGTCATCTCGGACGACGGGGTCTCGACGATGTTCCGGCAGTACGGCGAGCCCGTAGACCCGACGGCAGGCGAGGCCCTGCGCGCGGCGGACGGGGGCGGCACGCTCGCGCTGCAGGTCACCCCCGAGTCGGCCCTGCTCTTCGAGGCCATGGCCGACGGCTACGCCGTGCACAGCGTGGTGACCGAGGACGACCTGATGACGTTCGTGCGCCGCATGGCCGCGAACACGTGGGGAGGTGACCGTGGAGCGTCGACCCGATGACCTGGAGCGGGTCCGCGGCGGTGAGCCCGACGGGCCCGCGCTGGCCACCCTCGTGCACCGCCTGGCGCTCGCCCCGCCCGATCTGTTCGAGCCGTCCGTGAGCGTGTCCGCGCTGGTCGCGGACGTCGCCGTGTCCCTCGACGGGACCGTCCTGGACCGGCGCGTGCTGCGCGCGCTCGACGCGGACCTGACGGGTCCGGCCGATCAGGGGCTGCACCGGGCGCCGCTCGTCGGACTGGTCTGCTGGCTGGTGCTCGACCCGGCAGTGCTCGGGGCGCCCGGCGTGCGCGCGGCGGCGGCCGGCGGGCGGACGGCATGGTTCGTGCGCATCGTCGAGGGCGTGCAGCGCGTGCTCGCCGGGCAGCGCCCCGACCGGGAGTGGGTGCAGGACGACGTGGCCCGCGAGGAGCTCGCCCGGGCGTTCTGCCGGCTCGGCGGGGTGCTGCCCGCGGGCGAGCGCGCCGAGACGTCCGACGACCGCTGGCTCGCGGTCAGCTCGGCGTACCAGCGCAAGGTCGCGCAGTCGATGGCCGTCGAGGTCGCGCGCGCGGAGGAGCTCGCTCGGGCGCTCGCCGAGCAGCGGGCGAAGGAGGCGGCGGCGCAGTATGCGAACTACTGACGAGACGACGCCGGTCCCGGACGTCCCGGACCCGGCGCTCGGCGAGTACACCGCGATGGGCGCGGTCGCGCTGACGGACGCGGAGCGCTGGCCGACGCTGGACGCCGACGGGCTGGCACGGGTCGACGCGTGGCGTGGACGTCCCGACGCGCCGGTCTGGGTGCACGCGACGGGGGACCGCCTCGATGCCTCCGACCTCGCCGCCCTCGAGCAGGTGCGCGTGCGGCCGGCGGGAGGTCCGGCGGAGCCGGCCTGGGTCGCCGAGCTCGTCGCCCGCGTCCACGACACCGTGCCGCGCTGGCGACGAGCCGCGCGCGAGGGGCGCAGCGGCCCGACGACCCCGCTGCACGACCTGCCGACGACCACCCGCGCCGACCTCGCGGACGCCGCGGCGCACGTGCCGCTCGACGTGCCCCTGGACCGCGTGCTGGAGGGCAGCAGCTCAGGTCACACCGGCGCCGCGCTGAACGTGCCGCTGCACCCGGTGTCGGTGGCGGCGGACCTGGTGCTGCTCCAGCACCTCGTGACCGCGGCGGGCGCCGACTGGCAGCCGGACCCGGACCGGCTCGGCCTGGTGAACCTGGTCGACCAGCGGGCGTCGTTCACGTACGTGTCGGCGATGACGGCGTTCGGTCGACCGTCCGACGCGCCCGTCCCGGTGATGGCCCGGGTCAACCTGGACCCGTCGGTGTGGCGGGCCGCCGGTGACCGCGAGCGGTTCCTGTCCGCGGCCGACCCGCAGGTGATCAGCAGTTCGACGCTCCCGCTGCTGCGGCTGCTGGACCTGACCCGCGACGGGCTGGACCTCCACCCGGTCGCGGTCGTCAACGGGGCGACGGACCTGCCGCCGGCTGTCCGGGACGCCGCGGCGGCCGCGTGGGGCTGCCCGGTGATCGACCTGTACGGGCTGCGCGAGACGGGCCCGGTCGCGGCGTCGGCCGACGGGGACGGGCACGTCGTCGTGCCGCGCCGGGTGTGGGTCGAGATCCTCGACGACGCGGGACGTGCGGTGCCGGACGGGGAGCGCGGCGAGGTGGTGGTGACCGTCGACGAGAACCCGTACCTGCCGCTGCTGCGCTACCGCACCGGTGACACGGCCGCGCTGGTCCGGGACCACCGCGGCACGGTGCTCGTCGGCCTGCAGGGGCGGGCGCCCGTGCGCTTCCTCGCGGCCGACGGGTCGTGGCACTCGTCGATCGACGCGACCCAGCTCCTCCAGGCGTACGGCCTGGCCGGGTGGGAGCTCGTCCAGGCCGCCGACGGCACGGTCCGGCTGACCGCGCTGCCGCTCGTGGGCGTGACCGTCGACCCGGCCGCCGCCGGTGACGCGATCGCTCGCTGGCTCGACCGTCCGGTCCGCGTCGAGGTCGTCACCGACCCGTCGGCGCTCGGCCCGGGCAAGCCACGCCGCTTCCGTTCGGACGCTCAGGAGGACTCGTGACAGAGGTGCCGCGCGTGCGCGTCAACCAGGTCGGCTACCTGCCCGACGGGCCCAAGGCGGCCACGCTCGTGACCGACGCGACCGCCCCGGTGCCGTGGCGGCTGCTGCGCGACGGGGTGGCCGTGGCGCAGGGCGAGTCCCAGCCGCGCGGTCACGACCCCTCGGCGGGCCTGGACGTGCACGTGGTCAGGTTCGACGAGGTGCGTGAGGTCGGCTCGTTCGTGCTGGAGGCGGACGGGGCGACGTCCGACCCGTTCGCCGTCGCAGAGAACCTCTACGACGGCCTCCGCGTCGACTCCCTCGTCGTGTTCTACGGCCAGCGCAGCGGCGTCACGATCGACGAGGCGCTCCTCGGCCCCGGCTACGGACGCGCCGCCGGTCACGTCGACGTCGCACCCAACCGTGGCGACGGTGCGGTCCCGTGCCTCCCGGCAGGCCACGCGACGACCGCGGACGGGGTCGACCTGTACGACGGCTGGACCGCCGGCTACGTCCTCGACGTGACGGGCGGCTGGTACGACGCGGGCGACCAGGGCAAGTACGTGGTCAACGGCGGCATCGCCGTCGCGCAGCTGCTCGGCCTGTACGAGCGCGCGCTGCGGACGGGGACGACGGACCCCCTGGGCGACGGGTCGCTGCGCGTGCCCGAACGCGGGAACGGCGTCCCCGACGTGCTGGACGAGGCGCGGTGGGAGCTGGAGTGGATGCTCCGCATGCGCGTCCCGGCGGGGGAGCCGTACGCAGGGCTGGTGCACCACAAGGTGTCCGACGAGCGGTGGGTGCCGCTGCCGACCCTGCCCGCCGACGACCCGCAGCCGCGCTACCTGCACCGGCCGTCGACGGCGGCCACGCTCAACCTGGCGGCCGTCGCGGCCCACGGCGCCCGGCTGTTCGCACCCCACGACGCGGCGTTCGCGGAGCAGCTGCTCGGCGCCGCGCGCGATGCCTACGACGCCGCGCACGACCACCCGGTGCTGCTCGCGCCCGACACGAACGTCCTCGCGGACGCCGGGTCCGGCCCGTACGACGACGCCGACCTGGACGACGACCGCCTGTGGGCGGCCGCCGAGCTGTTCCTGACGACGGGGGAGGACCGGTACGCCGACGACCTGCGGGCGAACCCGTGCACGCCCGTGTTCCGGCCCGAGGGCTTCGACTGGAACCACGTCGCGGCCTGGGCCTACCTCCAGCTGGCGACGGTGCCCAGCGCCCTGCCGGAGCGCGACACCGTCCGGGCCGCCGTCGTCGAGGCCGCCGACGCGCTGCGGGACCAGCAGGCCACGCAGCCGTTCGGCCACCCCTACGTCCCGACGACAGGACGGTACGACTGGGGCTCCAACGGGCTGGTCCTCAACAACCTCGCTCTCCTCGCGGCGGCGCACGAGATCACGGGCGACCCGGCGTACCGCGACGCCGTCCTCGGGGGCGTCGACTACCTGTTCGGCCGCAACGCCCTCGGCGTCTCCTACGTCACCGGGTACGGCACGCGCGACGTCCGCAACCAGCACAGCCGCTGGTACGCCCACCAGCTCGACCCGAGCCTCCCGCACCCGCCCCGCGGCACGGTGTCGGGCGGTCCGAACTCCGACTGCCCGGACCCCGTCTCGGCGGCGCTCGCGGGCAGCCCGGCACAGTGCTGCTTCGTCGACGACATCGGCGCGTACGGCGTGAACGAGATGACGATCAACTGGAACTCCGCCCTCGCGTGGGTCGCGTCGTACCTGGCGCGTGGGTAAAGGGCTGGACGTCCGGGTATCCTGGGCGGCACAGGCGTCGACCCGGCCATCACCGGTGAGCCTCCGGAAGAACAGGCCGCGCGAGCGGCCCCAGTAGAACCGGACGGGCAGGCCCGTCACAGCCGCAGAGAGTGGTCGACGACCCCCCGGGGACGCCGGCAAGCGAGGTGGTACCGCGGTCGTCCCCGTCCCGGGGGTGGTCGTCCTCGCGGCCGTGAGCGAGATCGACCAGGAGAACCGACGGTGACTGCCGCACCGCGCTACCCGCTGCACCGCCCCGACTCGTCCGTGCCCGCGTCGCCGGACCTGCCCGCCCTCGAGAAGGACGTCCTCGCGTTCTGGGCGGAGGACGGCACGTTCCAGGCGTCGATCGACGCGCGCGAGGCCGGCGAGCACGGCAGCAACGAGTACGTCTTCTACGACGGACCTCCGTTCGCCAACGGCCTGCCGCACTACGGCCACCTGCTGACCGGGTACGCCAAGGACGTCGTGCCTCGCTACCAGACGATGCGCGGCCGCCGGGTCGAGCGCCGGTTCGGCTGGGACACCCACGGGCTCCCGGCCGAGCTCGAGGCGCAGCGCCTGCTGGGCATCACGGACACCTCCCAGATCGAGGAGATGGGGCTCGCCGCGTTCAACCGGGCGTGCCGCGAGTCGGTGCTGCGGTACACGGGCGAGTGGCGCGAGTACGTGACGCGCCAGGCCCGCTGGGTCGACTTCGACCACGACTACAAGACGCTCGACGTGACGTTCATGGAGTCGGTCCTCTGGGCGTTCAAGCGCCTCTACGACCAGGACCTGGCGTACGAGGGCTACCGCGTGCTGCCGTACTGCTGGCGCGACGAGACGCCGCTGTCCAACCACGAGCTGCGGATGGACGACGACGTCTACCAGTCGCGCCAGGACCCAGCGCTGACGGTGGGCCTGCGGTTGGAGACCGGCGAGCTGGCGCTCATCTGGACGACGACCCCGTGGACGCTGCCGAGCAACCTCGCGATCGCGGTCGGGCCGGACGTGGACTACGTGACCGTCGAGCCGGGACCGGACTCGGCGCTCGCGGGGGAGCGCGTGCTCCTCGCGGCCGCCCGCCTGGGTGCGTACGCCAAGGAGCTCGGGGAGGCCACGGTCGTGGCGACCGTGAAGGGTGCGGACCTGGCGGGCCGTCGCTACACGCCGCCGTTCGACTACTTCGCCGGCCGCGAGAACGCGCACCAGGTGCTGCTCGCCGACTTCGTGACCACGGAGGACGGCTCGGGGATCGTGCACCTCGCGCCCGCGTTCGGCGAGGACGACATGGTCGCGTGCGACGCGGCACGGATCGTGCCCGCGGTGCCTGTGGACTCGCAGGGGAAGTTCACCACCGAGGTGCCCGACTACGTCGGTCAGCTCGTGTTCGACGCGAACAAGCCGATCATCGCCGACCTCAAGGCCGGCACCGGCCCGCTCGCACGCGTCCCAGCGGACCAGCGCGCGGTCGTGGTGCGCCACGAGACGTACGAGCACTCCTACCCGCACTGCTGGCGCTGCCGGAACCCGCTGATCTACAAGGCCGTGACCAGCTGGTTCGTGCGCGTGAGCGGCTTCCGCGACCGCATGGTCGAGCTCAACCAGGACATCAGCTGGACGCCGGAGCACATCAAGGACGGCCAGTTCGGCAAGTGGCTCTCGAACGCGCGCGACTGGTCGATCAGCCGCAACCGCTACTGGGGCACGCCGATCCCCGTGTGGGTCTCGGACGACCCCGCGTTCCCACGCGTCGACGTCTACGGCTCGCTGGCCGAGCTGGAGGCGGACTTCGGCCGGGTGCCGACGAACGAGGCGGGCGAGCCGGACCTGCACCGGCCGTTCATCGACGAGCTCACGCGCCCGAACCCGGACGACCCCACGGGCACCTCGACGATGCGCCGGATCCCCGACGTGCTCGACGTGTGGTTCGACTCGGGCTCGATGCCGTTCGCGCAGGTGCACTACCCGTTCGAGAACGCCGACTGGTTCGAGCACCACTACCCGGGCGACTTCATCGTCGAGTACATCGGCCAGACCCGCGGCTGGTTCTACACGCTGCACGTGCTGGCCACGGCGCTGTTCGACCGCCCGGCGTTCCGCAACGTCCTGTGCCACGGCATCGTGCTGGGCGACGACGGGCGCAAGGCCAGCAAGTCGCTGCGCAACTTCCCCGACCCGGCGAAGATGTGGGACGTCTACGGCTCGGACGCCGTGCGCTGGTTCCTCATGTCGAGCTCGATCCTGCGCGGCGGCAACCTCATCGTGGGCGAGGACGGCATCCGCGACGGGGTGCGCCAGGTGCTGCTGCCGCTGTGGAGCACGTACTACTTCTTCGCGCTGTACGCGGACGCGGCCGACGGCGGCGCCGGCTACACGGCGAAGGCCGTCGACCCCGCGCGCGCGGCGACGCTCGCACCCATGGACCGGTACGTCCTGGCGCGCACCCGGGACCTGGTGGAGCGCAGCACGGAGCAGCTGGACGCGTACGACATCTCGGCGGCGTGCGAGAGCATCCGTGAGCACCTGGACGTGCTGACCAACTGGTACGTGCGCACGCAGCGGGACCGGTTCTGGGCCGAGGACCCCGACGCCTTCGACACGCTGTGGACGTCGCTGGAGACGCTCACGCGCGTCATGGCGCCGCTGGCACCGCTGGTCACCGAGGAGGTCTGGCGCGGCCTGACGGGGGGGCGCAGCGTGCACCTGACCGACTGGCCGACGCCGGACCTCGCACCCGCCGACGAGGCCCTCGTCGCAGCCATGGACCAGGTCCGGTCCGTCGTGTCGACCGCGCTGGGCCTGCGCAAGGCCGCGGGCGTGCGGGTCCGGCAGCCGCTGCGCACGCTCACGGTGGCGGTCGACGACTCCGACGCCCTGGCCCCCTACCGCGACCTGCTCGCGGCGGAGCTCAACGTCAAGCGCGTCGACCTGGTCACCGCCGACGCCGGCACGGCCGACCGCTTCGGCATCACGCAGCGCCTCGCGGTGAACGCCCGCGCGGCCGGGCCGCGGCTGGGTCGCGGTGTGCAGGCCGTCATCAAGGCGGCGCGCGCCGAGGCCTGGCGCGTGGACGGGGACGCGGTCGTGGTCACCACCGACGACGGCGACGTCGCGCTGGAGCCGGCCGAGTACGAGCTGACGACGGTGGTGGGCGGCGAGGGGGGTGCCGCGGCGGTCCTGGCCGGTGGCGGCTTCGTCGTGCTGGACCTGACCCTGGACGACGAGCTGCGGGCCGAGGGCTACGCGCGTGACGTCGTCCGGGTGGTCCAGGACGCCCGCAAGGCGGCCGGCCTGCAGGTGGGGGACCGGATCCTGCTGACCCTCGACGTCCCGACGGAGCACGTCGCCGCGGTCGAGCAGCACCGTGACACGATCGCGCGCGAGACGTTGGCGCTCTCGGTCGAGATCGAGACGGGGCCGGCGCTGCAGGCCACCGTCGAAGCCGTCGACGCCGGAGGGTACGAGGCATGAGCCCACGCGAGCACGGAGGGGCCGAGCACCTGCGCACCGAGGCCGAGAAGGAGGCCCGGGCGGCCGCGGACGAGGTGTACCGCGGGATCCTCGCGCGCGCCCCCGAGCACGAGATCGACCCGTCGTTCGACCGGACGCTGGCCGTCATGGAGCTGCTGGGCGACCCGCAGAAGGCCTACCGGGTCGTCCACGTCACCGGCACCAACGGCAAGACGTCGACGTCGCGCATGGTCGAGCGGCTGGTCCGCGAGCACGGCCTTCGCACCGGCCGGTTCACCAGCCCGCACCTGTCGCGCGTGAACGAGCGCATCGTCATCGACGGTGAGCCCATCAGCGACGAGCGCTTCGTCGAGGTGTGGCAGGACGTCGCGCCGTACGTGCACCTGGTCGACCAGCGGTCGGCGGCCGACGGCAAGCCGCAGCTGTCGTTCTTCGAGGTCTTCACGGTGATGGCGTTCGCCGCCTTCGCAGACGCCCCGGTCGACGTGGCCGTGGTCGAGGTCGGCATGGGCGGCCTGTGGGACTCGACCAACGTCGCCGACGGCGAGGTCGCGATCATCACGCCGATCTCCATGGACCACGAGCGCTACCTGGGCGACACCCTGCTCGACATCGCGTCGGTCAAGGCGGGGATCGTCAAGGACGGCGCGACGCTGGTCCTGGCCGCCCAGCAGGAGGACGTCGAGGGCGTCGTGCTCGCCGCGGCGGCCGAGAAGGGTGCGCGCGTCGTGCGCGAGGGCGTGGACATCGAGGTCGGCGAGCGGCAGGTGGCCGTCGGCGGTCAGCTCATCACGCTGCAGACGCTCGGCGGCACCTACACGGAGATCTTCCTGCCGCTGCACGGCGAGTTCCAGGCGCACAACGCCCTGCTCGCCCTGACCGCCACCGAGGCGCTCCTCACGGGCGGCCGGGCGCTGGACCCCGGCATCGTCGAGACGGCGTTCGCCGACGTGGACTCGCCCGGCCGGCTCGAGGTCGTGCGCAGCAGCCCGACGATCATCGTCGACGGCGCGCACAACCCCGCGGGCGTCGAGGCGCTCGTCGACGCGGTCGAGGAGGCGTTCGAGTTCCACCGACTGGTCGGCATCGTCGGGGTGATGGCGGACAAGGACCCCGAGGGCATGCTCGCGCTCCTCGAGCCCTTGCTCGCCGAGGTGGTGATCACGAGCGCGTCGAACACCCGGGCGCTCGACGTCGAGGACCTCGCCGAGGTGGCGATCGACATCTTCGGCGAGGACCGGGTCCACGTGGCCGAGCGGCTGAACGACGCCCTCGACCTCGCTGTGGCGCGGGCCGAGAGCGAGGTCGAGCGGGGGTCCGGCGTCCTGGTCACCGGCTCGATCCTGCTGGTCGCCGAGGCCCGCCGGCTGCTGGGCCGGCCCTGATTCCTGGTCATCCGTCCGGCTCCGTCGGGAGTGCTGCACGAACGTGCACCGACGGCGCACGTCCTCCCCTTGACGACCTCCCACGTCGACACCACGGTGAGACCTGTCGGGCCGACGACGGTCGCGACGGACGTGCGGGCCCCGCCGTGGGCGCCCGGTAGGAGGGATGGCCGCTGTGAAGAAGCTCATCAACGACCCGCAGACCGTCGTGGCCGAGTCGCTCGAGGGGTTCGGGGCGGCCCACCCCGACGTGGTGGCGATCCACCGCGACCCCTGGTTCGTCACGCGCGCCGGCGGCACGTCGGCCGGCAAGGTCGGGCTCGTCAGCGGTGGCGGCAGCGGGCACGAGCCGTTGCACGGGGGCTTCGTCGGTGCCGGCATGCTCGACGCGGCCGTCCCGGGCGCGATGTTCACGTCGCCCACCCCGGACCAGATCGCCCCCGCCCTCCAGGCGGCCGACGCGGGCGCCGGAGTGCTCGCGATCGTGAAGAACTACACGGGCGACGTGCTGAACTTCGAGATGGCCGCCGAGCTGGCCGACGACGTCGAGGTCCGGACCGTCGTGGTCAACGACGACGTCGCGGTGGAGGACTCCCTGTACACCGCGGGGCGCCGCGGGGTGGCCGGCACGGTCGCCGTCGAGAAGATCGCGGGGGCGGCCGCCGAGCGCGGGGACGACCTCGACGCCGTGGTGGCCGTCGCGGAGAAGGTCATCGCGAACGTGCGCTCGATGGGGGTCGCGCTGACCGCCTGCACGGTCCCGCACGCGGGCAAGCCCAGCTTCGACCTGCCCGACGACGAGATCGAGATCGGTATCGGCATCCACGGGGAGCCGGGCCGCCGGCGGATCCCGCTGGCGGGTGCCGACGAGATCACCGAGCTGCTGCTCACGCCGGTCGCGGACGACCTGGGACTGACCGGCGGCGAGAAGGTGCTGCTGTTCGTCAACGGCATGGGCGGCACCCCCGCCTCGGAGCTCTACGTGGTCTATCGTCAGGCCCGCGCGTTGCTCGAAGGGCGCGGGGTCGAGGTGTCCCGCTCGCTCGTCGGCAACTACGTGACATCGCTGGAGATGCAGGGTGCGTCGGTCACGGTCCTCCGCCTGGACGACGAGCTGACCGCGCTCTGGGACGCCCCGGTGCACACGACCGCCCTGCGGTGGTGAGCACCAGTCCAGGGGCCTGAGCTGTTCGAGGGAGCGTGGGCATGACGCTGGACGTGGCGTGGGCGGTCGACTGGGTGCGCCGCTCGGCGCAGACCGTCACCGAGCACCGGGAGGAGCTCATCGAGCTCGACCGGCAGATCGGCGACGGTGACCACGGCGAGAACCTGTTCCGCGGCTTCTCGGCGGTCGTCGCCAAGCTCGACGCGCTCCCGGCGGAGCCTGCGGACATCGGCGAGGTCCTGCGGCTCGTCGCGACGACGCTGATGTCCACCGTCGGCGGTGCCGCCGGTCCGCTGTACGGCACGGCCTACCTGCGCGCCGCGAAGGCCACGGGCGTCACCCAGCTCGACAGCCACGGGGTCGTCGCGCTGCTCGAGGCTGCGCTCGAAGGGATCGTCGCGCGCGGCAAGGCCACGACCGGCGAGAAGACGATGGTCGACGCCTGGACGCCCGCGACGGAGGCCGCGGTGGCGGCTGCCGACGGTGGAGCGTCGCCGGCCCAGGTGCTCGCCGCGGCGGCGGACGCGGCGCGCGACGGTGCCGAGGCCACCATCCCGCTCGTCGCGACGAAGGGCCGCGCGAGCTACCTCGGCGAGCGGTCGGCCGGGCACCTCGACCCGGGAGCCCGCTCGACGGAGCTGATCCTGCGGGCCGCTGCGCAGGCGGCCGCGTGACGCGCGAGCTCGCACCCGTCGCGCTGGTCCTGGTGTCCCACTCGCGCGCGCTCGCGCAGGGGACGGTCGAGCTCGCCGGGCAGATGGCGCCGGGCGTGCTGCTGATCGCCGCGGGCGGCATGGACGACGGGGGCCTCGGGACCAGCTACGAGCTCGTCGAGCAGGCGCTCGTCGAGGCGACGCAGGGCGACCGTTCCGCGGTCGTCCTCACGGACCTCGGTTCGGCGGTGCTGACCACCGAGTCGGTGCTGGAGCTGCTGGACGAGGACGTCGCGGCGCGCGTGCGCCTGGCGGACGCGCCCTTCGTCGAGGGGGCGGTCGCGGCGGCCGTCACGGCGCACGGGGGCGCGGACCTGGGAGGCGTCCTCGCGTCCGCGGTGCACGCGGGCTCGACCTTCGGCGACGTGGCCGGGTCGCCCGCGGCGGCCGAGCGGACCCCTGACGACGGCGTGCTCCGGGCGGTGGCGGTGCTGCGCAACCCGCTCGGCCTGCACGCGCGCCCGGCGGCGGTCGTGGCGCGGATGCTGGCGGCGTACGACGCGAAGGTCCGGGTGAACGGCGCCAACGCGGCGAGCGTGCTGGAGCTGATGAAACTGGGCGCGAAGCAGGGCGTCGAGCTGACCATCGAGACGGAGGGGCCGCAGGCCGCCGAGGCGCGCGACGCGCTCGTCGCGGCGGTCGAGGGCGGGTTCGGCGAGGTCTGACAGTTGCTGTGATCAACTGCACATGAACGTGCGCCCACTGCAAAGTTGCAGTGTGTGTAAAGTTGCACCTCGTGCAGAACTCCTCGGTCGACGAACCTGCCCTCGGGCTGCGTGAGCGCAAGAAGCGCGCCCGCCGCGAGGCGCTGATCGACGCGACCCACCGGCTCGTCGCCGAGCACGGCCTCGACGCCGTCACGGTCGAGGCCATCTGCGAGGAGGCGGGCGTCTCCGCACGCACGTTCTTCAACTACTTCGAGACCAAGGACGACGCGGTGCTCGGCCACACCCCGTGGCCGCTCGACTCGGCGGCGACGGAGGAGTTCGCGACCGGGGGACCCACGGGAAACCTGCTCGCCGACCTCCAGGCGCTCGTCAGCTCGTTCCTCACCGACGCCCCCATCGGCCGCCAGCGAGTCGCCCGCGCGCTCGAGCTGGCCGCGAAGGAGCCCCGGCTGCTCGCCCGGCACCTCGCCTGGATGGAGCAGCACAAGGGGCAGCTGTCCGCGCTGATCGAACGGCGCCTCGGCGACGACGCCCCGTACTCCTCCGAGATCGTCGGTTCGACGCTGCTGTTCCTCACCCACGCGACGTTCCTGCGCTGGGACGCGGCCGGAGGAGCCGGCACCGCGGACGAGCACGTCAGCGCCGTCGTCGCCGACCTGCGCTCCATCCTCACCGACTGACGCACCCCACCACCCACCACCCCCGAACGAGGTCCCTCCGCATGGCCACCGCAGCCCCACCGGCACCAGCGACCGACAAGCCGCTGATCCACCTGACCCCCAAGACCGTCTGGCTCATCTTCGGTGCGCTCATGGCGGGCATGTTCATGTCCTCGCTCGACCAGTCGATCGTCGGCACCGCGATGCCCACGATCGTCGGCGAGCTCAACGGGGTCGAGCACCAGGGCTGGGTGGTGACCGCCTACATCCTGGCGATCGCCATCGTCATGCCGCTGTACGGCAAGTTCGGTGACCTGTGGGGCCGGCGCTGGCCGTTCCTCATCGCCATCGGCCTGTTCACGATCGCCTCGGCCGGGGCCGGCTTCGCCCAGTCGTTCGGCGAGCTCGTGTTCTGGCGCGGCGTGCAGGGCCTCGGCGGCGGCGGTCTGATGATCCTGTCGCAGGCGATCATCGCGGACATCGTCCCCGCGAAGGACCGCGGCAAGTACATGGGCCCGATGGGTGCGCTGTTCGGCATCTCCGCGGTCATCGGCCCGCTCCTGGGTGGCCTGTTCACGCAGCACGCCGACTGGCGCTGGTGCTTCTGGATCAACATCCCCATCGGCCTCGCGGCGTTCGCCGTGGCCTGGTTCACCCTCAAGCTGCCGACGCACCGGTCGGGCAAGAAGATCGACGTCGCCGGCATCTTCTTCATGGTGGTCGCGACGTCCGGCCTGGTGCTGGCCACCAGCTGGGACAGCTGGACGGGCAACCGCGGCTACGACTGGTCCGACCCGGGCCTGCTCGCCCTGGTGATCGGCACGCTCGTCGCGATCGCCGCGTTCATCATGGTCGAGCTGCGCGCCGAGGAGCCCCTCCTGCCGCTGCGCCTGTTCAAGAACCCGACGTTCACCATCGCCACCGCGATCGGCCTCATCCTCGGCATGGGCATGTTCGCCGCCCTGGCGTTCCTGCCGACGTTCCTGCAGATGTCGACCGGCGCGGGCGTCACCGAGTCCGGCTTCCTGCTGCTCCCGATGATGGTCGGTGTCATGCTCACCGCGATCGGCTCCGGCCTCGCGATCACGAAGACCGGTCGCTACAAGGTCTACCCCGTGGTCGGCCTGGCCATCACGACCGGCGGCGTCGCCTGGCTCACGCAGATCACCGGCGACATGTCGATGTGGCTCTTCGGCGCCATGATCTTCGTGCTCGGCGCCGGCATGGGCCTGGTCATGCAGACGATCGTGCTCGCGGTGCAGAACTCGGTGGACCCGCACGAGATCGGGACGGCCACCAGCACGAACAACTTCTTCCGCGAGATCGGCGCGGCCGTCGGCACGGCGCTGTTCAGCACCATGTTCACCACCAAGCTGGCGGACAACCTGGCCGGTGTCTTCGCCGGGGCACCCGCAGGTTCCGGTGGCGAGGCCTCCAGCCTGACGCCCGCCGCGGTCCAGGCCCTGCCCGAGCCGCTGAAGTCCGGGGTCATCGACGCGTTCACCACCGCGCTGGCGCCCTCGTTCTGGTACCTCGTGCCGGTGATCGCCATCGGCTTCGTCCTGGCGCTGTTCCTGCGTGAGGTCAAGCTGTCCGACATGGCCGGCATGGTCGCCCGCGGGGAGGCCCTCGCGGCCGACGGCTCCGGGGTAGCGTCCGAGACGGTCGACGGGTCGGTCGTCGTGGACGACCTCTCGGCCGGCTTCCCGACGCAGCGGGACACCGCCCCCGACGACGTCGAGGCGTCGACGCGCCGGTAGCCTTCCCTCATGAGCTCCACCGTCCCGGACGGCGGCCAGGCCGTACGCCGCAAGCGCCCCGCGAAGCCCCAGTTCACCCAGACGATCCTCGTCCTCGAGGCCGTCCTGGTGTTCTTCGCGACGCTCGTGGCGTACGGTCTGCGGCTCGCCGAGCCGGCGGCCGTCTGGTGGGTCGGCGGGACGCTGTCGGTGACCCTGATCGTGCTCTCGGGTCTCATGACCCGTCCCGGCGGCTACGTGGCAGGGTCGGTCGTGCAGGCGCTCGTGCTGGCGGTGGGGTTCTTCGTCCCGATGATGTTCGTCGTGGGCGGGATCTTCGTCGTCCTGTGGATCGTGGCGCTGCGCCTCGGAGGCCGGATCGACCGGGAGCGCGCCGAGTACGACGCCGCGAACCCGGGCGCGGTCGGCCCTTAGCTCCCCGTTAGGGTGACGCCATGACTGACGCACCCACCACGCAGCGCACCCTCGTCCTGGTCAAGCCCGACGGCGTCCGCCGGGGACTGTCGGGCGAGATCGTCCGCCGCATCGAGGCCAAGGGCTACACGCTCGTCGCGGTCGAGCTCCGACAGGCGGACGAGGCCCTGCTCGCCGAGCACTACGCCGAGCACGCCGGCAAGCCGTTCCTCACTCCGCTGATCGAGTTCATGAGCTCCGGCCCGGTGCTCGCGGTCGTCGCCGAGGGCCACAAGGTGATCGAGGGCTTCCGCTCCCTGGCCGGTGCCACCGACCCCACCGTCGCCGCACCGGGAACCATCCGCGGCGACCTGGGCCGCGACTGGGGCCTGAAGGTCATCCAGAACCTCGTGCACGGCTCGGACTCCGAGGAGTCGGCAGCCCGCGAGATCGCCCTCTGGTTCCCCGCGCTCTGACCCGATGACCGGGCGCCCCGCGGACTGGGTGGCCGACGCGTGTGCCGACCTCGGCACCGACGCGGTGGTCGCCTGGTGCGTGGGGCTCCTCACGGGGCAGACGGTCGACGACGCGCCGTCCCTCGACCGCATCGGCGGACCGGGAGCCGCGGACCTGGTCGCCGGCTACGAGACCACCCCCGGCAAGCCCGACTACTGGCCGCGCGTCTGGGCCGCCCGCGCCCTGCGGTACGCCTGGCACGACGGTCCGGGAGTGCACGGGGCGGTCCTCGCGGCGCTGCACGACCCGGCGTGGCGCGTGCGGGAGCACGCCGCCGCGCTGGCCCGCGAGCACGAGCTGGGCGAGACCGCCGGCGCGTTGCGCGGCCTGCTCACCGACCAGGTTCCCCGGGTGCGCGCCGCGGCGGCCACGGCGCTGGCCGTCGTCGGCGAGCACGACGACCTGGAGGCGTTCGCGACCATCGCCGGCGCCGACGCGGTGGTCGACCGGGCCCGGCGACAGCTGGCGGAGCGCCTCGACCTGCCCGACCCGGCCGGACAGGGCGGCTGAACCGCACCGCCGAGCAGGTGGACGTCCCCGGGGCTGCGTCGCGCGCGCCTTAGGCTTCGTGGGTGCACCTCAAGACCCTCACCCTGCGGGGGTTCAAGTCGTTCGCCTCGGCGACGACCCTGAACTTCGAGCCGGGCGTCACCTGCGTGGTCGGGCCCAACGGCTCGGGCAAGTCCAACGTCGTCGACGCCCTGGCCTGGGTGATGGGGGAGCAGGGCGCCAAGTCGCTGCGCGGCGGCAAGATGGAGGACGTCATCTTCGCCGGCACCGCCGGGCGCCCGCCGCTGGGTCGCGCCGAGGTGGCGCTCACCATCGACAACTCCGACGGCGCCCTGCCGATCGAGTACTCCGAGGTCACGATCTCGCGGACGCTGTTCCGCAACGGCGGCTCCGAGTACGCGATCAACGGGCAGGGCTGCCGGCTCCTCGACATCCAGGACCTGCTGTCCGACTCCGGCCTGGGCCGCGAGATGCACGTCATCGTCGGCCAGGGCCAGCTCGACGCGGTGCTGCGCGCGACGCCCGAGGAGCGCCGCGGGTTCATCGAGGAGGCCGCGGGCGTCCTCAAGCACCGCAAGCGCAAGGAGAAGGCGCTCCGCAAGCTCGAGGCCATGCAGGCCAACCTGACGCGGCTGGGTGACCTGACGGGGGAGATCCGGCGCCAGCTCGGCCCGCTCGGCCGGCAGGCGGAGGTCGCCCGCAAGGCGGCGGTGGTCCAGGCCGACCTGCGCGACTCGCGCGCCCGGCTGCTGGCCGACGACCTCGCGCAGCTGACGTCCACGCTCGAGCAGGAGATCGCCGACGAGAGCGCCCTGCGCGTCCGTCGCGAGGAGGTCGAGGGCGCGCTGGCCGCCACCCGCGCCCGCCTGGCCACCCTCGAGCGCGAGGCCGCCGAGGCCGCACCTGCCCTCAGCGAGGCCAGCGAGGTCTGGTACCGCCTCTCGTCGCTGCGCGAGCGCCTGCGCGGCACCGCGTCCCTCGCCACCGACCGGGTCCGGCTGCTCGGCAGCGCCGGGCAGGAGCGCACCGGCGGGGCCGACCCCGACGACCTGGCCGCCCAGGCGGAGCGCGTGCGCTCCGCCGAGGCCGAGCTGGCCAGCGAGGTCGAGCTGTCGCGGGCCGCTCTCGAGGCGGCCGTGGCCGCGCGGCAGGAGGCCGAGGCCGAGGCGACCGCTGCCGAGAAGGAGGTCGCCACCGCGCTGCGCGGGGCCGCCGACCGCCGCGAGGGCGTCGCCCGGCTCGCCGGTCAGGTCGCCGCGCGCCGCAGCCGTGTCGAGGCGACGCAGGCCGAGCTCGGACGCCTCCGGGAGTCGCTGACCGCCGCCGAGCAGCGCGGCCAGGAGGCGACCACGCAGTTCGCCGTGCTCGAGTCGCAGGTCGCCGGTGTCGAGGAGGGCGAGGAGGGGCTGGACGCGGAGCACGAGGCCGCCGTCGAGGCTCTGGAGCGGGCGACCGAGCGGCTGAGCGCCCTGCAGGACCAGCTGAGCGCTGCCGAGCGTGAGCGCGCCGCGCTGGAGTCCCGCGCCGAGACCCTCGAGCTGAGCCTCACGCGCAAGGACGGCGTCGGCGCGCTGCTCGCCGCGGACGGCCAGCCCGGCCTCGTCGGGTCGGTCGCGGCCCTGCTCGCGGTCGACCCGGAGAACGAGGAGGCGATCGTCGCCGCGCTCGGCGCGGTGGCCGACGCCGTCGCGGTCGACTCGGTCGACGCGGCCGTCGACGCGATCCGGTACCTGCGCACCGAGGACGCGGGCCGCGCGACCCTGCTGGTCAGCGGCTCGTCGGACGCGTCCACGCCGCTGGCCGACGTCCCCGCCGGCGCGGCCCGCGCGGTCGACCTCGTCCGGGCGCCCGAGCACGTCCGCGCGGCCGTCGAGACCCTGCTCGCCGACGTGGTCGTCGTGGACGACCTGGCCGCTGCGCGCGCGATCGTCGCCACCCGCCCCGACCTCGTCGTGGCCACGCGCACCGGTGACGTGCTGTCCCGGCACCGCGCGTCCGGAGGTTCGGCGACGGCACCGAGCGCCCTGCACCTGCAGTCGGCGCTCGACCAGGCGCGCTCGGGCGCGGCGAAGGTGACCGCCGACGCCGAGCGGGTCCGGTTCGAGCTCGCCGGCGCCACGGAGGCCCTGACGGCGGCGCGCGAGGCGCACGAGCGGACGCTCGACCGGCTCAACGAGTCCGACGCGGCGCTTGCCGCCGTCGCCGAGCAGCTGGGCCACCTCGGCTCGGCGGCCCGCGCCGCGAACGCCGAGGCCGCGCGGCTGCAGCAGTCGCTGGAGGCCGCGTCGCGGACGCTGGAGGCCGACACAGCCGAGCTCACGGAGCTCGCCGAGCGGCTGGCCGCCGCCGAGGTGGAGCCCGCCGAGAGCGAGGCCGCCATCGTCGAGGGCAGCGCCCGCCGGGACCGGCTGGCCGAGCTGGCCACCGCCGCACGTGCGCGCGAGACCGAGGCGCGCCTGACGCTGCGCACCGGCGAGGAACGCGCACGCGCGCTGTCCGGTCGCGCGGAGTCCCTCGAACGAGCCGCCCAGACGGAGCGGGTCGCCCGCGAGCGGGCCGCCGAGCGCGAGCGTGCCCGGTCGCGGCAGGCGAGCGTCGCCGAGGCCGTGCGCGACGGCGCCACCCGCGCACTGGTCGTGCTCGACGAGTCGCTGCGCCGCGCGTCGGCCGAGCGCGACGCCGCCGAGCTGGCGCGCGGCGAACGGGACCGCGAGGTCAGTGCCGCCCGTGCCGAGGTCGACGTCCGCGCCACGGAGCTCGCCCAGCTCACCGACGTCGCGCACCGGGACGAGGTCGCCCGCACGCAGCAGCGTCTGCGCATCGAGGCGCTCCAGGCCCGTGCCGTCGACGACCTGGGGCTCGATCCCGCCGTCCTGCTCGAGGAGTACGGCCCGCACCAGGACGTGCCCGTGATCCCGCTCCCGGGCGCCGAGGTGGACCCCGACGCCCCGACCGCGGTCCCGTACGTCCGCGAGCAGCAGGAGAAGCGCCTGCGGGCCGCCGAGCGGGCGCTGTCGCTGCTGGGTCGCGTCAACCCGCTCGCGCTGGAGGAGTTCGCCGCCCTGGAGGAGCGCCACCAGTTCCTGGTGGAGCAGCTCGCCGACCTGAAGAAGTCCCGTGCGGACCTCCTCGAGATCGTCAGGGAGATCGACGAGCGCGTCGAGCAGGTGTTCGCGGAGGCGTACCGGGACACGGCTGCCGCGTTCGACGTCGTGTTCCCGCGGCTGTTCCCCGGCGGAGAGGGTCGGCTCGTCCTGACGGACCCCGACAACATGCTCACCACCGGCATCGACGTCGAGGCGCGACCGGCCGGCAAGAAGGTCAAGCGGCTCTCGCTGCTGTCGGGCGGGGAGCGCTCGCTGACGGCCGTCGCGCTGCTGGTGGCCATCTTCAAGGCGCGGCCCAGCCCGTTCTACGTCATGGACGAGGTCGAGGCGGCCCTCGACGACGCCAACCTCGGCCGGCTGCTCGAGATCTTCCGCGAGCTCCAGGAGGACTCGCAGCTGATCGTCGTCACGCACCAGAAGCGCACCATGGAGATCGCCGACGCCCTGTACGGCGTGACCATGCGCGGCGACGGCGTCACCACCGTCATCAGCCAGCGCATGCGGGAGGATGTCGCGGTCTGACCGGTAGGCCCGGTCTGCCTGTGGAGATTGTGTGCCGTTTGCCTCCCGGGGTGCGTCGAGCGCTGATGGACCGGCCACGGGCGCGGACACTGGACCCATGGCTGTCCTCGTCGCGATCCTCCTTGCCGTCCTCGTCGCCGCAGCCGTCCTGGTCGCCGCCAGCCTGTTCTCGTCGGCGAAGGACAGGCGGGAGTCACCCCTGGCCACGTTCCGCAGCGGGTGGGCGGCCCGCAAGAACCCCGACGCCGAGCAGCGTGCAGCAGCCGCAGCGGCCGCCGTCGAGCCCGTCGACCTCTCGCTCGCGCAGTTCCTGCGCGAGACGGTCGACGAGGGCGAGGCGTACCTGCAGGTCGACGACCTGGCGGCCACCCTGCAGCGCGCCAAGGAGAAGGCCACCGGCGTCCTGCCGGGCCACCGCGACCGCTGAACCCCGCCTGACGCGCCGGTTCGCGTCCTGAGCCCGCCGCCAGACACACTGTCCCGGTGACCAACGAGACGCTCGAGATCCTCCTGGCGGCCGGCATCCCGACGGCCATCGTCGTCGCGCTGACGACGCTGCTCGTCCGCCGCCGCCGCGGCTCCACCGTCGACGAGGCCCCGCCCCCGGTCGACCTGCCGACCTCCGTGCCCGAGGCCGAGACGGCAGCACCTCCGGTCGAGGTGCTCCCGGAGGAGGTCGAGGCACCGCCGGTCCTCGAGGTGCCCGCACCCGTCGCCGGGCGGCTCTCGCGGCTGCGTGACCGGCTCTCGCGGTCGGGTTCCCCGCTCGGTGCCCGGCTGCTCGCGGTGCTGTCCAAGGACCACCTCACGGAGGACGACTGGGACGAGCTCGAGGAGACGCTCCTGCTCGCCGACGTCGGCGCCGGCCCGACCGGGGAGCTCATCGACGCCCTGCGCACCCGCGTCCGCGTGGAGGGCCTCAAGGACCCGGCCCAGGTCCGCGCGCTCCTGCGGGAGCAGCTGATCGCGCTCGTCGACCCGACGCTGGACCGCAGCCTGCACACGGCTCCCGGCGAGGCGGCCGACGGCTCCCGCGTCCCTGCCGTGGTGCTCGTCGTCGGCGTCAACGGGACCGGCAAGACGACCACCGTCGGCAAGCTCGCCCGCGTGCTCGTGGCCGACGGCCGGACCGTCGTCCTGGGTGCCGCGGACACGTTCCGCGCCGCCGCCGCCGACCAGCTCCAGACCTGGGGCTCGCGCGTCGGCGTGCACACGGTCCGCTCCGACCGCGACGGCGCCGACCCGGCCGCCGTCGCGTTCGACGCCGTCCGGACGGGCCGCGCCGAGGGGATCGACGTCGTGCTCGTCGACACGGCCGGACGTCTCCAGAACAAGGCCGGCCTGATGGACGAGCTGGGCAAGATCACGCGCGTCATCACGCGCGAGGCCCCCCTGTCCGAGGTGCTCCTGGTCCTCGACGCGACCACCGGCCAGAACGGTCTGAACCAGGCGCGGGTGTTCAGCGAGGTGGCCGGTGTGACGGGCATCGTGCTCACCAAGCTCGACGGCACCGCCAAGGGCGGGATCGTGGTCGCCGTGCAGCGGGAGCTGGGTGTCCCGGTCAAGCTGGTCGGGCTCGGCGAGGGCCCGGACGACCTGGCCCCGTTCGACCCGGAGGCCTTCGTCGACGCCCTCCTCCAGGGCTGACGCTCCTGGACGTCCGCTCACCACGAAACCGAACGTTTACGTGCGGGTGAGGCTTGTCACACCGCCGTAACGTCCTTCGCCTCTGACGGAAACGCCGTTCGTCAACTGTGATCCCCGACCAGCCACCCCCGGCTGGCGAGTGGAGAGGCGATCTCGATGGAAGAATTCGCTTTGGACAGCGGGAACACGGCGTTCATGCTGACCGCCGCGTCCCTCGTGCTGCTGATGACGCCGGGGCTGGCGTTCTTCTACGGCGGCATGGTGCGCGGCAAGAGCGTGCTGAACATGATGATGATGAGCTTCGGCGCGATCGGCGTCGCCGGGCTCATCTGGGTGCTCTACGGGTACTCGGCCGTCTTCGGCGGCGACCTCGGCGGCGGGTGGCTCGGCAACCCGTTCGAGTTCTTCGGCCTGCAGGGCGCCACCGACGACCAGAGCCTGATGGCCGCGTCCGGTGTGCCGTTCCTCGTGGCCGCCGGCTACCAGGCGACGTTCGCGATCATCACGGTCGCCCTGGTCTCGGGTGCCGTCGCGGACCGCATGAAGTTCGGTGCCTGGCTGGCCTTCACGGCCGTGTGGGTCACCGTCGTCTACCTGCCGCTCGCCCACTGGGTCTGGGGCGGCGGGCTGCTCAGCGCGACCGGCCTCACCGAAGGGCTGTCGACCCCCATCGACTTCGCCGGTGGGACGGTCGTCCACATCAACGCCGGTACGGCCGGCCTGGTGCTGGCACTCGTGCTCGGTGCGCGCCGCGGCTTCGGCAAGGAGGCCATGCGGCCCCACAACCTGCCGTTCGTCATGCTCGGTGCCGCGCTCCTGTGGTTCGGCTGGTTCGGCTTCAACGCCGGGTCGGAGTTCGCTGCGGACAACGTGGCCGGTCGTGCCTGGCTCAACACGCTGCTCGCCACGGGCATCGCGATGCTCGCCTGGCTCGCCACGGAGAAGGTGCGTGACGGTCACGCCACGTCGCTCGGTGCCGCGTCCGGCATCGTCGCGGGCCTCGTCGCCATCACCCCGGCCGCTGCTGCGGTCGACACGTGGGGCGCGATCGCGATCGGCATCGTGGCGGGTGTGCTCTGCGCCCTCGCCGTCGGCCTGAAGTTCAAGTTCGGCTACGACGACTCGCTCGACGTCGTCGGTGTCCACCTCGTCGGCGGTCTGGTCGGCACGATCCTCATCGGCTTCTTCGCCACGGACGCCAACAGCACGTGGTACCCGGACGGTGCGCAGAACGGTCTGTTCTACGGTGGGGGCGTCACTCAGCTGGCCACGCAGACGATCGTGGCGCTCGCCGCGATCCTGTTCAGCTTCACGGCGACGTACGTCATCGCGCTCATCCTCAAGGCGACCATCGGTCTGCGGGTCTCCGACGAGGCCGAGGTCGGCGGTATCGACCTGGCTGTCCACGCTGAGACCGCATACGAGACGCTGGGCGTCGGCGCCCGCGTCGTGACGGAGGTGAAGTGATGACGAAGCTCGTGACGGCGGTCATCCAGCCGCACCGGCTGGACGACGTGAAGTCGGCCCTCGAGGCCGCGGGTGTCCGAGGACTGACCGTGAGCGAGGCCAGCGGCTACGGCCGTCAGCGCGGTCACACCGAGGTCTACCGCGGTGCGGAGTACACGGTCGACCTGGTCCCCAAGGTCAAGATCGACGTGCTCGTGAGCGACGAGGACGCGGCCAGCGTCACCGAGGTCATCGTCCGCGCGGCGCAGACCGGCAAGATCGGCGACGGCAAGGTCTGGGTCGTGCCGGTCGAGGACGTGGCTCGCGTCCGCACCGGTGAGCACGGCGACGACGCCCTCTGATCAGGACGGTCACCAGACACACATGACACAGGAACGGCCGCCCGCGGGGGGCGCGGCCGCGAACGGGTCGCCCGAGGTCCCGCACCCCGCGATCGGGGTGCGGGACCTCCGCTCTGAGCGGCTCGAGCTCGCCGCCGGCCTGACCGGCCCCGGCTCCGACGGCATCGCCCGGCGGGCCGCGATCGTCGAGCTCGTCGTGGGCCGGCTGCGGGAGCAGTGGGAGCTGGCCACCGACGGCGAGGACGTGTCGGGCATCGCGCTCGGGGCCGTCGGGAGCGTCGGACGCGGGGACGCGAGCCCGGTCAGCGACCTCGACCTGCTCCTCGTGCACGAGGGCCGTGGCCACTCGACCGAGGCGCTCTCCGCTCTCGCGCAGAAGCTCTGGTACCCCATCTGGGACGCGGGCCTCGACCTCGACCACTCGGTCCGGTCGCTCGCGCAGTGCCGTCAGGTCGCGTCCAAGGACCTCCCGGCCGCGGTCGGGCTCCTCGACCTGCAGCCCGTCTCGGGCGACGCCGTCGTCATCGCCCGGGCGAAGTCCGCGCTGCTGGAGGACTGGCGGTCGGCCGCCCGGCGGCGCCTGCCCGAGCTGCTGGCGTCCACGCGGCAGCGCGCGGAGCGCCACGGTGAGCTGGCATACCTCATCGAGCCGGAGCTGAAGGAGTCGCGCGGCGGCATCCGCGACGCGGTCGTGCTGAGCGCCCTCGCGGCGACCTGGCTCACCGACCGGCCGCACGGTGCTGTCGACATGGCGTACGCCCACCTGCTCGACGTGCGCGACACGGTGCAGGTGGTCACCCGGCGGCACACCAACCGGCTGCTGCTCGCGGACCAGGACGAGGTCGCGGCGCTGGTCGGCTTCGACGACCGCGACGACCTGCTGGCGAGCATCGCCGAGGCGGCGCGCGTCATCTCCTACGCGCTCGACACGACCGTCCGCAACGCCCGCCAGGCCCTGCAGCGACCGGCGCGCACGACGATGCTGGTGCGCGGTCGTCGCTCCGCCCCGCGGCTGCGGACCATCGCGGAGGACCTCGTCGAGCACGACGGCGAGATCGTGCTCGCCGTCGAGGCGCGTCCGGCGGAGGACCCGTTGCTGTCCCTGCGGGCGGCGGCGACGGCGGCGCGCACCGGGCTGACCCTCTCGCCCGTCACGGTCGCGAGCCTGACCGCCACGCCGTCCCTCCCGACCCCGTGGCCCCGGGCGGCCCGCGGGTACCTGCTGCAGCTGCTCGGCTCGGGGCCGGCGCAGGTGCCGATCTGGGAGGCGCTCGACCTCGCCGGCGTCGTGACGACCTGGATCCCGGAGTGGGCCGGCGTCCGCAACCGGCCGCAGCGCTCGGCGATCCACCGGCACACCGTCGACCGTCACCTCGTCGAGACGGTCGCACGGGCCGGACGGGACAAGCGTGTCGTCGAGCACGGGGAGACGCTGCTGCTCGCGGCGCTCCTGCACGACATCGGCAAGCGCGCCGGCGCGGGTGACCACTCGACCGAGGGCGCACGGCTGGCGGGCCCGATCGTCCTGCGGATGGGGTTCGACGAGCAGGTGGCGGCGGACGTCACCCGGCTCGTGCGGGAGCACCTGACGCTCGCCGAGCTGGCCACGACGGCCGACCCCGACGACCCGGCGACGCTGGCCCGGCTGCTCGACGCCGTCGACCACCGGCCGGACCTCCTCGAGCTGCTGCGCGCCCTGACCGAGGCCGACGCCGGCGCGGCGGGCCCGCAGGCGTGGAGCACGTGGCGCGCGACCCTCGTCGACGACCTGACAGCACGGGCCACCCGGGAGCTGGCAGGTACCCTAGGACGTCCGTGAACCCCCGAAGTGTGAGGACCGCCAGGTGTTCGCCACCCTGTCCGACCGTCTGACGTCGACCTTCAAGAACCTGCGCACCAAGGGCCGGCTGTCCGAGGCGGACATCGACGCCACCGTGCGCGAGATCCGCCGGGCCCTGCTGGACGCCGACGTCGCCGTCCCGGTCGTCCGCTCCTTCACCGGTGCGGTGCGCGAGCGCGCGCTGTCCGCCGAGGTGTCCGGCGCGCTCAACCCGGCCCAGCAGGTCGTCAAGATCGTCAACGAGGAGCTCGTCGCCATCCTCGGTGGCCAGACGCGCACGCTCAACCTCGCCAAGAACCCGCCGACCGTCATCCTGCTCGCGGGCCTGCAGGGTGCGGGCAAGACGACCCTCGCGGGCAAGCTCGCGCTGCACCTCAAGGGTCAGGGCCACACGCCGCTGCTCGTCGCGGCGGACCTCCAGCGCCCGAACGCCGTCACGCAGCTCCAGGTGGTGGGGGAGCGCGCGGGGGTGCCCGTGTTCGCCCCGCACCCCGGCAACCAGGGCAGCGAGGACCTCCTGCCGTTCGGCGCGGACCCGGTGGCGGTCGCGCGCGAGGGTCTGGCCACGGCGAAGACGAAGCTGCACGACGTCCTCATCGTCGACACCGCCGGCCGTCTCGGCGTCGACGCCGAGCTGATGCAGCAGGCCTCCGACATCCGCGACGCGCTCGACCCCGACGAGATCCTCTTCGTCATCGACGCGATGATCGGCCAGGACGCGGTCACGACCGCGCAGGCGTTCGCGGACGGCGTCGGGTTCACCGGCGTGGTCCTGTCCAAGCTCGACGGCGACGCGCGCGGCGGTGCCGCCCTGTCGGTCGCCAGCGTGACCGGCAAGCCGATCATGTACGCGTCCACCGGCGAGAAGCTCACCGAGTTCGAGGTGTTCCACCCCGACCGCATGGCGTCGCGGATCCTCGACATGGGCGACATCCTCACGCTCATCGAGCAGGCCGAGAAGGCGTTCGACGCCGGCCAGGCCGAGGAGATGGTGGACAAGCTGGCGTCCGGGAAGGACCTCACGCTCGAGGACTTCCTGACGCAGATGCAGCAGCTGCGCAACGCCGGCCCGCTGAAGAAGATGATGGGCATGCTGCCGGGCATGGGGCAGATGCGCGAGGCGCTCGACAACTTCGACGAGCGCGAGGTGGACCGCATCGAGGCGATCATCCGCTCGATGACCCCCGCGGAGCGCCGGACCCCGAAGATCATCAACGGCTCGCGCCGCTCGCGCATCGCCGCCGGTTCGGGCACCAAGCCCAGCGACGTCAACCAGCTGCTGGAGCGCTTCGACGGCGCGCAGAAGATGATGCGCCAGATGGCCAAGGGCGGCGGCGTGCCGGGCATGCCTCCGGGCATGGGCAACCTGCCGGGCATGGGCGGCAAGAAGTCGCGCGGCCGCACGGCGGCGCCGGTGCGCAAGGTCAAGGGCAAGTCGGGCAACCCGGCGAGGCGCGCGGAGCAGGAGCGCGGCATCACGAGCAAGCCGGCCGCACCGCAGGGCTCGGCGTTCGGGATCGCGCCGAAGGCCGAGCCCACGTCGCCGGCCGAGATCGAGCTCCCCGCCGGTCTGGACCGCTTCCTCGGCGGACGCTGAGACCACGTGGTCCTGCACCTGCGCGGCACGGTCGTCCTCGACGACGAGCGGGAGGTCGGCGAGGCGTGGGTCATCGATGGTCGGATCACCTTCGAGCGTCCGTCGTCCGCGCGGGACGCGCAGGACACAGTGCTCGACGGCTGGGTCCTGCCCGGACTGGTCGACGTGCACTGCCACATCGGGCTCGCGTCCGACGGCCCGGTCGACGACGGCACCGCCGAGAAGCAGGCGCTCGCCGACCGTGACTCGGGCGTGCTCCTGGTGCGCGACGCGGGCTCGCCCGCGGACACCGGGTGGGTGCACGAGCGCGACGACCTGCCGCGCCTGATCCGGGCCGGACGCCACCTCGCCCGTCCCAAGCGGTACCTGCGGAACTACGGCCGCGAGCTCGGGTCCGTCGACGAGCTGCCCGACGCCGTGCGCGTGGAGGCGGCCCGCGGCGACGGGTGGGTCAAGCTCGTCGCCGACTGGATCGACCGCGACCTGGGTGCCGAGGGCGACCTGCGCCCGCTGTGGCCCGCGGACGTGCTGGCCGACGCGGTGGCGGCCGCCCATGCCGCGGGCGCCCGCGTCACCGCCCACACCTTTGCGACGGAGTCGCTCGACGCGCTCCTCGACGCCGGGGTCGACTGCCTGGAGCACGCCACCGGCGCCACCGGCGACCACATCGACCGGATCGCGGCCGCCGGGATCCCCGTCACCGCGACGCTGCTGCAGATCGGGCAGTTCGAGGCCATCGCCGCGCAGGGCTCCCGCTACCCGGTGTTCGCCGCGCGGATGCGCGCGCTGTACGAGCACCGGTACGCGCTCGTCCGGGACCTGTACGACGCGGGTGTGCCGGTGCTCGTCGGGACGGACGCGGGCGGCACCCTCGCGCACGGCAGGATCGCCGACGAGGCCGCGGAGCTGGTCCGCGCCGGCATCCCGGCTCGCGACGTCGTGGCGGCCGCGAGCTGGCGCACCCGCGCGTGGCTGGGCGCCGAGGGTCTCGACGAGGGTGCGTCGGCGGACCTCGTGGTCTACGACGCGGACCCGCGCCAGGACGTCGAGGTGCTGGCTGCGCCCCGCGCCGTGGTGCTGCGGGGCGAGGTCGTGCTCGGCGGTCGGTGACGTGCCGCACGTGGTTGGGAGTGGTCGCCCCCATCTGGCACAATGGTCGGCTGTACCCGACGTCTGCAGCCCCTCTACCTGCGTTCGTCGTGTCCCCGACCTTCCCGGCGCGCCCACCCCACGGGCAATGCGCGGAGAGGTCACCCACAGCAGACATCAGGAGAAGACCACACCGTGGCCACCAAGATCCGCCTCAAGCGTCTCGGCAAGATCCGCGCTCCGTACTACCGCATCGTCGTCGCCGACTCGCGCACCAAGCGCGACGGCCGCGTGATCGAGGAGATCGGCAAGTACCACCCCACCGAGGAGCCCTCGTTCATCGAGGTCGACTCCGAGCGTGCGCAGTACTGGCTCGGCGTCGGCGCGCAGCCGACCGAGCAGGTCGCCGTGCTCCTCAAGATCACGGGTGACTGGCAGAAGTTCAAGAACCTCCCCGGCCAGGAGGGCACCCTGCGCACGAAGGCCGACAAGGTCGACCCGAAGGCTGCCATCGACGCCGTCGCTCTCGACGCCGAGAAGGCCAAGGCCAAGGCGTCCGAGAAGGCTGCCTCGCAGAAGGCCGCCGCTGCCGAGGCTCCCGCCGAGGACGAGCAGGCCTGATGCTCGCCGACGCTCTCGAGCACCTGGTGCGTGGCATCGTCGACCACCCGGACGACGTCCGCGTGAACGCGTCGACGCTGCGTCGTGGCGACCTGCTCGAGGTGCGCGTGCACCCCGACGACCTCGGCCGGGTCATCGGCCGTGGCGGTCGGACGGCTCGCGCGCTGCGCACCGTCGTCGGTGCGCTCTCGACGGACGGCGCCGTCCGCGTCGACGTCGTGGACGTCGACCGGCGCTGAACTCCTCCGCGAGGCCCGGTCCCCTAACCTGGGGACCGGGCCTTCGCCATGACCGCCCACTTCGATCGTGAGGACTCCCATGCAGCTGACCGTCGCGCGGATCGGCCGTGCCCACGGCCTGCGCGGAGAGGTCGCCCTCGACCTGCGTACCGACAACCCCGAGGAGCGCTTCGGCGTCGGCGCCGTGCTCGCCACGGAGCCCGCCGCACGCGGACCCCTCACGGTGGTGAGCACGCGCACGCAGCAGGACCGCTGGTACGTGACGTTCGCGCAGATCACCGACCGGACCACGGCCGAGGCGATGCGCGGGACCGAGCTCGTGGTCGACGAGGACAGCTCCGACGAGGACGACGCCTGGTACCCGCACGAGCTCGCCGGGCTGCGAGCGGAGCACGTGGACGGTCGGGTGCTCGGCGAGATCGTCGGCCTGGAGCACCTGCCGGCGCACGACATGCTGGTCCTGCGCGAGCCCGACGGTGCCCGCACGCTGGTCCCGTTCGTGAAGGTCATCGTCCCGGTGGTCGACGTGGCAGGCGGCCGCGTGGTGCTGGACCCGCCGGGCGGGCTCCTGGCGTCCGACGCCGCGAACCTCGTCGTCTCCGAGGAGACCGTCGGGAACGACGACTGACCGTGCGCATCGACGTCGTCTCGATCTTCCCCGAGTACCTGGCGCCCCTCGAGCTCTCGCTCGTCGGCAAGGCCCGCACGAGCGGCCTGCTCGACCTGCGCGTGCACGACCTGCGCGACTGGACCACGGACCGCCACCGGACGGTCGACGACACCCCGTTCGGTGGTGGTGCCGGCATGGTGATGCGGCCCGACGTGTGGGGGACCGCGCTGGACGACCTGCTCGACGACGACGCCCACCTGCTGGTGCCGACGCCGTCGGGGGAGCCGTTCACGCAGCGCACCGCCGAGGCGCTCGCGGGCGAGAGCCACCTGGTGCTGGCGTGCGGGCGGTACGAGGGGATCGACGCGCGGGTGGCCGAGCACTACCGCGCGCGGGGACGCGTCACCGAGCTCTCCCTCGGTGACTACGTGCTCAACGGCGGGGAGGTGGCTGCGCTCGTCGTGGTCGAGGCGGTGGCGCGGCTGCTGCCCGGCGTCGTGGGGAACCCCGAGTCGCTGGTCGAGGAGTCCCACGGGGCGGCCGGCCTGCTGGAGTACCCCGTCTACACCAAGCCGCCGGTCTGGGCCGGGCTGGAGGTCCCCGAGGTGCTCCTGTCCGGGCACCACGCGCGGATCGCCCGGTGGCGTCGGGACACGGCGCTCGAGCGGACGGCCGTGCGCCGCCCGGACCTCATCGAGGCCTTGCCCGTCGACGAGCTCGACAAGCACGACCTGTCCCTGCTCGAGTCGCTCGGGTGGCTGCCGGTGGACGGGCGCCTCGCGCGCCCGTGACGTCCAGCACCCGATTTACTGCGGGTGCGGCCGGTGTGGCAGACTTGCCCGTTGGTGCGCGCAGGCTGCGTCTCTGCCACAGGGGAGACGACTCACGGCCACCCGGGGATCGTCCCGGACGCACCGGACCATCAGACCAAGGACGCCGGTCCTGCCCTGCACGGGGCGGCCGAGACGCCCTCGACGACGTTCCTGACCTGTGGCAGGGCGGGGAAGTGACATCACATGCACACGCTCGACCAGGTCGACGCAGCCTCGCTGCGCTCCGACATCCCGGAGTTCCGCGCCGGCGACACGCTCAAGGTCAACGTCAAGGTCGTCGAGGGCAACCGCTCCCGCATCCAGGCGTTCCAGGGTGTCGTCATCGCCCGCCAGGGCGACGGTGTCCGCGAGACGTTCACGGTCCGCAAGGTCAGCTTCCAGGTCGGGGTCGAGCGGACGTTCCCCGTGCACTCGCCGAGCCTGGAGTCGATCGAGGTCGTGACGCGCGGCGACGTGCGCCGCGCGAAGCTGTACTACCTGCGCAAGCTCCGTGGCAAGAAGGCCAAGATCAAGGAGAAGCGCGAGTTCACCCCCGCCGCGAAGAAGGCCTGAGCCTTCTCGCCCGCGCGTCCTGACGGGCGGTCACCGGTGTCGGTGGCCGCCCGTCGGCGTGCCCGACGGGAGGACACGCTGGTCAGGGCGCCGCGTCCCGACGACGGGGTCACGACGACGATGACCCGGTCACGACGCGCGATCTCGGGGGCTGGTCGTGTGCGCGTCCGGGCCTGCCGCGTGCGAGAGTGTGCGAGTGATCGACCGACCTCCCCGCGACCTCGACGAAGGCACGCCAGCGACGTCGTGGCCGAGCCGGGAGGCGCCCGACGGAGCCGCCACCGGACCCCGGATGCCGGACGTGACCGTGCCTGACGACGGAGCGACCGAGCACTCGACGACCCGTCGGCACGCCGCAGCCCGTCGGCCGAGCGGCGCCGGGTCCCTCCTGCGCGAGACGGCGATCATCCTCGTCAGCGCGATCGTCCTGTCGCTGCTGGTCAAGACGTTCCTCGTGCAGGCGTTCTTCATCCCGAGCCAGTCGATGCACGACACGCTCATCGAGCACGACCGGATCCTGGTCAGCAAGCTCACGCCGGGCCCGTTCGACCTGCGCCGCGGCGACATCGTCGTCTTCAAGGACCCCGGGGGGTGGCTGCCGTCCGACACCGCCCCCGACCCGGGACCGGTGCGGGGTGCGATCAACAACGCGCTGACGTTCATCGGGCTCTACCCGGCCGACGCCAACGAGCACCTGGTCAAGCGCCTGATCGGGCTGCCCGGCGACCACGTCTCCGCCGAGGTCGGTGGGCCCGTGGTGGTCAACGGCGAGCCGCTCGACGAGCCCTACCTCGCGGCGGGCGTGCAGCCCAGCGACATCGCGTTCGACGTCACGGTGCCGGAGAACAGCATCTGGGTCATGGGCGACAACCGGTCGCACTCGTCGGACTCCCGCTACAACCAGGGCAACCCCGGGGGAGGCTCGGTCCCCGTCGACAACGTCGTCGGCATGGCCTTCGTGACGGTGTGGCCCATCGAGCGCATGGGTCTCCTGCGCAACCCGACCAGCACGTTCGCGGACGTGCCCGACCAGCCGTGACCTTGCTCGACGCACCGAGGACGACCACCCCGCGGGTCGCGCCGCACCTGCGCCACGAGCGCCTGCTCCTGCGCGACGGGGCACGGCTCCTCGCGGGCATGGACGAGGTCGGTCGCGGCTCGCTGGCCGGCCCGGTGAGCGTCGGCGTCGTCGTCGTCGACGTGACGACGAGGTCCGCCCCGAAAGGCGTCGCGGACTCCAAGCTCCTCGCTCCCGCGGCGCGCACCCGGCTGCTGCCCGCGCTGGGCCGATGGGGGCTCGCCCGGGCGGTCGGTCACGCGAGCGCCGCGGAGATCGACGAGATCGGCATCATCGCGGCCCTGCGGCTCGCGGGGACGCGGGCGCTCGAGACCGTCGCGGCGAGCGTCGGACCGGTCGACGTCGTGCTCCTGGACGGGTCGCACGACTGGCTCAGCCGGCCGGCCCAGGCTGATCTCTTCACGCTCGACGAGGAGCCGACGCCGCCCGCGCCACGCGTGCACATGCGCGTGAAGGCCGACCGGACGTGCGCCTCCGTCGCGGCGGCGAGCGTGCTCGCCAAGTGCGAGCGGGACGCGATGATGGTCGCCCTGGCGGCCGACCACCCGGCGTACCGGTGGGACGAGAACAAGGGCTACGCGTCGGCCGAGCACATGGCGGCACTGCGCGAGCTCGGCCCGAGCGTCCTGCACCGGCGATCGTGGCGGCTGCCGGGGACGGGCGACGACGCGCCGCTCCCCGTCGACGAGGAGCTCCTCGACCAGCTCGTCGATCCCGACGAGGTGTTCTGAGGGGCCGCTCTCGTGGCGTCGCGCGGTCCCGGCTGCGTGCATGGGGGATGATGTCCCGGTGAGCGCGGAGGACCTGGAGAACTACGAGACCGACATGGAGCTCGCGCTGTACCGCGAGTACCGCGACGTCGTGGGGCTCTTCTCCTACGTCGTCGAGACCGAGCGGCGCTTCTACCTCGCCAACCAGGTGGACCTGCAGGTCCGCTCGGCGGCCGGTGAGGTCTACTTCGAGCTGACGCTCGCGGACGCGTGGGTGTGGGACGTCTACCGCTCCGCCCGGTTCGTGAAGTCGGTGCGCGTGGTCACCTTCAAGGACGTGAACGTGGAGGAGCTGGCGAAGGCCGAGCTCGACCTCGGCGGCAGCGCGGGCTTCGCCCGCTGACGTCCGTCGGGGGGTACCCGCGGAGCGCGGGTACCCGAGACTGTCCCGCGCGGTCCGGGATCGGCACGGCGGGCGTCGAGCCGCCCACAGCCCGGCGCGACGCCGTCGCCTCCACGGGGTCGAGCGCCGCAGGCCGACCGACCGTCCCACGCTGGCAGCGTCCTGCGCGGAGGTGGTCCGGTGCGCGCGAAGGACGCAGTGGGGCGGTACGGGGAGGACGTGGCGGAAGCCCACGTCCGGGACCGTGGATGGGACGTGCTGGACCGGAACTGGCGGACCCGGGACGGTGAGCTGGACCTCGTGGCGCTCGACGGCCACGAGCTGGTCGTCGTCGAGGTCAAGACGCGGCGGTCGGCCGCGTACGGGCACCCCGCCGAGGCGGTGACCGCCCGCAAGCTCGCGCGCGTGCGCCGGCTCGCGGCGCAGTGGCTCGCCGCGCACGACGTGCACCCGAGGTCCGTGCGGATCGACGTGATCGCCGTGGTGCTGCCCGCGCGGGGTGCCGCGCAGGTCGACCACCTCGTCGGGGTGGTCTAGGTGGTCCTCGGTCGGACGCTCGGTGTCGCGCTCGTGGGGCTGACCGGGCACGTGGTCGAGGTCGAGGCGCACCTCGCACCCTCGTTGCCTGCGTTCACCCTCGTCGGCCTGCCCGACGCCTCGTTGGCCGAGTCGCGCGACCGGGTCCGGGCGGCCGTCACCTCGTCGGGCCTGGCGTGGCCCAACCGGCGCATCACCGTGAACCTCTCGCCCGCCACGCTGCCCAAGTCCGGCTCGGGCTTCGACCTCGCGATCGCCGTCGCCACGCTGGCGGGTGCGGAGGCCATCGACCCCGCTGCGCCGCGCGGGGTGGTCCACCTCGGGGAGCTCGGGCTCGACGGTCGGCTGCGGCCCGTGCGCGGCGTGCTGCCCGCCGTCGCAGCCGCCGTGGCCGCAGGCTGGTGCCGCGTGGTCGTCGCGGAGGCCAATGCGGCAGAGGCGCGGCTGGTGCCCGGTGCCCGGGTCGTCGGTGCGGCGAGCCTCGCACAGGTGGCGGCAGGCTATGGCGCGACTGTCGACGTCCCGGAGGTGGCGCCCGTGTCCCCGGAGGCGGTCCCGCGGCATCCGGGCCGATCGGCGCTGGACCTCGCGGACGTGGTCGGGCAGGACGACGCTCGGGCGTGCCTCGAGGTCGCCGCGGCGGGTGGGCACCACCTGCTCATGGTCGGTCCGCCGGGGACGGGCAAGACGATGCTCGCGGCCCGTCTGCCCGGGTTGCTGCCGGACCTGTCGGAGGCCGACGCGGTCGAGGTCACGGCGGTGCACTCGGTGGCGGGAGCGTTCGACCCCGGCGACGGGCTGCTGCGCCGGCCACCCTTCGAGGACCCGCACCACACGGCGACGCCGGCGAGCGTCGTCGGCGGGGGGTCGGGCGTCCCGCGCCCCGGGGCGGCCTCCCGCGCGCACCGCGGCGTCCTCTTCCTCGACGAGGCGCCGGAGTTCTCGACCGCGGTGCTGCAGACCTTGCGACAGCCGTTGGAGCACGGCGAGCTGGTGCTCCACCGGGCCGCCGGGACGGCTCGCTACCCGGCGCGGTTCCAGCTCGTGCTCGCGGCCAACCCGTGCCCCTGCGGACTGGCCGTCGGGAAGGGGCTCGCGTGCACGTGCCGCAGCGAGCAGCGCCGTCGGTACTTCGGGAAGCTGTCGGGCCCCTTGCTGGACCGGGTGGACCTGCAGGTCGAGCTCAGCCCGGCCCGGGCGGGAGCGGGCGCGGGGGAGTCCACGGCCGTCGTCGCGGGACGGGTGCTCGACGCGCGGGCTGCGCAGGCGCACCGGCTCGCGGGGACGCCGTGGCGTACGAACGGCGACGTCCCGGGCAGCTGGCTGCGCGAGCGGCTGGGTCCCGACCGCGCGCTCGTCGCCGACCTGGACCGCGCGGTCGACCGCGGCACCCTGAGCCTGCGGGGCGTGGACCGGGTGCTGCGCGTGGCGTGGACGGTGGCCGACCTGGCGGGACGCAGCGCGCCCAGCCGCGCCGACGTGGGGCACGCGTTGCTGCTCCGGACGCGTGGGCACGGCGCATGAGCCGTGACGTCGCGGAGGTGCATGCACGTGCGACGTGGAGTGCCCTGGTCGAGCCGGGCGACGCGGTCGCCGGCACGCTCGTGGGACTGCTCGGTGCCGTGGAGGCGCTCGACTGGGTGCGTGCAGCCGATCGGCACGGCGCGGACCTCGTCCGGCTCGAGGAGGTGCGCGGGCCCCTCACCGACGCCGACCGCAGACGGGTGCTGAAGGCGGTCGCGCGGTGGGCGGTCCGGTTGCCCGACTGCGACCCGGGCCGCGACCTCGAGGCCCTGGACCGGCTCCGGGGCACGCTCCTCGTGCCGGGAGATCCTCGATGGCCGACCGCGCTCGACGACCTCGGGACGGGGGCGCCGTTCTGCGTGTGGGTCCGCGGTGAGCCGGAACTCCGGGAGACGCTCACGCTGGCGGTGGCGGTCGTCGGGTCGCGTGCTGCCACGTCGTACGGGGAGCGTGTCGCGTTCGACCTCGCCGACGGACTCGCTGCCGAAGGCCTGTGCGTCGTCTCCGGCGGTGCGTACGGCATCGATGCGGCGGCGCACCGCGGAGCCGTCACCCGGGGCGGCCGGACCCTCGTGGTCCTCGCGGGTGGTGTCGACCGCGCCTATCCGGCGGGAAACGCGCGGCTGCTCGACGCGGTCGTGGCCTCAGGCGGAGCGCTCCTGTCCGAGGTGCCTCCGGGAAGTCTGCCGACCAGGAGCCGGTTCCTGCAGCGCAACCGCCTCATCGCCGCAGCGGGCCGGGCGACGGTCGTCGTGGAGGCGGCGTGGCGCTCGGGTGCGATGAGCACCGCGCACCATGCGGCACGTCTCCTGCGTCCCGTGGGCGCCGTGCCCGGACCGGTGACGTCGATGGCGTCCGCGGGATGTCACCGGCTGCTCCGGGAGGGGGTCGCGGTGTGCGTCACGGATGCGGCCGAGGTGCGTGAGCTCGCGGGCGTCATCGGCTCCGGTGTCGCCGCCGTGGCCGAGGCGGCCAGCGCGGCGGACGAGCGTGCTGCGCGGCGGCGCGACGCGCTCGACCCGCTGTCCCAGCGTGTCCTCGACGCCCTCTCGCGTCGCGTGCCCACCGAGCTCGACCGGCTGGCGAGCCTCGCGGGCGTCACCGTCGCCGAAGCGCGGGGCGCCGTGGGTCTCCTGGAGCTCGAAGGATGGGCGGGTCGCCGAGGTGACGGCTGGGTCGCCGCGCGGCCCGACGAACCATGACGGCGGGCCGCTGTCCAGAAGGCGCGCCGGGAGGGGACGCGGGCGAGAGGGGGTGAGGAGTTCCCCGGGTGAAAAACTCGCGCAATCGGGCCATTGTTCGTCGACGAATCGGACATTGTGCCGGGATTCGCCCACGGTTAGGCCGGGCAGGTGAAAGTGCTGCTTGTTACCTGCTGTGTTTCAGGCCACCGTACTCACATGAACACCGACGAGAACGCGACGGGGACGCCTGATCGGGCGCTCCTCCAGCCCGCGTTCTCGGTTCACCCGGGCCACGCGCGGGGATTGTCGAAGAACGCAGGTCGCGCATATCTGGGCGATGTCGACATTCTTTCCGGTGGCATCCCGCAGTCCGGCCAGAACACGGTGCACTCCGCAGCCACCCTCGCATTCACGGACGGCTCGGCCCAGCGCAGCGTCCAGGACCTGCTCGGTCGTGCCGGCCTCCCCGCCGGGCAGCGCGACACCCCCGTCTTTGCCGAGCGGCTCCGCCCGGCGTTCCAGCAAGCGCACCCACGAGCATGACGAAGACAATGGAGTCGACGATGACGACGCAGCTGGACACCGCCTTCCCGGTGCACACGCGACTGACCAGCACGGCGCCCGAGGGCGTCATCCCGCAGCCGCGCTCGGCCGACGTCGACCTGCTTGCGCCCGCCTCCGTCCCGATCACGCGCGGCGTGCCGGCCCCCCGGACGCCGGTGGCCCCGACACGTTCTGTCGAAGAGGTCGACGCTCTGTGGGAGGACTACAAGGCGGCGCCGTCGGCCCGTGCTCGTGAGGGCCTGATCCTGCACTACGCCCCGCTCGTGTCGGCGGTCGCCGGCCGTGTCGGGATGCGTCTGCCAAGCACCGTCGAGCAGGCCGACCTGGTCTCCTACGGCATGTTCGGACTCATCGACGCCATCGAGAAGTACCAGACGGACCGCTCGGTCAAGTTCGAGTCCTACGCCTCGTCCCGCATCCGCGGCGCCATCATCGACGAGCTGCGCGCGATGGACTGGGTTCCGCGCTCGGTCCGCACGAAGGCCCGCTCCGTCGACCGCGCCTATGCCGAGCTCGAGGCGAAGCTGCACCGCACGCCCACCGAGGACGAGGTCGCCCAGCACCTCGAGATGCCGGTCGAGGACCTGCGCACCATCTACTCCCAGCTCTCGACGGTCAACGTCGCGGCGCTCGACGAGCTGCTCGGCGGCGGCGACGACCGCCCCGGCGGCGTCTCGCTCGGCGACACCCTCGGCGACGACCGGATCCTCGACCCCGCCAGCTCGATCGAGGCGGCCGAGACGAAGTTCCTCCTGGCCCGCGCGATCGAGTGTCTCGGTGAGCGCGAGCGTATCGTGGTCGTCCTCTACTACTACGAGGGCATGACGCTCGCCGAGATCGGTCGCGTCCTCGGCGTCACCGAGTCGCGCATCTCCCAGATGCACACGGCGGCGATGGTCCGGCTCCGCACCCGCCTCGTCGAGGCCGAGCGCGCCTGACCGGTCTGCCGGCGTCGAGCGACGGCGGGACGGGCGCCGGTCCGGCGCCCACCGCGACCGATCCACCTCCCGCGTCGAGCGACGTCGGCACGGCCGACGCTCGGCGCGACCGGTCTACCCCCCGGCCTCGAGCGGGAGCAGGACGGCCGGTCCGGCGCCGGGGAGCAGGCTGAGCGGGTCGACGTACTCGTCGTCCACCCGCACACCCCAGTGCAGGCACGCTCCCGGCGCGCAGTGGGATCCCTCGGCCACGACAGTGCCGAGGACGGCCCCCGCGGGGACGAGCTGGCCGACCTCGACGGCGGGAGCGAGCGGTTCGACGCTCGACCTGCGCCCCTCGCCGTCGGTCACCGTCACCACCGGTCGACCGCCCACGGTTCCCGCGAAGGTGACCACGCCGGGGACGGGGGAGACGACCTCGGCGCCGAGGCTCGATCGCAGGTCGACGCCGCGGTGTCCCGCGGCCCAGCGCACGGGCGGTGGCTCGAAGTCGCGGACCACGTCGGCGGCCCCGGTGAGCGGCAGCCGGTAGGTGGCCGGTGGCGGGGAGCCCGGGGGGCCGGCCGTGCCCGCCGTGGCGGCGGCGACGGTCATGAGGCCGAGCAGGAGGACCGCGGTCCCGAGCGCGGTAGCGAGGCGAGCGGCGGGGAGTCGTCGGGTCATGGCGTGATGGTTCGCGGCGACGGTGACCCGCGGGGTGGGCTTGGGCGAGTCTGTGGATGCCGATGCCGCCGGACGGGCTGTGGTCGGCTCGCGGTGCGCGTGAGCGAGGCCGCGGTCGGGAGCAGCCTCGCCGATCGGCTAGACTTCGGGTGCGACCGGTCCGTACCGGTCGACTTCGCGTGTCATCCACCCGATCCCCGGACCATCGGCGTCACCGCCGACCAGGGCCAGGACGGGGTCGATCTCCGCAGCGGTCCGAGCGTCTGTCCACGTGACAGGTGCCGGAGCGGACGACGACATGACACCAGGGGCGCCGGCCTGCTGGTCGGAGCCGACAACCGAGATGCGGGCCCCGAGACGGGTCCGCCTTGACGCGTGCACCGTGCGGTGCGCGCCGGAAGGACGTGCCATGGCCGTCGTGACCATGCGCCAGCTGCTCGAGAGCGGTGTCCACTTCGGGCACCAGACCCGCCGCTGGAACCCCAAGATGAAGCGCTTCATCTTCACCGAGCGCAACGGCATCTACATCGTCGACCTGCAGCAGTCGCTGTCGTACATCGACAACGCCTACGACTTCGTGAGCCAGACCGTCGCGCACGGCGGCACCATCCTCTTCGTCGGCACCAAGAAGCAGGCGCAGGAGCCGGTCGCGGACCAGGCCGCCCGCGTCGGCATGCCCTACGTCAACCAGCGCTGGCTCGGTGGCATGCTCACCAACTTCAGCACGGTGCACAAGCGTCTCCAGCGCCTCAAGGAGCTCGAGCAGATCGACTTCGACGACGTGGCGGGCTCGAACCTCACGAAGAAGGAGCTGCTCGTCCTGCGTCGCGAGAAGGACAAGCTGGCCAAGACGCTCGGTGGCATCCGTGACATGGCCAAGGTCCCCTCGGCCGTGTGGATCGTCGACACGAACAAGGAGCACCTCGCCGTCAACGAGGCGCGCAAGCTCGGCATCCCGGTCGTCGCGATCCTGGACACCAACTGCGACCCCGACGTCGTCGACTACCCGATCCCGGGCAACGACGACGCGATCCGCGCGGTCCAGCTGCTGACCCGCGTCATCGCGGACGCCGCCGCCGACGGTCTCCTCAAGCGCCACTCGGGTCGCACCGCGGCCGCCGAGGGCGCCCCGGCCGACGCCGAGCCGCTGGCCGAGTGGGAGCGCGAGCTGCTCGCCGGCGCCGAGGCCGACCTGGCCGGCACCGCGGTCGCCGCTGACGCGACCGCCGAGGTCGCCGAGGCGAAGACCGAGGTCGCCGAGGAGGTCGCAGCCGAGGAGGCCGCCACCGAGACGGTCGCCGAGGAGGTCGTCGCCGAGGCTGTTGCCGAGGAGGTCGTCGCCGAGGCTGTCGCCGAGGAGGCCGCCACCGAGGAGGCCGCGACCGAGGTTGCCGCCGACGAGGCCGCCACCGAGGGCGACGCCGACTCCAAGTGATCCTGCCGGTGCCGGCGCCCCCTGCACGGGGCCGCCGGCACCGCGGCACGTCACCGGACCGTTGAGGTCCCGCATCAACGTCACGACACACGAGGAACGGACACGACTGATGGCGAACTACTCGCTCGCAGACATCAAGGCGCTGCGCGAGAAGACCGGTGCCGGAATGATGGACGTCAAGAAGGCGCTCGAGGAGGCTGAGGGCGACTCCGACAAGGCGCTCGAGCTCATCCGGGTCAAGGGCCTCAAGGGCGTCGGCAAGCGTGAGGGCCGTGCGGCCTCGGACGGCCTCGTGGTCGCTCACGTGGGCCCGACGGCCGACGGCGAGGGTCAGACGGGCGTGCTCGTCGAGATCAACTCGGAGACCGACTTCGTGGCGAAGAGCCCGAACTTCGTGGCCCTCGCGGACCGCGTGCTCGCGGCTGCGGTCGACAGCCCGGCCCGCGACGCGGACGCGCTGCTGGCCACGGACGTCGACGGTTCCAGCGTCCAGACGATCGTCGACGAGACGGCCGCCACCCTGGGTGAGCGCGTCGTCGTGCGCCGCCTGGCCCGCGTGGCCGGCGAGCACGTCGAGGTCTACCTGCACAAGGTCAGCAAGGACCTCCCCCCGCAGGTCGGCGTGCTCGTCGCGACCGACGCGGCCGGCGCCGGCGTGGCGCGGGACATCGCGACGCACATCGCGGCGTTCTCGCCCACGTACCTCACGCGCGAGGAGGTCTCGGCCGACGTCGTCGCGAACGAGCGCCACATCGCCGAGGAGACGGCCCGCAACGAGGGCAAGCCCGAGGCTGCGCTGCCGAAGATCATCGAGGGCCGTCTGAACGGCTTCTTCAAGGAGAACGTGCTGCTCGAGCAGGCGTTCGCCAAGGACAACAAGAAGACGGTCGCGCAGGTCCTCGCCGAGGCCGGCGGCACGCTGACGGGCTTCGTCCGCTACCGCGTGGGAGCCTGACCTCAGGTGATCGACGGTGGCCCCGGCCCTGCGGGGTCGGGGCCACCGTCGCAACCAGCCCGATCCAACTTCCGTGGAGGCACCGTGACCCTGGACCCCGAGTCGACCCGCGGAGCGGTGCCGGACCGGCGCGTCCTGCTCAAGCTGTCCGGCGAGACGTTCGGTGGTGGCGACGTGGGCCTTGCAGCGGACGTCGTCCAGCGCGTCGCGGCCGAGATCGCCGTGGCGGTCCGGGCAGGTGTGCAGGTGGCGATCGTCGTCGGCGGCGGCAACTTCTTCCGTGGCGCCGAGCTCTCGCAGCGCGGTCTGGACCGGGCGCGTGCCGACTACATGGGCATGCTCGGCACGGTCATGAACTGCCTGGCGCTCCAGGACTTCCTCGAGCAGGCCGGCGTGAGCACGCGCGTGCAGACGGCGATCGCGATGGGCCAGGTGGCCGAGCCGTACATCCCGCTGCGCGCCATCCGGCACCTCGAGAAGGGTCGCGTCGTCATCTTCGGCGCGGGCGCGGGCATGCCGTACTTCTCGACGGACACCGTGAGCGTGCAGCGTGCCCTCGAGACGCACTGCCACGAGGTGCTCATGGGCAAGAACGGCGTCGACGGCGTGTACTCCGCGGACCCGCGGACCAACCCCGACGCAGTGAAGCTGGACCACCTGACGTACACCGACGCCCTCGTCAACGACCTCGGCGTGATGGACGGCTCGGCGCTCAGCCTGTGCCGTGACAACGACGTGCGGATGCGCGTCTTCGGCCTCGAGGAGGCCGGCAACGTCACGCGGGCGCTCCGGGGTGAGAAGATCGGCACGCTGATCACGGCCAGCTGACAATGCCGACGCTGTACGGACGCAGCACCACGAACTGACGACACGAAGGAGCTCCGGTGATCGACGAGACCCTCTTCGAGGCTGAAGAGAAGATGGACAAGGCCGTCGAGGTCGCCAAGGAGGACTTCTCGACGATCCGCACCGGTCGGGCGAACGCGGCGATGTTCTCCAAGGTGTTCGTCGACTACTACGGCAGCCCCACCCCGCTGCAGCAGCTGGCGTCGTTCAACGTCACCGAGGCGCGCACGATCCTCGTCTCGCCCTTCGACAAGTCGTCGACCGCCGCGATCGAGAAGGCGCTGCGCGACTCCGACCTGGGAGTCAACCCGACCAACGACGGCAACGTCATCCGGATCGTGCTGCCCGCGCTCACGCAGGAGCGTCGCAAGGACTTCGTCAAGCTCGCCAAGTCGAAGGCGGAGGACGCCCGGGTCTCGGTGCGCAACGTCCGGCGGCGGGCGAAGGAGGAGCTGGACCGCATCGTCAAGGACGGTGAGGCCGGTGAGGACGAGGTCGGTCGTGCGGAGAAGGAGCTCGAGTCCCTGACGAAGAAGCACGTGGACCTCATCGACCACCTGCTCGCGTCCAAGGAGAACGAGCTCCTCGAGGTCTGATGAGCCAGACAGCCATCGCCGCCACCCGGACCCCCCGCCCCGGTCGTGACCTCCCGGTCGCGATCGTCGTCGGCGTCGCCATGCTCGTGGCGGTGGTCGCGTCGCTGTTCATCCGCAAGGAAGCCTTCGCGGTCGTCGCCGTCCTGGCCGTCAGCGCAGGGCTGTGGGAGCTGGCGCAGGCGTTCACGCGCCGCAACATCCACCTGCCCCTGCTCCCGCTGCTGGTCGGCGCGATCGGCATCCTGGTGTCCGCGTACACGGCAGGCCCGGAGGCGCTGTTCGTCGCGTTCATGCTGACGGTCGGCGGTGTCGTCGTGTGGCGCGTGCTCGACGGGAGCGGTCAGCCGGCCCTGCGGGACGCGACCGCGGGAGCGTTCGCGGCGGCGTACCTGCCGTTCCTCGGCGGGTTCGTGATGCTGATGCTCGCGGAGCCCGACGGTGCTGCGCGCGTGATGCTCTTCATCCTCCTGTGCGTCGCCAGCGACGTGGGCGGCTACACGGTGGGCGTCCTGCTCGGCCGGCACCCGCTCGCCCCCTCGGTGAGCCCGAAGAAGACCTGGGAGGGTCTCGCGGGCTCGTTGATCCTCGCGTGCGTCGTCGGCGTCGTCGGTGTGCAGGTCGCGTTCGACGGGGAGCCGCTGGTCGGCGTGATCCTCGGCCTCGCCACGGTCGTGACCGCCACGCTCGGCGACCTCGCCGAGTCGATGCTCAAGCGCGACCTCGAGCTCAAGGACATGGGCCGGCTCGTGCCGGGCCACGGCGGCCTGCTGGACCGTCTCGACTCGCTCGTCCTGACCGCCCCCGCCGTGTACGTCGTGCTCACGGTCTTCCAGCCCGCGTGACCCGCCCTAGTCCGAGAGGGGGTACCCGGCCATGACCGGTACACCCGTACGCCTCGACCTGTCCTCGCCCAGCCGGGGACCTCGTGGCAAGCCGCCCAAGCACTTCGTCGACCTCACGCCCGAGCAGCGGGTCGAGGCGGTCACCGAGCTCGGCGAGAAGCCGTTCCGCGCCAAGCAGCTGGCGACGCACTACTTCACGCACCTGACCAACGACCCGGCCCTGATGACCGACCTGCCGAAGGCGACGCGCGACAAGCTCGTCGAGGGCCTGTTCCCGCAGCTGCTCACGGCGCACCGGACGCAGACGGCCGACAAGGGCACCACGGTCAAGACGCTGTGGCACCTGTTCGACGGGGCCAAGGTCGAGTCGGTCCTCATGCGGTATGCCAACCGCACGACGCTGTGCGTGTCGAGCCAGGCGGGGTGCGGGCTCGCGTGCTCGTTCTGCGCGACGGGCCAGCTCGGCCTGACGCGGAACCTGTCCACGGCGGAGATCGTCGAGCAGGTCCGTGCGGCGGCGCGCTCGCTGGCCGACGGCGAGGTGCCGGGCGGCCCGACGCGCCTGAGCAACGTGGTGTTCATGGGCATGGGCGAGCCGCTCGCCAACTACAAGTCCGTGATGGAGACGGTCCGCCGCCTGGTGGCTCCGGCGCCCGACGGTCTGGGCATGTCGGCGCGGAACGTCACGGTCTCGACCGTCGGGATGGTGCCGGCGATGGACCGCCTCGCCAAGGAGGGCATCCCGGTGACCCTCGCGCTGTCGCTGCACGCGCCGGACGACGAGCTGCGCAGCGAGCTGGTCCCGGTGAACACGCGGTGGAGCGTGGACGAGGCGCTCGACTCCGCGCACCGCTACTTCGAGGTCACCGGCCGGCGCGTCTCCATCGAGTACGCGCTGATCCGGGACATCAACGACCACGCCTGGCGGGCGGACCTCCTGGGAGAGAAGCTCAACGCCCGCGGCCGCGGCTGGGTGCACTGCAACCCGATCCCGCTGAACCCGACGCCGGGCTCGAAGTGGACCGCGAGCGATCCCCGGGTCGAGCAGGAGTTCGTGGCACGCTTGCGTGCGCACGGGATCCCGACGACGATCCGGGACACCCGGGGCAGCGAGATCGACGGCGCCTGCGGACAGCTGGCAGCGGAGGAGGACGAGTGAGCGACGGGATGTTCCGGACCGTCTCGGGCTTCAAGCAGGGGTACGACCCGGACGAGGTCGACGACTTCTTCGCCCACGCACGGGCCGTGTACGAGCAGGGGCCGGCCTCCGGGCTGGCCAGCAAGGACGTCCGTGGCGTCGCGTTCGACATGGTGCGCGGCGGGTACGTGACCGCGGCGGTCGACGCGGCGCTCGACCGCCTGGAGGCCGCGTTCGTGGCCCGCGCCCGCTCGGAGTACATCGCGACGCGCGGCCAGCAGGGCTGGATGGACCACCTGAGCGAGCAGGCCCGTACGCTGTACGGCCGTCTGGGCCGTCCCGACGGTGACCGGTTCGCCCCGCCGGACGGCCGCCAGCAGGGGTACGAGCCGGCCGATGTCGACGCGCTCTGCCAGCGCCTCGTCGCCTACTTCGACAAGGGCACGCCGCTGTCGGCCGCGGAGGTCCGGTCCGCGACGTTCCGCCGCCGCAAGGGCCACAACGCGTACGCGGAGGGCCCCGTCGACGCGTTCCTGTCCCGCGCGGTCGAGGTGCTCCTCGGGGTCGAGTAGCTCCCGACGTGACGACGGCCGCGCCCCCCTGCGAGGGAGCGCGGCCGTCGTGTCCTCGCGCTGATCCTGCGCTCCGGACCAGCGCCGGGTCGTGAGGTGTCAGCCGTCCTCGCGCTTGAAGGTGCAGGTGCCGAACCAGAGGCCGACGGCGGCGAGCACGATCGTCAGCGCGGAGCCCCACAGCGCGACGGAGCTGCCGATGTCGCCGTCGAACTGGGCGCGGATGCCCGAGACCACGTGCTTGATCGGGTTGAGGTTCGAGAGCGTGTTGAGCCACGCGGGTGCCGATGCGGCCGTGATCGGCAGCAGGATCCCGGACAGCAGGAGCAGCGGCAGGGCGACCCCGTTCATCAGGGGAGCCAGGGCATCCTCGCTCTTGAGGGTGAGCGCCACGGCGTAGGACGCGGAGGCGAACGCGGCGGCGAGCAGCGCGGCGGTGACGATGCCGAGCACGATGCCCCAGAAGGGCGCCTCGAGCCCGAACAGGAACGCCACGGACACCAGGACGACGCCCTGGACGGCGACGACGATCACGTCGCGCAGCACGCGCCCGACGACGAGCGCGGAGCGGGGTGCGGGGCTGACGCGCTCCGCCTCGATGACCCCGTCGCGCCACTCGCCGATGAGCCCGAAGCCGACGAACAGGGCTCCGAACATGCCGAGCTGCACGAGCAGGCCCGGGACGAAGAGCTGGTACGCGTTGCTAGCGCCCAGCGCCGGGGCCAGCGGCTCGAGGAGCGGACCAAACAGGGACAGGTAGAGCACCGGCTGGAGCAGTCCCATGACGGCCCACACGGGGTTGCGCAGCGAGATCCGCATGGCCCGCCGGAAGACCGTGAGCGTGTCCCGGACGAAGGTGCTCCGGCTGCGCTGCTCGTCGGTGACGGCGGGGGAGGTGGCGGTGGCGGCGGTCATGCTGCTGCTCCTTCGGTGGGCTGCGCCGGGCTCTCTCCGTCGCGCAGGGACCGGCCGGTCAGGGTGAGGAAGACGTCGTCGAGCGTGGGGCGGCGCAGCTCGACGCCGTCCAGCTCGAGGCCTTCCGCGTCGAGCGTCCGGAGCAGACCGGTGAGCAGGGTGCGGCCCTGGGGGACGCGGACCTCGACCAGCGTGCCGTCGACCGTCGGGGTGTCGGCGCCGGGCAGCTGCGCGGCGACGGCGGCGATGCGGGCGACGTCGCCAAGCTGCGCGACGCTGAGCAGGACGGCGTCGCCGCTCACGCGCTGCTTGAGCTCCTCCGGGGAGCCCTGCGCGACGATCGCGCCGTGGTCGATGACGAGGATGCGGTCGCACAGGGCGTCGGCCTCGTCGAGGTAGTGCGTCGTGAGGAACACGGTGCTGCCGTGCTCGTCGCGCAGGCCACGCACGTGGGTCCAGAGGTTCGCGCGCGCCTGCGGGTCGAGGCCGGTGGTCGGCTCGTCGAGGAACACCAGCCGCGGCGTGTGGATCAGGCCTGTCACGATGTCGAGCCGGCGTCGCTGGCCGCCGGACAGCGAGGAGCACGTTCGGTCCCAGAGGCCGTCGAGCTCGAGCCGGGCGAACAGGTCGCGGCCGCGGGCGGTGGCGGCGGCGCGGTCGACGCCGTAGAGCAGCGCGTGGTCGACGACCTCCTCGCCGGCGCGCGCCTCTCCGGACGTGGAGCCGGACTGGGCGACGTAGCCGATGCGGCGGCGGACGGTGCCGGGGTCGCGCCGCAGGTCGGCGCCGGCGACGGTCGCCTCGCCGCGGGTGGGGCGCAGGAGGGTGGTGAGCATCCGGAGGGTGGTCGTCTTGCCGGCGCCGTTGGGGCCGAGGAAGCCGACGATCTCGCCGGCCTCGACGTCGAGGTCCACGCCGCGCACGGCGTCGACGTCCCCTCGTCGGGTCTGGTAGGTGCGGGCCAGGCCGCGGGCATGGATCATGCGGGGTTCTCCTTCGAGTGGAGACCCCAGTATTCAAGATGGACTATTACTCGTCATCCTTGACTATTACGTGTTCTCCTCGGCCATCGCGAGGACGACGCCCGGCCCTACGCCGGCGGCGCGCGCGATCTCGATCTGCTCAGGGGTCGGGGTCCACAGCGGCGGCTCGTCCTGGAACGCGTAGGCACCGCCTGCCAGCCGGTCGAGGTACTCCCCGGACCACGCCAGCTCGCCCCGGGTCCGGGCCATGATCAACCGGGGGACCTCGGTCGCGGTGTCCGGTGTGTCCTTCGCCTCGAGGATCTGGTCGATCTGCGTCGCGAGCACGGTGAGGTACTCCTCGAGCAGCTCGACGCGCGTCCGGACCGCCTGGACGACCTCGTCGCGGGGGAGGGCGAACGCCATGTTCACGGCCGTGAGGAACAGGGTCGGGTCGTCGGTCGTGACCAGGCCAGCGCGCACCAGCGCGAGGAACTCGGACTCGCCGGCGTCGGTCAGCCGGTACGTCGTCCGCGGCGGTCGCGGACCCGCAGCGGCGACGCCCACCTCCTCCAGCAGCCCCGAGCGCGTCAAGGACTTCAGCGCGTTGTAGATCGACCCCGGGTGCACGTGCGCCCACTGGTCGACCTCCCAGCTCACGAGCTCCCTGCGCAGGAAGTACCCGTGCACGGGTTGGAAGATGCGCACGCAGCCGAGCACGAGCAGGCGCGTCGAGGACCCCTGGGGCGTCGCAGGAGCGGACATGCGGCGATCCTGCCACGGGCGATGCACGAAGATGGGCAGCGTGACACAGCGCAGCGTCGTCCTCCTCGGGTCCACCGGCTCCATCGGCACGCAGGCCGTCGACGTCATCACCCGCAACCCCGACCGGTTCGCCGTGACGGGCCTGTCCGCAGGCGGCGGGGACGTCGACCTGCTCGCGCGGCAGGCCCGCGAGCTCGGGGTCTCGACCGTCGCGGTGGCCGACCCCCGCGCCGAGCAGCCCCTGCGCGACGCGCTCCCGGGCGTCGAGGTGCTGGCCGGCCCCGACGCGTCCACGGACCTGGCCGGGCGCGGCGCCGACGTCGTGCTCAACGGAGTCACGGGCTCGGTCGGTCTGGGGCCGACGCTCGCCGCGCTGCAGGCAGGTTCCACGCTCGCGCTGGCCAACAAGGAGTCGCTCGTCGTCGGCGGCCGGCTGGTGCACGCCGCGCGGCAGCGCCCGGACCAGATCGTGCCGGTCGACTCCGAGCACTCGGCCATCGCGCAGGCGCTGCGGGGCGGAACCCACGCCGAGGTCCGACGGCTGATCCTCACGGCGTCGGGCGGGCCGTTCCGCGGCTGGTCCCACGACGACGTCAAGGCGGTCAGCCCGCAGCAGGCGCTCGCGCACCCGACGTGGTCGATGGGTCCCGTGGTGACGATCAACTCCGCGACCCTGATGAACAAGGGCCTGGAGCTCATCGAGGCGCACCTGCTGTTCGACGTGCCGGTCGCGGACATCACCGTGGTGGTGCACCCCCAGTCGGTCGTGCACTCGATGGTCGAGTTCGTCGACGGCTCCACGCTGGCGCAGGCGTCGCCGCCCGACATGCGTCTCCCGATCGCCCTCGGTCTCTCCTGGCCGGACCGGGTCCCGCAGGTCGCGCCCCCGTGCGACTGGACGCAGGCCACGGCCTGGACGTTCGAGCCTCTGGACGAGGAGGTGTTCGCCGCGGTGCGGCTGGCCCGGGCGGCCGTCGCGACGTCCGCGACGCACCCTGCGGTCTACAACGCGGCGAACGAGGAGTGCGTCGAGGCGTTCCTGGCGGGGCGGATCGGGTTCCTCGACATCGTCACCACCGTCGAGCGGGTGCTCGGGGAGCACGACGGCACCCCGCCGGCCGACCTGACGCTCGACGCCGTCCTGGCTGCAGAGCGGTGGGCCCGCGCGCGCGCCCAGGAGATCCTGGCGCGCGCCTGACCGCTCAGTGCCCGAGGACCTGGCTCAGCAGGCCGCCCATGCGGCTGGGGTGACCTGTCCGGGCCTCCGTGCGGTCGGCCCACGCGGTCGCGCGTCGGGTCGCCGTGATGCCCGCCCACCGGATCGGCTCCGGCTCCCAGGCGGGGGAGCGGTGGTCGACCCACGGCAGCCGGACCAGGGGGCTGTCGGCCCCGGTGAGCAGGTCCGCGAGCGTCCTGCCCGCGAGGTTGGTCAGCGCGACACCGTCGCCGACGTAGCCGCCCGCCCACGCGATACCGGTCTCCAGGTCGAGCCCGACGGACGGGTGCCAGTCGCGCGGCACCCCGAGCGGACCGCCCCAGTGGTGGGTGATCTCGGCCCGGTCGAGCACGGGGAACAGGTCGACCAGCTCGTGCTCCAGGTGCGCGGCGACCGCGTCGACGCGGTCGTACGCGGGCCGGATGGCGGAGCGCACGTGGTAGGGCGCGCCCCGGCCGCCGAACGCGAGGCGGTCGTCGGTGGTGCGCTGGCCGTAGACGACGAGGTGCCGCGCGTCCGTGAAGGTCTGCCCTCGCGCCAGGCCGATCTGCGCCCAGACCTCGGGCGGCAGCGGCTCGGTGGCGATCATGTGGGAGTACACGGGCGCGACGTCGCGGTGCGACCCGGGCAGGTGTGCGCTCCAGGCCTCGGTCGCGCGGACCACCCAGCGGGCGCGGACGGTGCCGTGGTCCGTCACGACCGCACGCGGCGAGAGTCGCAGCGCGCGCGTCCCCTCGACCAGCCGGGCACCGCGCGCCAGGACGACGTCCAGCAGCCCGCGGACCAGCCGGGCGGGGTGCACCCGCGCGCAGTCCGGGGTGAACGAGCCGCCGACGGCACCGGACGCGCGGACGTGCTCGGCGACCCCGTCGGCGTCGAGCAGGTGCGACTCGTCGCCCCACCGCGCGTCGGCGGCGACGGCGTCGGCGACGCGTTCGAGCTGCGGTCGGTTGCGGGCGACCGTCACGGTGCCACCGAAGGTGAACCCGCAGTCGATCAGCTCCGCGGCGGCCACCCCACCGACCTCGACGACCGTGTCCCGCATCGCTGCGCGCATCGCCGCGGCGGCGTCGGGACCGTGCCGGCGGGCCAGCTCGTCGGCGGACACCGGCAGGAGCGCGGAGCACCAGCCGCCGTTGCGTCCGCTCGCACCGAAGCCGGCGACCTGCGCCTCGACGAGGAGCACGTCGAGCGACGGGTCCGCCTCCAGCAGGTAGTACGCGGTCCAGAGGCCGGTCAGACCGGCTCCGACGATGACGACGTCCGCCTGGTCGTCCCCGTCGAGCGGGTCGTGCGGGGCACGCTCCTCGACCTGCTCGGACCAGAGCGACCGACCCGTCACAGACGCGCCCAGGCGTCAGTGAGCACGCTGCGCAGGATGCCCGTGATCTCGTCGAACTCCGCCTGCCCGCACGTCAGCGGCGGGGCGAGCTGGATGACCGGGTCGCCGCGGTCGTCGGCGCGGCAGTACAGCCCGGCGTCGAACAGGGCGCCGGACAGGAACCCGCGCAGCAGCCGTTCGCTCTCGTCGTCGTCGAACGTCTCCCGCGTGACCTTGTCCTTGACCAGCTCGATCCCGTAGAAGAACCCCTCGCCGCGCACGTCACCGACGATCGGCAGGTCGAGCAGGGTCTCGAGGGTGCGCCGGAACGCGGGGGCCGACTCCTTGACGTGCGTGGTGATGCCCTCGCGCTCGAACAGGTCGAGGTTGGCGTTGGCCACGGCCGCGGAGACCGGGTGACCGCCGAAGGTGTAGCCGTGCGAGAACGACGCGCTGCCCGTCGCGAACGGCTCGTAGAGCTTGTCGGACGCGATGAGGGCGCCGATCGGGGAGTACCCCGACGTCATGCCCTTCGCGCACGTGATCATGTCCGGGACGTAGCCGAAGTCGTCGCACGCGAAGATCGAGCCGATCCGGCCGAACGCGCAGATGACCTCGTCGGAGACCAGGAGGACGTCGTACTGGTCGCAGATCTCCCGCACCCGCTCGAAGTAGCCCGGGGGCGGCGGGAAGCAGCCGCCGGCGTTCTGCACGGGCTCCAGGAACACCGCGGCGACCGAGTCGGGCCCCTCCATCTCGATGGCGTCACCGATCCGGTCCGCCGCCCACCGCCCGAACGCCTTCGGGTCGTCGCGCAGATGAGCGGGCGCCCGGTACTCGTTGGTGTTCGGCACCTTGTGGGCGCCGGGCACCAGCGGCTCGAACTGGGCCTTGAGCGTCGGCAGCCCGGTGATCGACAGCGCGCCGTGCGTGGTGCCGTGGTACGCGATCGACCGCGAGATCACCTTGTACTTGTTCGGCTTGCCGGTGAGCTTGAAATAGTTCTTCGCCAGCTTCCAGGCGGTCTCGACGGCCTCGCCGCCGCCGGTGGTGAAGAACACGTGGTTGAGGTCGCCCGGGGCGTAGGCCGCCAGCCGCTCCGCGAGGTCGATCGCCTGCGGGTGCGCGTACGACCACAGCGGGAAGAACGCCAGCTTCTCGGCCTGCACGCGGGCGACCTCGGCGAGCTCGGCGCGCCCGTGCCCGGCCTGCACGACGAACAGCCCCGAGAGGCCGTCGATGTACTGGCGGCCCTGGTCGTCCCAGATGTGGTGACCCTGGCCGCGCACGATCGTCGGGACGCCGTCGTCCCAGGCGCTCTGTCGGGTGAAGTGCCCCCACAGGTGCGCCCGGGCAGCCTCCGAACGGGGCGTCCCGGCGGGAGTCGTGCTCATCTGGTCCCCCAGTTGTAGAGCTGCTTGCGCAGCTTCAGGTAGACGAACGTCTCGGTGGTCCGCACCCCGGGGAGCGTGCGGATCTTCTGGTTCAGCACCTCGAGCAGGTGGTCGTCGTCCTCGCAGACGACCTCGCACAGCAGGTCGAAGCCGCCCGCGGTGATCACGACGTAGTCGACCTCGGTCATCGCCGCGAGCGCGTCCGCGACGAGCGACAGGTCACCCTCGCACCGCAGGCCGATCATCGCCTGCCGCGAGAAGCCCACCTGCAGCGGATCGGTCACCGCGACGATCTGCATGACCCCGGAGTCGGTGAGGCGCTGGACGCGCTGGCGCACCGCGGCCTCGGACAGCCCGATCGCCTTGCCGATGGTGGCGTACGGTCGCCGACCGTCCTCCTGGAGCTGTTCGACGATGGCCTTGGAGACGTCGTCGAGTGCCGGGTGCCCCGGTGCTGGTCTGCGTGTGCCCACCTGCCGATGGTGGTGCGCGTCGCGTCTCAATGCAAGAGAACCGCGCGCCGGGAGCAAAGGATTTCGTCGTGACATGCCGCGGGAACTTCTGATTCCGGCGTCAACAGGGGTCCTCTCAGCCGAATGGGGCACCAGGGGCTCCCGCGGCGGCGCGTTGCGGCGTAGCGTGCGGCGCACCGACTGTGAGGAGAGCACCCGTGAGCCAGACCGCCGACCTGATCGAGCTGCGCAACGTGATCGGGGGCGCCCAGCGGCCCTCCGCGGACGGTCGCACCACGTCGGTGGTCGACCCGTCGACGGGTCAGGAGTACGCACGCGCGCCCCTGTCCGGCGCACAGGACGTCGACGCCGCGTACGACGCCGCGTCGGACGCGTTCACCACCTGGGGCCGCACCACCCCGGCGGAACGCCAGCTGGCGCTGCTGCGCCTCGCCGACGCGATCGAGCAGCGTGCCGACGAGTTCGTCGCCGTCGAGTCCCGCAACACCGGCAAGCCGCTGCACCTGACCGCCACCGACGAGGTCCCGCCCTGCGTCGACCAGCTGAGGTTCTTCGCCGGCGCCGCCCGCGTGCTCGACGGGCTGAGCGCGGGGGAGTACATGGCGGGTCACACGTCCTGGGTGCGACGCGAGCCGGTCGGGGTCGTCGGCCAGGTCACGCCGTGGAACTACCCCCTGATGATGGCGATCTGGAAGATCGCCCCGGCGCTCGCGGCGGGCAACACGATCGTCCTGAAGCCGTCGGACACGACGCCGGCCTCGACGCTGCTGCTCGGCCAGGTCGCCAACGAGGTCCTGCCGCCCGGCGTGCTGAACATCGTCTGCGGCGACCGCGACACGGGCCGCGCCCTGGTCTCCCACCAGCGCCCCGACATGGTGGCCATCACGGGTTCGGTGCGCGCCGGCTCCCAGGTGGCGGCTGCGGCTGCGGCGAACGTCAAGCGTGTCCACCTGGAGCTGGGCGGCAAGGCGCCGGTCATCGTCTTCGCCGACGCCGACCTCGCCGCTGCCGCCGAGGGCATCGCGGGCGCCGGGTACTACAACGCCGGCCAGGACTGCACGGCGGCGACCCGCGTGCTCGTGCACGCGTCCGTGCACGACGACTTCGTCGCGGCGCTCGCCGAGGCCGCCCGCGGGCAGCGCACCGGTGTGCCCAGCGACCCGGACGTCGCGTTCGGGCCCGTGAACAACGCCCTGCAGCTCGACCGGGTCACGGGCTTCCTCGACCGGCTCCCGGACCACGCGTCGGTCGTGGCGGGCGGTCACCGCGTGGGGGACGTCGGGTACTTCGTCGAGGCGACCGTGGTCTCGGGGCTGAAGCAGGACGACGAGGCGGTGCAGGAGGAGATCTTCGGGCCGGTCATCACCGTGCAGACGTTCACCGACGAGGACGAGGCCGTCACGCTGGCCAACGGCGTGCGGTATGGCCTGTCGAGCTCGGTGTGGACGCAGAACCACGGCCGGGCGCTGCGCGTGTCCCGCGCACTGGACTTCGGGGTGGTGTGGATCAACACCCACATCCCGTTCGTGGCGGAGATGCCGCACGGCGGTTTCAAGCACTCCGGGTACGGCAAGGACCTGTCGATGTACGGGTTCGAGGACTACACCCGCATCAAGCACGTGATGTCTGCTTTCGACGCCTAGGTCGACGGATCCCGGGGTCGCATGTTCCGTGCGTGCAACATTTTCGTTGCGGACGGGTTCTGATGCGACGGATTCCTTGCTGGACAGCCGTCCGTTTGCGAAGATCCAGCGACCCGCCGTGCAGCACGGCGCCCGTCGGCACCTAGGAGCACCATGAGCCCCCACCGTCGCCCCGCCCCCGCCGACCCCCGGGTCCGGGCGCTCGTCGCCCGGGCGTCGCACCGCGGCGGGATGTCCCGGCGGTCGTTCCTCGTCGCTGCCCTGGGCACCGCGGGGGCCGGCGCGCTGCTCGCGGCGTGCGGCACCGGGTCGCCGTCCTCGGCCGCGTCGTCGGCGGAGGACCTCTCCGACAGCGACAAGATCGTGCGCTGGGCCAACTGGACGCAGTACCTCGACCAGGACGAGGAGGGGACCAGCTACCCGTCGCTCCAGGCGTTCGAGGAGCAGTCGGGCCTGAAGGCCACCTACGCCGAGGACATCGACGACAACGACGCGTTCTTCGGGAAGGTCTCCGGTCAGCTCAAGAACGGTCAGGACATCGGCTACGACATCGTCACCCTGACCGACTGGATGGCGGCCAGGATGATCCGCCTGGGCTACACCCAGGCGCTCGACAAGTCGCGCATGCCGAACGCGGACAACATCCTGCCCGGTCTGGCGAACGTCGACTTCGACCCGGCGCGCACGCACTCCCTCACGTGGCAGTCCGGCTTCGCCGGGCTCGCGTGGGACAAGGAGAGGGTGCCGGGCGGCCTGCACACGCTGTCGGACCTGTGGGCCCCCGAGCTGGCGGGCCGCGTCGAGGTGCTCTCCGAGATGCGCGACACGATGGGGCTGATCATGCTCGACCAGGGCGTCGACCCCGCGGGCAGCTGGAGCGACAGCGACTTCTACGCAGCGCTCGAGGTGCTCAAGGAGAAGATCGACTCCGGCCACATCCGGCAGGTCCGCGGCAACGCGTACACCCAGGACCTGGCCTCGGGCGACGCGATCGCGGTCATCGGCTGGTCCGGGGACATCACCTCGCTCAACTACGAGGCCGACGACAAGTTCGAGTTCGCGATCCCGGAGGCCGGCGGGACGCTCTGGAGCGACAACATGATGGTGCCGATCGGCTCGCCGTACCTGAGCAACGCCGAGGACCTCATGAACTACTACTACGACCCCGAGGTCGCCGCTCAGGTCGCCGCCTGGGTCAACTACATCACCCCGGTGCAGGGAGCCCAGGAGGCGATGATGGCCATCGACCCCGAGCTCGCCGAGAACCCGATGATCTTCCCCACCGACGAGATCCTGTCCAAGGTCAGTGTGTTCCGGACGCTCAGCCCCGACGAGGAGGAGCGGTACAACGGCGAGTTCCTCACCGTGATCGGCGCATGACGAGCACGTCGTCCGCCGTGACGGCGGACGCGACAGGTGCGGGCGGGGCCGCGCTCGAGCTCGAGGGCGTGACCAAGGCGTTCGGGCAGTTCGTCGCGGTGGACGACCTCACCCTCACGGTCCCGTCCGGCTCGTTCTTCGCGCTCCTCGGCCCGTCCGGGTGCGGCAAGACCACGACGCTGCGCATGGTCGCCGGGCTGGAGCAGCCCACCGCGGGGACCATCGCCCTCGGTGGTCGGGACGTGACCGGCACCCGCGCGCACCAGCGTCCGGTGAACACCGTGTTCCAGAGCTATGCGCTGTTCCCGCACCTCACGGTCGGTGAGAACGTGGCGTTCGGGCTGAAGCGCTCGAAGGCGAAGGACGTGGCCGCGCGGGTGGTCGACGGTCTCGACCTGGTCGAGCTGGGTCACCTGGCCGACCGCAAGCCGGCCCAGCTCTCCGGCGGTCAGCAGCAGCGCGTGGCGCTCGCCCGCGCCCTGGTGAACCGGCCGGCGCTCCTGCTCCTGGACGAGCCGCTGGGCGCCCTGGACCTCAAGCTCCGCCGCCAGATGCAGCTCGAGCTCAAGCGCATCCAGACCGAGGTGGGCCTGACGTTCGTGCACGTGACGCACGACCAGGAGGAGGCCATGACGATGGCCGACACGGTCGCCGTGATGAACCACGGCCGGATCGAGCAGCTGGGCTCGCCGGCGGAGCTGTACGAGCTGCCGCGGACCGCGTTCGTCGCCAACTTCCTCGGCCAGTCCAACCTCGTCGCCGGCACGGTCACCGAGCGGCTCACGAAGCGCGGCCTGCTCGGGGTCGACGTGCGCGGAACGCGTGTCCTGGTCCCGGCGGCGCGCGCGGTGCGCACGGACGGCGCGGTGCTCGTCGGGGCGCGGCCGGAGAAGATGCGGCTGCTCGTCGGGGACCAGACGCCGGGACGCGGCGAGAACGTGCTCGGTCCGGGGACCGTCACCGACGTCTCGTTCCTGGGCGTGAGCACGCAGTACCAGGTCGAGATTCCCGGCCTCGGGACGTTCGGCGTCTTCGCGCAGAACCTGGTCGGGGGTGCCACGGTCACGGTCGGGACGTCCGCGCGGCTGGCCTGGGCGGTCGACTTCACGTTCGGGCTGGACGGCGCGCAGGCTCGCGACGACGGCGCGGTCGACCTGGACGACGAGCTGTGAGCATCACGGCCGCGCTCGGCGACAGCGTCGCGGGTGTCGCCGCCGAGCCCCCGCGCCGCCGCGCACGTCGGGCCCACCTGGTCCTCCTCGGACCGGGGCTGATCTACCTGGTGCTGTTCTTCGTCGTGCCCGTCGGAGCCCTGCTGGCGACGTCGCTCTACGTGCCGGTGCCCGGTGGGGACGTGGGGGAGTACCAGCCCGCGTTCCACTGGCAGAACTACGTCGACGCGCTCGCCCAGTTCTGGCCGGCCCTGCTGCGCTCGTTCTGGTTCGCGTTCTTGGCGACGGTCGCCGCGCTGGTCATCGGCTACCCGATGGCGTACGTCATCGCGGTGCGGGCCCGGGGGCGCAAGCTCCTCCAGGGCCTGCTGCTCGTGCTGGTCGTCGCGCCGTTCTTCACCAGCTTCATCCTGCGCACGATCGCGTGGAAGCAGATCCTGGCCGACGACGCCTTCGTCGTGACGGCGATGCACTTCCTGCACCTGCTGCCTGCCGACGCCCGGCTCACGGCCACCCCGTTCGCGGTGGTCAGCGGCCTGACCTACAACTTCCTGCCGTTCATGGTGCTGCCCATCTTCGCGGCCCTGGAGCGGCTGGACCCCCGGCTCCTGGAGGCCGGCGCGGACCTGTACGCGTCACCCGTCACGACGTTCCGGACGGTCACCTGGCCGCTGTCGATGCCGGGGGTGGTCGCCGGCACGCTGCTCGTGTTCATCCCGGCGGCCGGTGACTACGTCAACGCGTCGCTGCTCGGGAACAACACCAACACGACGATGATCGGGCAGGTCATCGACGCCCGGTTCTTCAAGGTCCTCGACTACCCGACGGCGGCGTCCTTGTCGGTGGTGCTGATGGTCGCGATCCTGGTCCTCGTCGGCGCGTACGTCCGGCGCTCGGGGACGGAGGACCTGCTGTGACGGCCGTCCTCGACCGGGCGGGGGAGTCGACGGCCGCGCCCTCCCCGGTGCGCACGCCGCGTCGTCAGCGCCGGCGTCTCGGAGACGTGATCGTCCCGGTCTTCGCCGCGCTCGCGTTCGTCTACCTGCTCGTCCCGGTGGCGTACACCGTCGTGTTCTCGTTCAACGACGCCGGCAAGACCAACCTCGTGTGGCAGGGCTTCACGCTGGACAACTGGCAGAACCCGTGCGGTGCTCCGCAGGTGTGCGAGGCGTTCGCCAACTCGCTGCAGGTCGGCGTCGTCTCGACGCTGATCGCGACCGCGCTCGGCACGCTGGTGGCGATCGCGCTGGTCCGGTTCCGGTTCCGAGGGCGCGCCTCGGCCAACCTGCTGATCTTCCTGCCGATGTCGACGCCCGAGGTCGTGCTCGGCGCGGCGCTGCTCGCGCAGTTCCTGACCCTGCGCGTCCCGCTCGGCTTCGGCACGGTCGTCGCAGCCCACGTGCTGTTCTGCATCAGCTTCGTGGTCGTCACCGTCAAGGCGCGCGTCGCCAGCCTGGACCCCGCGCTCGAGGAGGCAGCCGCGGACCTGTACGCGTCGCCGTGGCAGGCCTTCTGGCGCGTCACCTTCCCGCTGCTGATCCCGGGCATCGCCGCGGCGGCGCTGCTCGCGTTCAGCCTGAGCTTCGACGACTTCATCGTCACCAACTTCACGTCCGGCAGCTACACGACGTTCCCCAAGTTCGTCTACGTCTCGGCCACCCGGGGCATCCCGCCGCAGGCCAACGTGATCAGCTCGTTCATGTTCGTCCTGGCCCTCGCGATCGTGGTGCTGGTCCAGGTGCTCGGCTACGCCCGGAGCAAGAAGCTCCGGGGACGATGACGTCGGAGGCTGGTCTCGTGCGGATCCTGGTGGTCGGAAGTGGCGGGGTGGGCGACGCGGTGGCGCGGATCGCGGCGCGACGGTCCTTCTTCGAGCGGATGGTCGTGGCGGACGTGGACCTCGCGCGTGCGCAGCGCACGGTCGAGGCGGCGAGCTCGCACGACGCGGTGGGCGACCGGTTCGTCGCCGCGGTCGTCGATGCGTCGAGCGCGGCTGCCGTGGAGGCCCTGGTGCGCGAGCACGGCGCGACGCACGTGCTCAACGCCGTCGACCCGCGGTTCGTGCTGCCGATCTTCGAGGGCGTGCGGGCGGCGGGCGCCCACTACCTCGACATGGCGATGTCGCTGTCCCGCGCGCACCCCGACCGCCCCTACGAGCTCCCCGGCGTCAAGCTCGGCGACGAGCAGTTCGCGCAGACCGCCGACTGGGAGGCTGCCGGACAGCTGGCCCTCGTCGGCATCGGTGTGGAGCCGGGCCTGTCGGACGTGTTCGCGCGGTACGCCGCCGACCATCTCTTCTCCGCGATCGACGAGCTCGGTGTGCGCGACGGCGCCAACCTCGAGGTGCTCGGCGACGACGGCGAGCCGATCTTCGCGCCCTCGTTCTCCATCTGGACGACGATCGAGGAGTGCCTCAACCCGCCCGTGATCTGGTCGGCGGACCGCGCGGAGGCCGGAGCCGGGCTCGAGGACGGCTGGTTCACCGTCGCCCCGTTCCACGAGCCGGAGGTGTTCCGGTTCCCCGACCCGATCGGGGACGTGGAGTGCGTGCACGTCGAGCACGAGGAGGTCCTCCTCATGCCCCGCTGGGTGGACGCCCGGAAGGTCACGTTCAAGTACGGGCTCGGCGAGGAGTTCATCGGCGTGCTCCGGACGCTGCACCGCCTGGGCCTGGACCGGACGGAACCGGTGACCGTCCGCGGCGTGCAGGTCAGCCCGCGTGACGTGGTCGCCGCGGCGCTGCCCGACCCCGCGACCATCGGCCCGCGCATGACGGGGTCCACGTGTGCCGGCCTGCTGGTGACGGGCACGGGCGTCGACGGCGCACCGCGCGAGGTGTACCTGTACCACCTGGTCGACAACGCGTGGTCGATGGCGGAGTACGGCGCGCAGTGCGTCGTGTGGCAGACCGCCGTGAACCCGGTCGTCGCGCTCGAGCTCCTCGCCGCCGGCACGTGGTCCGGGACGGGTGTGCTCGGCCCGGAGGCGTTCGACGCCGTCCCGTTCCTCGAGCTCCTCGCCGCGCCGAGCCCGGCGGGCTACGGCTCGCCGTGGGGGATGGAGGAGCGCGTCCCCGCCTAGAGGGCGCGGAGAGCGTCCTCGAGCACCGTCAGGGCCTCGTCGAGGAGGTCGTGCCCGATCACGAGCGGCGGGAGCAGCCGCAGCACGTTCCCCCAGGTGCCGCACGTGAGCACCAGGACACCCTGTGCCGCGCACGCCGCCGCGACCTGCTGGGCGGCGGCCTTGTCGGGCTCGAGCGTCCCGGGCCGGACCAGCTCGACCGCGAGCATCGCGCCACGGCCGCGCACGTCCGCCAGCGCCGGGACCTCGTCGCGCAGAGCCGTCAGCCGGGGGACGACGGCCGCCTCGATCGCCCGCGCGGCGGCTGCCAGGTCGTCGCGCTCGTAGATCTCGAGCGCTGCCAGGGCCGCTGCGCACGCCAGGGGGTTCCCGCCGAACGTGCCGCCCAGCCCGCCCGCGTGCACGGCGTCGAGCAGCTCGGCCCGCCCGGTCACGGCACCGAGCGGCAGCCCGCCCGCGATGCCCTTCGCCATCGCGACGAGGTCGGGGACGACCTCCTCGTGATCCATCGCGAACATCGCGCCCGTACGCGCGAACCCGGTCTGCACCTCGTCCGCGACGAGCACGATCCCGCAGTCGGTCGCCCACGCCGCGAGCGTCGGCAGGAACCCGGGCGCCGGGACGACGAAGCCGCCCTCCCCGAGGATCGGCTCGACGACGAGCGCGGCCACCTGGTCGGCGCCCACCTGGCGCTCGGCCACGCCGATGGCCCGCAGCGCGGCCTGCTTGCCGGTCATCCCCGCGGGGTCGCGCAACGGGTACGACGCCGGGATGCGGTAGACCTCGCCGGCGAACGGCCCGAAGCCCGTCTTGTAGGGCATGGCCCGCGCGGTCATGGCCATCGTGAGGTTGGTGCGGCCGTGGTAGGCGTGGTCGAGCACGAGGACCGCAGGCCGGCCGGTGGCGCGGCGCGCGATCTTCACGGCGTTCTCGACGGCCTCCGCGCCGGAGTTCACGAGGACGGAGCGCTTGTCGTGGTCGCCGGGGGTGACCCGCGCGAGGCCTTCGCACACGGCCACGTACTCCTCGTACGGGCTGATCATGAAGCAGGTGTGCGTGAAGTCCGCCGCCTGTGCGGCGACCGCCGCGGTGACCTCCGGTGCGCTCGCCCCGACGGACGTGACCGCGATGCCGGAGCCCAGGTCGATGAGCACGTTGCCGTCGACGTCCTCGATCACGGCGCCCGCCGCGCGGCTCACGTAGACCGGCAGCGTCGACGAGACCCCGGCCGCGACAGCAGCCGCGCGGCGGGCCCCCAGGGCGACCGAGAGGGGTCCCGGGATCGGCGTGGTCAGGACGCGGCGCTGCTCCAGCGGAGGCACCGGGGTGGAAACGGTGGTCATAGGGGGACGCTAGTGCCGATCTCGTGCTCGGGAAAGCAACCCACGACGAAATCCGCCGAGCGGCAGAACGGGCCCGTCCGCGTCCGATCGAGTGACCCCAGCGTGGGTTCAGGAGGTTCTCAGGGTTCGGGGGGAAGATGTCCCCCGCGAGGGTCGAGCAGGCCCCGCTCCCGCGCGTGCGTGCGGGCCGCTGATGGAGGGGTCGATGGAGTACCTGGGCGCTGTACTGGTCGTGGTCGTCGTGCTGCTGCTGTCCATCGGGCTGCACGAGATCGGTCACATGGTGCCCGCCAAGCGCTTCGGCGTCCGCGTGAGCCACTACATGGTGGGCTTCGGCCCCACGCTCTGGTCGCGCACCAAGGGCGAGACGGAGTACGGCCTCAAGGCGATCCCGCTCGGCGGCTACGTGCGGCTCGTGGGGATGTACCCGCCCGACGCAGCGGTGGGCAACCCTCCGGCGCGCACCTGGCTCGGCCGGCTCGCCCGTGACGCCCGGCAGGCCAGCGCCGAGGAGATCCGTCCCGGCGAGGACGCCCGCGCCTTCTACCACCTCTCGACGCCCAAGAAGCTGGTCGTCATGCTCGGCGGGCCCGTGATGAACCTGGTCATCGCGGTCTTCCTGATGGCGATCGTGCTCGTCGGCATCGGTCTGCCGACGTACACGCCGAACCTCGCGAGCGTGTCGACGTGCGTGATCCCGGTCGGCGCCGACCAGTCGCGCGAGTGCACCCCGGCCGACGAGGCCGCACCAGCCGCCGCGGCCGGCATCGAGCCCGGCGACACCGTCGTGTCCTACGACGGGACGCAGATCACGTCCTGGGACCAGCTCTCCGGCCTGATCCGCGGCACGGCCGCCGAACCCGTCCCGATCGTCGTCGAGCGCGACGGCGAGCTGGTGGACCTCACGATCACCCCCATCGTCGCCGAGCGTCCCGTCTACGACGAGAACGACGTCCTGGTCGTGGACAGCGCCGGTGAGCCCGTGACGGAACCTGTCGGGTTCCTCGGCATCACCCCGACGCAGGAGATGGTCCGGCAGTCCCCGCTGGCCGTCGTCGGCGCCGTGGCGGACACGACCTGGCGGACGATCGAGGTCGTCGCCACCCTGCCGGCCCGTGTCGGGGACCTCGTCGAGGCGCAGGTGAACGGCACGCCCCGGGACACCAGCAGCATCGTCGGCGTGGTCGGCATCGGCCGGTTCGCGGGGGAGATCGCCTCGACCGACGGCATCGAGTGGCAGCTCAAGACCGCGGCCCTCCTCCAGATGCTCGCCGCGCTGAACGTCGCGCTGTTCGTCTTCAACCTCATCCCGCTCCCGCCGCTCGACGGCGGGCACGTGGCCGCTGCTCTCTGGGAGGGCGGCCGACGGCAGGTCGCGCGCCTGCGTGGGCTGCCCCGGCCCGGTCCGTTCGACTCGGCCAAGCTGGTCCCGCTCGCCTACTCGGTGTTCGTCCTGCTCGGCGCGGTCGGGCTGCTGCTCATCTACGCCGACATCGTGAACCCGGTGCAGATCTGACCGGTGGGAACCCTGGGGTGATCTCGTGCACACCGGCCTTCCCGGGCGGGCGCGTCACCTCGCGGGTGCGATGATGAACCCGTGAGCATCCCGATCAGCCTCGGCATGCCGGAGGCGCCCCCGTTGGTCCTGGCACCCCGGCGCAAGACCCGCAAGATCAAGGTCGGCAAGATCGACGTCGGCGGCGACGCCCCCGTCAGCGTCCAGTCGATGTGCACGACGCAGACGACGGACATCAACTCGACGCTGCAGCAGATCGCGGAGCTGACCGCCGCCGGCTGCGACATCGTCCGGGTGGCCGTCCCGACGCAGGACGACGCCGACGCGCTTCCCGCGATCGCCCACAAGTCGCAGATCCCCGTGATCGCGGACATCCACTTCCAGCCGAAGTACGTGTTCGCCGCGATCGACGCGGGCTGTGCCGCGGTCCGCGTGAACCCGGGGAACATCCGCAAGTTCGACGACCAGGTCAAGGAGATCGCCCGCGCGGCGACCGACGCGGGCACGTCGATCCGGATCGGCGTCAACGCCGGCTCCCTCGACCCGCGCCTGCTCGCCAGGTACGGCAAGGCCACCCCGGAGGCGCTCGTCGAGTCCGCCGTGTGGGAGGCGTCGCTGTTCGAGGAGCACGGCTTCCGCGACTTCAAGATCTCGGTCAAGCACAACGACCCCGTGATCATGGTCCGCGCGTACGAGCTGCTGTCCGAGCGCGGCGACTGGCCCCTGCACCTCGGCGTGACCGAGGCCGGCCCGGCGTTCCAGGGCACCATCAAGTCCGCGACCGCGTTCGGCGCCCTGCTGAGCAAGGGCATCGGCGACACCATCCGCGTGTCCCTGTCCGCGCCGCCGGTCGAGGAGGTCAAGGTCGGGATCCAGATCCTGCAGTCCCTCAACCTGCGCCCTCGCAAGCTCGAGATCGTCTCATGCCCGTCGTGCGGCCGCGCCCAGGTCGACGTCTACTCGCTCGCCGAGCGCGTCACCGCTGGGCTCGAGGGCATGGAGGTGCCCCTGCGCGTCGCCGTCATGGGTTGCGTCGTCAACGGTCCGGGGGAGGCCCGCGAGGCCGACCTCGGGGTCGCGTCCGGCAACGGCAAGGGTCAGATCTTCGTCCGCGGCGAGGTCATCAAGACCGTGCCCGAGGCGCTCATCGTCGAGACGCTCATCGAGGAGGCCATGCGCCTGGCCGAGAGCATGGACCCCGTCGAGTCCGGCGACGGTTCGCCGGTCGTCACTGTCGGCTGACAGGTGCTGACGCCCGGCGTTCACTCGATCGACGTGTCGGACAGGGGGTGAACCGGACGCCCGTGGTGCAGGATCTACCCATGGTGCAACGCCGCGCTGCTCTGCTCGACGGTCGGGCGGGAGGTCGGGTCCTCGGGGACGTCGACCTCACCGCAGCCCTGGCCGTCTGCGCACGGGACGCGGTCGGCTCCGTCCTCGCGACCGCCCGGCTCGAGCAGGCCGTCGGGCGGAGCCTGCGTGCCGCAGGCGGGACCCTCTGGGGCTACGAGGAGGGCGGCGAGCTCCTCGGCATCTGCTACGCCGGCGCGAACATGGTCCCGGTCGTGCCCGTCGACGACCCGCACGTCGTGAGCCGCGCGCTCGACGCCTTCGCCGGGCTCGCGCGCGGTCAGGGGCGGCGCTGCTCGTCGATCGTCGGGCCCGCCGAGGCGGTCCTCGGGCTGTGGAACAGGCTCCGCTACTACTGGCCGGCCGCGCGGGAGGTCCGGGACGACCAGCCCTCGATGGTGATCGAGCACGCCCCGCTGATCACCGCCGACGCCCGCGTCCGCCGGTCGCTCCCGGAGGAGTTCGACATCGTGCTCCCGGCCTGCGTCCGGATGTTCACCGAGGAGGTCGGCTACTCGCCCGTCAGCGGCCCCGGCGGACCGTACGAGACGCGGGTGCACGGTCTGATCGCCCAGGGGCGCTCGTTCGTGCGGGTCGACCAGCCCGGTGACGTCGTGTTCAAGGCCGAGCTCGGTGCGGTCGCCGGGGGAGTGGCGCAGGTCCAGGGAGTCTGGGTGGCGCCCGACCGGCGCGGCGAGCGGCTGTCCGAGGCCGGGATGGCCGCCGTGGTGCAGATCGCCCGCGGCGAGGTCGCGCCGCTGGTGTCCCTCTACGTGAACAGCTACAACACGCGGGCGCTCGCGGCCTACCGCGCGGTGGGTTTCCGCCAGGTCGGGACGTACGCGACCGTCCTGTTCTGACGCTCGGCGCAGCAGCCGCGGAGCCTCAGCGCAGCAGCCGGGACATCCGCCGGTCCGCGAGCGGCTTGCCGCCCGTCTGGCAGGTCGGGCAGTACTGCAGCGACGAGTCCGCGAACGACACCTCGTGCACGGTGTCCCCGCACGGCACGTCGTCCCATCCCGGACAGGGTTCACCGGTGCGCCCGTGCACCTTCATCCCGCGCCGCTTCGAGTCCTTGAGCTCGGCTGCGGGCTTTCCCGACGACGCCGTGACGGCGCCGGTCAGCACCTCGCGGATCGCCTCCCACAGGACGCGCGTCCGGTCGGCGTCGAACGACCTCGTCATCGCGAACGGGCTCATCCGAGCGGCCAGCAGGATCTCGTCCGAGTAGGCGTTGCCGATCCCCGCGAGCGTCCCCTGGTCGCGCAGCAGGCCCTTGACCTGCTGGTTGCGCGACGCGAGCAGCTCCGCCAGGCGGTCCTCGGTGAACTCGTCGGAGAGCGGCTCGACGCCCAGCGTCGCGATCTGCGGGACGTCGGTGGGGTCCTCGACGACGTGCACCGCGAGCCGCTTGCGGGTGCCCGCCTCGGTGAGGTCGAACCCGGAGCCGTCGTCGAGACGCACCCGCAGCGCGAGCGGTGACTTGCCGGGCCGCACCGGGTTGGTCGACAGCTGCTCGGACCAGCGCACCCAGCCCGCGCGCGACAGGTGCCAGATGAGGTGCAGCGGCTCGCCGGTCGACCGGACGACCATGAGGTCCAGCCACTTGCCGTGCCGCTGCACGTCGACCACGGTGCCGCCGACGAGCGCGTCGGGCGGTGGCCGGAACGTCTTGAGCGCGCTGATCGCGCCGATCGACACCTCGGTCACGGCGTGGCCGTCCGCCCGCCCGCGCAGGAACTGCGCGAGCGCCTCGACCTCGGGAAGCTCTGGCACGGGCCCATCGTGGCGTACGCCGGAATCCCGTGCGAGCCACCACGGCGAGGGAACTAGGCTCCGTCCATGCTCATCCGCCTGTCCCAGCTCTTCTTCCGCACGCTGCGGGAGGACCCGGTCGACGCCGAGGTCGCCAGCCACCGTCTGCTCGTGCGCGCGGGCTACATCCGTCGCGCCGCGCCCGGCATCTACACCTGGCTGCCGCTGGGCCTGCGGGTGCTCGCCAAGGTCGAGCAGGTCGTCCGCGAGGAGATGGCCGCGGCCGGCGCGCAGGAGGTGCACTTCCCGGCGCTGCTGCCCAAGGAGCCGTACGAGGCGACGGGCCGCTGGACCGAGTACGGGCCGAACATCTTCCGGCTCAAGGACCGCAAGGGCGGTGACTACCTGCTCGCGCCGACGCACGAGGAGATGTTCACGCTGCTCGTCAAGGACCTGTACTCGTCGTACAAGGACCTGCCCCTCGCGCTCTTCCAGATCCAGACCAAGTACCGCGACGAGGCGCGCCCGCGTGCGGGCCTCATCCGCGGCCGCGAGTTCATCATGAAGGACGCGTACTCGTTCGACGTCGACGACGCCGGGCTCGAGGCCTCCTACCAGGCGCAGCGTGACGCGTACCGGCGCATCTTCGACCGGCTCGGCCTCGAGTACGTCATCGTCGCGGCCACGTCCGGCGCGATGGGTGGCTCGCGCTCCGAGGAGTTCCTCACGCCGACCGCGATCGGCGAGGACACGTTCGTGCGCTCGCCGGGCGGCTACGCGGCGAACGTCGAGGCGGTCACCACCGTCGTGCCCGACGCGATCCCGTTCGACGACGCACCCGCGGCCCACGTCGAGGACACGCCGGACACGCCGACGATCGAGACGCTCGTCGCGGTCGCCAACGAGAAGTTCGCGCGCCCGGACCGGGCGTGGACCGCCGCCGACACGCTCAAGAACGTCGTCCTCGCCCTCGTGCACCCGAGCGGCGAGCGCGAGCTGCTCGTCGTCGGCCTGCCCGGGGACCGCGAGGTCGACCTCAAGCGGCTCGAGGCCGCCGTCGCACCGGCCGAGGTCGAGGCCGCCGGCGACGCCGACTTCGCACCGCACCCGGAGCTGGTCCGCGGCTACCTCGGACCCGATGTCCTCGGCCCGAACGTCCCGGTCGCGGACGGCCAGGAGCGCACCGCGATCAGGTACCTGCTCGACCCGAGGGTCGTGCCGGGCACCCGGTGGATCACCGGCGCCAACGAGCAGGGCAAGCACGTGTTCGACCTCGTCGCCGGCCGTGACTTCACGGCCGACGGCACCGTCGAGGCGGCCGAGGTCCGGGCGGGCGACCCGGCGCCGGACGGTTCCGGTCCGCTCGAGCTCGCGCGCGGCATCGAGATCGGCCACATCTTCGCGCTCGGGCGCAAGTACGCCCAGGCGCTCGGCCTGACGGTGCTCGACCAGAACGGCAAGGCGCAGGTCGTGACGATGGGCTCGTACGGCATCGGGGTCACCCGCGTGCTCGCCGCGCTCGCCGAGGCGAACAACGACGAGCGCGGGCTGGCCTGGCCGGCGCACGTCGCCCCGGCGCACGTGCACGTCGTCGCGACCGGCAAGGACCCGGCCGTGTTCGAGGCCGCCGACGCGCTCGCCACCGAGCTGTCGTCGCGCGGTGTCGAGGTGCTCTACGACGACCGCCCCGGCAAGGTCTCGCCCGGCGTGAAGTTCGCCGACGCCGAGCTGCTGGGCGTCCCGCTGGTGGTCGTCGTCGGCCGCGGGCTGGCCGAGGGCGTCGTCGAGGTGCGTCCGCGCGTCGGCGGCACGACCGAGCAGGTGGCGGTGGCGGAGGCCGCGGACCGCGTGGAGGCCCTGGTGACGGAGCTCCTCACCGCCTGACCTGGTCGGGACGTCCGAGCATGCGGTCGCCCGGACGACCGGATGCTCGGACGTCCCGTTCCGCCGGTGCGGGTCAGCCCGTGGGCTGCTGGGCGCGCTCCGGGAGGCCCGGGAACGGGACCGGGGTGGCGCCCCAGACCGCGGCGTCCACGGTCGCCCGGCGCAGGCCCTCGACCAGCGCCGTCCGGTTGCCGGCTCCCGCCTGCGCGACGGCGTTCGCGTAGGCGTCGGCGACAGCGGTCTCGAGCGTGCGCCCGAGGGCGGTCGCGACGGCCGGGTCGTCGAGTCCTGCCGGCAGCGTGTAGGACGCGCGGCGGGGATCCTGCGCCGACCCGTCGATGCCGGCGGCAGCCGCCCAGTCCTCGCTGCGGGCACGGTGGGCGGCAGCCGTGGCGGAGGCTGTCGCGCGCCGCTCCGCGGAGGACTTGGCGGCGATGACCTCGAACCCGTACCCCGCCTCGTCGTGCACGAGGGCGAGCACCCCGACCTCGGTGGCGGACAGCGCGTCGGCCTCGGGCGCGGTGCTGTCGGCGGTCGGCGTCGGGGCGGTCGGTGCGGTGGTCCCGTCCGGCACGAGCGACGGCAGCTCGGCGCCGGTCGCCTGCGCGAGCCGGGTCGCGAGCTCGCCCCGGGAGGTCGCGACGGAGGCGACGAGGCGGGCGAGAGGTCCGTCGGTGACGGCGTCGGCATCCGTCAGCGCCGTGCGCGTCGCCGCCGCGAGCTCGTCCAGGACGTCCGCCACGGACGGGGTGGGCGGCGCGCTGGTGGCGGTCGTCGAGCCGGACGGTGCGGGCAGGCCGGACACGTACACCCCACCGAGCTGGTCGGCGTGCTGGTCGGAGAAGCCGGTGACGTCGGCGAGCACCGGGGCGACGGGCTCGACGGCGCCGTCGGGGAGCAGCGCGGCCGCGCTCGCCGCGGCGGAGAGGGCCAGGGAGTCGGCGACGGTCCGCGCCCGGACCTGCTCGACGGCGTCGGGGGACGGCTCGACCGGAGGGGGCGTCTCCACCCGGAGCCCGCAGGCCGCGAGCGTGAGAACCGTCACTGCCGCGGCGAGCGCGCGCACGGCGACCCGCGCCGGGCGCGCGTGATCCCGGTGGCCTGCAGGGTTCTCGTCCGCGCTCATCGCCGGTGATCCTGCCATGCCGCGGGCCCGCGGCCGTCGGGCGCGCGCGGACTCGTTACTGTGGTCCCACAACATCACAGGGTCGCAACGTCGCTCGCCGACGACCCGCTGGACCGACAGGAGGCTGACATGGTCGCGCCAGCACACCCGACACACGCTGATCGGGTCCGGGACGTCGTGGAGCCTGCCGTCGTCGCCACAGGTCTGCTGCTCGAGGACGTCACCGTGCGCAAGGCGGGCTCGCGGTCCGTCGTCGAGGTGGTCCTCGACGTCACGGAGGACGACGAGGACGGCCTGGACCTCGACCGCGTGGCCGAGGCCACCCGAGCGGTCTCCGACGCCCTCGACGCGGCCGACATCATCGTCGGCGAGTACACCCTCGACGTCATGAGCCCCGGCGTCGACCGCGCCCTGACCGAGCGTCGCCACTTCACGCACGCCGTCGGGCACCTCGTCACCGTGACCCTGGCGGACGGTGGCACGCTCGCGGGCCGCCTGACGGAGGTGGACCGCTCCGACGACGCGATCGTCGTCGTGCCCGTGACGCCCGGGCTCAAGGGCCGCAAGCCGGTGGTGGGCGACCCCGTGCGCGTGTCCCTGTCGGAGGTGCGCCACGCGCACGTCGAGGTGGACCTGTCGGGCATCGGCCCTGTGGACGGCGTGGACCCCGACGAGATGGCCGGCTCCGACGCCGCTGCCGGCAAGGAGAGCTGAGATGGACATCGACATGCAGACGCTGCGGCTGCTCGAGCGCGAGAGGGAGATCAGCCTCGACGTGCTGGTCTCCGCGATCGAGCAGGCGCTGCTGTCCGCCTACCACCGCACGCCGGGCGCGCAGGCACGGGCCCGCGTCGAGGTGGACCGCAAGACCGGGCACGTGACCGTGTGGGCGCGCGAGGCCGCACCCGTGGGCGAGCCCGACGACGAGGGCGTCCTGCCGCCGCCCGGTCCTGACGGCCCCGAGTTCGACGACACCCCGGACGGCTTCGGGCGCATCGCCACGGCGACCGCTCGGCAGGTCATCGTGCAGCGGCTGCGGGACGCCGAGGACGACCAGGTCCTCGGCGCGTTCCGCGGCAAGGAGGGCGAGGTCCTGGGTGGGGTCATCCAGCAGGGTCGCGACCCCCGCACGGTGCTCGTCGACGTCGGTGGCACGGAGGCGGTCCTGCCCGCGCACGAGCAGGTCCCGGGCGAGGAGTACGTGCACGGCGACCGGATCCGCGGCTACGTCCTGGAGGTCGCTCGCGGCCAGCGCGGCCCGCAGGTCACCCTGTCGCGGACCCACCCGAACCTCGTGCGCAAGCTGTTCGAGCTCGAGGTCCCCGAGGTCGCCGACGGGACGGTGGAGATCACCGCGATGGCGCGCGAGGCCGGTCACCGCACGAAGATGTCCGTCCGCGCGACGGTCCCGGGCGTCAACGCCAAGGGCGCCTGCATCGGTCCGATGGGCGGCCGTGTGCGTGCCGTCATGGCGGAGCTGCACGGCGAGAAGATCGACATCGTCGACCACGCCGACGACCCGGCGGAGATGATCGCCCACGCGCTGTCGCCCGCCCGCGTGCTCTCCGTGACCGTCGTCGACCCCGTGGCGCGTGCGGCGCGCGTGATCGTGCCGGACTACCAGCTGTCGCTCGCCATCGGCAAGGAGGGCCAGAACGCCCGCCTGGCCGCGAAGCTCACGGGCTGGCGCATCGACATCCGGTCCGACGCCGAGGTGCCCGAGTCCGCGGCCCGGGGCGGGCGTGACGGAGCGGACGGCAGTGAGTGACCTCACGAGTGACGCCGCCCGAGCCGCGGCGCGGTAGACTTGCTGCGGCTGGGCCGGATGTCCGGCTCCTCCCGTCGAGCCGGCGGACCCCACAGACACCCAACGGTGTCTCTGGCATGGGTCCGGTGCGCACGTGCGTGGGGTGCCGAACCACCGGCCCGAGGTCAGCCCTGCTGAGGGTGGTCGTCGTCCAGGACGAGCTCGTCGTGGACGTCGCTCGCCGGATGCCGGGCAGGGGGGCATGGCTGCACCCCGATCCTGGATGTCTCGAGAAGGCCGAACGCCGGCGTGCGTTCGGGCGTGCCCTGCGAGTTGCAGGGCAGCCCGGTACGAGCGCGGTCCACCGTCACCTCGAGCAGCAGGAGCAGGACGTCGTCGGGTAGTTCCCGGCGGCGAGGCCGATCGTCGATACGGAAAGCGGGTTGGAAGCCGATGGCTGCCCGATGAGCACGCACCGATGAGTACCCAGCGATGAGTACCCAGCACTAACGACGGTCCGACCCTGTCCGGGCGGACCGAGACAGGAGAGATGTGGCCAAGGTCCGCGTCTACGAGCTCGCCAAAGAGCTCGGGGTCGACAGCAAGACCATCATGACCAAGCTGAACGAGTTCGGAGAGTTCGTCCGTTCAGCATCCTCGACCATCGAACCGCCGGTCGTCCGCAAGCTGCGGGACACCTACCCGGTCGGTGGTGGTGGAGGTTCCACCCCCGCAGCAGCACCCGCCCCGAAGGCACCGGCACGCCCGGCGCCCGCCCCGGCCGCCGCTGCGCCCACAGCACCCGCACCCGCGGCACCGGTCGAGGCTCCGCGCCCCGCGCCGGCCGCTGCGGCCCCCGCCGCGCCGGCTGCCCCCGCAGCCCCGGCTCCGGCAGCCCCCGCTCCGGCACGTCCGGCTCCCGCGCGCCCGGCCCCGGCCGCCGCGCAGGCCCCTGCTGCCGCTGCTCCGGCCAGCCCTGCTGTCCGACCCGGCCCGCGTCAGGCCCCGCCTGCCGCCCGCCCGGGCAACAACCCCTTCGCTCCGTCCCAGGGCATGCCCCGTCAGGGCGAGCGTCCCGGTGGCGGCGGTCCCCGTCCGCCGCGTCCGGGCAACAACCCGTTCGCGCCCTCGCAGGGCATGCCGCGTCCGGGTGACCGTGACCGGCGTCCCGCCGCCGAGGGTGCTCCGGCCGCCTCGGCCGGCGAGCGTCCCGGCGGTCCCCGTCCGGGCGGTCCCCGTCCCGGTGGCCCGCGTCCCAACCCGGGCATGATGCCCGGTCGCACCTCCAGCGGTGTCGGTCGCCCCGGCGAGCGTCCCGCTGGTCCCGGTGGCGGCCGTGGTGGCCCCGGCGGTGCCGGTGGCGGCGCGCGCGGCGGCTACGCCGGGCGTCCCGGCGGCGGTGGCGGTGCGCCCGGTGGCGCTCCTGGTGGCGGCGGCTTCGCCGGTCGCCCCGGTGGCGGTGGCGGTCGTCCCGGCGGTGCCGGTCGCGGCAGCACGCAGGGTGCCTTCGGTCGTGCGGGCGGTCGTCCCGTCCGTGGCCGCAAGTCGAAGCGCGCGAAGCGTCAGGAGTTCGAGCAGATGCAGGCCCCCTCGCTGGGTGGCGTGCAGGTTCCTCGCGGCAACGGCAAGACCGTCGTCCGCCTGCGTCACGGCTCGTCGCTGAACGACTTCGCCGACAAGATCGACGCCAACCCGGCCTCGCTGGTCACCGTGCTGTTCCACCTCGGTGAGATGGCCACGGCGACCCAGTCGCTCGACGAGGACACCTTCGGGACCCTCGCGGTCGAGCTCGGCTACGTCATCGAGATGGTGTCGGCCGAGGAGGAGGACCGCGAGCTGCTCGGGGCCTTCGACATCGACCTGGACGCCGAGCTCGAGGCCGAGGGCGACGACGAGCTGACGGCGCGCCCGCCGGTCGTCACCGTCATGGGCCACGTCGACCACGGAAAGACCAAGCTGCTCGACGCCATCCGCCAGACGGACGTCGTCGCGGGCGAGGCCGGTGGGATCACGCAGCACATCGGTGCCTACCAGGTGCACACCGTGCACGAGGGCATCGACCGTGCCGTCACGTTCATCGACACCCCGGGCCACGAGGCGTTCACCGCCATGCGTGCCCGTGGTGCGCAGGTGACCGACATCGCGATCCTCGTGGTCGCGGCCGACGACGGCGTGATGCCCCAGACCATCGAGGCGCTCAACCACGCCCAGGCGGCCGGTGTGCCGATCGTGGTCGCGGTCAACAAGGTGGACAAGGAGGGGGCCAACCCCGCCAAGATCCGCCAGCAGCTCACCGAGTACAACCTGGTGGCCGAGGAGTACGGCGGCGACACGATGTTCGTCGACGTCTCCGCCAAGCAGAACCAGGGCATCGACCAGCTGCTCGAGGCCGTCCTCCTCACGGCGGACGCCGCGCTCGACCTGCGGGCCAACGCCGACAAGGCAGCTCGTGGTGTCGCGATCGAGGCGAACCTCGACAAGGGCCGCGGTGCCGTCGCGACGGTGCTGGTCCAGTCGGGCACGCTCGAGGTCGGCGACGCCGTCGTGGCGGGAACGGCCTACGGCCGCGTCCGTGCGATGTTCGACGAGCACGGCGAGCCGGTCACCGTGGCCGGTCCGTCGCGTCCCGTGCAGGTCCTCGGCCTGACCTCGGTGCCTCGCGCCGGCGACACGTTCATCGTGGCGCCGGACGACCGCACCGCGCGTCAGATCGGCGAGAAGCGCGAGGCGGCCGAGCGTGCCGCCCTCCTGGCCAAGCGCCGCAAGCGCATCAGCCTCGAGGACTTCACGCAGGCGCTCCAGCAGGGCAAGGTCGAGACCCTCAACCTGGTCCTCAAGGGCGACGTGTCGGGTGCCGTCGAGGCGCTCGAGGACGCGCTGCTCAAGATCGACGTGGGCGAGGAGGTCGAGCTGCGCGTCATCCACCGTGGGGTGGGTGCCATCACGCAGAACGACGTCAACCTGGCCACGGTCGACTCGGCCATCATCATCGGGTTCAACGTCAAGTACGCGGAGCGCGTCGAGGAGCTGGCGGACCGCGAGGGCGTCGACGTGCGCTTCTACTCGGTCATCTACCAGGCGATCGACGACGTCGAGGCTGCTCTCAAGGGCATGCTCAAGCCGGAGTACGAGGAGACGCAGCTCGGTACCGCCGAGGTGCGCGAGGTCTTCCGCTCGTCGAAGTTCGGCAACATCGCCGGCTCGATCGTGCGGTCGGGCCTCATCCGACGGAACTCGAAGGCCCGCATCACGCGTGGCGGCAAGATCATCGGGGACAACCTGTCGATCGAGTCGCTCAAGCGGTTCAAGGACGATGCCACGGAGGTCCGCGAGGGCTTCGAGTGCGGTATCGGCCTGGGGTCGTTCAACGACGTCGAGACCGGCGACATCATCGAGACCTGGGAGATGCGCGAGAAGCCTCGCGCCTGACCCCAGTGATCAACGCCCGCGGGGCGGGCGAGGAATCCTCCTCGCCCGCCCCGCGGTCTCTCACCAGAAAGGAGCATGCCGATGGCGGACACCGCCCGCGCCCGCAAGCTCAGCGAGCGCATCCAGCAGGTCGTCGCACAGATGCTCGACACCCGGATCAAGGACCCGCGTCTGGGCTTCGTCACGGTCACCGACGTACGCGTCACCGGCGACCTCCAGCACGCCGACGTCTTCTACACCGTGCTCGGCGACGACGCCGCACGCACCGACACCGCCGCCGCGCTCGAGAGCGCGAAGGGCATCATCCGCTCCGAGGTGGGCAAGCAGACGGGCATCCGGCTGACCCCGTCGCTGGACTTCCACCTCGACGCGCTGCCGGACACCTCGGCGCAGCTCGACGCGGCGCTGCTCGAGGCTGCCCGTCGCGACCGTGAGGTCGCGGCGCTGGCCGCGCAGGCGAGCTTCGCGGGCGATGCGGACCCGTACAAGAGGGCTGACGACGAGGACTCTGCGGACGACTGACGCACGCACACGACGGCGCCCCCTGGAGAACCAGGGGGCGCCGTCGTGCGCGTGGGGTCAGACGCGTTGGCGTCCGGTCTCCCGCGGCATCCACAGCAGCACCATCAGCGCTCCGAGCGCCACGACGCCGGCGGCGACCAGGGCGGCCGGCTGCAGGCCCGCGACGTAGCCGTCGGGGGTCAGCGTGCCGTCGGACGCGGTGAAGACCGCGACCAGCGCGGCGATGCCGAGCGCGCCGCCGACCTCCCGGATCGTCGCGTTGACCGAGCTCGCGGTGCCGTGGTCGTCGGGCGCCATGTCGAAGAGGACGGCGGTCGCGCTCGGGGCGAAGGTCAGGCCCATGCCGATGCCGGCCAGGGCGAGCCCGGGCACGAGGTCGGCGTACACGAGACCGTCGGTGGAGACGATCAACCCCTGCCACGCCAGGCCGGCGGCCTGCATCGCGAGTCCCAGGGTGAGCAGGGGCCGCACCCCGACGCGCGGCGCGAGCATGCCGGCGATCGGCGCGAAGATCATGGGCGCCGCGGTCCAGGGCAGCGTGCGGATGCCTGCCTCGAGCGGCGTGTAGCCCATCCCGATCTGCAGGTACTGGGCCAGCAGGAACACCAGACCGAAGACGCCGAACGAGAACACCAGCGCGCTCCCGTTGGCCACCGCGAACGAGCGCACCCGGAACAGCCGCAGCGGGATGAGCGGGTGGTCGGTCCGTGACTCACGGACGAGGAACGCGACGAGCAGCAGCGCGCCCAGCACCATCCCACCGACGACGGTGACCGAGCCCCAGCCGTCGTCGTTGCCCCGGATGATCGCCCAGGTCAGCGAGAGGATGCCCGCACCGGCCAGGGCGAGCCCGGCGAGGTCGAGCGGCTGGCGCCGGCCGTGCGACTCGGGCAGCGCCCAGAGCACCAGGGGGATCGCGACGACGGCGACGGGCACGTTGATCCAGAAGATCGCCTCCCAGGAGATGCCGTCGACCACCGCGCCGCCGATGACGGGCCCGAGTGCGACGCCGAGCCCGGAGACCCCGCCCCAGATCCCGATCGCCATCGCCCGTCGTGCTGCGGGCACGGCGCCGGCGAGGAGCGTGAGGGACAGCGGCATGATCGCCGCGGCGCCGACGCCCTGGACCGCGCGGGCGGCGATGAGCAGCTCGGCGCTCGTGGCCAGGGCGGACGCGATCGAGGCGAGCGCGAACACGACGATGCCGGCGACGAACACCCGGCGGCGTCCCCACCGGTCACCCAGGGTCGCCGCAGCGATCATCAGGGTGGCGAAGCTCAGCGTGTAGGCGTTCACCATCCACTGGAGCTGCTCGAGCGTGGCGGAGAGCTCGGTGCGCAGGACGGGGAGCGCGGTCGTCATGACGAGGTTGTCGAGGGTGGCCATGAACATCGGGACGGACGCGGCGACGAGCGCGACGGCGGTGCCCCGGCGGCGCCGGACCGGAGGTGGCGCGACGGGCAGCTCGGCGGGTGCCGGCATCGTGACGGCCACGGGAGTCTCCTCGTTGGCATTGATTGATTACTAACAAGAGCAGACCGTAGGCATCGGCTGATAACATGTCAACCATGTCTCAGGAGCAGCCCGTCGACTGGACGGCGAAGAAGCCGGGCCGGCGCATGTCCGGCACGCAGCGGCGCGCCGAGATCCTGGTCGCCGCCCGCCGGGTGTTCGCGGAGCGGGGATACGCCGCCAGCACGGACGAGGTGGCCCGCGCCGCGGGGGTGTCCCAGCCGTACGTCGTCCGCCTGTTCGGCACCAAGCGTGAGCTCTTCCTCGCGGCGTACTCGGAGGCCAGCGAGCAGATCCTCGCCACGCTCGGCGCCGTGCCTGCGGGGCCCGACGCCGGGCGCGCGATGGGCGACGCGTACGTGAGCCTCCTGGCGGACCGCGACCTGCTCCGCCTGGTCATGCACGGGTTCATCGCCGGCGCCGACGAGGAGGTCGGTCGCGTCGCCCGGCACACGCTGGGGGAGGCGTTCCACCTGTTCCGGGAACGGTCGGGCGCCGACGACGAGACCGCCCGCGGGTTCGTCGCGCACGGGATGCTCATCAACGTGCTGCTCGCGGTCGACGCGCCCGCGCACCGGGGCGAGGACGGCGGCCTCGACGCGCTCGTGCAGTGCGTCGAGGACAGCATCACCGAGCGGCGCACCGCGTGACGCGGACCGATCCCGGTCCCCGTCGGCCGACCGCTGCGGACGGTGTGGTCGTCGTCGACAAGCCGGCGGGGTGGACCAGCCACGACGTCGTGGCGCGCATGCGCCGCCTGGCGAGCACCCGCAAGGTCGGGCACGCGGGCACGCTCGACCCGATGGCGACCGGCGTCCTCGTCGTCGGGATCGGGCGCGCGACGCGGCTGCTGACCTACGTCGTCGGTGCCGACAAGGAGTACACCGCGACCGTCCGGCTGGGCGTCACCACGACCACGGACGACGCCGAGGGGGAGACCCTCGCCACCGTCGACGCGTCCGGGGTGACCTCGGCGGACGTCGTCGCGGGCGCTGCCGCGCTGACAGGAGCGATCCAGCAGGTGCCCAGCGCCGTCTCCGCCATCAAGGTCGACGGTCAGCGTGCGTACGCCCGGGTCCGCGCCGGCGAGGACGTCGAGCTGGCGGCACGCCCGGTCACCGTCAGCCGGTTCGACGTGCACGACGTGCGACCGGTGCGGACCGACGACGGCTCGCCCGCGCTCGACGTCGACGTGACGGTCGTCGTCTCGTCGGGAACCTACGTCCGCGCCCTCGCCCGCGACCTCGGCGCCGGGCTCGGCGTCGGCGGGCACCTGACGGCGCTGCGGCGCACGCGGGTCGGGGGCTACGCGCTCGACGTGGCCAGGTCGCTGGACGACCTCGGTGCCCTGCCGACGGACGTGCCGATCGACGTCGTGTCGCTCGCCGACTCCGCCCGTGCCACGTTCCCGGTGCGGGACCTCACCGCCGCCGAGGCGCGCGCCCTGTCCTACGGGCAGTCCATCGCGGTGGTCGACGGCGCACCGGGGGCGACCGTCGCGGGGATCGGCCCGGACGGCGAGCTCGTGGCGCTGCTCGAGGAGCGGGGCGGCGCGGTCCGTCCGGCGCTGGTGTTCGCACCTGCCTGAGCGTCGGTCACCCGTCCGGGCGAATCGTTTCGAGGCCCTTCCGATATGTCCGCTTCGAGGGCTACTCTGCGCGGAGCGTCATCGGCGCCCCACAGGGTTGTGGGAGCGCTCCTATCTAGGGAGACACCGTGGTTTCTCGTCGCACCTGGCGCACAGGCGCCGCCTTGACCGCTACAGCCGCACTTGTCCTCGTGGGCATCGCCCCGGCCGTCGCCGACGTGCCGGAGGAGTCGTTCGACGACGGGCCCGGAGCGTGGGTCGCCTACGGCCACGAGGGGGCGATCGACACCAGCGGCGACGCCTTCTGCGTCGACGTCCCCGCCGGCTCGGCGCAGTACGGCGTCGGCGTCCTGCTCAACGGCGTCGAGGTCGAGCAGGGGTCGACGTACACGCTCGCGTTCTCGGCGTCGGCGACGACCGACGTCACGATCCGCGCGCTCGTCGGCCAGAACGGAGCCCCGTACGGCACCGTGGTCGACACGAGCCCGGCGCTGACCTCGGACCTCACGGACTTCTCCTACGAGTTCACCGCGGCGGACAGCTACCCCGCGACCGCCACGCCCGACGAGCCCGAGGGGCAGATCGCGTTCCAGCTCGGCGGCTTCAGCCCCGACGCGTGGACGTTCTGCCTGGACGACGTGTCGCTGTCCTCCGACGTCGAGCTCCTGCCGCACACCTCGTTCGCCGAGTCGCTCGGGCCGTGGGGCCTGTACGGCGGGGCGGACCCGGTGTTCGCCGACGGCGGCGTCTGCACCACGCTGCCCGGTGGGCAGAGCAACCCGTGGGACGCCGGGCTGGCCTTCACCGGGATCCCGGTCGAGGAGGGGCAGAACTACGTCCTGTCCTTCACCGCCAAGGCGACGCCCGACACTCCCGTGCGGGTCATCGTCGGCGAGGGCGGCGGCGCGTACCGGACCACGTTCGAGCAGGCCTCGGTGCCGCTGACCAGCGAGCTGACGACGTACACCTATCCGTTCACGGCGAACCTCACGTTCCCCGCCGACGGCACGGCGCCCGGCCAGCTGGCCTTCCACCTGGGCAAGTCGGTCCCGTACGAGTTCTGCATCACGGACGTGTCGCTGCGGACCACCGCGAGCCCGCCGCCGCCGTACGAGCCCGAGACCGGGCCGCGCGTGCGCGTGAACCAGGTCGGCTACGTCCCCGAGGGACCGAAGCGCGCGACCCTCGTGACGGACGCCACCGAGGCGCTCCCGTGGGAGCTGCACGACGCTGCCGACGCCGTGGTGGCCAGCGGGACGACCACGCCGGAGGGCACGGACGCCTCGACCGACCTGAACGTCCACGTCATCGACTTCTCCGACGTGACGACCTCCGGCGCCGGCTACACGCTGGTGGCCGACGGGGAGACGAGCCGGCCGTTCGACATCGACGCGGACCTGTACCAGCAGCTCCGCCAGGACGCGCTGGACTACTTCTACCTGGCCCGCTCCGGCACGCCGATCGACGGCGCGATCGTCGGCGAGGAGTACGCCCGTGAGGCCGGGCACGTCGGGGTCGCACCCAACCAGGGCGACACCGAGGTCCCGTGCATCGGGCCGCGCGACTACTACGACGGCTGGACCTGCGACTACACGCTCGACGTCTCGGGCGGTTGGTACGACGCCGGTGACCACGGCAAGTACGTCGTCAACGGCGGCATCTCGGTCGCGCAGCTGCTCGGCACGTACGAGCGCACCCTGACGGCGTCCACGGCGACGCCCGGAGCGCTCGGCGACGGCACCCTCGACGTGCCCGAGCACGGCAACGGCGTGCCCGACGTGCTGGACGAGGCGCGCTGGGAGCTCGAGTGGATGCAGAAGATGATCGCGCCGTCCGGCGAGTACGCGGGCATGGTGCACCACAAGATCCACGACGAGGGCTGGACGGGCCTGCCGCTGGCTCCTGCGGACGACCCGCAGGTGCGCTCGCTGCACCGTCCGTCCACGGCCGCGACCCTGAACGTCGCCGCGGTGGCTGCGCAGGGCGCCCGCCTGTTCCGCGAGTACGACCCGGCGTTCGCCGACTCGCTGCTGGAGACGGCGCGGTCGACCTGGGCTGCCGCTCTCGAGCACCCGGCCGTCTACGCGCCGGCCGCGGCGGGCTCCGACGGCGGTGGCCCGTACGACGACTCCGTCGTCACGGACGAGTTCTACTGGGCGGCCGCGGAGCTGTTCCTCACCACCGGTGAGGACGAGTTCGAGCAGTTCGTCCTCACGAGCCCGCAGCACACCGCGGACGTGTTCACCGCCGGCGGGTTCAACTGGGGGAGCACCGCGGCGCTGGGTCGGATCGACCTGGCTACGGTGCCGAACGACCTGCCGGGGCTCGCCGACGTCAAGGCGTCGGTCGTCGCCGGGGCGGACGAGTATGTCGCCAGCCAGGCGGTGCACCCGTTCGGCTCGGTCTACTCGCCCACGTCGGGCACCTACGACTGGGGCTCCAGCTCGTCGGTGACCAACAACCTGGTCGTCCTCGGCGTCGCCTACGACCTCACCGGTGACACGACGTACAGCAACGCGGTGCTCGAAGGGATGGACTACCTGCTCGGCCGCAACGGTCTCAACCAGTCGTACGTCACCGGGTGGGGCGAGGTGGCCTCGCACCAGCAGCACAGCCGCTGGTTCGCGCACTCCCTCGACCCGGGCCTGCCGGAGCCCCCGCCGGGTTCGCTCGCGGGCGGACCCAACTCGGTCACCGGCACCTGGGACCCGACGATGCAGGCGACGTTCACGCAGGGCTGCGCGCCGGCGATGTGCTACCTCGACGTCATCTCCTCCTGGGCGTCCAACGAGATCACGATCAACTGGAACTCGTCGATGTCGTGGGTGGCGTCGTTCGTCGCGGACCTCGGTGCCGGCGCCCCGGCGCAGGTGGCTCCGGAGATCACGCAGCAGCCTGCGTCGGTGACGGCGGCCCTCGGCTCCACGGCGTCGTTCACCGCGGCGGCGTCCGGGCGGCCCACGCCGACGGTCCAGTGGCAGGTCCAGCAGGCCGGACCGTGGCGCGACGTCGTGGGCGCGACGTCGACCACCCTGGACGTCGTGGTCACCGCCGGCGCCCGGTACCGCGCGGTGTTCACCAACGCGGCCGGCTCGGCGACGACCAAGGTGGCGACGCTGACCGTGGCGAAGTCGGCCCCGGTCGTCACCAAGCACCCGGAGCCGGTCCGTGCGGCGCTCGGGAAGACCGTGTCGTTCACCGCGGCCGCGACCGGCTACCCGGCACCGTCGGTCACGTGGCAGGTGCGCTGGTTCGGCAGCCCGTGGGTCACGGTGCCGGGTGCGAAGAGCACGACGCTCACGTTCAGGACCAGCGTGCTGAGCGTCGGCACGGAGTACCGGGCGGTCTTCAAGAACCCGGCCGGGACCGCGGCGACGAACCCTGCGCGGCTCACGGTCACGCTGCCGGGGCACCACCCGGGGAAGCCCTCGTAGGTCCTGCTCCTCCGCCCGGCGCGCGCCTCGATGGCGTGCGCCGGGTGGACGGGATGGCAGGCTTGTCCGTCGAGCCCTCGATCGCGCGCGGGCACGGACGACGAGGAGCAGGTGTGCAGGTCTGGAGGGAGCTGTCCGACGTGCCCGCGGACTTCGGTCCGTCGGTGGTGACGATCGGCAACTTCGACGGCGTCCACCGCGGTCACGTGGGCGTGCTGCGCCGGATGTGCGCCGACGCTGCGGCGGTGGGGGCGCAGGCGGTCGCCGTGACGTTCAGCCCGCACCCGCAGCAGGTGCACCGGCCGGACACCGCCCCGCCGCTGCTCACGGGCGACGCGGACCGCCTCGAGCTCCTGGAGCAGACGGGTCTCGACGCCGTGCTGCTGCTGGAGTACACCCTCGAGTTCGCCCGGCAGACGCCCGAGGAGTTCGTCCGGCGGTACCTGGTGGACGTCCTGCACGCGTGCACGGTCGTGGTCGGGCGCGACGTGCGGTTCGGCTGGAACAACTCCGGCGACCTGTCGACCATGGTCGAGCTGGGACGCGAGCACGGCTTCGACGTCGAGGTCATCGACGACGTGACCCCCGCCGAGTCCGCCGACCCGGGCAGCGCGGAGGACCGGGTGGCGGACCCCCTGCGGCGACGCTGGTCCTCGACGTGGGTGCGCGAGCTGCTGGAGGCCGGCGACGTCGTCCAGGCGGCACGGGTGCTGGGCCGGCCGCACCGCCTGCGCGGCGTCGTCGTGCACGGCGACGCACGGGGTCGTGACCTCGGCTTCCCGACGGCCAACCTCGGACCTGACGCGACGGGCATGGTCCCGGCCGACGGCGTGTACGCGGGCTGGCTGCGGCGCACGTCCGCCGCCGCCGACGACCCCGACAGGGTCCTGCCGGCGGCGGTCTCCATCGGCACCAACCCGACCTTCGACGGCGTCGAGCGCCGCGTGGAGGCGTACGTCCTGGACCGCACCGACCTCGACCTGTACGACGAGGTCGTGGTGCTCGAGCTCGTCGAGCGGCTGCGGCCGACGCTGAGGTTCGACTCGATCGACGACCTGGTCGAGCGGATGCACGAGGACGTCGCACGGGTGCGGGCGATCCTGGGAGACCAGCCCGGTGCCGGAGGCATCCCCGCAGCCTGATAGTCTATGGGCGCCGTACGAACGGCCGCGGACAGAGAGAGCCCGGGTGGACATGCCCCGGCGCACCGCGCAACGAGACAACCTGGAGAACCGTGCCGCTCGAAAGTGCCGTCAAGCAGTCCATCATGACCGAGTACGCCACCCACGAGGGTGACACCGGTTCCCCCGAGGTCCAGATCGCGATGCTCACGCAGCGCATCAAGGACCTCACGGAGCACCTCAAGACCCACAAGCACGACCACCACAGCCGCCGCGGTCTGCTGCTGCTCGTCGGTCAGCGTCGCCGCCTTCTCGGGTACCTGCAGAAGGTCGACATCAACCGCTACCGCAGCATCATCGAGCGGCTCGGCCTGCGCCGATAACGCCTCCGACCAGCCCGGACCCGCTCAGGGTCCGGGCTGGTCTGGCGTCACGGCCTTTCAGTACGCACGTCCAGCACCACAGCACCACCACACCGCGTCGGTCCGCTCGGTTCGGTCCTCGGTAGTGGCTTCCGGAAGCTCCGCGAGGGGAGTCCGGTGGCCTCGATCGAAGATCGCTCGCGGACGGCCGGCGCCTTCAAGAAAGAGGAGGGCACCCGTGGAGGGTCCCGAGATCCAGTTCGCCGAGGCACTGATCGACAACGGTCGCTTCGGCACCCGCACCGTCCGCTTCGAGACCGGCCGCATCGCCAAGCAGGCCGCCGGTGCCGCCGTCGCCTACCTCGACGGTGAGACGACGCTGCTCGCCGCCACGACGGCCGGCAAGCACCCGAAGGAGCAGTTCGACTTCTTCCCGCTGACGATCGACGTCGAGGAGCGGCAGTACGCCGCGGGCAAGATCCCCGGCTCGTTCTTCCGCCGTGAGGGTCGCCCGAGCACCGAGGCCATCCTCGCGTGCCGCCTGATCGACCGCCCGCTGCGTCCCCTGTTCGTCAAGGGCCTGCGCAACGAGGTCCAGGTCGTCATCACCGTCCTGTCGATCCACCCGGACGACGCGTACGACACGCTCGCCATCAACGCCGCGTCCATCTCGACGCAGCTGTCGGGCCTGCCGTTCTCCGGCCCCGTCGGTGGCGTGCGGATCGCGCTCGTCGACGGCCAGTGGGTCGCGTTCCCGCGGTACTCCGAGCGTGAGCGTGCGACGTTCGACATGGTCGTCGCGGGTCGCGTCGTCGGTGACGACGTCGCCATCGCCATGATCGAGGCCGAGGCCCCCGAGAAGTCCTGGAACATCATCAAGTTCGAGGGTGGCGTCGCCCCCACGGAGGAGATCGTCGCCCAGGGCCTCGAGGCCGCGAAGCCGTTCATCAAGGTGCTCGTCCAGGCGCAGCAGGAGCTCGCGGCGAAGGCCGCCAAGGAGACCCAGGTCTTCCCGACGTTCCCCGACTACCAGGACGACGCCTACGCCGCCGTCGAGGCCGCCTCGACGCAGCCGCTGAGCGACGCGCTGAGCATCGCGGACAAGCAGTCCCGCGAGAACCGCCTCGACGAGATCAAGGCCGAGGTCGTCGCGCAGCTCTCCGCGCAGTTCGAGGGTCGCGAGAAGGAGCTGTCCGCGGCGTACCGCTCGGTGCAGAAGAAGCTCATCCGCCAGCGCATCCTCACGGACGGCTTCCGCATCGACGGCCGTGGCCTGCGGGACATCCGCACGCTCTCGGCCGAGGTCGAGGTCCTGCCCCGCGTGCACGGCTCGGCGATCTTCGAGCGCGGCGAGACCCAGATCCTGGGTGTCACCACGCTGAACATGCTGCGCATGGAGCAGCAGCTCGACACGCTCTCCCCGGAGACGCGCAAGCGCTACATGCACAACTACAACTTCCCGCCCTACTCCACGGGTGAGACGGGTCGCGTCGGTTCGCCGAAGCGTCGCGAGATCGGCCACGGGGCGCTCGCCGAGCGCGCGCTCATGCCGGTGCTGCCGAGCCGCGAAGAGTTCCCGTACGCCATCCGCCAGGTCTCCGAGGCGCTGAGCTCCAACGGCTCGACGTCCATGGGCTCGGTCTGCGCGTCCACCCTGTCGCTGCTCAACGCCGGTGTGCCGCTGCGCGCACCCGTCGCGGGCATCGCGATGGGCCTCGTGTCCGACACGGTGGACGGTGAGACCCGCTACGCGGCGCTCACCGACATCCTCGGCGCCGAGGACGCGTTCGGTGACATGGACTTCAAGGTCGCCGGTACCCGCGAGTTCGTCACGGCCATCCAGCTCGACACCAAGCTCGACGGCATCCCCGCCTCGGTGCTCGGTGGCGCGCTCACGCAGGCCAAGGAGGCTCGCCTGGCGATCCTCGACGTCATCGCCGAGGCGATCGACGTGCCCGACGAGATGAGCCCGTTCGCTCCTCGCGTCATCACGGTGAAGGTTCCCGTCGACAAGATCGGCGAGGTCATCGGGCCGAAGGGCAAGATGATCAACCAGATCCAGGAGGAGACCGGCGCCGACATCTCGATCGAGGACGACGGCACGGTCTACATCGGCGCCACCGACGGTCCGTCGGCGGAGGCCGCGCGTGCGGCGATCAACGCGATCGCCAACCCGCACATGCCCGAGATCGGGGAGCGCTTCGTCGGCACGGTCGTCAAGACCACGACGTTCGGCGCGTTCATCTCGCTCTCGCCGGGCAAGGACGGTCTGCTGCACATCTCGCAGATCCGCAAGCTCGTCGGTGGTCGCCGCGTCGAGAACGTCGAGGACGTCCTGGCCGTGGGCCAGAAGGTCCAGGTCGAGATCGGCGAGATCGACCCGCGCGGCAAGCTGTCGCTGCACGCGGTGATCGAGGAGGGCGCCGACGGCGACGCGGCGGCTTCCTCGGTCGAGGGCACGGCCGAGCCGGTCGACGCCTGACGATGCCCTTGGACCTCCCGCTCGTCCGCCCGGGTCAGCCCGGGGCCGAGCAGTCCGTCGGGCAGGACGGCGACGCCATCGTGCGTCGTTCCGTCCTGCCCGGCGGGGTCCGCGTGCTCACGGAGCACATGCCGGGCCTGCGCTCGGCGACCGTGGGTGCGTGGGTCGGTGTCGGCTCGCGCGACGAGTCCGACGGCCACCACGGCTCGACGCACTTCCTCGAGCACCTGCTGTTCAAGGGCACCGCACGCCGTACCGCGATGGACATCGCGGAGGCGTTCGACGCCGTCGGTGGTGAGGCCAACGCCGCCACCGGCAAGGAGCACACCTGCTACTACGCACGGGTGCTCGACTCGGACCTCCCGATGGCGGTCGACGTCATCGCCGACATGGTCACCTCCGCGCGCCTGGACACCGACGAGCTCGAGACCGAGCGCGGCGTGATCCTCGAAGAGCTCGCGATGAACGACGACGACCCGAGCGACGTCGTCCACGAGCAGTTCGCCGCCGCCGTCCTGGGCGACCACGCCCTGGGTCGCCCGATCGGCGGCACCCCCGACACCATCCGCGCGGTCCCGCGCGACGCCGTGTGGGAGCACTACCGCGAGCACTACCGGCCCTCGACGCTCGTCGTCACGGCCGCCGGTGGCGTCGACCACGACGTGCTGTGCGCCCAGGTCAGCGAGGCGCTCACCACGGGTGGCTGGCCCCTGGACGTCGGCGCGGAGCCGCACAGCCGCCGCGTGCCGACGGACGTCGCCGTGCAGGCCGGCCAGGGTGGGATCCCCGCCTCCGGTGTCGAGCGCACGATCCGACGGCACACCGAGCAGGCGAACGTCATCGTCGGCGGCACCTCGCTCACCGCGACGGACCCGAAGCGGTTCACGCTCTCGGTCCTGAACGCGGTCCTCGGCGGCGGCATGTCGTCGCGACTGTTCCAGGAGATCCGCGAGCGCCGCGGCCTGGCCTACTCCACCTACTCGTTCGCCTCCGGGCACGCCGACACCGGCGTCTTCGGCCTCTACGCGGGCTGCACGCCGGGCAAGGTCGACGAGGTCGTCGCCCTCATGGTCGCGGAGTGGGAGCGGATGGCCGACGCGCCCATCACGCAGGCCGAGCTCGAGCGGTCGATGGGGCAGCTCGCCGGGGGACTGGTGCTCGGCATGGAGGACTCCGGCTCGCGCATGAGCCGGCTCGGCAAGTCCGAGCTCGTGCACGGCTCGCTGCTGAGCATCGACGAGTCGCTCGACCTGATCCGTGCCGTCACGGTGCAGGACGTGCAGGACCTCGCCGCCGAGCTGGCGTCACGCCCGCGCTCGGTCGTCCGCGTCGGCCCGTTCGGGGACTGACGGTCGGTCGGCCGGGATCGGGCGCCGCGGTGCGGTGAGCCACTCGATCCCCCTGGCCGTGGGGACGAGTGCGAGCGCGCACGCCACCGCGAAGACGGTCAGGTAGGCCGCAGGCCGCCACACCAGGGACAGGTTGACCACCAGCAGCGTCGCGACCGAGACGGCGACGGTGCTCGTGCGGCCGCCGCCCGACGCCGCCAGCGCGCCGATCGCGAGGAGCACGAACGGCAGCCCCGACTCGACCAGCGCGAGCTCGAGCCCGAGCGCGGTCGCCGTCAGGGCGACCGCCCCGAACGCCAGACTGAGCAGCGGGATGGCGACGAGCGCGCCGGCCTCGAGGAGGGACCGCAGCACCGGCGCCGGCGAGGGGCGTGCGCCGCGTCGCGCGAGCCACCCTGCGGCCAGCAGCCCGCCGCCCACGACGAACGGGCCGGCGACGCCCCACCACCACGACTGCGAGAAGGCGGGGACGTCGCTGTCGACGATGCCGACAGGACCTGCCCACCCCAGGCCGGGGCCGTCGAGGAACGCCGAGACCACCGACGCCCCGACGAGGGCGCCGCCCACGGCGAGCGGGGCGTGCACCAGCCGGGACCCCGCGGCGGCGAGGCGTCGGGTGGCGGCCCACACCAGCACCAGCCAGCCGACCGTCTCCACGGGCCAGCGCCACACGTACCACCAGAAGGCGCGCGGCATCCCGGGCCGCAGGCCCCACGCGGCGGCGAGCTCGGCCTCCCGGGTGACGATGGCGAGGACGCCGAACGCGACGACGCACGCGACGACGAGAACCCCGCACGCGGCCTGGGTCAGGGGACCGGGACGCGAGGCAGGCACACTGACGCATCGGTACGCACCGGTGCCGGGATGAGGACGCGTGGCGGCGCCACCGCGATGCGCTCCCGGCGAGGGCCCGCGCGCGCGATGATGGGGCATGGCCCTCAAGCAGGTCGTCTACCACCGCTACCCACCCCCGCCGGGCGCGCACGGGATCGTCGAGCACCTGTGGGTGGTGCGCCTGCCGGACGGCGCCGTCGAGCGCGAGGTGCTGCTGCCCGACGGGCACGGCCTGGTGACCGTGGCCGTCGGCACCGCCGGGGTGCACATCGACCCGCTGAGCCTCGTGCGCACCACGGACGGCAGCGGTGTTCGCGGCCTCGCCGACCGGGCGTTCGTCCGGGAGCAGCACGGACCGGCGGTCCGGCTCGGCGCCCAGCTCGACCCGGTGGCGCTCGCGCGGACGGGGGTGCACGCGGGCGCCCACGACCCCGTCGCGATCTCCGACGTGCTCGGCACCGGGGTGGAGGAGGAGTGCGCGACCGCGCTGGAGCAGGGGCGGGACGCGGACGCGGCCGCGACGCTCGGCGCGGCTCTCGCGGCCCACGCCGTGCCCGCCCCGGTCGGGTCGCCGCTGGAGGCTCTCACGCCCGTGCTGCGCGACGTCGTCGAGCAGCGCGGACTGGTGCGCGCGTCGGACCTGGCGCGGCGCGCCGACCTGGCGATCGGTGTCCTGCACCGCGAGATCGTCGAGACCCTCGGGATCACCCCGGAGGCGTTCCTGGCCGCCGTGCGGTTCTCGGCGTTCGTCCGGGACGCCGTCGGCCCGGGTCCCGTGCGGCCGCAGGACGTCCTGGCGGTCCTGCAGTGGTACCTGCGGGCCGGCTACCCGCCCCGGGAGGTCGAGCGGTTCACGGGCCTCAGCCACGTGGAGCTGCGTCGTCTGGAGGCAGGCATCGCGGCGGCGCTCGGGGTCGCCGCCTGACGTTAGGGTTTCTCCTCGTGAGCGAGCGCATCAGGGTGGCCGTGCTGGGTGCGGCGGGACGCATGGGATCGACGGTCGTCCGGGCCGTGCAGGACGCCCCCGACCTCGAGCTGGTCGCCGCCGTCGACGCCCACGAGGACCTGTCGGTGGTCGTCGACGCCGGTGCGCAGGTCGCGGTCGACTTCACCGTCCCGTCGGCCACCGAGGGCAACGTGCACGCGCTCGTGGACGCCGGGGTGCACCTGGTCGTCGGCACCACCGGCTGGGACGACGACTCGCTCGCACGCGTCCGCGACCACCTCGCCGACCGGCCCGGCGTCGGCGTCCTGGTCGCCCCGAACTTCGCGCTGGGCGCCGTGCTCGCCATGGCGTTCGCGGCGCGCGCGGCGCGCTGGTTCGAGTCCGTCGAGGTGATCGAGCTGCACCACCCCGACAAGGTCGACGCTCCGTCCGGCACCGCACGGCACACGGCCTCCGCGATCGCGGCGGCGCGCGCTGCGGCCGCCCTCGGTCCGCTGCCGGACGCGACCACGCAGTCCCTCGACGGTGCGCGCGGGGCGGACGTCGACGGCGTGCGGGTGCACTCGGTGCGCCTGCGTGGGCTCGTCGCGCACGAGGAGATCCTGCTCGGCAACGCCGGCGAACAGCTGACCATCCGGCACGACTCGTTCGACCGGGTCAGCTTCATGCCCGGCGTCCTGCTGGCGGTGCGCCAGGTGGGTTCGCGGCCGGGGCTGACCGTCGGTCTCGAGCAGTTGCTCGACCTGGCATGACCGTGGCCGCCCGCTCGAGCCGCCTGCGCTGGACGTCGATCGCCGCTGCCGTCGCGCTCACGGGTCTGCTCGGGCTGTACGTGTGGCTCGTCGCCACCCGGGCGACCGCCCTCATCCGGACCGGCGAGCCCGTCGGGATCGGCCTGGGGATCGCGTTCTGGATCCTGCCGCCGCTGGTGATCTGGCTGGTCGCGCGGGAGTGGCGGCTCGCGATCGACGTGCAGCGGATGGCCGACGAGCTGGCGGACGCCGACGAGCTGCCCGTCGACGACCTGCCCAGGTCGCCCGCCGGAAGGATCGACCGCGCCGCTGCGCGGGAGGCGTTCGGGCCGGCGCGCGAGCGGGCCGAGGAGCACCCGGACGACTGGCGCTCCTGGTACCACCTGGCGTTCGCCTACGACGCGGCGGGGGACCGGCGGCGCGCCCGCGAGTCGCTGCGGACGGCCAGCCGGCTGCACCGGGGCTAGATCGAGGCCGACCAGCGGTGCTCGGTGACGGTCCGCGTCGACCCGTCGGGCATCCGGCCGGAGACCAGCTCGCGGACCACGTCGTCGGGACCGAGACCGGCGGACGACAGGAACTGCGCCCGCGCGTCGTCGCCGTCGAGCACCCAGGTGTGCACCTGGTCGGCGCCGTCCTCGCGCAGCGTGTCGACCGCCGCGGCGAGCAGCCGCGACCCGTGACCGACGCGCTGGTGCGCAGGCTCGACCTCGAGCGCGAGGATCGCACCGCCCGGGGCGTCGAACGGACGGTCCTCCGGGGTCGGGACCGGCGCGACGGAGACCACGCCGACGACGGTCGGACCGTCGCAGGCGACCAGCACGCGGTACCCCGCTCCGGGCGGTGACGAGACCGCCGCGGCCCACTGCGCCTCGATGGCGGACGTGTCGAGCATGTCGAGCGCACCCTGACCCAGGACCTCGGCGTGCGACAGCTGCCACGCCTGGACCTGGATGCGGGCGATCGCGTGCTCGTCGCCCCGGATCGCGGGGCGGACGGAGACGTCGGCGTTCTCGCTGAACAGGGGCATCAGAGGACGTGCACCGGGTCGTGGCGGTCGTCCGTGACCTTGGGCGGGTTGGCGAGCGGCTCCCGGCCGTGGTCGACCGCGGGCACCGCCTTCGGCGGGTGCTTGACCGACAGGTTGTCGATCCACGCCAGCGCCATCGCGGACACGATGAACGCCAGGTGGATGATCGTCTGCCACAGCAGGGTGTCGAACCCGTCCGGGCGGGCGAGGATCGTGGGTGCCTCGATGAAGCTCTTGAGGAGGTGGATCGAGGAGATGCCGATGATCGACATCGCGAGCTTGGTCTTCAGGACGTTCGCGTTGACGTGCGAGAGCCACTCCGGCTGGTCCGGGTGGTCGTCGAGCTTGATGCGGGACACGAAGGTCTCGTAGCCGCCGATGATCACCATGATCAGCAGGTTCGCGATCATCACGACGTCGACGAGGCCGAGGACGGCCAGCATGATGTCGGCTTCCTTCATGCCGCCGTGCAGGAACACCTCCTCGAAGATGTGCCAGAGCTCGAGCATGAACTGCCAGACGTAGATCGCCTGGGCGACGATCAGTCCGAGGTAGAGCGGCACCTGAAGCCAGCGCGACAGGAAGATGAGCGAACCGAGCGAGCTGCGCTGGGCGGCAGTGGCCACGGGGTCCTCCGGGAAGATGATGGTGCGGGCGCGCGACTGCGGCGCCCAGCGGGGGGGTGTTCCGACACCCCAACGGCCGACGGCCGTCGATGGTGCCCATGATCTCAGGGCATGCCGAGTGCCCGGAGCACGGCCGCCGTGACGGCGGCCAGCAGGACGACGACGATGAACGGGGCCCGCAGCGCCAGGGCGATCGCGGCGACGACGAGCGCGGGCAGGCGGGCGTCCAGCACGAGCTCGTTCCCGCGGGTGGCGGTCTGCACGGCGACGAGCGCGGACAGCAGGGCCACGGTGACGAGCGCCGCGGTGCGCGCGACGCGCGGCTCGGCGAGCCAGTGCTTGGGCACCAGGTGGCCGGCGAGCTTGAGCGCGAAGACGACGGCGCTGGCGACGACCAGGGCGATCCAGGTGCCGACCGGGCTCATGCGACCGGCTCCGGCTCGCGCGCGACGAGACCCGCGGCGATGGCGACGACGGCGGCCAGCAGCACGGGGATCCCGGCGGGCACCAGGGGGGTGAGGGCCAGCGCGACGACGACCGCGCCCGCCGCCACCGTCTGCGCGAGGCGGGAGCCCGGCCCGGTGATCCGCGGCCACACCAGGCCGAGGAACGCGGCCGCCGCGGCGGCGTCGAGCCCGTACCTCGCGGGATCACCCATCCGGTCGCCGGCGACGGCCCCGACGAGCGTGAACACGTTCCAGAGCACGAAGACGCCCACGCCGGTCCACCAGAAGCCGAGCTGCGCGGCGTGGGGGGGCTTGTGCGCGGTCGCGACGGCGGTGGACTCGTCGATGGTCAGCTGCGCGGCGAGCGGCCGGCGCCAGCCGCGGGAGTCGATCAGGGGCGCGACCTGCGGACCGTAGAGCCCGTTGCGCACCCCGAGCAGTCCCGCGGTCGCGATCGCTGCTCCGGCGAGCCCGCCCGCGCCGACGACGCCGATGAACGCGAACTGCGAGCCGCCGGAGAACATCAGGAGGCTGAGCGCCATGGCCTGGGGGACGGTCAGCCCGGCGGCGACCGCGAGCGCGCCGAAGGAGACGCCGTACAGACCGGTGGCCAGCGAGACCGAGACGGCCTGCCGGATGGCGGCCCGTCCTTCGGCGTCGTGCGTCACGCGGGCAACTGTCGCACAGGCGGCGTCGGCTAGATCGCGACGTACACGCTGTCGAGATACTCCTCGATGCCGGCCTCGCCGCCCTCGCGGCCCAGTCCCGACGACTTCACGCCGCCGAACGGGGCGCTCGCGTCGGACACCAGGCCCCGGTTCACGCCGAGCATCCCGGTGTCCACGGACTCCGCCAGGCGCAGCGCCCGAGCGATGTCCCGCGTGTACGCGTAGGCCACCAGACCGAACGGGGTCGAGTTCGCCAGGGCGACACCCTCGTCCTCCGAGCCGAACGTCACGACGGGGGCGACGGGACCAAAGGTCTCCTCGGTGATCACGCGCAGGTCCGCCGACACCCGGTCGAGGACGGTCGGTGCGTAGAAGTACCCGGGGCGGTCGGGCCGGTCGCCGCCGATGCGGACGCGCGCCCCGGCGTCGACGGCCTCCGCGACGACCTCCTCGACGCGGTCCACGGCCGACGACTCGATCAGCGGACCGACCGTCGTGCCCTCGTCGGCTCCGTGCCCTACCACGAGCCGGTCGAAGGCCTCCGTGAGGCCCGCGGTGAACTCCTCGGCGACGGACGCGTGCACGAGGAACCGGTTGGCGGCGACGCACGTCTGGCCGGCGTTGCGCATCTTGGCCTGCACGGCACCCTGCACGGCGGCGGGGATGTCGGCGTCCTCGAAGACGAGGAACGGCGCGTTGCCGCCCAGCTCCATGGACGTGCGCAGGATGTTGTCCGCCGACGCCTTGAGCAGCGCGGCACCCACCTCGGTCGAGCCAGTGAACGAGAGCTTGCGCAGCCGCGGGTCCGCCAGCAGGGGACCGGAGATGGTGCGCGCCGACGCCGACGGCACCACGTTGACCACGCCCGTCGGGAGCCCGCGGCCCTCCAGCTCCTCCCGGATGATCTCCGCGACGTACGCGGTGGTCAGCGGGGTCAGCTGGGCCGGCTTGATGACGACGGTGCACCCCGCGGCCAGTGCCGGGGCGACCTTGCGGGCGATCATCGCGATCGGGAAGTTCCACGGGGTGATGAGCAGCGCGGGGCCGACGGGCCGGCGCAGGACGAGCTGGTGGTTGGCGCCCGACGGCGCGCGCCGGGCCAGCCCCTCGAAGCGGACGGCCTGCTCGGAGTACCACCGGACGTAGTCGGCGCCGTAGGCGACCTCGGCACGCGACTCGGCCAGCGGCTTGCCGCCCTCGGCCGTCACCAGGGCGGCGATGTCCTCGGTGCGGGCGGTGATCGTCTCGAAGACCGCCCGGAGCAGCTCGGCGCGCACCCGGGGAGCGGTCGCCCGCCACTCCGGGAACGCCCCGTCCGCGGCGGTCAGGGCGTCGAGCGCGTCCTGCTCGCCCCCGTCGGCCACGTCGAAGAGCACCTCGGTGGTCGCCGGGTCGGCCACCTCGAACGTCCGGCCCGTGCTCGCGGGGCGCCACGCCCCGTCGATCAGGACCCCGGTGGGGACGTGGGCGGCGACGGTGGGGGGCAGGGACGGCGGCGTCATACCCGCCAGTATGTCGTCCGCGGCGCGTCGGCGCTCGGACCCGCCGTCGGCGGCGACCTACGATGGCGCGCATGAGCGAGACGCCCGCCCCGTACGAGGACCTGCTCCGGCTCGTCCTGGAGACCGGCACCCCGAAGGCGGACCGGACGGGGACGGGGACGCGCAGCGTGTTCGGCCACCAGATGCGGTTCGACCTGTCCGCGGGGTTCCCGCTGGTCACGACGAAGCGCGTCCACCTGCGCTCGATCGTGCACGAGCTGCTGTGGTTCCTGCGGGGGGAGTCGAACGTCGCCTACCTGCACGAGAACGACGTGACCATCTGGGACGAGTGGGCCGGCCCGGACGGCGAGCTCGGCCCGGTGTACGGCGTGCAGTGGCGCAGCTGGCCGACGCCCGACGGCGGCCACGTCGACCAGATCACCGAGCTGCTGGCCAACCTGCGTCGCGACCCCGACTCGCGCCGGCACATCGTCTCGGCGTGGAACGTCGCCGACATCCCCTCGATGGCGCTCGCACCCTGTCACGCGTTCTTCCAGTTCTACGTCGCCGACGGGCGGCTGTCGTGCCAGCTCTACCAGCGGTCCGCCGACCTGTTCCTCGGGGTGCCGTTCAACATCGCGTCGTACGCGCTGCTAACGCACATGGTCGCCCAGCAGGTGGGCCTCGAGGTCGGCGACTTCGTGTGGACCGGCGGCGACTGCCACATCTACGACAACCACGTCGACCAGGTCCGCGAGCAGCTCAGCCGGACGCCCTACCCGGCACCGACGCTCGAGCTGCGCAAGGCCGACTCGCTGTTCGACTACACGTTCGAGGACGTCCAGGTCGTCGACTACCGGTACCACCCGGCCATCAAGGCTCCGGTGGCCGTGTGAGCCTCGCGCTCGTCTGGGCCCAGACCCCCACCGGGATCATCGGGCGCGACGGCAGCCTGCCCTGGCACGTCCCGGAGGACATGGCGCACTTCCGTGACCTCACGCGGGGTCACCCCGTGATCATGGGCCGCGCCACGTGGGCGTCGCTGCCCGCGCGGTTCCGGCCGCTGCCCGGCCGCGACAACGTCGTGCTCACCCGGACTCCCGGCTTCGAGGCCGCCGGGGCTCTCGTCGTGCACGGCATCGACGAGGCGCTCCGGCTGGTCGGCGACCGTGACGCCTGGATCATCGGCGGGGGAGAGGTCTACCGGGCGTTCCTCCCGCTCGCCGACCGCGTCGAGGTCACCGTCGTGTCGCTCGACGTCGGCGGCGATACCCGGGCCCCTGCGCTGGACACAGGCGCCTGGCGACGGGCGGGTGTCGACCCCGACCGCGGCTGGCACGTCTCGTCGGCCGGTGGCACGCGGTACCGGTTCGAGTCGTACCTGCGCGCCTGAGGGGCGGAACCGCACGACGGCAGGCGCGCGCGGGGCGGTACCGTGGCCCCATGCCGCGCACCTCCACGCCCACCCGCCCGTTCGGGTCCGTGCTCACCGCGATGGTCACGCCGATGACGGCGGACGGAGCGGTGGACCTCGCGGGAGCCGTGCGGCTGGCGAAGCACCTCGTGGACCACGGCAACGACGGGCTCGTGCTCAACGGCACGACGGGCGAGGCGTCGACCACGCACGCACCCGAGAAGGCGGAGCTGGTCCGGGCCGTCGTCGAGGCCGTCGGCGACCGCGCGTCCGTCGTCGCCGGTGCCGGGTCCAACGACACCGCGCACGCCGTCCGCATGGCAGAGCAGGCGGCCGAGGCCGGAGCGCACGGCCTGCTCGTCGTCAGCCCGTACTACTCGCGTCCCTCGCAGGACGGCGTCCGCCGGCACGTCGAGGCCGTCGCCGACGCCACGGACCTGCCCGTCATGCTCTACGACGTGCCCGGCCGCACCGGCGTGCGGTTCGCGCCGTCGACGATCGCGGCGCTCGCGGGCCACGACCGGGTCATCGCGATGAAGGACGCCGGCGGCGACTCGTACGCCGCCGCCAAGTCGATCGCCCAGACGGGCCTCGCCTGGTACTCCGGCGACGACAGCGCGCTGCTGGGCCTGCTCGCGCACGGTGCGGTCGGCATCGTCAGCGTCGCGGGCCACGTCGTGGGCCGGCAGCTGGGCGAGATCGTCGCCGCGTTCGACGCCGGCGACCACACGGCCGCCCTCCAGACCTTCCGATCGATCATGCCCGCGATCGACGCACTCAACGGTGCCGGCTTCCAGGCCGTCGCCGCGAAGGCCGCGCTCCAGGTGCTGGGCGTCCTGCCCGAGCGCTCGGTGCGCCTCCCGCTCGTCCCCGCGACCGACGACGAGCTCGCGCTGATCCGCGACGGCCTGCGGGCCGCCGGGCTGCTCGACGTCGTCGTGCGCTGATCCCACCAGGAGCCCTATGAGTCACCCGCATCCCGAGCTCACCCTGCCGCCGGCACTGCCCGACGGTGCCCTGCGCGTCGTCGCACTGGGTGGGCTCGGCGAGGTCGGCCGCAACATGGCCGTCCTCGAGCACGCCGGACGTCTGCTCGTCATCGACTGCGGCGTCCTGTTCCCCGAGGACCACCAGCCCGGCGTCGACCTGATCCTCCCCGACTTCGAGTACATCAAGGACCGCCTCGACGACATCGAGGCGATCATCCTCACGCACGGCCACGAGGACCACATCGGTGCCGTGCCGTACCTGCTGCGCCTGCGCAAGAACATCCCGCTGGTCGGCTCCAGGCTGACGCTCGCGTTCATCGAGGCGAAGCTCAAGGAGCACCGCATCCAGCCCGTCACGCGCGAGGTGCGCGAGGGGCAGACCGCGACGTTCGGCGGCTTCGAGTGCGAGTTCGTCGCCGTGAACCACTCCATCCCCGACGCGCTCGCCGTCGCCGTGCACACCGCCGCCGGCACCGTGCTGCACACGGGCGACTTCAAGATGGACCAGCTGCCGCTCGACGGCCGGATCACCGACCTGCGGGCGTTCGCCCGGCTCGGCGAGCGCGGCGTCGACCTGTTCATGGTGGACTCCACCAACGCCGAGGTGCCCGGGTTCGTCGCGCAGGAGCGGGGGATCGGTCCCGTCCTGGACCAGGTCTTCGCGGACTCCACGAAGCGGATCATCGTCGCGTCGTTCGCCTCGCACGTGCACCGCGTCCAGCAGGTGCTCGACGCCGCGTACACGCACCAGCGTCGCGTCGCGCTCGTCGGCCGGTCGATGGTCCGCAACATGGGCATCGCCGCCGACCTCGGCTACCTCAAGGTGCCCGAGGGCGTGCTGATCGACCTCAAGCAGGTCGACACCCTGCGCGACGACGAGATCGTGCTCATGTGCACCGGGTCGCAGGGCGAGCCGATGGCCGCGCTGTCCCGGATCGCCAACAACGACCACAAGGTCTCGGTCGGCCCCGGCGACACCGTGATCATGGCGTCGTCGCTCATCCCCGGGAACGAGAACGCCGTCTTCCGCGTGATCAACGGCCTGACCCGGCTCGGTGCCCGCGTCGTGCACTCCGGCAACGCCAAGGTGCACGTCTCCGGCCACGCCAGCGCCGGTGAGCTCCTCTACTGCTACAACATCCTCAAGCCGCGCAACGTCATGCCCGTGCACGGCGAGATCCGGCACCTCGTGGCCAACGCGGCGCTCGCGGTGCAGACCGGCATCCCCGCCGACCGTGTGGTGCTCGCCGAGGACGGCGTGGTGGTCGACCTCATCGACGGTCGCGCCCGGATCGTCGGCGCCGTGCCCTGCGGGTACGTGTACGTCGACGGCTCGAGCGTCGGGGAGATCACGGAGGTCGAGCTCAAGGACCGGCGGATCCTGGGCGACGAGGGGTTCATCTCGATCTTCGCGGTGGTCAGCTCCGCCGACGGCAAGGTGCTCGCCGGGCCGCAGATCCACGCCCGCGGGTTCGCCGAGCAGGACGCCGTGTTCGAGGACATCCTCCCGGAGCTCACCGCCGCTCTCGAGGAGTCGGCACGCAACGGGAACTCCGACGCGCACGTCCTCCAGCAGGTCATGCGCCGCGTCGTGGGGCGCTGGGTGTCGAACCGCCTGCGCCGTCGCCCGATGATCATCCCGGTGGTCGTCGAGGCCTGACCGTCCGGTCAGCGCGGCCCCGTCCTGCCACGGCAGGATGGGGCCGTCGTCACGTCGGGGTGACGCGCGCGACCTCGTCGGCGGTGGGTGTCGGCTCGTCGACGCCCGCAGCGACCTCACGCGTGCGCCGGGACGCCGCCGCCGAGCCGATCAGGATGAGCGCGGTCGCGGCGAGCACGGTGAGGGTGATGACCTCGTCGAGCACGAGGGCGCCCAGGGCCACCGCGACGACCGGGTTGAGGTAGGCGACGAGGGTGGACCGCGCGGCGCCGACCTCGACGATCAGCCGGAAGAACAGCACGAACGCCAGCGCGGTGCACAGCGCCCCGAGCCCGACGAGGGCCAGGACGGCGTCGACCGGCGGCCACGGGTGCGGACCTGTGACGAGCACGACCGGCGCGTACGCGAGCGCGGTGATGCCGAGGCAGGTGGCCGTGAGCGGGATGGCGGGCACGTCGCGCAACGACCGGTCCGCGATGATCGGCGCGGCCGCGTACCCGAGGGCCGCGAGGAGCACCTGGGCGACGGCCCACGGGTCCCCGCCGGCCGCGCCCGGGCCGAGCAGCAGCGCGACACCGCCGAGGCCCACGAGCAGGCCGACCCAGCGGATCGCGGCGACGGGACGGCGGTCGCCGACCAGGCGACCGAGGATCACGGCGGCGATCGGGACGGTCGCGACCAGCAGGCCGGTCGTCGAGCTGGACAGGGTGCGCTCCGCGTTGGACAGCAGGATCCACGGCAGGACGATCTCCAGCACCGAGAAGCCCAGCACGGCCGGCCAGTGTCCGCGCAGCACCCGCAGGCCACCGCCGCGCAGCGCGAACGGCAGGAGGAGCAGGGCGCCGAGCGCGGTCCGGACGAACACGACCATGACAGGTGTGACGTCGGTGACGGCGATCTTGATGAGCAGGTACGGGACGCCCCAGATGATGCCGACGGCGACGAGCAGGAACCAACCGCGGCGGCTCACGAGGGCACCGCGACGAGACGAGAACGCATAGCGCTCACCGTAGGACCGACCACCGACACCCTGTCCCGGTCGGTCGTGGGTCAGGCCGGGGTCAGGCCCCGGAACTGCGCGAGCCGCTCGTGCTCGACGCCGACCGCGGTCGTCGTCGCCGCGGACCACGGCACCCACGGGTCGAGCTCGAGCGCGAGCACCTTCCCCTTCGCGCGCGGCCGCCACGTCCCGACGACCTCGCCGTCCACGAGCACCGCACCCGGTCGGCCGAGCACCGGCCAGAGCGCCTTGTGCCGGGCGGTGTCCGGGACGAGCAGGTCACGGTCGCGACCCTGCAGGTACAGGTCGTACGGGCCGAGCAGGCGCACGACCGGCTGGTCCGGGGGGTCCTGCAGGGCGGGGAGGTCGCCGTCGAGCATGCTGGCGGGCCGGCCGTCGACCGTGACCTCGACGGCGTCCTGCGGCCACCGAGCCTTCACGTCCCGGACGGCCCCGTCCAGGTAGGTCGCGGCCTGCGCGGGCGTCATCGGTCCCAGCAGGTGCAGGAGGTTGCGCAGCAGGTCCACGGGGCCGTCGTCGTCGTCCGTGGGCCGCTCGAGGTTCCCCACCTGGCCGGCGGGCCAGCGCGGGATGCGCCGGACCACCGGGGGAGAGGTGTCCGGCTCGAGCTCGAGCCCGCCGTGCAGCGCGCCCAGCCGGAACGGCATCTCGTACACGTGCGTGGCGTGGCAGGCGGGGCACCAGCGCAGGTACGGCTCGGTCATCCTCGTGGTCAGCCGGGTGGAGAGCGTCCCCTTCACCATCGGCTCGGCCACGAGGTCGTGCATCGTCCGGGCCACCGTCGCGAGTGCGTCCAGCGCGGGGATCCCGGCGGCCTTCAGGGGCTGCGACGCGCTCAGCACGCGCTTGGCCGCGTCGGCCTCGGAGTACGGGCGCAGCGCCCGCTGGACCGCCGGCAGGTCGGCCCTGCGGTACGCGTGCGGGGAGGCGCGCACGGACCACGCCAGCGCGAGCTCCTTCGGCCAGGTGTGCGCGGAGACGGGGACGCCGCGCAGCGCGAGCGCCCAGAGCGCGCCGTCGGGGCCGGTGTCCTGCACGCCGAGATCCAGGACCGCCGCCGCGTCGGGACGCCGGTCCTTCCTGGTCGCCCGGTCGAGCTGCTGGGCGTGGACGCGGTAGCGGAGCACCTGCGTGCGGGTCACGGCCATGGGTCCACGGTGGCACGTGCCTGCGACACCGTCAGGTCAGCCGCCGAGGATCCCCTGCCCTGCGACGCGCAGCACGTGCGCGTACCGCTGCTCGCCTCCGTCCGGCAGGATCCCGTCGAGCTCCAGCTCGACGAGCCCGTGCACCAACGCCCACAGCCCCAGGGCCGGCTCCTCGGCCCCGGAAGGGTCGCCCAGGACCCGGGCGACGGCGTCGCGCAGGACGAGGAACGTCGTGCTCGACGTCGCCGGTCCGCGCGTCCCGTCCTGCAGCCCGGCGCCCGTCGCGCTGAACATGACACGGTAGAAGTGGGGGTCCGCCAGGGCGTTCTCCCGGTACGCGAGGCCGAGCCCGAGCAGGTCCGCACCGGGGTCCGCGGTGCGGGGGACGGCGGCGAGCCGCTCGGCGAAGCGCGCGAACGCCTCGTCGCCGACGGCCCGCACCAGGTCCTCGCGGCTGCCGAAGAGCGAGTACACCGCCGAGGGCGAGGTCCCCGCGCGGGCCGCGAGGTCGCGGACGGTCAGCCCGGTCGCGCCGACGGATGCCACGATCGCCGACGCCTCCTCGAGCAGGCGGGCGCGGAGGGCGTCGTCGTGCACGCGCGGGCGGGCCATCGGGCGAGTCTAGAGGGTTGACGGGAGTTTACGCACAGTGTTCTATAACAGTGTTCGCAAACGAGGAGGACGCGCATGATCGAGCTCACCGAGGCCGCCCGGGTCACGGCCGGCATCGTCGCGCTGTCGGTGGTCGCGATCGAGTCCGGCGGTGCGTTCCTGCTGCGCGTCGTCGCCGGCAAGGAGGAGGTCACCGACTTCCAGAGGAGCTTCTTCCGGGCCGGGCACGCCCACGCGGGCGTCCTGGTCACGCTCGGCCTGGTCTGCCTGGTCCTCGGCGAGGCCACGACGCTCACCGGCTTCTGGCGCTGGCTCGCGCAGACCGGCGTGCTCGTCGCAGCGATCGTCATGTCGGCGGGCTTCTTCTTCTCGGCGATGGGCCGCGGCCGGGAGGCGCCCAACCGGGCGGTCGTCCTGCTCGGTGCCGGGGCCGTCCTGCTCGCCGGGGGCGTCGCGACCCTCGGTGTCGGCCTGCTGCTCGGGTGAACGCGCGCCCGACACGCGCCCGTCCGTCGACGTGTCGGCCACGGCCCCGACTAGTTTGAGGACCATGGCGACTCGCACGTCCACCCCCCGCGCCCGCTCCGGTGCGCCGGCGACGTCGCGCGCGTCCGGCAAGTCCACCGGCTCGTCCCGCCCGCAGGGGCGGAGGCCCGCGCCACCCCCG
>NZ_BJWH01000015.1 GCF_007990265.1 Cellulomonas terrae
CGGTGGAGACCGGGCGCACCCGCGCCGGCGTCAGATCGCGTCCAGGGGCGCCCATCCCGTGACGGCGAACGAGCCGCCGGACCGCTCGACCGTGAAACCCCCGTGCCCGCCGAAGTGCGCGGGGAAGAGCAGCAGGCGCCTGTCGGCGGCCTCGGCGAAGAGCCGGTCCCGGGTGAGGTGCGCCGTGACGACGTCCTCGTCGAAGCAGCTCGACGTGTGCACGTCGCGTACTTGTGCGGGGCTGTGCAGGGTGTCGCCGACGAAGAGGACCTCCTCGCCACCGGACACGAGCCGCAGGACCGACGCGCCGGGGGTGTGCCCCGGGGCTGCCTCGAGGGTCAGCGCATCGTCGATGCGGTGGCTGCCCGTCCACGCCGTGACCTGTCCGGCGGCGAGCACGGGCGCGATGCTGTCGGCCCACACGGCGTGCGCCCCCGGGCCCATGATCGTGGCGTTGCCGTTCGCGGGGTCCCAGAAGGCCAGGTCCAGCGCCGGCATCAGGTACTCGGCGTTCGGGAAGGTCGGCACCCACGCGCCGTCGACCAGGCACGTGTTCCAGCCGACGTGGTCGGCGTGCAGGTGCGTGTTGACGACGACGTCGACGTCCTCGGGGGTGACCCCGACGGCGGCGAGGCGGTCCAGGAAGTCCGTCTGCAGGTGCGACCAGCCGGGCACGTCGGGCCGGTCCTTGTCGTTGCCGATCGCGGCGTCGACCAGGATCGTCCGGCTGCCGCTGCGCAGGACCCAGGTCTGCATGGCGACCCGTGCCGTGCTGGTCAGTGCGGTGTCGCCGTCGGGCTCCAGGAAGTGCGGGCGCAGGGTCTCGTCGGTCCACGCGGACGCGTCGGTGCCGGGGAAGAACTGGTCCGGGGTCATGCCGATGCTGCCGACGCTCTCGACGGCCCGCGTGACGGTCACGCTGCCGAAGGTCAGGGAGTGGGTGGTCGCGATGGTGGTGGTCATGGGACGAGCGTCGACGCCGCGCGGGCAGGCAGGGAGCCCCGGTCCTGCGTACCCCTGGCAGGGGTAGGCGTGACGGCGTCGTCGCGCGCGAGGATGGCCGGATGACGCCACCGGAGAGCGGACCGCTCGGCGAGTTCCTGCAGGCCAGCCGTGCCCGGATCTCGCCCGCGGAGGCGGGGGTGACCCTGTACGGCGACCGCCGACGCGTGCCCGGCCTCCGCCGCGAGGAGCTGGCGATGCTCGCCGGCGTCAGCTCGTCGTACTACACGCGCCTGGAGCAGGGGCAGTCGCGGCACGCGTCCCCGCAGGTCCTCGACGCGCTCGCGACCGCGCTGCGCCTGGACGACGCCGAACGGGCGCACCTGCACCGGCTGGCGGCCTCCGGTGGTCGCCGGCGCCCTGCACGCAAGCCGCCCGTCGAGCGGGCGGACCCCGCGCTGCTGGAGCTCCTCGCGGCGCTCGGCGACGTCCCCGCGCTCGTGCTGGGGCGCCGCAGCGACGTGCTGGCCTGGAACCCCGTCGGCCACGCGCTCCTCGCCTCGCACCTGCCCGCTGTCGGGAGCCGCCCGAACATGGCGACGCTGGTGTTCCTCGACCCGGAGACCCGCGACCTCTACGCCGACTGGCGCGCGAAGGCCGGCGCCGTCGTCGGGAACCTGCGGCTGGTCGCGGGAGCCCACCCCGACGACGCCGCGCTCGCCCTGCTGGTCGGGTCCCTCACGGTCGCGAGCCCCGAGTTCGCGTCGCTGTGGGCCGACCACCGGGTCCGGCCCTGCGCGACGGCGCAGTACGAGCTGCGGCACCCGCTGGTGGGGCGGCTCGTCGTGACCCAGCAGACGCTCCGGTCGGTGGAGCACCCGGACCAGACGCTGGTCACGCACACGACGCCCGCAGGGTCGACGTCGGCGGAGGGACTGACGCTGCTGACGCAGCTGGTGCTGGGAGCGGGTGACGAGAATCGAACTCGCGCTATCAGCTTGGGAAGCTGAAGTTCTGCCACTGAACTACACCCGCGTGGACCGACGGACCGGTCCGGAGAGAGAGCATACCCGGATGGCTCGGACGAGCGAAGTCAGGTCCGCACGGTCAGCGTGAACGCCCCGCAGCGCTCCTCGCCGGGCTCGAGGACGAACACGCCCGTGCCCGGCACTCCGGCGTCGTGGAGCGCGAAGCCGTCGTTGACGTTGGTCACGGGCTCGACCGCGAAGTAGGGCCGCTTGCGGGGCGCGTACAGGACGAGGTGGGCGTACACGGGGTCGACGTGGAGGTCGACGTTCACGCCGAGGTCCTGGTAGCTGATCCGCACCGGTGCGCCGGGCTCCCACGCGGTGAGCACGTCGTCGATGAAGGACGAGGTCAGCGGACGGGCCACGCGGAAGTCGGCGCGCTGCGGGACGGTGCCTGCCGGGCCCGACGGCAGGGCGTTGACCAGCGCGTAGCCCTTCTGCGCAGGGACCTCGAGCACCGGCTGGCCCGGGGTCGGGGGCGCCGACGTGCCGATCGGCGACAGCGTGCGCTGCAGGTACGGGTGGTGCCCGAAGCCGGCCGGGAAGGGTTCGAGGTCGACGTTGCGCACCGACGTGCCGACGGTGAGCTTGTGGCCGCTGAGCGCATAGGTGATCTGCGCGCGGAACCGCCAGGGGAAGTTCACGCCGACGAGCCCGGTGGTGTCGAGCTCGAGGACCACGCGGGTCTCGGTCTGGTCCGTGACCGTCCAGGCGGAGTGCCGCGCGGCGCCGTGGATGGCCGTGCCGTCCGCGCCGTTGCGCTGCAGCTGCCAGGTGCGGCCACGGAACGGCAGCACCCCGTCCCGGATCCGGTTGGACCACGGGACCATCGGGAAGCTGGAGCACTTCTCCGCCTCGCCCGTCGCCGTCGGCCGGGTCGGGCGCAGCAGGTCGCGCCAGACCCCGTCCGACGTGCGGATGCGACCCCCCGCGAGCGCCGCACCCGTCGCGGGCAGCACGTCGAGCTCCCACCGGTCGTTGCGGAGCGTGACGATGCGCGTGTCGACGTCGAGCGGCGTAAGCGCTTCGACTTCCTGGAGTGCGGTCATCAGAGCATCCCGTCAGTACCCCTGCGGGGTCAGACGGTGACCTCGACGCGGACGACCGAGCCCTCGGCGGCGTACGGGACGAGGTTGCCCTCGACCGGGGTGCCGTCGACGACCAGGCGCCCACGGGCGCCCTCGGTGCCGGAGTTGGTCACGTGGATCTCGTACGTGGCACCGCGGGCGACGCGCGTGACGGTGAACGACGGGACGTCCGGGCCGATCTGCGGGTCGACGACGAGGCCGTCGTAGTCGGGCCGCACACCGAGCAGGTACTGGGAGACCGCGACGAAGTTCCACGCGGCGGTCCCGGTGAGCCAGGAGTTCTTGGCCTCGCCCGCGCGCGACGCCTCCTTGCCCGCGATCATCTGCGCGTACACGTACGGCTCGAGCTTGTGCACGTCGGAGATGTCCTCGCGGTACGCCGGCGTGATCCGCTTGTAGTAGTCGAACGCCTTGGCGCCGCGGCCGACCACGGTCTCGCCGATGATCACCCACGGGTTGTTGTGGCAGAAGATGCCACCGTTCTCCTTGTACCCGGGCGGGTACGTCGAGACCTCGCCGAGCTCGATCTGGTACGTCGTGTACGCGGGGTACTGCAGCACCAGGCCGTGCGGGGTGCCCAGCATCTCGCCGACCGAGTCGAGCGCCTTGATGGCCGGGCTCTCGGCGGACGTGCCGTCGACACCGATGCCCGCCATGACCGCGAAGCCCTGCGGCTCGATCCAGATCTTGCCCTCGGGCTTGGCGTCCGTGCCGATCGGGTTGCCGTAGTAGTCGTACGCGCGCAGGAACCAGTCGCCGTCCCAGCCGTGGTCGAGCACCGCGGCGCGGACCTCGTCGACGACCTTGCGGGCCTGCGACGCGACCTCGGTCAGCCCGCGACGCGACGCCAGCTCGGCGAACTCGGCGCCGTAGAGGACGAACTGCGCGGCGATGAACACCGACTCCGCGACCCCGCCGGCCTGGTTCTCGGTGGTCTGGAACGACTCGCCGGGGGTGGTGGAGAAGCAGTTGAGGTTCAGGCAGTCGTTCCAGTCGGCGCGGCCGATGAGCGGCAGGCCGTGCGGGCCACGGTTGTCCACCGTGAACTGGAACGAGCGGACCAGGTGCTCGAACAGCGGGACCTCGGAGCCGGGCTCGTTGTCGAACGGCACCGGCTCGTCGAGGATCGCGACGTCGCCGGTCTCCTTGATGTACGCGGCCACGCCGGCGATGAGCCACAGCGGGTCGTCGTTGAAGCCGGAGCCGATGTCGTTGTTCCCCCGCTTCGTCAGCGGCTGGTACTGGTGGTACGCCGAGCCGTCCTCGAACTGCGTGGACGCGATGTCGATGATGCGCTCGCGGGCACGCTCGGGGATGAGGTGCACGAAGCCCAGCAGGTCCTGGTTGGAGTCGCGGAAGCCCATCCCGCGGCCGATGCCGGTCTCGAAGAACGACGCCGAGCGCGACATGTTGAACGTGACCATGCACTGGTACTGGTTCCAGATGTTGACCATCCGGTCGAGCTTCTCGTCGTCGGACTTCACCGAGTACGTCGACAGCAGGCCCGTCCAGTGCGCACGGAGCGTCTCGAACGCGGCGTCCGTCTGCTCCGTGGTCGCGAACCGGCCCAGCAGCGCGTGCGCGCGCTCCTTGTTGATCACCTGGTGGGCGTCGTCGGCCCACTTCTCCTCGTCGGGGTTCTCGACGTAGCCGAGCACGTAGGTCAGCGCGCGGGACTCGCCCGGTGCCAGCGTGAGGTTCACCGAGTGCGAGCCGATGGGGTACCACCCGGACGCCACCGAGCCCGCGGACTCACCGCTGCGGGGGACCGTCGCCTCGCCCAGGCCGTTGTAGGCGCCGACGAACGTGTCGCGGTCGGTGTCGAAGCCGTCGGCGCGCGTGTTCACGCCGTAGACGGCGTAGTGGTCGCGGCGCTCGCGGTACTCGGTCTTGTGGAACACGGCCGACCCGTAGGGGCCGTCCTGCTCGACCTCGACCTCGCCGATCGACAGGTTGCGCTGGTAGTTGGTCTGGTCGTCCTGCGCGTTCCACAGGCAGAACTCGACGAACGAGAAGAGCGTGATCGTCTTCTGCGCGTCCGAGGTGTTGGTGACCGTGACCTTCTGGATCTCGGCGGTCTCGCCGATGGGCACGAAGAACAGGGTCTCGACGGAGATCCCGCGGCGCTCACCCGTGATGCGCGTGTAGCCGAGGCCGTGCCGCGTCTCGAAGTGGTCCAGGTCCGCCTTGACCGGCAGCCACGACGGGGTCCACACGTCGCCGCCGTCGTTGACGTAGAAGTACCGGCCGCCGGCGTCCGCGGGGATGTTGTTGTACCGGTAACGCGTGAGGCGGCGCATCTTGGCGTCGCGGTAGAACGAGTAGCCGCCGGACTGGTGCGAGATGAGCGAGAAGAACTGCTCGGACCCCAGGTAGTTGATCCACGGATAGGGCGTGTGAGGCGTCTCGATGACGTACTCGCGTGCCTCGTCGTCAAACTGGCCGTACCGCATGGACTTGCCCCTCGAGTGCTCGGCAGTGGCGCCCGCGGCTCGTCGACACCCGCTGCAGTGCGGGACGCGTCGTCGCCGGCGCTGTTCGGTGTGCGATGTGCATGTGCGAGAGCGCTCCCACGCAACTCTCGGACGAGAGCATAGCCGCCCGCGTCCCATGGCGGAACGGACGAAGCGATTCCTGCCGCGGGACGGTTCGTGCCCGCCCGAAGGTGCAGGTCCGGCATCGCCGAAACTTTTCGCACGCCGGGCAGCCCCTACGGTGCTCACCATCTGACACGTGGGGAGCTCGACGATGAGACGCACCCGGCTCGGCCTGACCCTGGCGACGGCCCTCGCCGCCGTCCTCCTGCTCGCGGCCCCGGCCTCGGCGGGCGACGTCCAGCGCGAGGAGTTCACCCGGACGCTCGGCCCCGGGTGGGAGGTCCTCGGGTTCAGCGGCGACCCCGTCGCGACGACGCGCGGCGGCACGATCACCATCGGCGAGGAGACCCTCGTCATGCTGCGCGAGTACGCCGCACCGTCGGAGTGGACCGGCTCCGCCGGTCGGCTGACCGGCTGGGACGTCGACTTCCGCATGCGGCTCGGCGCCGACTCCACCCGGGCGTGCCTCGACGAGCAGACCGGCAGCCCGCCCGCGACGCTGCTCTGGGTGGGCGACACCATGGACCTCGTCCACATCGGGTTCGGCCCCGGCGAGCTGTGCCTGGTCTACCCGTACGAGGACCGCGAGGTCGTCCCGCTCGACACCCACCGGTGGCACCGGTACCACCTCGAAGCCCGCGGGCAGCACCTGCTGCTCACCGTGGACGGCCGCACCGTCCTCGACCGGACGCTCACCGGACGGGGCGCCGGCACGGTCGCGCTGGGCTTCGAGACCCACCAGGGCAGCTCGAGCTGGGACTACGTCCGCTACGACACGTCGCCCGGGCACCGGTGCACGATCCGCGGCACCGACGGTCCGGACGTCCTGCGGGGCACCGCGGGCGCCGACGTGATCTGCGCCGGCGCGGGTGACGACCGGGTCTCGGGACTCGGTGGCGACGACCTGCTCGTCGGCGGCGAGGGCGACGACACGCTGCTCGGGGGCAGCGGGCACGACCTGCTCCAGGGCGGCTGGGGCGCGGACGTGCTCGACGGCGGCGCGGACAGCGGCAGGTCCGAGGGCGGTCAGGGGAACGACCGGTTCGTCATGGGGGCGGCGCCCGACGGGGCGCACCAGCTCGTCGGCGGGCCCGGGCGCGACGTCGTGGACTACGGCGCGCGCACCGGGCCGGTCGCGGTGACGCTCGACGGGATCGGAGGCGACGGGGAGCCCGGCGAGGGCGACGCCGTGGGGGTGCCGGCGCCGTGGAGCAGCTCGCCCGACATCGAGGACGTGCTCGGCGGGCACGGCGACGACGTGCTGACCGGCGCCTGGTGGGCCGAGACGCTCGTGGGGGGACCGGGCGCCGACCTGCTGCGGGGCGGCGGGGGTCGCGACGACCTGCGCGGGACCGACGGTGTCCAGGGCAACGACCGCCTCGACGGCGGCGACGGCCAGGACGCGTGCAGCGCCGACCCGCTGGACGCCCTGACCTCGTGCAACGAGACGAGCACGTGGCCGCCGATGCCGACCCCGTCGCCGACCCCGTCAGGGGCGTCGCTACGGCTCCCGACGGTGGCGCCCGCGGTCCCCGGCGAGCGGTAGCCCGTCGCGTCAGCGGGTGGCGACGGGGCGCGCGCGGCGGGGGTCCAGACCCGTCGCGACGGTCAGGCCGACGACGAGGTGCAGGGCGACCAGGGTGCCGACGGCAGCCGGTGACGTCCCGCCGAGCGGGCCGAGCAGCGAGACCGCCAGCACGACCCCGCAGGTCAGCCACCAGGCGACCGGCGTGCGGCGGCGGAGCAGGGTGCGCACGCCCCAGGCGACCAGGGTCACCGCGAGGGTCGCGACGACCACCGACGCGGCTCCGACCGTCTGCGCGGGGGTGCCGGCCTCGAGGGCGACACCGGCGACCGGGACGGCGAGCACCCAGACCGCGAGCGCGAGGGCGGTGGCGGTGACGGCGACGAGCCAGACGGGGACGGGACGAGACATGAGCTTCTCCTGACGTTCGAGGTGGACGTCCCGACCCTGGTCGCGGTCGGGGGCCGCCGTCGTCGGCCGGAGGTTCGTCGCACCCCCTGCTTTGGTCGGTGGTGGCCTCGGGAGCGCGTTCCTACGCTCGCGGCATGAGCCGACCCCGTGACGTCCCGTCGCTGCCCGTCCTGCTCGGGCTGCTGGTCGGGATGGTCGTGCTCACCACGCTCGCCGCCTGGGCCGCGCGGGTGGACGGCGTGCCGCTGGGTGTCGACCTCGCACTCGGTGCCCTGGCCGTCTCGGTCCTCCCGTTCCTGCGCAGCCGTCCCCTGCTCGGGGGCCTGGTCCTCGGCGTGCTCGCCGCGCTCAGCCCGGCGGCGACACCCGCGGCGACCGCCGGGACCTACGTCGTGGCGCGTCGGGAGCAGCTGGGTGTCGCGATCCCCGTGGCGTGCGCGAGCGTGGTCGGGCACGCGCTCCAGGCGCTGTGGCGGTCGGTCGGGCTGCCGCTCGGGTGGTGGCTGCTGTGCGACGTCGCGGTGCACGCGGCCCTGCTGGGCTGGGGCGCGTACGGCCGGACCCGGGACGCCCTGGTCGCGCAGTGGCGGGAGCGGGCGCACGCCGCGGAACGGGACCAGGGGCGCAAGGTCGCGGAGGCGCGGTCGGCGGAGCGGACCCGGATCGCCCGCGAGATGCACGACACGCTCGCGCACCGGCTGACCCTGCTGGCCACCACGGCGGGCGCGCTGGAGTACCGGACGGACCTGACGCCGGAGCAGGTCGCGGCGGCGGCGGGCGTGGTGCGGACCAGCGCGGGCGAGGCGCTCGAGGAGCTGCGGACCGTGATCGGGGTGCTGCGTGAGCGTCCCGACGAGCTGCGCCCGCCACCGGGCCTCGCCGACCTCCCGGCGCTGGTCGAGCAGGAGCGCGCGGCCGGAGCCACCGTCCGGCTGGACGCGCCGGAGCGGGACCTGCCGACGGCTCTCTCGCTCGCGGTCTACCGGACCTGCCAGGAGGGACTGACCAACGCGCGACGGCACGCACCGGGGGCGCCCGTCGACGTGCGGGTACGGGTCGAGGACGGGCTGCGGGTGCAGGTGGTGAACGGGACCGGCGCGCAGGGGCTCGGGCCGGGGACGGGGACCGGGCTGGTCGGGCTGACGGAACGGGTCGAGCTGCTGGGCGGGACGCTGCGCGCGGGGCCCGACCCCTCCGGCGGCTTCACGCTCGACGCCTGGATACCGTGGCAGCCGTGAGCGTCCGGGTGGTCATCGTCGACGACGACGCCCTCGTGCGCTCCGGGCTGTCCCTCCTGCTGGACGGCGCGCACGGGATCCGCGTCGTCGCGCTGGTGTCCGACGGCTCCGGGGTTCCCGCCGCCCTCGACGCGCACCCCGCGGACGTCGTCCTGATGGACCTGCGCATGCCGGGCACCGACGGCATCGCGGCGACCCGTGCGGTCCGCGCACGACGCGACCCGCCGGCCGTGGTCGTGCTCACCACGTTCGACACGGCCGACGAGGTCGAGGCCGCCCTGCACGCCGGCGCGAGCGGGTACCTCCTGAAGGACACCGAGCCGCAGCGGATCGTCGAGGCCGTCCTGGCCGCGGCGGCGGGGGAGCCGGTGCTGTCGCCGCGCGTGGCTCGTCGGCTCATGGACGCGACGGCCCGCGCGGGCGGGTCCCGTGCTGCGGCGCGGGCGACGCTGGACCTGCTCACCGACCGGGAGCGGGACGTCGTCGCCGCGATCGGCCGCGGCGCCAGCAATGCCGACATCGGCCGGGACCTGTACCTGTCCCTGGCCACGGTGAAGGCCCACGTGTCCAGCATCCTGCTCAAGCTGGGCCTGGAGAACCGGACCCAGGTGGCGCTCCTCTTCCGGGACCTGCAGTGAACACCTGCCCTGGGCTGACCGACATCCGGACTACCGTGGCCCCGTGCTGCTCTCCGACCGTGACATCAGGGCCGAGCTCGAGTCGGGCCGCGTGGCCCTCGACCCCTACGAGCCCGCCATGCTCCAGCCGTCGAGCATCGACGTGCGGCTCGACCGGTACTTCCGGCTGTTCGACAACCACAAGTACCCGTTCATCGACCCGGCCGCGGACCAGCCCGACCTGACGCGGCTCGTCGAGGTCGCCCCAGGGGAGTCGTTCGTCCTGCACCCCGGCGAGTTCGTCCTCGGGTCCACGTACGAGGCCGTCACGCTGCCCGACGACATCGCCGCGCGGCTGGAGGGCAAGTCGTCGCTGGGGCGGCTCGGGCTGCTCACGCACTCGACGGCCGGCTTCATCGACCCCGGGTTCTCCGGGCACGTGACCCTGGAGCTGTCCAACGTCGCGACGCTGCCCATCCTGCTGTGGCCCGGCATGAAGATCGGCCAGATGTGCTTCTTCCGGCTGTCGTCGGCGTCCGAGCACCCCTACGGCTCCTCCGAGTACGGCTCGCGGTACCAGGGGCAGCGCGGGCCGACGGCGTCGCGCTCCTTCCAGAACTTCCACCGGACGGACGTCTGAGGCGATGGCGAAGCTCACCCGCCTCCCCGCCGACGACCCCGGTCTGCGTGACCGCCACATCCTCGCGCTCCCCGCGGACGTCGCGGCCGACGAGGTCGAGGTGCTCGCCGTCAGCCGGTTCGCCAACGCCCGCTGGGAGGAGGCGCCGCAGGACACGCTGCAGCCGCGCGGGATCATCGGGCCGATGACCGCCGCGCTCGGTATCCGCTCCGTCGGCTCCGCGACCATCCCGACCCGCACGCTCCGGCTCGCGCGCCTCTCGACGCTGAACGGGCCGTTCCGCATGGAGACGGTCGACGCCGTCAGCCTCGGGCTGCCGACGACGTCCACCCTCGCGTACGTGCTGGTCTGCCCACGGGAACGCGGCGAGAAGCCGTACCCGGGCGGTGACCGCGACGGGCTCAAGCGCGCGTTCCCCGACGGCATGCCGATCCGCGAGGAGGAGCGCGTCCTGCAGTGGATGGTCGCCGCCGCGCGCCGCCTCGGCGGCTCCGTGCGCACCGGCGAGAACGGCACGGTCCTCACCCCCGACGTCGACAGCGCCATCGACCTCACCGTCCTGTCCGACTCCTGGCTCGAACCGGCCGAGGCGCTCGCCGTGGTCCAGCAGGTGCTGCCCCGCGCCCGGCTCAGCGAGGCGACCAGCACGTGGACCGGTCCCGCGCCGGGCGTCGGCCGGGACGCCACCGGGCGGCCGGGCTGGGTGGCCGAGGCCGGCGGCCGGGGGCTGTCCGCCGCGCTGGAGCGCCACGGGGTCGCCGACGAGGCCGAGCGCCGCCGGCTGATGGACGAGGCGTCCGCGTTCGACGAGCTCATGCTCGCGGTGCCCCCGGTCCCCGAGGCGTACGGCGTGCTCGTCGACCTCGGGCACGACGGGATGCTGTCCGTCGAGGCGGGCGTCGAGACCACCCTGCCGCCCCTGATGCGCGACCTGCCGTGGACCCAGGGCGGCGTCGTCGCCTACCGCGTGCACTGGGAGCCGCCGTTCATCGAGGAGCTCGAGGCCGAGCGGCCGTCGTTCGAGCACCGCGTCGCCCGGTCCCGCGCCGCGCCGCTGGTGCAGGCCGTCGCGCGCGTGGTGCACGCCGCGATCGGAGGCGAGATCGCCGACGAGGCGGACTTTCTGGTGGACCCCGAGGACGTCTGATCGCACTAGGCCAGACAGGTGATCCCCCCGCGCGCGGTTGCCGCGGCGAACAGGCCTTCCTACGTTCGAGGGACGCGCAGGGCCTTGGGGGCTTGACGATGACGTCGCTGAAGCAGGAGACCGCCGGAGCGGGGACGTGGCTCCTCCGCGGCCTGCTCGCGCTCGCGGCCCTCGTGCTCGTCGTCCTCGTCCAAGCCGTTCTCGCGGCTCCGCCCGCGCGTGCCGATGACTCGCCGCCGCCCGCGGACGCGGTCACCGGACTGCTGACGCCCGTGGTGTCCAGCGCGGTCGCGCCGGTGGAGCCCGTGGTGTCCGGGGTGCTCGCGCCCGCGGAGCCGATCGTGTCCGGGGTGCTCGCGCCGGTGGTGTCCGCGGTGCTCGCGCCCGTGACGCCGGTGGTCTCCGGAGTCGTGGAGCCCGTCGTGCCGGTGGTCTCGGCGGTGGTGGCGCCCGTGACGCCGGTCGTGTCCGCGGCCGCTGCGCCCGTCGCGTCCGTCGTGTCGGCGGTGGCTGCACCCGTCGCGCCGGTCGTCGACACCGTGGTCGCGCCCGTCGCTCCCGTGGTCGAGGGGGTCGTCGCGCCCGTGGCTCCCGTGGTCGCGCCCGTCGTGGACCTGGCGTCCCCGGTGCTCGACAGTGCGGCCCCGGTCGTCTCGGCCGTCGCGCCGGTGGCCTCCGCGGTCGCGCCCGTCGTCGACGCGCTGGAGCCCGTCGTCGACGCGCTGGAGCCCGTCGTCGCGCCGCTCGGCGGCGTGCTCGCCCCGGTGACGGGCGCGCTGGGGCCGGTCGTCGGCGTGCTGCGGCGGGTCGTCGGGGTGCTCTCGCCGGTCGTCGGCGAGCCTGTCCCGGGAATCCTCCTGCCCGTCTCTCGCACGGTCGCCCCGGTCCGGGACGTCACGGACACGGTCGCGCCCCCGTCCACCAGCGGCCTCGAGCCTGACCTCGTCACTGCCGTCGTGCGCCGTGCTCCGCAGGCGAGCGTGCCCGCAGCCGACGACGCTCCCGCGGTCCCCTCGCCGACCCACCCCGCACCGACCGATCCGGCGCCGCGTGTTCCCGCCGTCCCGGTCCCCGCAGGGTCCGCCGCGAACGGTGGCCGCACGGTCGTGGATGCAGCCGTCGTCGGCGTCCCCGCCCACGCCACGGCCCCCGTCGGTCGCTGCCTGCTCGGCGGGGTCCTCGTGACGTCCTGCGCCCCGCCCGCCGCGGAGGTCCCCAGCTCGCCTGCCTGACCGGAGACCGGTCGCACCCGTGCGACACGCGTCCACGGCCCGTCCGGGCCACCCGATCAGCAGGAGGAGCTTCGCCATGCACACCTACGTCCGGCGAGCGCTGCAGACAGCACTCGTGACAGGCGGCCTCGTCGCCGCCGGGGCCTCGATGGCCCACGCAGAAGAACCCGCTCACGACCAAGCCCTGGTGACCGTCGACCTCCTGGTCGGCGGCACTGACGGCATCCTCGACCTGGCTCCGGACCGGGTCGTGCACGCACCCGTCCACGTCCCGGTCGACGTGTCGGGGGTTGCGCTCGCGGTCGGCGGGGACAGCCTCGTCCGGTCTGCGCCCGCAACCGGTCCGGCACCGGCGCCTTCGGAGGGCGGCGCGCTCGTCGAGGCGCCGATCACCGTCCCGGTCACCGTGTCCGGGGTGGCCGTCGGCATCCTCGGTGATGCAGCCGTGGTCGGGGGCGATGGTGCCTCCGGCGGGACGTCGGCTCCCACGACCTCCGACGACACGATCGTGGCGGCTCCGGTGACGGTGCCGGTGGACGTGTCCGGTGTGGCTGTGGGGGTGCTTGGCGACGCGATCGTCACCGGCTCGTCCGGTCCGGCGAGTGGCTCGCCGGGGGGTGCGGTGCCGGGTGGTCCCGACGGTGCGCTCGTCGCGGTGCCGGTGACCGCTCCGATCACCGTCGCGGACGTTGCCGTCGGCGGCGTCGGTGAGGCGGCCGTGACACCGGCGAGGTCGGTGCCGGGCACGGCGCCCGGGACCACGCCGGGCACGACGCCTGGCACCTCGCCGGGTGCACCGGTGGGTCGGGGATCGGGAACGTCGGCGGGGATCAGCGCCGTCGGTGCAGGTGCCGCGGGGGCCTCGATGGTCGCGGCCGGCGGGGCCGTGCTGGGCGCCGGTGCGACGACGGCGGCGGGCGGTGCGGTGCTCGCGGACACGGGCTGGACGCCGTGGATCGCGTTCGCCGGGCTGTTCCTGGTCGCGCTGGGCGTGACGCTGCGGCGGACGGCGACGACCCGTCGCTCGACGAGGAGCCCGTTCACGCACCCGGCGCTCCTGGACCGGGTGCCGACGCAGCGAGGGGAGACACCGGCCCGGTGAGGACGCCGCCGCCGGGTCCGTGGGGAGGTCGCGGGGGATCGCTCCGCGGGCCCGGGCGGCGGTGACCGGACTAGGGTCGCCTGCGTGACAGCGGCAACCCGGACGAGCGCCGGCCTTCTGGTCTTCCGCCGGACCGCCGGGCTCGAGGTGCTGCTCGGGCACATGGGCGGCCCGTTCTGGGCGCGCAAGGACGCGGGTGCGTGGACGATCCCGAAGGGCGAGCCGTCGCCCGGCGAGGACCCGTACGCCACCGCGCTGCGGGAGTTCGCGGAGGAGATCGGGATGCCGGCGCCGTCGTCGGACCCGATCCCGCTCGGCGCCGTGCGGCAGAGCGGCGGCAAGGTCGTCACCGCGTGGGCGCTGGAGGGGGACCTCGACGCGTCCGCGATCGCGAGCAACCTGGTCGAGATCGCCTGGCCGCCGCGGTCGGGGCGGACGTTGCTGGTGCCGGAGCTCGACCGGGCGGGGTGGTTCGCGCCCGACGAGGCGCGCAGGCTCGTCGTGACCGCGCAGGCGGCCTTCGTGGACCGACTTGAGGAAGCGCTCGCCTGATCGGTCGGGGACCCCTCAGGTCAGATGGTCGAAGTCGCCGTTCACCCAGCCGATGTGACGCTCGGCGGAGCGGCGGACGATCTCCTTCGCGTCGGTCGCGATGACGTTGGCGAAGTTGCCGTAGAGCCGGTCGAACTCCAGGCGGTCGACGTGGTCGGCGACGCGGCGGGCGACCGCGCCGGACAGCGGCAGATGGTTCGGGTAGCTGCGCATGAACGCGACCGACCGTCGGTCCGGGTTGGCGAAGATCGTGTCGCCGCTCAGCAGCACGCCCTGGCCCGCCGCGCCCGCCGTCCAGTGCGCGATCGCGCTCCCGGGGAAGTGGCCGCCCGGCTGGGACAGGGTCACGCCCGGGAGGACCTCCAGCTCGCCGGACCACGTCTGGACCACCGGGTCGGGGCGGTTGAGCCAGTGCGCGTCGGCCTCCGCGACGAGGACCGGCGGGTCACCCAGCGCGCGGCTCCACTCCACCTGGACGCCGAACATGTGCGGGTGGCTCGCGGCGATGGCCCGGACCGGTCCGAGCGCGAGGACCCGCTCGACCACCGCGTCGTCGAAGAACCCGATCGGGTCCCACAGCAGGCTGCCCTCCGACGTGACCAGGAGCTTCGACTGCTGGCCGATCCCCGCGCCCGGGGAGCTGGTGATCGCGAACAGGTCGAGCTCCAGCTCCTCGATCTGCGCGCGGTAGCCCTCGGCGCGGAGCTCCTCCAGGGTGGTCCAGCGCTGGCCCGACGCGGGCACCCACTGGCGCTCATCGGCGCAGATCGCGCAGACGTCGGACGGCTCGGCACTCTCCACGGCGCACGTGGCGCAGATCCAGAAGGTCATGCCCGTCACGCTAGCCGGAGGTGCAGGTCCCGGAGGAGGGCGATCTCGGCACCGTGGTGCACGACCTCCTGGTTGACCCACCAGACGATGTCGAGGAACACGTCCTCCGCGTCGGAGCCGTCGGGGTAGGTGCTGTACCCGACGGTGTCGAGGGCGGCGTCGTCGGCACGCAGGAGCGTCGCGCGCCAGGCGGCGGTCGCGGCCGCCAGCCCCGCGATCGCGCCCGTCGCGGTGGGCTGCGGCTCGTCGGAGTCGTCGGTCAGGGAGTGGGTCCCGTCCGTGTGGTCCGCGCGACCGGCCAGGATCGTCGTCAGGTGGTTGATGCGCCACGCGATCGTCGTGACGGGCGGCGGCCACGGGTGCGGGCGGCCGCCGTCGCGACCCCACTCGCCCGCGCCGACGAGGACCGTCGCACCGACCCCCGGTCCGTCTGCGTGGCGACGGACCGACCAGCTCCCCGGCACCGGCTCCCACAGCAGCTCAGCGTCGGTCAGCGGCGGGACCTCGACCTGTTCCCCGTCGCCGCTGTCCATCGTCGGACCGGTGAGGCGGTGCAGGAGGCGCTCGCACGCGAAGTCGTACTCGGCGAGCAGCGGGGCGAGGCGGGCGGGGACGGGCATCCCCCGACAGTCGTCCTGGGCGGCGCCGCCCGCAACAGGATTCAGGACAGGCCGAGCGCCGCCAGCGTCTCCGGGGCGAGGGAGACCGGGTTGTCCGGGTGGGCGACCGCGCGGCCGTCGACGACCGTGTAGAAGCCCTGGTCGATGTTGACCGGGGTCGGCGGCCAGTCGCCCTCCAGGTCCGCGAGGTCGTCGAGCAGGATCACGTACTCACCGCCGACCTCCACGTCGGCCCGGTCCTCGGCGCCGCCGCTCGTGTACGCGATCTCGATCGTGGTCCCCGGCTCGACCGGCCCCTTCGCCGACGCCGTGACGTCGACCGTCGCGACCGTGCGCGGGTACCCCTCCGAGTCGTCGCGCGCGGTCGATGTGAACGTGCCACGGACGATGAGGTCGGCGACGCCCTCCAGCTCCGCCGTAGTGGCGTAGTAGGGGTAGTCGGCGCTGCCTCCGGACTGCGGCTCGGACAGGAGCGGGGCGACGAGCACCACGGCCACGACGGCCGCCGCGACGGCCCCGGCGATGGCGACGACCCGCCGCACCGTGCGGGAGCGGGTGGCGAGCGGCACGGCGCGCGCCGCGCTCGGCACCACTGCGTCCAGCTCGGCGCGGCCCCGCAACCTCACGCCGGCTTCACCACGCACCACTCGTTGCCCTCGGGGTCGAGGAGCACCTGGAACGAGCCGGCGGTGTCGACATGGATCTCGCCGACCCGCGTCGCGCCCAGCGCCTCCGCCTGGACGGTGGCCTGCGCGATGTCGTCGACCTCGACGTCGAGGTGCACGCGGTTCTTCGCCACCTTGCCCTCGGGCACCCGCTGGAACGCCACGCGCGTCCAGCCGGGCGGGTCGACGTAGTGCCAGCCGTCGTTGCGGCCCACCGGGGTACCGCCGAGGACGTCGGCCCAGAAGCGCACGAGGACCGCCGGTTCGGCACAGTCGAAGACGACCTCGTCGATGCGTCCGATCATGCGGCGACGGTAGCGCTGCTGCTCTCGAACTGCGTCCGGTACAGCTCCGCGTACACGCCGCCGCGGTCCAGCAGCTGGGCGTGCGTGCCCTGGTCGACGACGCGGCCGTGGTCGAGGACGACGATCGAGTCGGCCTGGCGCACGGTCGACAGACGGTGGGCGATGACGATGCTCGTGCGCCCGGTCAGGGCCTCGTCGAGCGCCGCCTGGACAGCGGCCTCGGACCCGGAGTCGAGGTGCGCGGTGGCCTCGTCGAGGATCACGACGTCAGGCGCCTTGAGCAGCATCCGGGCGATCGCGAGGCGCTGCCGCTCGCCGCCGGACAGCCGGTAGCCGCGGTCGCCGACCACGGTGTGGATCCCGTCGGGCAGGGTCGCGACGAGGTCGGCGATGTGCGCCTGCACCAGCGCGCGCTCGATGTCGGCGTCCGTGGCTTCCGGGCGGGCGTAGCGCAGGTTCTCCGCGATCGTGTCGTGGAAGAGGTGGGCCTCCTGGCTGACCACGCCGACGGTCGCGCGCAGCGAGGCGTGCGTGACGTCCCGCAGGTCGGTGCCGGCGATCCGGACGGAACCCTGCGTCGGGTCGTACATGCGCGTGACCAGCTGCGAGATCGTCGTCTTGCCGGCGCCCGAGTGGCCGACGAGCGCGACCATGTGGCCCGCGGGGACGGTGAACGACACCTCGCGCAGCGTGTCGTCGACGGGCTCGGTGCTCAGCGTGGCGACGGACTCCAGGGACGCCAGCGAGACCTCGTCGGCCCCCGGGTACCGGAAGCTCACGGCGTCGAGCTGGACCGTCGCGCCGTGCTTCGCCTTCTCCTGGCCGAGGTCGATCGCGTCCGGCTTCTCCGCGACCGTCGGCTCCAGGTCCAGCACCTCGAGCACGCGCTCGAAGCTGACCAGCGCGGTCATCACGTCGACCTGCACGTTGGACATCGCGGTGAGCGGACCGTACAGGCGGCCGAGGTAGGCCGTGAGCGCGACAACGACACCGACGGTGAGCTGGCCGCGGATCGCCATGACGCCGCCGAGGCCGTAGACGATGGCGACGGCGACGCTGGCCAACGTCGTCAGACCGACGCGAAACCACGTGGAGTACAGGGCGCGCTTGACGCCGATGTCCCGGACGCGGTCCACCTGCTCGGCATAGCCCGTCGACTCGCGCTGCGGGTCGCCGAAGATCTTGACCAGGTGCGCGCCCGCGACGTTGAACCGCTCGTTCATGATCTGCGCGGCGTCGGCGTTCAGGGCGTAGCTCTCGCGGGTGATCGCGGCGATCTTCTTGCCGAACCAGCGGGCCGGGAAGATGAACGCCGGCAGCAGGACCAGGCTCAGCAGGGTCAGCTGCCACGACATGCTGAGCATCGCCGCGAGCACGAACACGATGGTCAGCGAGTTGCTCACCACGTTCTGCAGGGTCGACGTGAACGCCTGCTGCGCGCCGAGCACGTCACCGTTCAGCCGCTGCACCAGCGCGCCGGTCTTGGCCCGGCTGAAGAACGCGAGCGGCATGCGCTGCACGTGGTCGAAGACCTCCGTGCGCAGGTCCCTGATCAGGCCCTCGCCCACCTGGGAGGACACCCAGCGGTCGGCGACGGACAGGCCTGCGGAGACGATCGCGAGGACAGCGACGATCGCCGCGACCGTCACGACGACGCGGGTGTCGCCCGCGGTGATGCCGTCGTCGATGAGCGTCTTGAACAGCAGGGGGGTGACCGCGCCGGCCGCGGCCTCGACGGCGATGAGCGCGACGAAGACCGCGAGCCTGCCTCGGTAGGGGCGCGCGAACCGCAGGATCCGCTTCAGGGTGTCGCGCGTGAGCTTGTGGTCCGCCACCGTGCGGTCCTTGGCGAAGCTGCGCATGTTGGGGCTGCCGGAAGTCATCGACACGGGCGCCACCTCCTTGGTCCTGGTGCGTCCCGGCTCCCGGGGCGCTCGGCCTCGTGAGCCGATGCTGAGGTTAACTCACTATGTGCCTAGATCACAAGTTGCGGTAGTCTCGCGGCCGTGACCTCCTCCGACGGCTCCGGAGAGCTGCTCGAGCTCCTGTACGGCGTGCTCCGCGGCGTCCGTCGCGACGCCGCCGCCCGGCTCGAGCTGCAAGGCACCACGCCCGGGCAGCTCCGACTGCTGCGGACGCTCGAGCGGTGCGACGGGCCGCGTCGGCTCGGCGAGCTGGCTGCGGCGCTCGACGTCGCGCCGCGGTCCGTCACCTCCAAGGTGGACCTCGCCGAGGAGGACGGGCTGGTCCGGCGGCTGCCCGACCCGAGCGACCGGCGCGCGACGCTGCTCGAGCTCACGCCCGCCGGGCACGCGCTGCTCGCGGCCATCTCCGCGCAGCGGCACGAGGGGGCGGCCGAGCGGCTGGGGCGGCTGTCCGCCGACGAGCAGGCGGAGCTGCTGCGGTTGCTGCGGATCGTGGGGGACGGGCCGGCGACAGCCGACGGCTGACGGGCGACGCGTCGGCCGGGTTGCTGCGCGGATGGCTCGTGAGCGGGTCGTTCGTTCGACCTGATCTGCGGTCCTCTCTGTCCACAGATTGCGGCCTGTGGGCGGCTCGACGATCTCTCCTGTGGATATGTTTGTGCAGGTCAGAGGTTGTTTTCCGACGTGGGACCTGGCAGAATCGTACGTATGTTCGATACTCCGACCATGACGCGTGACGCCGTGTCCCGCCTCGCGCGGCTGCGGCAGTCCGCCGCGCAGCTGGCTGACCAGGTCGCGGCGTGCGGAGAGTGGTCCGGTCGGGAACGGGCGGAGGCGCTGTCGTCGCTCGACCTCCTCGTCGCGGCCCTCACTCGCGTCCGCGCGGACCTGCTCGTGGCGGAACGGAACGCAGGGACGTCACAGCGGCCTGGTGATCGGTCGTTCGAGGCGGCGCGTGCGCGGATCTCCCGGACCGGTGCCGCCGAAGCCACGCGCGAGGTCCGGCAGGCTGACGCGCTCGTGTCGATGCCGACCGTCGCGGCCGCGGTCGGCGACGGCCGTGTGCCGCTCGGCCACCTCGACACGCTCGCTCGGGTCGCCGCAACAGCCGCCCCGGAGGTCGCACAGCTGTTCCGGTCGGCCGAGATGCAGGCGACGGTCGTGCAGCTGGCGGTGGCGCAGTCCGCGCCTGACTTCGCCCGGTCGCTCGCGCAGCTCGCCGCGTCGCGTGACCCGCAGGCGCTCGAAGACACGCACGAGGCCGTCCGGCGTGAGCGGTCGCTCGTGCTCTCGCACCGGGCGCGTGGGACGTACCTCAAGGGGTTCCTCGACCGGGTGGCCGGCGAGGCGCTGCAGGTCGCGCTGGACTCCACCGGGCAGGTACCGGACGGGACGAGGTCGCCCGAGCAGGCGCGGGCCGATGCGCTCGTCGCGCTGGCCCGGCGCGCGTGCGCGGGTATGGCCGGAGGGGAAGGGTCAGCGCGCAGACGTGTGGCGGCGGGGTCTGACGTGCCGGCAGCCGGAGCCGAGCGCGAGGTCAGGGGTCGGGCCGAGGGTGTGGACGGGGCCAAGGGCGAGACCGGGAAGGGTCTTGGCGCGAGCAGCAGGCCTCACGTGTCGCTGATCGTGCCGGTCGAGACGTTCGCTGCTCTGCGGAACCACCACCGGGACCGGGAGGCTGCGCGCTCGGGCGACGACTGGGTCGTGGAGGACGCGGGTCAGCCGGTGCCCGATGCGGCAGACCAGTGGTCGACGATGGCCCCCGTCCCGCCCGCGACGTTGGAGGACGGCACTCCTGTCGCCATGTCTGAGCTGGCCCAGGCCCTGTGCGACTGCGAGATCACGCGCATCGTCATGAGCGCCGAGGGGGTTCCGGTGGATCTCGGCCGCACCCGGCGGACGTACAGCGGGGTGCATCGGCGGGCGGTCGTCGCGCGGGACCGGCAGTGCGCGTGGAACGGCTGCCACGCCTCGGCGCGGTGGTCCCAGGTGCACCACATCCGGTGGTGGGACCGGGACCGCGGGTCGACGTCGATAGAGAACGGCGTCCTGCTGTGCGACTACCACCATCACGAGGTCCACAGGCTGGACCTGACGATCGAGCGTCACGCCAAGCCGCCTGGGCACCTGCAGCGACGGCGTGCATCCGATCGACTGCCCGAGGAGGAGCCTCCGTTCGCACCGATGCGCTACACGTTCCGTCGACGGCGTGACGGTCGGACCGTCAGCGCTCCGGAGCGGAACCCGTCGGCCGCCAGCCCGTAGCGGGACTTCCGTCACGGCCGTCGGCCGTAGCGGGACTTCTGGCACGGCCGTCGCCGGCGGGTTCAGGCCATCATGGGGTGGTGCCCACCGTGCCGGATGACGACGAGCTCGAGCTGATCCGTCGATCCGGTGTCGTGCTGCGGGTCGGGCGGCTGAGCCTGTCGGCGGGGACCGGCTCGTACCGGGTCAAGGCGTCGATGGCCCGGATCGCGCATGCGCTGGGCATCGACCGGCACGAAGCGCACGTCACGCTCACCGAGATCACCACGACGTCGCACAGCGGGCCCAGCTTCCGCACCGAGGTGACCGAGGTCCGCACGATCGGGGTGAACGTCGACCGGCTCACCGAGCTGGAGCGCCTGGCCGGACGGGTGGATGCTGCGGGCCGGCTGACGCCCGAGGAGGTCACCGCGGAGCTGGACCGCATCGCGGACAAGCCACCGCTGTACCCGGTGCTCCTCAACGCGTTGTGGGCGGCGATCGCGTGCGCGGCATTCTCGTTCCTGAACAGCGGCGGAATCATCGAGATCGTCGGTGTCGTCGTCGGCGCGTTCCTCGGCCAGGCGCTGCGCCGCACCCTCCTCCACCGCGGGTTCAACCAGTTCGGCGTCACGATGCTGAGCGCCACGGTGGCGTGCCTGGGCTACCTCGGCTTCGTGTGGCTGCTCCAGGCCGCCGGTGTCGGAGGGGTCGGTCACGAGGCCGGGTACGTGTCTGCCGTGCTGTTCCTGGTGCCCGGGTTCCCGCTGGTCACCGGGTTCCTCGACCTGGCCAAGCTGGACTTCTCGGCGGGGATCGCCCGCCTGGTGCACGCGCTGATGATCCTGACGTCGGCGGCGCTCGCGCTGTGGGCCGTGTCTCTGGTCGTCGGGCTCACTCCCGACCCGCCCGTCGCCCCGGCCCTCGACCCGGGCGTCCTGCTCGCCCTGCGCTTCGTCGCCAGCTTCGTCGGCGTGCTCGGCTTCGCGCTGATGTTCAACAGCCCGTGGCGCATCGCGCTCGCGGCGGCGAGCGTCGGCATGGTGGCGAACGTGCTGCGCATCCAGCTGGTCGAGGGAACCGTGCCGCCGCAGGCGGCCGCGGCGGTCGCGGCCCTGGTCGTGGGGCTGCTCGCCGCCGTCATCACCCCGCGCCTCGACGTGCCGCGGATCACGGTCTACGTCCCGGCGGTGACGATCATGGTGCCGGGCGTGCTGGCGTACCGGGCGGTGTTCCAGATGTCCAACGGCAACACGGTGGAGGCGCTCGCGTTCGGGGTCGAGGCCGCCCTCGTCGTCGCCGCGCTCGCCATCGGGCTGGCGATCGCCCGGATGCTCACCGACCGCACGTGGGCGTACGAACGCTGAGCCGGCGTCAGACCTGCTGGGCGCGCTGGAGCCGGGCGTACCGGCCGTCGGCGGCGAGCAGGTCGTCGTGGGTGCCGACCTCGACCACGCGGGCGTCGTCGAGGACGACGATCCGGTCGGCGGAACGGATGGTCGACAGTCGGTGCGCGACGACGAGCGTGGTCCGGCCCTTCATGAGCCGGGCCAGCGCTTCCTTGACCGCCGCCTCGGACTCGGGGTCGAGGGCCGAGGTCGCCTCGTCGAGCAGCAGGATGCGCGGGTCGCGGACGAGGGCGCGGGCGATGGCGATGCGCTGCCGCTGGCCGCCGGACAGGCGCGCGCCGCGCTCGCCGACGACGGTGTCCCAGCCGTCGGGGAGGGCGTCGACGATCTCGGCGGCGTTCGCGTCGACGAGGGCCTGGCGGACGCGTTCGTCGGACACCTTCGGCAGGCCGTAGGCGACGTTGTCGCGGATAGACCCCTCGAACAGGACGGACTCCTGGGGGACGACGGACACGTGCGTGCGGACGGAGCGCAGGTCGAGCAGGGCGGTGTCGACGCCGTCGAGCAGGAGCCGGCCGCCGGTGGGTCGCAGGAAGCCGAGCGCCAAATTGAGCACGGTCGACTTGCCGGAGCCGGACGGGCCGACGAACGCGACGGTCTGGCCGGCCTCGATGGTCAGGTCGATGCCGTCGAGGGCGTCGCTGTCGGCGTCGGGGTACCGGAAGTGCACGTTCTCGAGGGTCAGCCGGCCGTCGACGTGGTCGACGCGGCGCTTGCCGGCGTTCTCCTCGAGGTCGGGCTCCTGCATGACCTCGGCGATGGACCGGACCGACTCGAGACCCTTCGCGCCGATGGGCAGGAGCATGAGCAGGCCGGTGACCGACCCGGTGATGAGGGCGAAGTAGGAGCTGAGCAGGACGACCTGACCGGCGGTGATCGCGATGAGACCCGTGATCGACACCCAGGCGGCCAGTACCAGGCAGAGGACGCCGAGCAGCTGCAGGCTCACCCAGCTGAGCGACGCGAACCGGCCGTTGAGGACGTCGAGCCGGTACCCGGCGGACCGGACGCCCTCCGCGCCGGCGGCGACGCGTTCCTCCGCGGTGGCCTCCAGCCCGTGCGCGCGGGTGATCGGCATGAGCGTCGCCATCTCGCCGACGCGCGCGGAGAAGTGCTCGACCTCGCGACGGAACGACTCGTTGCGCTCGCGTGAGCGGCGGGCCAGGACGAACCGCAGCAGGACGGCGAGCGGGATGGTCAGCGCGTAGACGGGCAGGAACTCGGGGACGGCCAGCGCGGTCATGACGATCGCGCCGAGCATCACCATGGTCGCGGACAGGAGGGGGTGGGCGATCTGCTGGAGCATCACCTCGACGTTCTCGACGTCGCGCACCACCTTGGTCTGCACGATCGACGCGCTGACGCGGGAGTGGAAGCCGATGGACAGGCTCTGCAGCCGGGAGGTGAGCCCGTTGCGCAGGTCGGCGCCGATCTCGCGGACGGCGCCCATGAAGAGCTTGGTCCACTGGACGTGGTTCGGGTAGTTCTGCACGAGCGCGGCGACGGCGATCGCGGCCCAGAGCCACAGCTCGCTGGTCGGGCCGCCGGCGACGACGACGTCGATGACCTTGCCGGTGATCACGGGCATGAGCCAGAGGGGGACGTCCTTCAGCGTGAAGAACGCGACGGCCGTGAGCACGCGCCTGCGGTGGGCTCCGAGGAGGCGCACCACCGACCGGACCGGGTGGGCGCCGTCGATGTCGATCACGGCGAGGTAGGGCTGCTGGCCAGAAGTCACGCGCTCCATCGTGACATCCGAGCCCGCCTCGGGGACAGCGCCTTCCCGGTCGAGAACGTATCGATTCGATGAAGGGCGGCGGGAAGCGGTGCGCGGACGACCAGCGCGTCCACCGGGCGCGGCGGGACGGATCGCAGGCGACGACGCTCCGGCTCCCACCCGGACGAACGCACGAGCGCGGTCGTCGCCCGCGCGAGACGCGCTCGATCGTCACGGCTGTCGCCGTACGCGGACCGTCGGTTGACGGATGTCCGGATTCCGCTACGTTAGGCGATGCTTACTTAGGATCACCTAAGCCACCCGCCGATAAGGGGCTCTCCGCGTGCACCAGCTGCTCTCCGCCACGTCCGCCGACCGCTACGTGGAGGCGATGCGCGAGACCGTCGACCGGCTCGCCGGCCGGTTGCGCGACACCGCGCAACCGTTCTCGGGCGCCAGCGTGGGCCAGCTCCAGGAGGTGGTCGACGCGGTCGACCTCGACGGCGAGGGTGTGGGCACCCGGTCGGCGCTGCGGGAGGCCGACGACCTCGTCGGCGAGCACGCGGTCTGGTTCCACCACCCGGCCTACGCGGCCCACCTCAACTGCCCGGTCGCGGTGCCCGCCGTCGTCGCCGAGGCGATCGTCGCGGCGGTCAACCCGTCCCTCGACACGTACGACCAGTCGACGATCGGCACGCTCATGGAGCGCAAGCTGGTCGACTGGACGTGCGGACGGATCGGGTTCGCCGCCGGTGACGGGGTGTTCACGTCGGGTGGCACGCAGTCGAACCTGCAGGCGCTGCTGCTGGCCCGGGAGGCGGCGATCGCGACCCGGGTGGCCGCGGGGGACAGCCGCGCCGACGTCGTGCGCCGGCTCGTCGTCGTCGCGACCGCCTCCAGCCACTTCAGCGTGCAGAAGTCCGCCCGGCTGCTCGGGCTCGGCGACGACGCCGTCCTGCTCGTGCGCACCGACGCCCGCGGCCGGATGGACCCGGCCGCGCTCGCGGGGGCGCTGGACACGCTCGCGGCGATCGACCGGGTGGCCATGTGCGTCGTCGCGACCGCCGGCACCACCGACCGCGGTTGCCTCGACCCGTTGGCCCTGGTCGCGGACGAGTGCGACCGCGCGGGCGTGTGGCTGCACGTCGACGCGGCCTACGGCTGCGGGCTGCTGGTCTCGCCGACCCGGCGGCACCTGCTCGACGGCATCGAGCGCGCCCGGTCGGTCACGGTCGACTTCCACAAGAGCTTCTTCCAGCCGGTGTCGTCCAGCGCGGTGCTCGTGTCGCGGCCGGAGGACCTGGGGCACGTCACGTGGCACGCGGACTACCTCAACCCCGCGGACGCCGAGGAGCCCAACCAGGTGGACAAGTCGCTGCAGACGACCCGCCGGTTCGACGCGCTCAAGCTGTGGACCACGTTGCGCGCGCTGGGCGCCGACGGCATCGGGGAGATGTTCGACGCGGTCCTCGACCTGGCCGCGCAGGTGCACGACGAGATCGACCGCGACGTGGACCTCGAGCTGGTCGGCCGCACGGAGCTCAGCACCGTCCTGTTCCGGTACCAGCCGGTCGACGTCACCGACGCCCAGGCCGACCGCCTGGTCCCGCTGGTGCGGCGCGTGCTGTTCGAGTCGGGGCGTGCCGCCGTCGCCAAGACCGTGGTGGACGGGCGGCCGTGCCTCAAGCTCACGCTCCTCAACCCGGAGACGACGCTCGACGACGTGCGCGCGGTGCTCGACCTGGTCCGCGGCGCGGGTGCCGCGCTGATCGAGGGCGACGACCTGGTGGCGTCGGCTGAGGTGGCTGCCCGATGAGGGTCCACGACGTCGTCGGCATCGGCATCGGCCCGTTCAACCTCGGGCTCGCCGCCCTGAGCGCCCCGCTGGACGACCTCGACACGGTGTTCCTCGACGCCGCCGACGAGTTCCGCTGGCACCCCGGCATGATGATCGAGGGCGCCACGATCCAGGTCCCGTTCCTCGCGGACCTCGTCTCGATGGCCGACCCGACCTCGCCGTACTCGTTCCTCAACCACCTCAAGGCGACGGGGCGGCTCTACCCGTTCTACATCCGCGAGAGCTTCTACCCGCTGCGCGCGGAGTACGACGCGTACTGCCGGTGGGTCGCCGCGCAGCTGCCGTCGCTGCGGTGGGGGCGTCGGGTGGTCGGGCTGGAGCAGGAGGGCGACCACTACGTCGTCACGACCGACCGGGGGGAGACGTACCGCGGCCGGCACGTGGTGCTCGGCGTTGGGACGCAGCCCGTGCAGCCGGAGACGGTCCGCGGACCCGTGGTGCACAGCGCGGACTACCTGACGCACCGGGACGCCCTCCGCGCCGCCGGGTCGGTGACGGTCGTCGGCAGCGGGCAGTCGGCGGCCGAGATCTACCGCGACCTGCTGGGCACCACCGACCGGCTGGACTGGGTCACGCGGTCGCCGCGGTTCTTCCCGATGGAGTACACGAAGCTGACCCTGGAGCTGACCTCGCCGGAGTACACGGACCACTTCCACGCGCTCCCGGCGGACGTGCGCAGACGGCTCGGGCGCGAGCAGAGGTCGCTGTACAAGGGCATCAGCGGGGACCTGGTCGACGACATCTACGACACGCTCTACCGCCTGAGCGTCGACGGCCCCGTGCCGACGACGCTGCTCACGGACACCGAGGTGCTGGGCGCGGCCTGGGACGGGGCCGAGTTCACGCTGACCCTGCGGCACGCCCAGCTGGACGAGGTCTACGAGCGCCGGACGGACGCGCTGGTGCTGGCCACCGGCTATGCCGCCCAGGTGCCGGACTTCGTGCTCGGCGTCCGGCACCTGCTCGACTGGGACGACACCGGGCGGTTCGCCGTCGCGCGGGACTACTCGGTCGACGGAGGTCGCGGCCGCGTGTTCGTGCAGAACGCCGAGGAGCACACCCACGGGCTGACGGCTCCCGACCTCGGCTTCGGGGCGTGGCGGAACTCGTCGATCCTCGCGTCGATCACCGGCCGAGAGGTCTATCCGGTCGAGCGCCGGATCGCGTTCCAGGAATTCGGCGTCCCGGCGGGGGTGCCCGTCCGATGACGATCACGATCCTCCCGCTCGACCGGCACCGGTACGCACCCCTCGTGCACGCCTGGTTCATCCATCCCGCGTCCGCGTTCTGGCAGCTGGGCGGCCTGTCGCTCGACGACGTCCGCGCGTACCTCGCCGCCGTCGCAGCCGACCCCCGGCAGGACGGGTGGCTCGGGTTGGTCGACGACGAGCCGACGTTCCTCGTCGAGACCTACGACCCGACCGCCGTGCTGCTCGACGGGGTCCCCGAGGTGCGGACCGGTGACCTGGGCATGCACCTGCTGGTGTCCCCGCCGGCTGGGCGCCCGGTGCACGGCCTGACGTCCGCCGTCATGGCCGCGACCGTCGCCTTCTGCTTCGACGAGCTGGGCGCCGCGCGGGTGGTCGTCGAGCCCGACGTGCGCAACGTGCGGGTCGCGGCGAAGAACGCCGAGGTGGGGTTCCAGGTGCTGCGGGAGCTCGACCTGCCCGGCAAGCGGGCCTCGCTCGCCGTGTGTACCCGGGAGGCCTTCGAGGTCAGCGGCGCACGAGCGCGAGCACAGGTCGCGTCGCGCCCGTCGACACCTGTCCCGACGACGACGGGGAGCCGACGATGACCGAGCTGCTGACCCGACCGGCCCTCGCGCCGCACCTCAACCCGACCGCGATGGCCGTCGCGCACCGCCACCTCGTCACCAAGGCGCTCGCGGAGTTCGCGCACGAGCGCCTGCTCGCGCCGGTCGCCGACGACGCGGGGTTCCGCGTGACGCTCGGCGACGTCGACTACCGGTTCGGGGCCCGCCGGCTGGCGCTCGAGCACTGGGCGATCGACGCGGCCTCGCTCACGCGGACGGTCGACGGCGTGCCGGCCGACCTCGACGCCCTCGCGCTGGTCCTCGAGCTGCAGCCGTTGCTGCAGATCCCCGACGCGCTGCTCGCGGTGTACCTGGAGGAGCTGTCGTCCACGCTGGCGAGCGCGGCGTTCAAGGTCCACCACGGCGGCCCGTCGGCGGCCGACCTCCTGCACGCCGACCTGCCGACGGTCGAGCGCGCGATGACGGAGGGCCACCCGTCGTTCGTCGCGAACAACGGCCGGATCGGCTTCGGCGTCGACGAGCATGCCGCGTACGCGCCCGAGGCCGGTGCCCCGATCCGTCCGCTGTGGCTCGGCGTGCGCAAGGCGTCGAGCCACCTGGCGCTCGGGTCGGGTCTCGACGAGGACGCGTTCTACCTGGACGAGCTGGGTCCGCGGACGCTGGACCGGTTCGAGGCGGTGCTGCTCTCCGAGGGCGAGGACCCCGCCGACTACCGCTACCTGCCCGTGCACCCGTGGCAGTGGGAGCACCGGGTGGCCGTGACGTTCGCGCCCGACGTCGCCCGTCGTGACCTGGTGCCGCTGGGCACCGCGGACGACGACTACGTCGCGCAGCAGTCGATCCGGACGCTGTTCAACACCTCGCGGCCCGACCGGCACTACGTCAAGGTGGCGCTGGCCATCCAGAACATGGGGTTCCTGCGCGGCCTGTCGCCGGCCTACATGCGGGCGGCCCCGGCCATCAACGACTGGGTGTTCGACCTGGTCAGCGAGGACCCGACACTGGCCGCGTGCGGCTTCCAGGTGCTCCGAGAGCGGGTGTCCGTCGGCTACACCGGGGACGTCTACCACCGGACGCCGGCACCCAGCGCGCACCGCAAGATGCTCGCGGCCCTGTGGCGGGAGAGCCCGGTCCCGCTGGTCGGGCCGACCGAGCGCCTGGCGACGATGGCCGCCCTGCTGCACCGGGACGCCGACGGCGACGCGTTCGTCACGGCCTGCGTGCGGGCGTCGGGACTCACCGCCGAGGACTGGGTGCGCCGGTACCTGCGCGCCTACCTGCGCCCGCTGGTGCACTGCCTGCTCGTGCACGAGCTCGCGTTCATGCCGCACGGCGAGAACCTCATCCTCGTGCTCGACGGGCACGCGGTGTCGCGGGTGCTCATGAAGGACATCGGTGAGGAGGTCGCGGTGCTCGGTGACCGCCCGCTGCCGGACAGCGTCGCGCGCATCCGCCAGGTGGTCGCCCCCGACGAGCAGGCGCTGGCCGTCTTCACCGACATGTTCGACGGGGTGTTCCGGCACCTCGCGGCGATCCTCGACACGGACGGCGTGCTGCCGGAGGCGTCGTTCTGGGCGCTCGTGCGCGAGTGCGTCGACGAGCACGCGGCCGACCACCCGGACCTCCAGACCGCCGTCGACCTCCGCGCCGCGCGGTTCGCGCACTCCTGCCCCAACCGCCTGCAGCTGCGCAACACCCTGCAGATGGTGGACCTGACCGACCAGTCGTCCTCGCTGATCTACGCGGGCACGCTCGCCAACCCGATCGCATGACCGTCTTCCGCGACGCCCTCGGCGTGCCACACGTCCGGGCGAGGGACGCCCTCGCGCTGGCCCGCGAGCAGGGCCGGGTCACGGCACGGGACCGCGGCCTGCAGATCGAGGTCGACCGGTGGCGGGCCGAGGGGCACCTGGCCGAGCGGGTCGGGGCGGACGGGGTCGAGTGGGACCGGTTCGCGCGGCGCGCCCGGCTGGCGGACACCGCGCAGCGTGCGTACGACAGGCTCGGCGACGAGGACCGCGCCTTCGTCGACGCCTACGTCGCGGGGGTGAACGCGGGGCTGGACCGGGACGTGCTCGACCCGTCGGCACCCCACGAGCCGTGGCGCGCCTGGGTGCCGCTCGGGATCATGCTCGTCAACCACGCGCTGTTCTCGATGTTCCCCCGGCTGCTGTGGAACGAGCACGTCCGGTTGACGCTCGGCGATGACGGGATCGACCTGTTCGACTCGGCCGAGACCGCGTCGTCGGGCTCGAACGCGTGGGCGCTGCACGGGTCGCGCACCACGTCCGGCCTGCCGCTGCTCGCGGGTGACCCGCACCGGGTGATCGAGCTGCCCGGGGTGTACCAGCAGGTCAGGCTCGCGTGCGACGAGTTCGACGTGCTCGGGCTCGCGTTCCCCGGGGTGCCGGGCGTGCAGCACTTCGGGCACACCGGGTCGGCGGCGTGGGGCATCACCAACGCCATCGCGCACCACGTCGAGGTGTTCCGGGAGCGGCTCTCGCCGGACGGGCGCTCGGCGCTCGGACCCGACGGGTGGGCACCCGTGACCCGGCACGTCGAGACGATCCGGGTGCGCGGCGGCGGCGACGTCGACGTCGAGGTGGTCGAGACCGAGCGCGGACCGCTGGTCCTCGACGGGTTCAGCGTCCGGTTCCCCGCGCGCGTCGCGTCCGACGTCGGGTTCTCCTGCCTGCTGCCGCTGCTGCGGTCACGGTCGGCCGCGGACGTGGTCGACGCCCTGCGGGGGTGGGTCGACCCGGTGAACCGGGTGCTCACCGCCGACGCGGACGGGACCGTGCTGAGCCTCGACGCGGGCCTCGTCGTGACCCGCCCTGCCCAGGACCGCCGGCTGCCGCACGACGCCTGGTCGGAGGCCGCTCGGCCGGCACCGTGGCACCGCCTGGCGGACCCGACGCGCGTCACGGACGTGGCGGTCGACGCCAACGAGCGGCCCGCGGACGCCGGCCGGGACCTCGGCCGCGCCTACGTGGCGCCGTACCGGGCACGACGGATCCGGGAGCTGCTCGACACCGGCGGCACGTTCGGGCCGGCGGACCAGGCGGCGATCCACGGCGACACCGTGCTCGGCACCGCTGAGGAGCTCCTGGGCTGGGTGCGTCGGGCCGACGCGCTGTCCCCCGGAGCCGCGGCGCTGCGCGACCGGCTGCTCGCGTGGGACCGGCACATGGCCGCCGACAGCACCGATGCGGGGGCGTTCGCCGCGTGGCGGACCGAGGTCGCGACGCTGCTCACCGCGCACCCGGCCCTCGCACCCCTGCACGCCCCGCACGGCCGCGGCGTCCTGCTCGACCCGTGGCTGGGGGTGGGACCGCGGGTGGCCGACGCGCTGCCGCGGCTTCTCGGCGCCGCGGGGTTCGGGATCGAGGGCATCGCCGTCACGCGCGAGGCGCTCGAGCGGGTCGCGTCGGCCGGTGGCTCGACGGGCGGCGCTGACCCGTCGGGCTACGAACGCGCAGCACCCGCGGACCAGACCTGGGGCGACCGCCACCGTCTCCAGCCCGTCCCCACCCTGCTCGGCTTCCCCGGACCGGCCGTCGACGCCGTCCCGCTGTCCGGCGACACCGACTGCGTCCGCTGCACCGCGAGCGTCCCCGGCGTGAGCGACCGGTCGTGGCGCGGGTCCGTCGCGCGGTGGGTCTGGGACCTCGGCGACCGCCGCCGCAGTCGCTGGGGCGTGCCGTTCGGGGCGTCCGGCGACCCGACGAGCGTGCACGCGATCGACCAGCTGCCGACGTGGGTGGCTGCCGAGACCGTCGAGGTCGTCACCGACTGGGACCTGCTCGTGGAGGAGACGCCGTGACGGTGGGCCTGGCCGCCGGCGCACGCGGCGCGGTGGTGCACGAGCGGGTGGTCGACGGCCTCGGCCGGGCGACGGTCTCCGTCCTCGACCCCGAGGGTGACCTCGACACGATCCACGCCTGGGTGACCGCCCCCGGCACGGAGTTCTGGGGTCTCGGGGGGCTGAGCCGCGAGGAGCTGCGCGACACGTACGCGTTCGTCGACAGCCTGCCGACGCACCACGCCTACCTGGTCCGCGTCGACGGCGGGCCTGTCGCGCTCCTGCAGGTGTACGACCCGGCGGACGACCCGCTGGGCGAGTGCTACGACGTGGAGCCGGGCGACGTCGGCATCCACCTGCTCGTCGGCGCGCGCGTCCGTCCGGGGACCTCGGGCCGGCTGTTCGGCGCGATCGTCGCGTTCGTGCGCGACCTGCCGGGCGCCCGGCGGGTCGTCGCCGAGCCCGACGTCCGCAACGATCGCGCCCTGGCCCGCATGGTCCGTACCGGCTTCGTCGCCGGCCCCGTCATCGAGCTGCCGCACAAGCGCGCGCAGCTCGCGTTCCTCCCCCTCTCGCCCACCCTGGAGACCTCATGAGCAGCATCACCGTGACCCACGCCCCCAGCGGACTCGTGCACGCGAACGTCGCCCGCTCGGAGCGCGTCACCCCGCACATGGTTCGCGTGACCCTCACCGGCGAGGACCTGCGGCGGTTCGACCACCGCGGGTTCGACCAGTGGTTCCGGCTCGCCGTCCCGGTCGACGACCACGCGCGCTTCGACAACCTCCCCGACAAGTTCGACACCCGCTCCTACCTGCGCTACCTCGTGCTGCCCAAGTCGACCCGGCCGGTGATCCGCAACTACACGGTGCGGGCGTTCCGGCCCGACGAGCTCGAGCTCGACATCGACTTCGTCTGCCACGGGTCCGTCGGCGTCGCCGGCCCGTGGGCGGAGTCCGTCGAGCCCGGCACCGAGGTCGCGTTCATCGACCAGGGCTGCGGCTGGGCGCCCGTCCCGGCGGACTGGTCGCTGCTGGTCGCCGACGAGTCGGGTCTGCCCGCGGTCCTGGGGATCCTGCGGGACATGCCGCGCGACGCCGTCGGGCACGCGATCGTCGAGCTCATCGACGCCGCGGACGCACAGGACGTCGACGCCCCCGCGGGCATGACGCTGCACTGGGTCTCCCGTGCCGAGGGCGGCACCGCCCTGGACCGGCTCCGGTCGCTGGACTGGCCGACGGGCACCCCGTACGCGTTCGCGGTCGGCGAGTCGAAGATCGCCACGGGCGCCCGCCGGTACCTGGTCGGCGAGCGCGGCGTCCCCAAGGGCAACGTCACGTTCTGCGGCTACTGGAAGGCCGGCAAGTAGGACGCTCGCGTGAGGACTTGGTTGCGTTGAGCGGAACGAAGTCTGCACGCGGGTGCGGATGCGTCACGACGCCGGTGTGAGCCACCTGCCGTCGCGCATCACCCAGCGACCGGACAGCTCGTCCTCCTCGCGCCAGACCTGGATCGTGCGCGGTGCGAGCCGGAAGTACGGGTAGGCGGTCGACAGGGTCCGCGGGTCGAAGCCGGCCTTGGCGGCGAACGCGTCGCCGAGGCCGTCGGATATCACCGGGAGCGTCTGGACCGTCCCCTGGACGAGCACGACGTCCCGGGTCAGGCCGATCCCGACCTGCACCGACGGGTTGGTGGCCAGGTTGCGGGCGGTCGGGCTGGTGGCCGACGTCGAGAACAGCAGCGCGTCGTCGTGCCACAGGAACGACAGCGGCGTCAGCCGAGGTGCGCCGGTGTCGGTGTCGGTCGTCGCGACCCACGCGTCGACGTCGTGCCCGAGCCGGTACAGCGCGTCCTGGCGGCGCTGCTCGGTGCTGCGCGGGCCGATCACTCGCGGACCCGGTCGAGCAGGAGCAGGGCGATGTCGGTGACCTCGGGCACCCCGACGGTCTGCGACGCGGCGACCCCGTCGGACAGCATCACGGTGCAGAACGGGCAGGCGGTCGCGACGACACCGGCACCCGTCGCGATGGCCTCCTCGGCGCGTGCGGTGCCGATGCGGGTGCCGATCGACTCCTCCATCCACACCCGCGCACCGCCGCCGCCGCAGCAGAACGACTGCTCGCGGTTGCGGGGCATCTCGGTGACCTCGACGCCGGTGATGGCGCCGAGCAGGTCCCGCGGCGGGGAGTAGACCTGGTTGTGCCGACCCAGGTAGCAGGGGTCGTGGTAGGTCACGGTGCGTTCGTCGGTCGACGGCAGCAGCGTCAGCCGGCCGTCCCCGACGAGGGTGTTGAGCAGCTCGGTGTGGTGCACGACCTCGTACCGGCCGCCCAGCTGCGGGTACTCGCGGGAGATGGTGTTGAAGCAGTGCGCGCAGGTCACGACGATCCGCTGCGCGCCGACCTCGTTGAGCACCTCGACGTTGGCGGCGGCGAGCATCTGGAACAGCAGCTCGTTGCCGGCCCGCCGGGCGGGGTCGCCGGTGCAGGTCTCGCCGTCGCCCAGCACCGCGAAGCTGACGCCGGCGGTGTGCAGCAGCTCCGCCACGGCCTTCGTCGTGCGGATCGCGCGGTCCTCGTAGGCGCCCGCGCAGCCGACCCAGAACAGGTACTCGACCTCGGCCGCCGACTCCACGTCGACGCCCACCACGGGCACCTCGAAGTCCAGGCCCTTCGCCCAGGCCAGCCGGTTGCGCGCCGGCAGCCCCCACGGGTTGCCCTGCCGCTCCAGCTTGGTGAACGTGCCGCCGAGCTCCTTGGGGAACGCCGACTCCATCAGCACCTGGTACCGGCGCATGTCGACGATCGCGTCGACGTGCTCGATGTCCACCGGGCACTGCTGCACGCACGCACCGCAGCTGGTGCAGGCCCACAGGGCGTCGGGGTCGATGATGCCGCCGCCGAGCAGGTCGATCCCTTCGTGCGACCCGGCCTGCAGGTACGGGGCGGTCGCCGCGGCGTGGTCGCGCAGCGCCAGCGTGACCAGCTTCGGGGACAGCGGCTTGCCCGTCGCCCACGCGGGGCACTGGTCCTGGCAGCGGCCGCACTCGGTGCACGTGGAGAAGTCGAGCAGGCCCTTCCACGTGAAGTCCTCGATGGCGCCGACCCCGAGACGGGCGTCGTCGGGAAGGTCCTCCAGCGCCGCGAGGTCGACGGGCTGCCCTCCCAGGGTCATCGGCTGCAACGGGCCGAGCGCCACCCCGCCGCGCGGGTCCCGGCGCGCGTACACGTTGACGACCGCGAGGAACCGGTGCCACGCGACGCCCATCGTGGGCTGCAGCCCGACGACGACGAACCAGGACATCGACACGACGATCTTCACGGTCGCGACGACGACGACCGCGTTCTCCAGCGTCGCCGGCGCCACCCCCACCCATGACGCCCCGAACCAGGCGGTCAGCGGGAAGTGCCACGCGTCGCCGGCGTACAGGGCGTACTCCAGGCCGCGCAGCAGGAGGACGCACAGCACGACCGCGAGCACCGTGGCCTCGACGAAGAACGCCTGTCCATGGTTCGACCCGAAGAACCGCGAGCCGCGGTCGCGGGAGCCGAGCCGGATCCGCAGGGTGATCAGCGCCAGGATGCCGACCAGCGACAGCCACGCGATCGCCTCGATCGCCCACTCCAGCGGCGCCAGGTGCCCGATCAGCGGGAGCGCGAACGCCGGGTCGACCACCTGCCCGTACCCCGTGACCAGGGTGAGGAACAGGAGCGCGAACGAGACCATCACGACCCAGTGCGCGACCTTGACCACCGGCCGGTGCTGGAACCGCCCGTGCCCGAGCACCTCGCGGGTCAGCGTCGCCAGCCGGGGCCCCACGGGCGTCCACCGCCCACCGGTCGCCCGTCCCACCCGCACGGTCCGCACGATCTCGCGCGCACCGCGGGCGAAGACCGCGACCCCGACCACGGTCGCGACGACGACGATCACCAGGCACACCACCTGCAGCGCATCCACGCCGCCACGGTAGTGGTGCCGGGGCGCTCCACCCGCCGAACTCGCGGCGCATTCCCGCTGCCGACGTGATGTGCCCGACGCCCCTCGCCCGGCTCCGTGGGAAGAGGTGTGGGAATTCGGTTGGTACAGTCTTGACCAATTCTTCAGTGCATCGCGGGGGCGCTCCTGGTCGCTCCCGACGCGTGCCTGCACCTGTGCCTGACATCCAGAACCTGACGACCCCGACCGACCGACCACCCGCCCTACAGGACGGAGCCGGACGTGCTTCTGCTGCTCGCCGTTCACCTGGCTGCAGCCGTCGTCGCGCCCGTGCTGGTCCGCTGGATGGGCCGCAAGGCGTTCTGGGTCCTGGCCCTCGCACCGGCCGCCGCGGCTGCCTGGGCCCTGAGCTGGACGTCACGGGTACAGGCCGGGGACGGGCCGGTCGAGAGCGTCGAGTGGATCCCCGTGCTCGGGCTCGACCTCACGTTCCGCCTGGACACGCTGTCGTGGCTGATGACGCTGATCGTCGGCGGTGTCGGTGCGCTCGTGCTCATCTACTGCTCGGCGTACTTCAAGACGAGCGCGGCGGGGCTGGGCCGGTTCGGTGGCGTGTTCGTCGCGTTCAGCGGCGCGATGCTCGGCCTGGTCACCGCCGACGACCTGCTGCTGCTGTTCACGTTCTGGGAGCTGACGACGGTCACGTCGTACCTGCTCATCGGTCACTACGCCGAGCGCAAGGCGAGCCGTCGGGCGGCCATGCAGGCCATCGTCATCACGACGGCGGGCGGGCTGGCGATGCTCGTGGGGCTGGTGCTGCTGGGCGAGGCGGCGGGCACCTACCTGCTGTCCGAGGTGATCGCGAACCCGCCCCAGGGCAGCACCGCGGTCACCGTGGCGATCGTCTGCCTGCTCGCCGGTGCGGTGACGAAGTCGGCCCTCATCCCGTTCCACTTCTGGCTGCCGGCGGCGATGGCCGCGCCGACGCCCGTGAGCGCCTACCTGCACGCCGCGGCGATGGTGAAGGCCGGTGTCTACCTGGTCGCCCGGTTCGCGCCGGCGTACTCGACGGACCCGACGTGGGTCTGGATCATCGTGGTGCTCGGCTGCGGCACGATGCTGCTGGGCGGCTACCGGGCCCTGCGGCAGCACGACCTCAAGCTCATCCTCGCGTTCGGCACGGTCAGCCAGCTCGGCCTGATCGTGCTGCTGGTGGGACTGGGCACCCGGGCCACCGCGCTCGCCGGGCTCGCGATGCTGGGTGCGCACGCGATGTTCAAGGCGGCCCTGTTCCTCGTCGTCGGCGTCGTCGACGCGGCCACCGGGACGCGTGACCTGCGGCGACTGTCGGGCGTCGGGCGGGAGCTCAAGCTGACCGCGCTGGCGGGCGCGCTCGCGACGGCGTCGATGATCGGCCTGCCCCCGTTCGCGGGGTACGTGGCCAAGGAGGCGGGGCTCGAGGCGCTCGGGCACCTGGACGACACGACGGCCGGGCTGATCGTGCTGGTCGCGGTGTCGGTCGGCTCGGTGCTCACCGTCGCCTACGGCCTGCGGCTGTGGTGGGGGGCGTTCTCGACGAAGCCCGCCGTCGTCCCCGAGGCCGTGAGCGACTCGACGGAACCGGGGACGTCGATCCACGAGGCCGCGCACGAGAAGGCCGAGCCGGCCCCGATCACGCACCCGTCGCTGCTGCTGGTCTGGCCGGCGATGATCCTCGCCGTCCTCGGCCTGGCCGTCGCGCTCCTGCCGCAGCTCGGCGAGCACCTGCTGGCGCCGTACGCGGACACCTACCCCGAGGGCGAGCCCGGGCACCTGGTCCTGTGGGCCGGGTTCACGCCGACGTTCGTCCTGACGCTCGCGATCCTCCTGGCCGGGGCGCTGCTGTTCGTGATCCGCGACCGCGTCGAGCGGTGGCAGACGGCGGCGTACCACGGGCCCGAGGCGGACCGCGTGTACCGGCGGTTCATGCGGCGGCTCGACGACGTGGCAGCCGACGTCACCGCGGTCACCCAGCGCGGTTCGCTGCCGCTGTACCTCGGCCTGATCCTCGTCGTGTTCGTCGTGTCGGTCGGGGGGACGGCGCTGGCCAGCACGGTGTTCCCGTCGGAGGTCCGGTGGTGGGACACCCCCGCGCAGCTCGTGTTCGCGGCGGGCACGATCGCCTCCGCGCTGCTGGTCACGCGAGCCCGTCGCCGGCTCAAGGCCGTCATCCTGCTGGGCATCGGCGGCTACTCGGTGGCCGGGCTGTTCCTGCTGCACGGCGCCCCGGACCTGGCCCTCACGCAGGTGCTGGTGGAGACCGTGACGCTCGTCGTCTTCGTGCTGGTCCTGCGCCGGCTGCCCCCGTACTTCTCCGACCGTCCCCTCGCCGCGAGCCGCTGGGTGCGCCTCGCGCTCGGGCTCGCGGTCGGGCTGACCGTGGCCGGGATCGCGCTCGTCGCGCCGGGGGCGCGCATCCACCTGCCGGTCTCGAAGGACTTCGCCGAGGAGGCGTACAGCTTCGGCGGCGGCAAGAACATCGTGAACGTGACCCTCGTCGACATCCGCGCGTGGGACACCATGGGCGAGATCTCCGTGCTGCTGGTGGCGGCGACGGGCGTCGCGTCGCTCGTCTTCCTCTCGCGCCGTGGCGGTGCGATCTACCGTGCCGACGAGGCCCGCACGGAGCGCTCGGTCTGGGGCGGGACGGCGGACCCGATGGCCGCGCTCCGGCGTCCGGGCGGCGACCGCGCGCAGGTCGACGCGGGCGGGATGGTGGCCGACCGTGACGAGTCCGCCGTGCCGTCCAGCGCGTCGCGTGGCCGCGAGTGGCTGCAGGCCGGCCGGACCCTGGCACCGCAGCGGCGGTCGGTGATCTTCGAGGTCGTCGTCCGCCTGCTGTTCCACACGATGATCGTCTACTCGGTCTACCTGCTGTTCAGCGGGCACAACGCCCCCGGCGGCGGGTTCGCCGCGGGCCTCGTGACGGGCATCGCGCTCATCGTGCGGTACCTCGCGGGCGGTCGATACGAGCTCGGTGAGGCGGCTCCCGTGCAGCCCGGTCTGCTGCTCGGTCTCGGGCTGTTCCTGTCCGCCGGCGTCGGCCTGCTCGCGCTGCTGGCCGGGGGCGAGGTGCTGCAGTCCTGGATCATCGACATCCACGTGCCCGTCATCGGGGACATCCACCTCGTGACGTCGCTCTTCTTCGACCTCGGGGTCTACCTCGTGGTCGTCGGCCTGGTGCTCGACATCCTGCGCAGCCTCGGCGCGGAGATCGACCGTCGCGCCGAGACGGGCGAGGACCCCGTCGGGGGCGACGCGGTGGGCGGCGACGCCGAGGGTGACGTGCCCGCGCAGGTCGGCGTCAACGCCAAGCCGGCCGGCTGGGACGGGAGCGTGCCGTGATCGACATGAGCCCGAACATCGTCCTCGTCGTCACCATCGGCGTGCTCTTCGCCGCGGGCGTCTACCTGCTGCTCGAGCGCAGCCTGTCGCGCGTGCTCATCGGCGTCATCCTCATCGGCAACGGCGCGAACCTGCTGTTCCTGGTGGCGGGCGGCGCGGCCGGGCGGCCCCCGATCGTCGGGAACGAGCCGGAGGGGCGCATGAGCGACCCCCTGCCGCAGGCGATGGTGCTGACCGCGATCGTCATCACGCTCGGCATGACCGCGTTCCTGCTGGCCATGGCCTACCGGTCGTGGCAGCTCCACCGGCACGACGAGGTGCAGGACGACGTCGAGGACCGCCGCATCGCGCGCCTCGCGGCGGTCGACGAGCGCGCGTTCGCCGACCTGGACACGGAGGTCGCCGCCGAGACGCTCGACGAGGAAGCGGCGGAAGCACGCGACGAGACCGACGAGGGTGCGCCCGCGACGGTCCGGGAGGTGCACCCGTGAACGACTACACCTGGCTCGTCCCGCTCCCGGTCGTCATCCCGCTCTCCGCCGCGGGCCTGGCGCTGGCGCTGTACCGCCGGCCGAACGTGCAGCGGTTCGTCACGGTGGTGGCGCTCGCGCTCGTGCTCGTCGCCAGCGTGGCCCTGCTCGTGCTCGCCGACGAGGGGCCGCTCGTCGTCGACGTCGGGGGCTGGGCGGCGCCGGTCGGCATCGACCTGGTGGCGGACCGGCTGTCCGCGCTCATGCTCACGATCTCCAGCGCCGTCACCCTCTGCGTCCTGCTGTACTCGCTGGCGCAGGGCAACGAGGACGACGAGGAGTCCGCGCCGGTCTCGATCTACCACCCGACGTACCTGGTGCTGACGGCGGGCGTCGCCAACGCGTTCCTGTCCGGCGACCTGTTCAACCTGTACGTCGGCTTCGAGATCCTGCTCGCCGCCAGCTACGTGCTCATCACGCTCGGCGGCACCGGAGAGCGGATCCGCGCGGGGACCATCTACATCGTCGTCGCGCTGCTGTCGTCGGTGCTGTTCCTCGTGGCGATCGCGATGATCTACGCCGCCACGGGCACGGTGAACCTGGCGCAGCTCGCGATCCGGCTGCCCGAGATCGACCCCGGCGTGAGCCTCGTCCTGCAGGTGCTGCTCCTGCTCGCGTTCTCCATCAAGGCGGCCGTCTTCCCGCTGTCCGCGTGGCTCCCGGACTCCTACCCGACGGCCCCCGCACCCGTGACCGCGGTCTTCGCGGGCCTGCTCACCAAGGTCGGCGTGTACGCGATCATCCGCACGCAGACGCTGCTGTTCCCGGACGGCCGGCTGGACGACGCCCTCATGTGGGCGGCGCTGGCGACGATGGTGATCGGGATCCTCGGCGCGGTCGCGCAGGACGACATCAAACGACTGCTCTCGTTCACGCTGGTCAGCCACATCGGCTTCATGGTGTTCGGGATCGCGATGGCCACCGACCTGGGCTACACCGCCGCCATCTACTACGTCGCCCACCACATCACCGTGCAGACGGCGCTGTTCCTGGTGGTGGGCCTGGTCGAGCGCGCGGGCGGTTCCACGTCCCTGACCAAGCTCGGCGGCCTGGCCAAGCTGACCCCGGTGCTCGCGGTCCTCTTCTTCATCCCCGCGATGAACCTGGGCGGCATCCCTCCGCTGTCCGGGTTCCTGGGCAAGATCGGGCTCATCGAGGCCGGTGTCCAGCTGGGCACCCCGCTCGCGTACGTCCTGGTCGTCGGCAGCGTCGTGACCTCCCTCCTCACGCTCTACGCGCTGGTCAAGGCGTGGAACAAGGCGTTCTGGCAGACGCCCGAGGAGCCGCGTCCGCCGGTGCGCCTGCCGTTCGGGATGGTCGCGCCGACCGCGGCGCTCATCGTCGTCGGCCTGCTGCTCACGGTCGCGGCCGGCCCCCTGTACGCCTACACCGAGCGCGCTGCCGTCTCCCTGACCGAGCGCACCCCGTACGTCGAGGCCGTGCTGCCCGACGGCGAGCGCGGGCAGGGCGTGTCCGACGACGTCGCGGAGGACCAGCCATGAGCCTGCACCCGCGCCGGCACCGGTGGCGCACCCAGTGGGCGACGGTCGTCTGGCTCACCGTCGTGTGGGTGTTCCTCTGGGGGGACCTGTCCGTCGGCAACGTGCTGGCGGGGCTGCTGATCGCGCTCGCCGTGACCACCGGGCTGCGGATGGCCCCCATCGACTTCCACGGGCGGTTCCGTCCGCTCGGCTTCCTGCGCCTGGTCGGCCGGTTCGCGGTCGACCTGGTGAAGGCGTCGTTCGAGGTCAGCCTCATCGCGCTCCGGCCGCGGTACGTGCCGCGCGGCGCGGTGATCGGCGTGCAGCTGCGCAGCCACTCCGACCTGTACCTGACCCTGACCGCGGAGCTCTCGTCCCTGGTCCCGGGCTCGCTCGTCGTCGAGGCGCACCGGCTCACCGGGATGCTCTACCTGCACGTGCTCGACGTGCGGCAGACCGGCGGGATCGAGGCCGCGCGGCAGGCGGTGCTGGACCAGGAGGAGCGCGTGCTGCGGGCGTTCGCGTCCGACGAGGAGCTGGCCGCGGCCGGCCTGGGGGTGCGCGCATGATCGCCGTCGTCTGGGTCTGCGGGATCCTCGTCACGGTCGGGGCGGTCCTCGCCGTCGTCCGGGCGGAGAAGGGTCCGTCGATGCTCGACCGGACCGTCGCCCTCGACATCGTCGTGACGGCGATGATCGTGGCGGTCGCCCTGTACGGCGCGGTCGAGCGCCGCACGGACGTCGTCCCGGTCCTCGTGGTGCTGTCGTTGGTCGGGTTCGTCGGCTCGGTGACCGTCGCGCGGTTCGCGGCGGTGGAGCCCGAGGGCGAGGGCCGCGTGCGCACCCGCGAGGAGATCGCCGCGGCGGAGGCCGAACGCATGGCCGCCGAGGACGAGGCCGAGGGCTCACGCCGGACCGGTCGACGCGAGGGCGAGGACGAGCACCACGGCGGCGGCGCGGAGGGGGAGGTCCGAGGATGACCCAGGACCAGTGGACGACCGTCGCCGACGTGGCGTCGGCGGTGTGCCTGCTCGGCGGGGCGTTCCTCGCGTTCGCGGCCGGCGTCGGCGCGCTGCGGTTCCCCGACCTGCTGGCGCGCATGCACGCGGGCACCAAGCCGCAGGTCCTCGGCCTCGCGCTGGTGCTCATCGGCCTGGCGCTGCGACTGCGGTCCGGCGGTGCCGTGTGGGCGCTGGTGCTCGTGGCCGTGTTCCAGATGCTCACCGCGCCCGTCGCCGCGCACATGGTCGGCCGCGCGGGCTACCGCACGGGCAAGGTCCGCAGCGACCTGCTGGTGGTCGACGAGCTGACCAGCGACCAGGCGCGCGCGCAGGTGCGGGACCAGGGTCGCCCCGACGACGACGACCCCCGAGACTGAGCCCCAGGAGGAGTGCGATGACGCGACCGGACGTGGTGGTCGTCGGCTCGGGCCCGAACGGGCTCGCCGCCGCCGTCACCCTCGCGCGCGCGGGCCTGCGGGTGACGGTCCTGGAGTCGCAGTCGACCGTCGGCGGCGGTGCGCGGACCCTGGAGCTCGGCCTCGCCGACGGGGTCACGCACGACATCTGCTCCGCGGTGCACCCGATGGCCTGGGCGTCGCCCTTCTTCCAGCAGTTCGACCTGGCGGCGCGCGGGGTCGAGCTCCTGGTGCCCGAGGTGTCCTACGCGCACCCGCTCCCCGACGGCAGGGCCGGGATCGCCTACCGGGACCTGGACCGGACGGTCGAGAGGCTCGGCGTCGACGGTGCGGTGTGGCGGTCGCTCGTCGGCGGCGACCCGGCCTCCGTGGTCCGCCTGGGGCTGTTCGACAAGCGGTCGGTCCCGCTGGTCGACCCCCGCGAGGCCGTCCGGTTCGGGCTCGGGGTCCTCGAGCAGGGGACGCGCGCGTGGGACCGCCGGTTCGTCGACGTCGTCGCCCCCGCGCTGCTGACCGGCATCGCGGCGCACGCGATCTCGCCGCTGCCGTCGATCGCCGCGGCGGGCACGTCGCTCCTCCTGGGCACCCTCGCGCACGCCGACGGGGGCTGGCCCATCCCGCGCGGCGGGTCCGGGGCGATCACCGCCGCGCTCGTCGCCGACCTCGAGGCGCACGGCGGAACGGTCCGCACCGACCACCGCGTCCGCCGGCAGGCCGACCTGCCGATCGCGCACTGCTACGTGTTCGACACGACCCCCCGCACCCTGGTCGAGGTGCTGGGCCACCGCCTGCCCCCGCGGTCGCGCGACGCGCTCGCGGCGTTCGAGTACGGGGACGCGGCCGCCAAGGTCGACTTCGTGCTCGACGGTCCGGTGCCGTGGGCGGTGCCCGAGGTGGGGCTGGCCGGCACGGTCCATGTCGGGGGGACGCGCACCGAGATGGCCCGGGCCGAGAACGCGGTCGCGCGGGGCGAGCACGCCGAGCGGCCGGTCGTCCTGGTCAGCGACCCGACCGTCGTCGACGGGACCCGTGAGGTGCAGGGCCGACGGCCCCTGTGGACGTACACGCACGTCCCGGCCGGGTCCGACGTGGACGTGACCGAGACCGTGACCCGGCACATCGAGCGGTACGCCCCGGGGTTCCGGGACGTCGTCGTCGCGTCCCGGTGCACGCCGGCGGCGCACCTGAGCGACCACAACGAGAACTACGTGGACGGGGACATCTCCGCGGGCCGCGCCAGCATCCGCCAGCTGTTCGCGCGGCCGACCGCCCGGTTCGACCCGTACTTCTCGGGCCGGGCCGGGATCTACCTGTGCTCGGCGTCGACGCCCCCCGGCCCGGGCGTGCACGGGCTCGGCGGCTGGTACGCGGCGAGGCGGGTGCTGCGCGAGTTCGGGATCATGGCGCCACCGAGCCTGGCACCGTAGGGCGGCGCCGCACCGTCGCGGGTGCGGCACGCTCGACGCGACCCGCGTCGGTCAGAGCTTCGCGGTGAACCGCGCCGTCCCTCGGGTGGCCAGGACGCGCGAGATCGCGACGAGCGCGCCGGTCAGGGCTGCGGCGGCGACGATCTCCGCGAGGGGCGCGTCGCCCTGGTCGTCGGCGGCGGGCGGCGCGTGCCCGGTCTTCGCCTCCCAGGCCCGGGACAGGATCTTCTGCACGATGACGGCGGCGCCGAGCGCGACGCCCGCGCCGATGAGCTTGGCGACGACCGACTGGGTCTGCTTCTCGTCCACGAGCTGAGCCTCCGAGGTGGGGTGACGGGTCTGGTGACGACCGTAGCCCGGCGCACGCGAGTGCGCCGCTCAGCAGCGGCGTAAGATCACCGGCGAACGACAGGGGAGCGTCGGACCGCAGGGTCTGGACGCTGAGAGTGCGGACCACCGCAGACCCTCGAACCTGATCCGGTTGATACCGGCGTAGGGAGTCGGGCTTCTCAGTCCCTCCCACGTGGTCGCTGCGACCGCGTGTGAGGATCCCCTCCTTTCCGACCAAGGAGGAGCATCACCCATGGCGAGGATCCACTCGCTTCTCGCAGTCGCCGGCGTCGTCGTCCTGGCAGGCTGCTCGGCCATCGGCTCCGGCGACCCCGCGCCCAGCGCGTCGGCCGGCACCGTCACGCTCGTCACGCACGACTCGTTCGCGCTGTCGGACGGCCTCCTCGACGCGTTCGAGGAGGAGTCCGGTCTCACGGTCGAGCTCGTCCAGCCGGGCGACGGCGGCGCGCTGGTGAACCAGCTCGTGCTCACCAAGGACGCCCCGCTGGGCGACCTGGTGTTCGGCATCGACAACGCGTTCGCCTCCCGGGCGGTCGACGAGGGGGTCGTCGCGCCGACCGAGGCGCAGGACGCCTTCGAGGGCGCGCTGGTCCCGGTCGACTACGGCGACGTCTGCATCAACGTCGACCACGCCTGGTTCACCGCGCAGGGCCTCGCGGAGCCGGTCACGCTCGAGGACCTCACCGAGCCGGAGTACAAGGACCTGCTCGTCGTCCCCAACGCGGTGACGTCGTCGCCGGGCCTGTCGTTCCTGCTGGCGACCGTCGGCGCGTTCGGCGAGGACGGCTGGGTCGACTACTGGACCGCCCTCAAGGCGAACGGCGTGAAGGTGGCCGACGGCTGGTCCGACGCGTACTTCACGGACTTCTCCGGCGGCGGCGGTGGCGGACCGCGCCCGATCGTCCTGTCCTACGCCTCGTCGCCCCCGTCCACGGTGCCCGAGGGTGGCACCGAGCCGACGACCGGTGCCCTGCTGGACACCTGCTTCCGGCAGACGGAGTACGCGGGCGTGCTGGAGGGCGCGGCCAACCCCGACGGTGCACGGCAGCTGCTCGACTTCCTGCTGTCCGACACGGTCCAGGACGACATCCCGGTGTCCATGTACATGTACCCGGTGAGCGAGACGGCCACCCTCCCGGAGGAGTGGACCGCCTTCGCACCCCTGGCCGACGAGCCGTTCGAGGTGGCGCCGGACGACATCAGCAAGAACCGTGAGGCGTGGCTGGCCCTGTGGTCGGAGACGGTGATCGGCTGACCATGGCCGTCGACGCGCCGACCCGACCCGACCCGGTGCTCGCCACCGCGTCGGGTCGGGGCCGTGTCGTCGCGTTCTGGTCCGTCGCGGTCGCCGTGCCGCTGCTGTTCCTCGGGATCTTCTTCGCGTGGCCCGTGACGGTGATGATCGCCCAGGGGTTCGTCGTCGACGGGCAGCTGGACCTCGGCGGGTTCGCCGACGTGTTCTCCCGGCCCCGCACGTGGCGGATCATCGGGCTCACGCTGGCGCAGGCGACGCTGGGGACCGCGCTGAGCGTGCTGCTCGGGGTGCCCGGGGCGTACGTGCTGTACCGGCACACGTTCCGCGGACGGTCCTTCCTGCGCGCGTTCGTCACGGTGCCGTTCGTCCTGCCGACCGTCGTGGTCGGCGTCGCGTTCCGCTCGCTGCTCGTCGACGGCGGACCGCTCGGCTTCCTGCACCTGGACGGCACCTTCGCGGCGATCGTCGCGGCGCTCGTCTTCTTCAACTACGCGGTCGTCGTGCGCGCCGTCGGGGGTCTGTGGGAGCGGCTCGACCCGCGGGCCGAGCAGGCGGCGCGCGCGCTCGGGGCGTCGCCATGGACGGCCTTCCGGACCGTGACGCTCCCCGCGCTGACGCCCGCGATCGCGTCGGCCGCGTCGCTCGCGTTCCTGTTCTGCGCCACCGCCTTCGGGACGGTCCTCGTGCTCGGCGGCCTGCAGTTCGGCACGATCGAGACCGAGATCTGGATCCAGACGACCCAGTTCCTCGACCTGCGGGCGGCCGCCGTCCTGTCGGTCGTGCAGCTGGTGGTCGTCGCGGGGACGCTCGTCGTCGCGGGCCGTGCCCGGTCGCGCCGGGAGCGGGCGCTCGGGCTCACCCTGCCGTCCGCGTCCGTCCGCCCGCTGCGGCTGCGCCGGCCCGCGGGCATGCCGCCCGGCGACGGGCACGGGCTCACCCTCGTCGCGACGGCGGTGACCGCTCTCGTCGTCCTCCTGCTGGCCCTGCCCCTGGTCAACCTGGTCGTCCGGTCGCTGCGCACCGGCGACGGCTGGGGTCTCGACCACTACAGCGCGCTCGGCACCACCGGCGGGTCGCTCACCGTCACGGTCTGGCAGGCCACCCTGAACTCGCTGCGGGTCGCCCTGGACGCCACGGTGATCGCGCTCGTCGTCGGCGGGCTCGTCGCGCTCGTCGTGTCCCGACGACCGCGGCGCGCCGTCGGCCGCCGAGCCGTCGCGGGTCTCGACGCCCTCTTCATGCTCCCGCTCGGGGTGTCCGCCGTGACCGTCGGGTTCGGGTTCCTGCTGTCCATGCACCACCCGTTCGGGCTGCCCGTCGACCTGCGGACCAACCCGCTGCTCCTGCCGGTGGCGCAGGCGGTCGTCGCCGTGCCGCTCGTCGTCCGGGTGGTGCTGCCGGTGCTGCGCGCGATCGACCCGCGGCTGCGGGAGGCCGCCGCGACGCTCGGCGCCACGCCCGGTCGCGTGCTGCGGACCGTGGACCTGTCGATCGCCGCCCGGTCCCTGGGCCTGGCGGTCGGGTTCGCCTTCGCGGCGTCGCTGGGGGAGTTCGGCGCCACGTCGTTCCTCGCCCGCCCCGACCGGCCGACGCTGCCCGTCGTGATCTTCCGGCTCATCGGCCGCCCCGGTCCCGAGTCCTACGGCATGGCGCTCGCCGCGTCGGTCGTCCTCGCGGTGCTCACCGCGGGGATCGTCGCGGCCTGCGAACGACTGCGCGCCCCCGGCGCCGGAGGTGAGTGGTGAACGAGCGTCAGGATGTCGCCGGGTCGCGACGCGGCGGGCTGACCGTCGCCGACCTCGTCGTCCGCTATCCCGGGGCCACCGCGCCCGCGGTCGACGGCGTCTCCCTCGACGTCGCGCCGGGTTCGGTCGTGGCGCTGCTCGGCCCGTCCGGGTGCGGCAAGTCGTCACTGCTGCGCGCCGTCGCGGGCCTCGAACCGCTCGCCGCCGGCTCGGTCTGCTGGGACGGGACCTCCGTGGCCGACGTGCCCGTGCACCGGCGCGGGTTCGGGCTGATGTTCCAGGACGGGCAGCTCTTCGCGCACCGCACCGTCGGCGGGAACGTCGCCTACGGCCTCCCGGCCCGCTCCGGGACACGCGGGCGCGTCGCGGAGCTGCTCGAGCTCGTCGGGCTGGCCGGCTACGAGGACCGCGGCATCGCCACCCTGTCCGGCGGCGAGCGCCAGCGCGTGGCCCTCGCCCGCGCGCTCGCCCCCGCCCCCCGGCTCCTGCTGCTCGACGAGCCCCTGTCGGCCCTCGACCGCGCCCTGCGGGAACGGCTCGCCGTCGACCTGCGCGCCGCGCTCGTCGCCACCGGCACCACCGCCGTCTTCGTCACCCACGACCAGGACGAGGCGTTCGCCGTCGCCGACCGGGTCGCCGTCATGTCCGCCGGCCGGCTCCTCCAGGTCGACGCGCCCGCCGAGCTCTGGGTCCGGCCCGCCACCCGCGAGGTCGCGTCGTTCCTCGGCTACGAGGCCTTCGTGCCGCTGGACAGCCCCGCCGCGGCACCCCTGCGCGACGCCCTCGGCGTCCCGCCGTCCGGGGCGACCCTCGCGCTCGCGGAGGGCGCGTTCGTCGTCGGGCGCAGCGGCGTCGCCAAGGGCGTGGTGCGCGGGGTCTCGTCGCGACGCGGACGGTCCGAGGTCCGCGTCGACGTCGACGGGATCGGCGTGGTCACCGCGCTCGGGCCCGTCGGCGGCCGGTGGTCGGCGGGGGACGTCGTGGAGCTCGGCGTGGAGCCGGACGCGCTCGCGGTCCTCGACGCCTGACGTGCCCGACGAGACGCCTGACGCCTGATCGCGGTCGGGGCCGGAGCGGACTACGGTCGGAAGCATCCGGTCGAGTGGGCGAGCAGGTTTCGAGCACCGAGGTGATGGCGATGACGCTGGAGCTCCGTGAGGTCGTGTCGGTCGACATCCCCGTGCCGCTGTCGAAGGTGTGGGCCTACCTGCGCGACCCGGCGCTGGTGCGCCGCTGGTACGGGTGGGACCACGACAGCCTCGACGCCCAGGTCCGCGCCTTCGTCGACACGGCCGTCGAGAAGCAGGACGTCGTCGGCGACGCGAGCATCCACACGCTGAGCTGGCCCCACCACGACCGGCTGACGCTACGGTCCGCCGCGCACGAGCCCCACCGCACGCGGCTCACGGTCACCCGGCGCAGCCACGAGGGCATGGCCACGTTCGACGGTGTGCGCGACGAGGCCGACGAGGCCTGGATCGCCAACGCCCACCAGCTGCAGTTCGCGCTCACGGTGCACCCCGACCAGGAGCGGCGGACCCTGACGATGTTCGGGCTGCCGTCCGGCGACCGCTCCGACCGCCTGCTCGACCGCGCCGGTCTCGTCGGCATCCGCGGGGTACCGATCGGCGGGCACGTGCAGGCGCGCCGGCCCGACGGCACGCTGCTCGGCGGCACGCTCGTCTACGAGACGCCCCTGCAGCTCGGCCTGCGCCTGCACGGCATCTCCGAGATGTTCCTCGTCCTCGAGGAGACCCCCGCCGCGCACACGCCCCCGCACGGCACCGTCGACGCGATCCTGTCCACCTACGGGCTCGACGACGAGACGTTCGAGCAGATCCGCGAGCGGTGGTCGCGCTGGTGGGCGATGGCGGTCCCGCGCGGGTCGTCGCGCGTCAGCTCAGCTTGAGCTGCCACTCCCCGGAGCCGCCCGCCGGGCGGAACCCCAGCGCCACGTTGATGGAGAGCATGTAGGAGTTCTCCTCGGCGTTCCACGTGCCGACGCGCCGCACCTTCGGTCGCTCCGCCGCGAGGCGCTGCAGGTTCGCCGTCTTGACCAGCATCCCCAGGCGCTTGCCGCGGTGCTCCTTGATCACGAGGGTGTCGTCCTGGTGCACGAACTCGTCCGAGTTGGGGATCGTCATGAACCCCGTGAACGCGGCGAGCGTGTGCGTGGGGATGTGCTCCGCGGCGAGCATCAGGAGCTCGAGCCCGCGCTCCGCGTACTGCTTCTCCGTGATGCGGATCCGCTCGGCGTCCCAGACGTCCTCCTCGAGGTCGAGACCACCGAGGGGCGCGTCCGTGCTCATGCGCGTGTTGAGCACCGCGTACTCGTCGACCCACTCCTCCGGCACGTGGCTCTGCCAGGTCACGATGCGGTACTCGGGACCGGCGTGCGCCTCGGCGTCCGCGCGCTGGCGTGCGACGGCGTCGGCGTCGAACGGCAGGTGGAACACCGAGTAGCGCTCGACCTGCTCCAGCGCGAAGCCCCGCTTCAGCAGGAAGCGCGAGCCCTCGGCATCGGCCTCCACACGGCCGACACCGGTCGTCGCCGCGAGCGTGCCGGGACCTTCCGGGGGCTCGGCCCGCTGGTCGGTGGCGGCCGTGACGGTGGTCCGGCCGTCGTCGCGGACCAGGGCGAGGCACGCGTCGTAGAGCGACGCCCCGACGCCCCGCCGGCGGTGCCCCGGCCGCACGCCGACCTCGACCTGCGCCGTGTGGGTGTTGTCCTGCAACGGCAGGTTCACCATCGCGTAGCCGAGCACGCGGTCCGGGTCGGGGGTGTCGTGCGCGTCGTCGGCGAGCGCGACCAGGCGCGGCTTGCGGATGTAGTGCTGGTCGCGCATCGACCCCAGGATCTCGGTGGCGGTCCGCTCGAAGTCGCGGTTGCCCCACGCGTCGAGCAGCACGTCGTTCATCGCCGCCGTGTAGCCGTGCAGGAGCCACGCCCCGTCGGGCGTGTCCGTCACCGGCACCTCACGGATCGACCACGTCGTCATGACGTCCACGATCCGCCTGTCCCTGCGCGGTGGCGAGCCCTTTTTGCCGAACCTCTCCAGCGGGCCGGTCCCCGTGCGTCGCTACTCTCGCGGGATGGTGTGGTTGGAGATCGTCGGTTGGGCCGGCTCGCTGCTGGTCATCGTCTCGCTCACGCAGGCGCGGGTGCTGCGCTTCCGCTGGCTGAACCTCGTCGGGGCCGTGATCGCCACGGCGTACAACGCGATCGTCGGGATCTGGCCGTTCGCCGTGATGAACGGGGTCATCGCGGTCATCGACGTCTACTGGCTGTTCCGCCTGCACCGCGAGCGGCACGACGCGGAGGCCTACGGCGTCCTCGAGGTCCCCGCCGACGACTCCGTGCTGCGTCACCTGCTCGACACCCACGCCCCCGACATCGCCCGGTTCCACCCCGCGTTCGTCGCTGCCGATCCCGCCCCGTCCGCCGCGTTCGTCGTCGTGCGTGGCGACGAGCTCGTCGGCGCGGTCGTCGTGCGGTCCGCCGGGGACGGGGTCGGCCGGGTCGACCTGGACTACGTGACGCCGCGGTACCGGGACTTCACGCCCGGCGAGTTCGTGTACCGGGACAGCGGGGTGTTCGCCGCGCACGGGTTCCGTCGGCTCGTCGTCGGTGGGTCGTCCGCCCCCGAGTCCAGCGCGTACCTGGAGCGGGTGGGGTTCCACCCGACCTCCGACGGCTGGGAGCGCGAGGTCCCCGCGGCGGCGTGACGACCCGTCGGCGAGGCGGGTCGCAGGTCGCATCTGACCGCGGTTCGTCTCGACACGTTCCACGGCTCCGCTAGCATGAGTTCGGACAGCCGAACTTTCTCCTGAGGGTAGCCATGACAAGCAGCGCCACGGACGACACCGTCCAGGTCACCACCCCGCGCCGTCCTCGTCGCGCCCCCCTGCTGCTCGGTCCCGCGTTCGTCGCGGCCATCGCCTACGTCGACCCGGGCAACGTCGCCGCGAACCTCACCGCGGGCGCCCGGTACGGCTACCTGCTGCTGTGGGTGCTCGTCGCGGCGAACGCGATGGCCGTCCTCGTCCAGTACCAGTCCGCGAAGCTCGGCCTCGTCACCGGCGACTCGCTGCCCGGCGTGCTCGGCCAGCGGATGCGGCGCGCCCCGCGGCTGGCGTTCTGGATGCAGGCCGAGGTGGTCGCGGCGGCGACGGACATCGCGGAGGTCGTCGGCGGCGCCATCGCCCTCTACCTGCTCTTCGGTGTCCCGCTGCCGCTCGGCGGGCTGATCGTCGGCGTCGTGTCCCTGCTCCTGCTGGCCACCCAGAACCGGTACGGGCAGCGCCGGTTCGAGCACGTCATCATCGCCCTGCTCGCCGTCATCACCGTCGGGTTCCTCGCCGGGCTGGTCGTGTCGCCGCCCGACGCCCGCGGTGTCCTGTCCGGCCTCGTCCCGCGCTTCGACGGCACCGACTCGGTCCTGCTCGCCGCGTCGATGCTGGGCGCGACCGTCATGCCCCACGCGATCTACGTGCACTCGGCCCTCGCCCGGGACCGGCACGGCCGGCCGACCGGTGCGACGCTGCGGGAGATCCTGCGGTCGACCCGCTGGGACGTCGGGATCGCGCTGGCCGTCGCGGGCGCCGTGAACATCGGCCTCCTGCTGCTCGCCGCGTCGGGCCTGCGCGGCGTCCCCGGCACCGACTCGATCCCCGGCGCCTACGACGCCATCGCCGACGCGCTCGGCCTCGGCATCGCGATCGCGTTCGCCATCGGCCTGCTCGCGTCGGGCCTGGCGTCCACCTCCGTCGGTGCCTACGCGGGCGCGACGATCATGGAGGGGCTGATCCACAAGCGGATCCCCCTGCTGGTCCGCCGCGTCGTCACCCTGATCCCGGCGATCGTCCTGCTGGCGGTCGGCGCCGACGCGACCTGGACGCTCGTCCTCTCGCAGGTGGTGCTCAGCTTCGGTATCCCGTTCGCGGTGATCCCGCTGGTCGCCCTGACCCGCAACCGCGCGGTCATGGGCACCCACCGCAACGGCCCCTGGCTGCACGCGACCCTGCTCCTGGTGGTGAGCCTGGTGGTGGCGCTGAACGTGACCCTCCTGGTCCTCCTGCTCCTGGGCTGACCCGCCGCGGCGCCCACGAGGACGGAGAAGTGCCGCGCTCGTCGGGCGATGGGCTCAGGCTTCCAGGTCCGCCAGGCGCGACTCCAGGTGGGTGCGTTCCGTCGGGTTGGTCACCAAGGACAGGGCCGCGCGGTACGCCGCCGCCGCCGCGGTCGGGTGGCCGGCGCGTCGGAGGAGCTCGGCGCGGACGGCGGGGACCCGGTGGTGGCGGGGGAGGGCGTCGTCGAGGCCGTCGAGCAGCTGCAGGCCGGCGTCCGGACCGTCCGCCTCGGCCACCGCGACCGAGCGGGCCAGCCGGACGACGGGTGAGCCCGTGAGCGCCTCGAGCTGCGCGTAGAGGTCGGCGATGACGGACCAGCGCGTGTCCGCCGCCGTCGGAGCCGTGGCGTGCTCGGCCGCGATGAGCGCCTGCAACCGGTACTCCGTCGCGAGGCGCGACTGGTGGCCGGCCGGGTCGGCGGTCGACCGCGAAGCGTCCGCGAGCGAGCTCAGCAGCGCCACGCCCTCCGTGATCTCGTCGCGGTGCCAGCGGGTGCGGTCCTGGTCCGGGAGCAGGACCAGCGCACCTGACTCGTCCAGCCGGGTGTCGCGGCGAGAGTGCTGCAGGAGCAGGAGGGCGAGCAAGGATCGGACGACGGCGCGGTCCGGGAGGAGCGAGTCGAGCACGCGCAGCAGGCGGATGGCCTCGTCGCCGAGGTCCACGCGCAGCGGCTCGGCGCCGACCCCCGGGTGGTAGCCGGAGGTGAAGGCGAGGTAGACGACGGTCGCGACGACGTCGAGGCGCTCGTCCAACCGTTCCGCGGCGGGCGTCGCGAAGGGAATGCCGGAGGAGGCGAGCCGCTTCTTGGCGCGGGTCAGGCGGGCGGCCATCGTCGACTCCTGCACGAGCAGGAGCCGGCCGATCTCGGTCGTGGTGAGCCCGACGACGAACCGCAGGGTCAGGGCGACCCGGTCGTCGGGTGCGATCGCGGGGTGGCAGCAGGCGAAGATCAGGCGGAGGCGCTCGTCGGCCACGTGGGCGCCGGGGTCGACGACGGCCGCGGCGGCGGCGCGCATCTCGTCGTCGACCACCATCAACGGTTCCTTCCGTCGGGCGACCGCCTCGGAGCGGAGACGGTCGAGGACTCGGCGGCGCGCGGCCGTGAGGAGCCAGGCGCCGGTGTTCGTCGGGACGCCGTCGACGGGCCAGTGCCGCGCGGCCGACTCGAAGGCGTCGGAGACGGCGTCCTCGGCGAGGTCGGGGCGCGCGAACTGGCCGATCAGCAGGCCGATCAGGCGTGACCAGTGGGCGCGCCAGGCGTCGGCGAGGGCGTCGTCGGAGGGGGTCACCGTGCGGGCCGCTCCCCGGACGTGGCGGCCCCCCGGGCGCGGTGCTGTGCCGACGTCGCCATGTCCACGAACGTAACGGAAGCACGCGTGCCGCAGGCGTGCGTCGGCAGGTCGGAGGTCGTCACGCCAGGGGTCGCACCTCGAACGTGCCGACCGCGGGCAGCCCGTCGAGCACGGCGTCGAGGTCCGGCTCGTCGAGCAGCTGGATGCCGGTCAGCGCCGACGCGGGACCGTCGAACGGGCCGTCCCGCAGGGCACGGTCCTGCACCGACGTCGCGGTGTCCACGGAGCCCAGGGTCAGACCGCCGGGCAGGTTGGCGGACCCGAACGCCAGGACGAGGAACCTCACGACGCGGTCAGCGCGTCGTCGCCGTCCACGGGGAGACCGTCGACGAACCGCACGGTGCGGCGGATCTCGACGGACTCACCGTTGAGCACGAGCGCGGACGCCGCCTCTGTCAGCGCCTCCAGCGAGGTGCGGGCGACCAGGTAGAACCCGGCCACCTGCTCCGCGGTCTCGGCGTAGGGGCCATCGGTGACGACGACGCCGGCGCGGCCGTCGGACCGCAGCGACCGCGCCCGCGCGGCGACGCCGAGCGCGCGGGTGGTGACGATCTCCCACCCCTGGTCGGCACAGTGCTGCTGGAACCCGCTGTGGGCGGCGTAGGCGCGCTCGCGCTCCTCGGCGGTCAGCGCGGCGTCACGGGCGTCGTCGCGGTAGAGCACGACGGTGAACTCGGCCATCTCAGCTCCTGCTGGTCGGAGGACGCCTGGTGCGTCCCGCTGCCCCGATGACGCGCGAGTGCGGCGGTGATCGACAGTCAGCCCGCGTACGCGTGGAGCACCCGGGCGAAGATGCCCGGGTCGGGCTCCTGCGCGAGGTGCTCCGCCGCGGAGTGGACGTGCCCGGCGCGCCAGATGCCGTTGTCGTCGCGCCGCTTGACGAAGGGTCGTCCGACGAAGGGGTCGGTCCCGGGCTCGCCCGGTCGCAGGATCCATCGACCGGGTGCCTGCTGCAGGAGGACGGCACCGAGGTAGCTGGCGTACCGGGCCACCACCTCGGCTCCCTCGGGTGAGCGGACATCGAGGTCCGCCGCCGTCAGGTCGACCTGCGCGAGCTGCTCGAGGGCGGTCAGCGACTCCGGGCTCAGGTCCAGGTGGGTGCCGTCCGCGCCGGCGTGCGCCCGCAGGGCCGCGATGCGGTCGTCCACCTGCGCGGCCCACGCGTCGCGCTCGGGGGTGTCGCCCGGGTCGTCGTCGGGTGCGGTGTAGCCGGGGATGGGGAGGCGCTTCGGTGCCCAGTCGGGCCCTTCGACGTCCCGGCGTCGCTGCACCTCGCGGAGCTGACCGTCGTACAGCTTGCCCAGCTCCTGTCCGGTGCGGCGCTTGAGCAGCAGGCCCATCTGGTTGTACGGCGAGATCGGGAAGCCGTGGAGCGTGTCGGGACGGACCACGGGCTGACCGCGGAAGACGACGTCGGGCGTGTTGTCGAGGTGCCACCCGCCGCCGGCGACCCGCAGGATCGCCTCGCCGATGTACCGCATGGCGCCGTCGATCCAGTCCGAGTCGCCCTCGTTCTGGAACGACTCCCGGTCGGGCCACCGCGTCAGCATGTAGTCCTCGAGCTCCTCCAGCGACTCGCGGGTGAAGCCCTTCGTCCAGGAGTTCGGCATGAGGAAGTCCTCGAACCGCGCCAGGCGAGGATCCATGGCCTCCAGCCAGTCCTCGAACTGCTCGTCCTTCACTACGACCTCCCGTCGACCGGCACCCGCGCGCCGTAGGGCAACTATCTGACCACGGCTTCGCTGTGGACGACCCTCCACTCGATGCCCGCCTCGTCGAGCTTGCGGATGGTCGCGGCGGACGGCTGGCTGCCGAAGACGTACCGGATCGTCCAGTTGGCGTTGACGAGGGTCTGGTCCTTCGCCAGCTGCGCCGGGTCGATGGTGTTCCCCGACTTGATCTCGACGCCGATCTGGTCCTCGATGTTGACGACGTCGTAGTTGCGGTCGACGCCGCTGGCGTCCTTGACCGACGTGTTGCGCGTCCACTCGTCGGGCGAGTACTCGTCGAGCTCGTAGACCGCGTTCTCGAACGCGTCGCCGCGCGGCTTGTTGCCCTGGTTGCGGATGTACTGGTCCCGCCACTGCTCCCACGTCAGCCGGTTGGAGCCGTTCGTCTGGTACAGCTGCCAGCGCGCGAGCATGTGCTCCTCGCTGCCGGCCGGGTAGTCCGTGTGCGGTCCCAGACCGTCCAGGTCCGCCCTGGTCGGCTCGGCCCTGGTGCGGAAGGCCTCGGCGGGGTTGCTGTACTCGAACACCACGGGGTCGTCGGCGGTCCCGCTGCCGCGCCAGGTGCGGTTGTCCTGCGGCTTCTTCTTGAGCAGGTCCTCGAGCCACGAACGCCAGGACGCGGGGAGGTGCTTGAAGGTCTTCTGCAGGATCTTGCCGACGATGCCGACGCCGATCAGGGAGGTGATGGCCAGGGCGAGCTCGAGGGTGCCTTGCTTGACCAGGTCCTGGCCGTCGATCTTGCCCTCGCCCCAGTCGGCGACCACGTCCAGGAAGTCCCCGACCGAGACCAGGGTGAACCCGACGCCGAGGATCTTCAGCCCGAACGCGGCCCCCGCCGCCGCACCGGCCGCGCCGCCGGGTACGGCCCCGACGCCGAACCCGAACACGGCCCCGATCGCGGCCCCGCCCATCGCGCCGATGATGGCCAGGGCGACGGTCAGGATCAGGCCGACCACGACCAGGATCCAGCCGATGACCCGGCACGCGGAGGCCAGGAACCGGAACAGCCCGACGTGCTCACCGATCCAGTCGCGCAGCCCGGCGAGGTTCTGATCGATCCAGCCGCCCAGGTCGGCGGTGGTCGACTCCCACCAGTCGGAGATCGCCGCGCCGGCGTCGGTGACCGACTCCCACGCGTCCGACGCGGTGGACGCGACCCAGTCGGTGCCCTCGTCGACGGCGTCGGTGACGTCGTCCCACCGGTCGGAGAACCAGCCGCCGATGCCCTGGGACTTCTCGGTGTCGGCCTGGTCGGCCTCCTGGTCCTCGGCCGGTTCGGGTCCCCAGGTCAGGACCGTGCCCCCGGTGGCCAACGCCGTCTGGGTGTAGGCGGGGACCTGGGTGAGCGGGTCGGGGTCGTCGTCGACCACCGGGATCACCGGGCCGAGGGTGCCGCCGTAGCGCAGGTCGGCCAGGGTGCGGGCGCGGGTCAGGTGGGTGTCGACCACCGGCAGGACCGTCGTGTTGAGCCGGTCGGCGATGCCCAGGGCCTCGTCGAACCCGGTCGTGGAGACCCCGAGTGCCGAGGCCCGGGACCGCAACGGACCCAGCCCCTCCAACGCGTCCCGGGTCGCGACCAGGTCCGCCCGCACCCCCGCCACACCCTCAGCGCTGATCTCCACGATCCGCGTCACGCAGCCCCCTCACGCGTCGACGGACGAGGCCACGTCCGCGGCGACGAACGTAGCGGACGCGCCGGGACCGTGAACAGCACCGACAGCCGTGGGGGGCGGCTCACATCTGCGCGATCTCCCGGACCTCGATCGTGTACTCCGGCAGCAGCATCGCGTGCTGCAGCACGGCCTCGCGGCTGGGAGCGGTGACCAGGTAGAAGCCCCCGAGCTGTTCGACCGTCTCCGCGAACGGCCCCTCGGTGATCTCCGCGTCGTCGCCCGAGCGCCGCAGCGTCACGGCCGTGGCCACGGGCTGGAGCGCCTCGCTGGCCAGGAACGTCACGCCGAAGTCGGCCGCCCGGTCGTCGTAGTCGCCGTGCTGCCGGTAGTACTCGGCCTTGGTCGCCTCGTCGGCGTTGTCCCAGTCGCCCTCCGTGGCGTACATGAGGACGACGAACGTCTGCGCGCTCATGCGTCGTGCACGATGACCGGGCGCAGCTCGATGCCGCCGCCGTCGGTCAACAGGTGCTCCCCGGCGAGCCGGGCGAGGCCCTGGACGTCGTCGGTCTCGATCACGTAGTAGCCGCCGACGTGCTCGGCCAGCTCGACGTACGGACCCTCGGTGATCGTGAGGTCCCCTCCGTCGGGGCGCTGGACCGTGACGGCGTTCTTGGAGAATCCCAGCTCCTCGCCGCCGACGATGCGGTAGCCGCGAGCCTCGCACGCCTCCGAGAACGCCCCGTGCTCGCCCATCGCGCGCTCCTGGACCTCCGGGGTCGCGTTCTCCCAGACGGACTCGTCGCCCCAGAGCAAGAGTGTCCACCGGTCTGTCATGACGTCATCTCCCTCATGTGCTCACTGTGCCTGTCGGGGTGATGACGCGCGAGGGTTCCCCGAATCGACAGCCCTTGACAGGCAAGTACTGGCTTGCCTATACAGGTCGGGTGGCAGCCGACGTCTACAAGGCACTCGCCGACGCCACGCGTCGCGCGATCCTCGACGAGCTCCAGGACCGTGACGGGCAGTCGCTGTTCGAGCTGTGCACCCGGTTGACCATGAGGCACGGGCTCGGCTCGACCCGGCAGGCCGTCTCGCAGCACCTCGAGGTGCTCGAGGAGGCCGGGCTCGTGACCGTCCGCCGCGAGGGCCGCTACAAGTTCCACCACCTCGACACCGGGCCGCTGCGGCAGATCGCCACGCGCTGGCCCGTCCCCGACGAAGGAGAGTCCCCATGATCCGCATCACCGTGACCAGCGTGTTCGTCGACGACCAGAGCGCGGCGCTCGACTTCTACACCCGCCTCCTGGGGTTCGAGGTGAAGAACGACATCCCGCTCGGCGGCGACGACCGCTGGCTCACGGTCGTCTCGCCGGCCGCCCCGGACGGCGTCGAGCTGCTCCTGGAGCCCAGCGGGCACCCGGCGGTCGGTCCGTACAAGGCCGCGCTGGTCGAGGACGGCATCCCGGCCGCGTCCTTCGGGGTCGACGACCTCCAGGCGGAGTTCGACCGGCTGACCGCCGCTGGCGTGCGGTTCGTGCAGCCGCCGACGGACATGGGGCCGGTCGTCGTCGCGACCCTGGACGACACCTGCGGGAACCTCATCCAGCTCGCGCAGACGACCTCCGCCTAGAGGCCGTCCGGGGGTGCGATCGACTCGCGGATCTCGGCCACCTCGCCGGTCCCGCGGATGAGCTCGCCGACGAGCACGGCCAGCCCGTCGACGTCGTCGGTCGCGATCCGGTAGAAGCCGGCGAGGACCTCGGTCGGCTCTGCGAACGGCCCGTCGGTCACCGACGTGCGACCGTCCCGCAGACGCACCACCCGGGAGACGGAGTGGTGGAGCTCGGCGCTGTCGCGGATGACGTGCCCGCCGTCGGAGCACGCGCGGGCGAACGCCTCGTGCACCCGGTGACCGGGGATGCGGTCCGGAACGTCGTCGCCGTGCCAGACGGTCTGGTCGCCGTACAGCGCGACGATGTACTCGGTGGTCATGGTCGTCCTCTCGTCGTCGTCGGTCGTGCCCATGACGCACGCCGCGCGCACCGATCGACAGAGTCGCACGACAGTGTTTGGTTGGTCCGATGACAACTGCGGTGGTGACGGGCGGCGGGACGGGGATCGGAGCCGCGGTGGCGCGCAGGCTGCTGGCCGACGGGCACGACGTGGTGATCGTCGGGCGGCGTCGGGAGGTGCTCGAGGAGGCCGCCGCCGGGGTGATGCGGGTCGAGGTCGCGGACCTGCGCGAGCCGGCCGAGGTGGCCGCTCTGGCGGAGCGGCTCGGTGCCGTGGACGTCCTCGTGCTCAACGCGGGCGGGTCGCTCGAACCGCGCGACGGGAGCCTCGCGGCGAAGGCGGACCTGTGGGTCGACGAGTTCCGGCTGAACGTGCTGACCACGGTGCTGCTCGGCGAGGCGCTGCTGCCCGCGATGCCGCGACCGGGCGGTCGGATCATCGCGATGAGCTCCGTGGCCGCCCTGCGCGGTGCGGGCTCGTACGGCGCAGCGAAGGCGGCGATCAACTCGTGGGTCACGGGCCTCGCGGCGCAGGTGGCGGCCGACGGGATCGCGGTCAACGCGGTCGCGCCCGGGTTCGTGCCTGACACGGAGTTCTGGGCGGGCCGGCTCGCCGACGCCGAGTACGCACGCCGGCTGGCACGCGTGCCCATGGGCCGGCCGGGGACGCCTGAGGAGGTCGCCGCGGCCGTCTCCTACCTGGCCTCGCCCGAGGGTGGCTGGACCACGGGACAGGTGCTCGGGGTGCACGGCGGTGCGGTGCTCGCGCGGCTCTGAGGACGATGTATCGCTAGGGGTTGTCAAAGATAGATCAGCGATATATCTTTACGTCATCCGGTCGAGATCGCACGACCTCCCGGACGCCGCGACCCACATCGTCAGGAGACACCTCATGCGACACCCCCACCACCCCTTCCGCAGCACCACCCCCGACCCGACCGCCGAGCGCGGCCGCACCCGCCGCCGTCGCGGCGACTTCCCCGAGGCCCCCTACGAGGAGGGCTTCGACCCGCGCCGCGGCGGACCGCGCGGCGCGTTCCCGCACGAGCACCACGAGCACCGCGGACGCGGCCCCGGCTTCGGCCCGGGCTTCGGTCCCGGCTTCGGCGGACCTGGCTTCGGCGGCCCGGGCTTCGGCCCCGGCGGCCGCGGTCGCGGTCCCGGCCGGCGCGCCGGGCGCGGCGACATCCGCGCCGCGATCCTGCTGCTCCTCGCCGAGGAGCCCATGCACGGCTACCAGCTGATCCAGCAGATCGGCGAGCGGTCGGGCGGCACGTGGCGGCCCAGCCCCGGCGCCATCTACCCGGCGCTCAACCTCCTCGAGGACGAGGGCCTCATCGCCATCACCTCCGAGTCCGGCCGCAAGATGGCCACGCTCACCGAGGCGGGCGGCACCTACGTCACCCAGAACGCCGAGCAGCTCGGCAGCCCGTGGGAGGACGCCGCGAGCCGGCCCGCTTCCCCGGGTCGCGCGCTGCGCGGAGCCCTGGAGGCGCTCGGCGCGGCGGCTCACCAGGTCGCCCGCACGGGGACCGACGAGCAGGCGACCAAAGCCCTGGAGGTCCTCGACCGTGCACGCCGGGACCTGTACCTGATCCTCGCGGGCGACGCGACGCCGCAGGACTGACGCACCACCGACGAGGCGCCCCGCAGCACCCGCTGCGGGGCGCCTCGGCGCGTGCGCGCTCCAGGACGGCCGCGATGCCGGTGGGAGAATCTCGACCCATGGTCGACCCGACGCCACCACCCACCCCGCTGCCGCGCGGCATCGGACGGGCCGCCACGGCGGCGCTCGCGCTGGAGGGGATCACGACGCTCGACGACGTCCGGGAGGTGGACCTCGACGGGCTCCTCCGGCTGCACGGCGTCGGACCGAAGGCGATCCAGGTCCTGCGCGAGGCGCTGGCCTCGACCCCGGGCTAGAGCGGCATCGCGAACCGCGCGTGCACGCCCGGGGAGTACAGGACCGAGTCCGGCGGGCGGGAGGCGACCCCGGGCAGCCCCCCGGCGGCGACGAGCTCGTCGTCGAGCGACACGAGGGTCGCCCGCCGCAGCGGCCACGGCTCGTGCTCGTTGGGCACGAACCGGGTCCGCCCTCGCAGGACGGTGTGCATGCCCCAGCGAGCGGTGAGGAAGTCGGCGAGCGGGTCTCCCTCGACGGCAGACCGTGACGGCCGGACGACGATCCGCGACGACGGCCGGTCACCGGTGAGCCGCGTCGAGCGGTAGTCGATCGCGTCGTCGGTGCGGCGGATCGACATCCGCGCCCACTGGTACGGCACGTTCATGACGGTCCGTGCGCCGAGCACGGTGACCGCCCGCGACGCCTCGAGCGACCGGAACAGCACGCCGCGCCGGCCCTCGTCGTCGACCGTGTAGAGCCGGACGTTGATCTCGGGGAAGTTGCCGATGTACGGCAGCGCCGGTCCGGGGACCAGCGTGAACCGCTCCATCCGGAACGCGATGAGCCCGACCCACGAGGACCCGTCGAACTCGTCGGGCCGCGTCCCCGCGGGCAGCAGCGGCGCGACGGCGTCGGGCGCCACCCGCCAGTGCAGGAAGCTGGCCCGCACCCAGTCCTGCGACAGGATCACGCGCCCACGCAGCGGCGGCGCAACGCTCTGGATGGGATCCACAGGCTCACCGTAGGCGGGACGGCGACGAGCGCGGCAGTTCGCGACGAGCGCGGCAGTCGGAAGTGCCGCGCTCGTCGCGAAGTATCGCGCTCGGGGGCGAGGGTCAGGCGGCGGCGAGGGATCGGTCTCGGGAGGGTGCGCGCAGCAGCACGACGCCCAGGACCAGCAGGGCCAGGTACCAGATCGAGTAGATGGAGGAGCCGATCGTGGTGAGCGGGTCGGACGCGAGCCAGCCGGCGGGGACCAGGGTGACGGCCCAGGCGATCGCGACGACGGCGAGCGTGCGGCGCAGCCAGGCCGGAGCGACGTCGGCGGCGCGCCACGCGAGGACCCCGAGGCCGACGGCCCAGACGCCCTGCAGCAGCCAGCCCAGGTTCTCGCCGAGCGCGCCGCCGGCGTAGGCGTTGACCAGCTCGTAGGTGGCGGCGGTGGCGGCGACGGTCTCCGGGGAGGCGGACGGGTCGAGGTAGCGGTCGGCCAGGCCCGGGACGACCAGCGGCCAGCGGATCCAGCCGAGGCTCTGGACCACGGGCGCGAGCACGCCGAACGCGGTGACGGTGAGGAGGGCGGCGTCGGTGCCGCGGCTGCGGGCGAGCAGCAGGTGCAGCGCGATGACCCCGGGGATGAGCACGAGGCTGCCGCCCAGTTGCATCAGGAACAGCGCCTGCACGGTCGAGGCGATCTCCGCGAAGGCGGGCAGCACCTCGGCGGCGGGTGCGTCGAGGACGTCGGGCCAGCCGAACGTGACGGACAGGCCGATGCTCGCGACGAGGGCGAGGGTGCCGGAGGCGATGAGGGAGAAGGCGGCGGTGCGGCGGTCGCTGACCATGGCGGGCTCCTGGACGACGGAAACGAGAACACTGTTCTCTCTTGTGTGAACAGTGTTCTCGCGACGCGGCGAGAAGTCAAGAACAGTGTTCTCGTTTATGCTGCGCGGATGGCTGCCACCGTCCGCGAGCGTCGTCGTCAGGAGACGACCGACGCGATCCTGCGCTCCGCTCGCACGCACCTGGAGCAGGCCGGCGTCGAGGGGGTCACGCTGCGCGCCGTGGCCCGTGACCTCGACCTCGCGGTGTCCGCGCTCTACCGCTACGTGGACAGCCGCGACGACCTGCTCACCGAGCTGCTGGTCGAGGCGTTCACGGAGCACGCCGACGCGGTGGACGCGGCCGTCGACGAGGTGGGTCCCGACGACCTCCCCGGGGCCATCACCGCCGGGCTGCGCGCGTACCGGGCGTGGTCGCTCGCGCACCCCGCGCAGTTCGGTCTGGCGTTCGGCGCGCCCGTGCCCGGCTACCACGCGCCCGCGGAACGCACGGTCGCGGTCGCCGTCCGGCCCGGCAGCCGGATCATGGGCCTCTTCGCGACGGCGTACGAGCGCGGCCTGGTCGACGCGGACGTGCTGGCCGCCCGCGCGGCGACCCTCGACGACGGCACCGCCGCCGGGTTCGACGCCCTGGCCGCCCGGCAGTCCTACCCGCTGCCCGCACCCGCGATCGCGCTGGCCGTCGACGCGTTCGTGCGCGTCCACGGCTTCACGGTGATGGAGGTCTTCGGCCAGCTCCGCCCGCTGGTCAGTCCCGCGGACGCGTACTACGAGCAGCTGCTCCGGGAGGTCGTCACGACCCTCGGCCTGCCTCGCTGACCGCGCGCGAGAACGGCAGTCTGCGACGCGGACGGCAGTTCAGACTGCCGCGCTCGTCGGAAGCTGCCGCTCTCGCGCGGTCCGCGTCGGGCCGCGTCGGTCAGCTCGCCGGGATCGTGGACGTGTCGATGACGAAGCGGTAGCGGACGTCGCTGTTCACCACGCGGTCGTAGGCCTTGTCGACGTCGTCGGCCGTGATCGTCTCGACCACCGAGCCGATCCCGTGCTCCGCGCAGAAGTCGAGCATCTCCTGGGTCTCGCGGATGCCGCCGATGTTGGACCCCGACAGGTTCCGACGGGCCCCGGTGAGCGAGAACACGCGGAACGACTGCTTGTTCTCGGGCAGCCCGACGAACACCAGCGACCCCTCGAACCGCAGCAGCGACAGGTACGCGTCGACGTCGATGTCCGCGCCGACGGTGCTGATGATGAGGTCGAACGACCGGCGCAGGTCCCGGAACGTCTGGCGGTCGCTCGTCGCGTAGTAGTGGTCGGCGCCCAGCGCGAGCCCGTCGGCCTGCTTGGACAGCGACTGGCTCAGCACGGTGACCTCGGCGCCGAGCGCGTGCGCGAGCTGGACGCCCATGTGCCCGAGCCCACCCATGCCGACGATGGCGACCTTCGTGCCCGGACCCGCACCCCAGTGCTTCAGGGGCGAGTAGAGCGTGATCCCGGCGCACAGCAGCGGTGCAGCGACGTCGAGCGAGATGCCCTCGGGGATGCGCAGCGCGTAGTTCTCGTCGACCACGATCTGCGTCGAGTAGCCGCCGTAGGTGGGCGACCCGTCGTACGACTTGCTGTTGTACGTGCCGACGTTCCCGCGCAGGCAGAACTGCTCCTCGCCGGCCAGGCACATCTCGCACTCGCGGCAGGAGTCGACGAAGCACCCGACGCCGGCACGGTCGCCGACGGCGTGCTTGGTGACGGCCGACCCGACGGCGGAGATGACACCGGCGATCTCGTGCCCGGGGACCATCGGGAAGATCGCCCTGCCCCACTCCTCGCGGGCCTGGTGGATGTCGGAGTGGCAGATGCCGGCGTACGCGATGTCGATGAGGACGTCGTGCGCGCCGAGCTCGCGGCGCTCGACGGTGCCGCGCTCGAACGGGGCGCCGGCGGAGGGGGTGAGCAGGGCGGGGACGGTCAGGGACACGGAGGACTCCTCGAGGACGTGCGGGTGACTGGTTCCATCATGCGCCAGGGCGGGCCCGTCGGCGTGGGGGAGCCGCGACCGGAGGCGGACATCGGTCTCCGACGCGCGGCTGAGGTGGTCACGCGGGCCGAGGGTCCACGATGACGCCATGACGACCGCAGTGCTCACCGGCAGCCGCCCCGTCACGACGTTCCGCTGGCGCGAGTGGGTGCCGTCGATCGCGGTGGCGACCGTGGTGGGGGTCCTGCTGCTGATGACGCCTGGCATCCGCGACTTCACCGTGCTGGACGGCGGGTACTCGTACGTCTCGTCGCCGACGCCGTCCGGGTACGGCGTCATCGGTGGTCTCAGCGTCCTGGCGGGGGTCGTCCTCGCCCGCCGGTGGACCGTCTGGGCGACTGCGCTCGCCTTCCTGCCTTTCCTGTTCGTGCCGTGGATGGGCGGGTTCGTCTGGGGCTGGTGGCTCGGCCTGCTGGGCATCGCCGCCCTCGCGGCGCTGGACGGGGTGTCGCGCGCGGTTGTCCCGGCAGGTGTCGCCCTCCTGATCGCGGTGCAGTACTGCAGCACCGAGATCCCCGCCTACCTGCCGATCGGAGCGGTCACGTCGGGCATCGATGACGACTTCGAGACGTACGCGTTCGTCGCGTACTTCCTGGCGATCGCCATCACGGTCGGCATCGCGGCGCTGATCGGCTCGGTCCAGCGGTCCCGGTCGCGGGAGGAGGGCGTCGCCGCTGCGCAGCGGCACGCCTTGCAGGTCGAGTCCCTCGCCGGCGAGCGTGCCCGGCTCGCCCGGGACCTGCACGACGTCGTCGCCCACCACGTCTCGCTGGTCGCGGTCCGCGCGGAGTCGGCGCCCTTCCTGCACCCGGGCCTGGACGACGACGCGCGCGCGGTGCTGGCGGACATCGCCCAGGACGCCCGCGAGGCGCTGACCGAGCTGCGTCAGGTCCTCATCGTCCTGCAGCGCACGTCCGACGAGACCGAGCGCACCCCGCAGCCGACGGCGTGCGACGTCGACGACCTGGTGTCGGGCGCGGTCGCGGCAGGGCAGGCGATCGAGCTCGGGGGTGCGTGGCGCGAGGTCCCGCCGGCCGCGGGCTACGTGCTCTACCGCGCCGTCCAGGAGGGGCTGACCAACGCCCGCCGGCACGCCCCGGGGAGCCGGACCACCATCACCCGGAGGCAGTCCGACACCGTCGTCGGCTTCCGGATGACCAACGCGGCCGACGGTGCTGCCGACGCGGGTCGCGGCCTGATCGGGATGCGCGAACGGGTGGAGGCGCTGGGTGGCACGATGACGGCCGTGGTCGCCGACGGGGAGTTCGTGCTGGACATCCAGGTGCCTGCATGACCCGCGTCGTCGTCGCCGACGACCAGCCGGTCGTGCTGCAGGGGTTCGCGGCGATCATCGGGGCTGCGCCGGACCTCGAGGTGGTGGGGGCCGCGAAGGACGGACGAGAGCTCCTGCGTCTGGTCGCCGCCGAGAAGCCCGACGTCGCGGTGGTCGACGTGCGGATGCCGGTCCTCGACGGGATCGCCGCCACGGCCCGGATCAGCGCGGAGCACCCGTCGACCCGCGTGCTGATCCTCACGACGTTCGACCTGGACGAGTACGTCTACGACGCCCTGCGCGCCGGGGCCAGCGGCTTCCTGCTCAAGGACGTCACGGCGGACCGGCTGGTCGAGGCCGTGCGGATGGTCGCGGAGGGCTCGATGCTGCTGGGGCCGACCGTCACCCGGCGGCTGGTCGAGGACTTCACCGCCCGGTCGTCGCCGGTCGCGGTGACCGGGATCGCGGACCTGACACCTCGGGAGCTCGAGATCATGCGGGCGGTGGCGCGCGGTCTGTCGAACGCGGAGATCGGCGCGGAGCTCTGGATCGCCGAGCCGACCGTGAAGTCCCACGTCTCGGAGGCGCTGCGCAAGCTGGGCTGCCGCGACCGGGTGCAGCTGGTGATCGCGGCCTACGAGTCGGGGCTCGTCGGGACCTGACGCCGGCGCCCGACGTAGAGGAGGTGGCCGGCGGTAGCGAGTACGCCGGGGTCGGACGCCGTCGCGACGAGCCGGTCGAGCAGCCGGCTGTACGCGGAGGGGTGCTCGGTCCGCAGCGCCTCGAACCCGTCCTCGACGCCGGTGAGGAAGCCGTGCGTGGAGGCCAGCGACACCGTCGCGAAGCCGTGCGACTCGAAGAACGGCGCGACCTGCGCCGGCTCGACGCCGTAGACGTGCGTGAACCGTTCGGGCACGGCGTTCTCGAGCACGCCGTCGTCGAGCAGCCGGTCTTGGAACGCCGGGTCGGCCAGCTGCCACCGCTCGTCGGCCAGCGACACCAGCCGGCGGACGGACACGTACCGCGGCATGAGCGCCACGGCGACCAGACCCCCCGGTCGCGTGACGCGGGCGAGCTCCTGCGCGGCGCGGGCGCGGTCGGGTGCCGTCGTCAGGTGGTACATCGGGCCGAGGCTCAGGACCGCGTCGAAGGTGGCGTCGCCCCAGCGGGACAGGTCCCGGGCGTCGATCTGGACGACCTCGCGGACCGTCCCGGCGGGCAGCGAGGACTCGGCGATGGCGAGCAGCTCAGGGGAGAGGTCCGCCAGCGTCACGTCCCAGCCGAGCTCGGCGAGCCACACCGAGTACGGGCCGGTGCCGCCGCCCAGGTCGAGCGCCCGGCCGGGGGCGTCGAGGTGGGGTTCCAGGAGCCGGGTGGTGAGCACGCGTTCGAGGAGGCCCTCCGCGGAGAGCAGGCGGTCGCGCTCGTGGTGGCTCTTCGCGGCGTAGTAGGCCTGCACGGCCGACGGGTCCATCAGGCGCGCCGCACCAGCGCGACGACGCTGCTCGCGCGGATCGGGTGGTGACGGGGGAGGTCCATGAGCCGGACGCTACGTCCGCCCCGACGCACCCGGCGAGGGAAATGACGTATCAGGGGCGCTCGCTGCGCCTCTTGCGAGGTGACGGGACGGACGGCCTGCGCCCGGAGGGGAGCGCAGGCCGTCCGTCTCACATGTCGCGGTAGCGCACCGCCCGGGCCAGCGCGGCGCGCAGCCCGTCGGCGTCGAACCGCTGCACGTACGCCGCGGTGTCGCGCTGGTAGCGCCAGCCCTCCGCGAGCGGGCCCACGTCGACCGTGTCGAAGCCCAGCTCGTCGATGAGCTCCGCCACCGCGGCGCGAGCGTCGTCGGAGTCGCCGGCCACCGCGAGCGCGCGACGGTCCGGCGTACCGGCGGGGGCGCCCTGCGTGGCGAGGTCAGCGGACGTGATGTGGTTGAACGCCTTGACGACGTGCGACGTCGGCAGGTGGGTCTGCAGGAGCTCCGAGACGGTCGTCGACTCGTCGTCGAGGGCCGGGATCTGACCGTCCCGCTGCGGGTAGTAGTTGTTGGTGTCGATGACGACCTTGCCGGCCAGGGGCTCGACAGGGACGTCCTTGACGTTCTTGGTCGGGATGGTCACGACGACCACGTCGCCGGCCTCGGCGGCCTCCGCGGACGTGCCGGCCCGCGCCCGGTCGCCGAGCTGGTCCACCAGGTCGGTCAGGGTCTCCGGGCCGCGGGAGTTGCTGACGACGACGTCGTAGCCCTGGGTGATCGCGAGCTGCGCGAGGGTGCCGCCGATGTGGCCGGCGCCGATGAATCCGATAGTGGTCATGGTGGTGGGCAACCTCCGCTGGCGTTCCTGTGTTCCCGCGTAGCCTCGGCGGGTGACGCGTTCCGCCCCGCACCCGTGGCACGGCACCCCGGTGCCCGGCACGCCGACGGTGGTCGTCGGGGTGCTGCCGAGGCAGTCGCCCACTGTCGTCCTCGGTGCGGCTGCGCTGGCCCGCGCGATGGGCGCCTCGCTCGTGTGCGTCTGGGCCGACCCCGCGCGGACCCTCGTCGCCGAGGAGCCGGACGGCACCCTCGTCACCACCCCGCTGGACCCGGACCACGCCGACAGACTCGACGGCGACGGAGTCGCGGAGACCGCGATGGCGGAGCAGCTCGCGGCTCATCTCGAGGGCTCGGGCGTCACCTGGCGCTTCGTCTACACGGTGGGCGAGGCGTCCCGGGCCCTGGCCCGGGTCGCGCGGGAGACCGGTGCGGCGCAGATCGTGATCGGCAGCCGGCGTCCCGGCGTCGGTGGCTGGATGAACCACCTGATCGGCGGTTCGACGGCAGGTCGCCTCGCGCACACCCAGCCGTTCCCGGTCACGATCGTCCCGGTGTCGCCGGAGGGGGCCCCGTGACCCGACCGCCGCACCTCGACCCGCGTCTGGTCGCGGTCGTCGCGGTCGGCGGTGCCGTGGGGACGGCCGTGAGGTGGGTCCTGACGCAGACGATCGGGACCTCGCCGTCGGGGTGGCCGACGGCGACGTTCGTCGAGAACCTGCTGGGTTCCCTGCTCCTCGGTGCGCTGCTCGAGGCGCTGCTCCGCCGAGGGGAGGAGTCGCGGCGGGGGCGCCTGGTCCGGCTCGCCGCGGGGACCGGGGTGCTCGGCGGGTTCACGACGTTCAGCAGCCTCGCCATCGAGATCGAGCGGCTGCTCGCCGCGGGCCAGGTGACCATGGGGCTGCTCTACGGCGTGCTGAGCGTGGTGCTCGGGCTGGTCGCGTGCGTCGCCGGGATCGTCCTCGCCTCCCGGCACCACCGGTGGCGGCACCAGCGGCTGCCGGGCCCGGACGAGGCGTCGTGATCCTGCTGCTGGTGGCCGCCCTCGGCGGTGTGGGTGCGGCGGCACGGTTCGTCGTCGACGGTGCGGTGCGCACCCGTTGGACGCGCACGTTCCCGCTGGCGACCCTGGTGGTCAACGTGAGCGGCTCGCTCCTGATCGGCCTGCTCACGGGCGCCCATCTCTTCCACGACCTCGGACCGACCTGGCTCGCCGTCGCGGCGACCGGCTTCTGCGGCGGGTACACCACGTTCTCGACCGCGATGGTGGAGACCGTCCGGCTGGTGGAGGCGGGGGAGGTGCGCCGTGCGACCGCGAACGCGCTCGGTTCCCTGCTGCTGTGTGTCGCGGCCGCGTCGCTGGGTGTCGGAGTCATGGCCCTCTAGCGCACGACCGTGCTCTTTGTGGTAGTCATGTGCCATGAGCAAGGGCGACGCCACGCGGCAGGCGGTGATCGACCAGGCGGTCGAGATCGCCGGGCGCCTCGGCGTGGCCGGTCTGACCATCGGCACCCTGGCCAGCGCGAGCGGGCTGTCGAAGAGCGGGCTCTACGCGCACTTCCGGTCCAAGGAGGCGCTCCAGCTCGCGGTCCTGGGCAGCGCTCGCGAGCACTTCGTCGACCAGGTGATCCGGCCGGCGCTCGCGGCCCCGCGCGGCGAGCCGCGGGTCCGCACCCTGTTCGAGCGGTGGCTGGTCACGTCGTCGTCCGGCGCGTCGGGCTGCCTGTTCGTCTCGGCGGCCGCGGAGTTCGACGACCAGCCGGGGCCCGTCCGTGACCTGGTGGTCAAGGACCACTGGGACCTGCTCGACTCGCTCGCGCAGATGTACCGCTCGGGAGCCAAGGACGGGGCGTTCCGCGACGACCTGGCGCCCGAGCAGTTCGCGCACGACCTGCACGGGCTGATGCTCGCGCACTTCCACGCGTGCAGGCTCCTGCACGACCCGGCCGCCGAGGCCCACACCCGGTACACCTTCGAGCGGCTGCTCCAGTCGCTCCTGCGCTGACCCCATCCCTGGAGGACCTCTCATGGCCGCATCGTCGCCCGAAAAAAGCACGACCGTTCGTACGCAGCTCCCGCCGATCCCGCCCGCCGTCCGCTCCGTCGTCGGCGCGCTCGACCGCGTCGCGCCCGAGCTCGTGGCCCGCGCCGCGCTCCGCCTGTGGTGCACGCCCACCCGCACCAAGGACCGCACGACGATCCCCGGCGGCACCGCCTTCCGCAGCGGCCCGATCGCCGGGCAGATCTTCGGCGACGGCCCGACCGTCTACCTGGTGCACGGCTGGGGCGGCCACCGTGGGCAGCTGCGCCCGCTCGTCGGGCCGCTGGTGGACGCCGGCCTGCGCGTCGTCGCCTACGACGCGCCCGCGCACGGCGAGTCCGGCCCGGGCGAGCTCGGCGGACGGCGCACGACGCTGCCCGAGATGATGTCCGCGCTCGACACCGTGATCGCCGCGCACGGACCGGCCCGTGCGGTCGTCGCCCACTCGATGGGGGCCGCCGCGAGCGCGCTCGCCGTCCTCGACGGCACCCCCACCGAACGCCTCGTCCTGGTCACCCCGCTGGCCGACCCCACCACCTACATCGAGGGCTTCGCACACACGCTCGGCTTCAGCGAGCGGACCCGGCACCGGTTCGAGGTCCGCATGCAGGTCCTCGCGTCACGCCGCCTGGCGGACCTCGACGTCCCGCTGCGGGCCGCCAACACGGGTCGACCGCTGCCCGTCACGCTCGTGCTCAGCGACCGGGACGACAAAGAGGCCGACCACGCCGACGGCGCTCGCATCGCCCGCGCCTGGCCGGGCGCCGAGCTGGTGATGAGCGAGGGGTTGGGGCACCGGCGGATCCTGCGCGACGACGAGACGATCAAGCGGATCGTCGCGCACGTGGCGAGCTGACGGACGGTCAGAACTCGCCGATCGTGCCCTCGGCCGCTCGCAGGAACGCGTCCACGCCGACGGGCTCGAGCCGATCCAGGACGGTGGTCGCGTCGGCGTCGTCGAGCCGGAACGACTCCACGCGCCACTCGACCTCGCCGACCCGGACGAACACGTACCCGCGCTCGCTGCGCGTGACGTCCCCGTGGGCTCCCCGGCCGATCACCGTGCACGTCGGCTCGGTGCCCAGCGGGGTGCAGTCGGTCGGAGTGGTGTCGACCGTGACGGAGTAGTTGTCCTCGTCCGGCGTTCCAGCGTCGCGCCGCCACTGCATCCCGAGCGGCAGACCGGACCCGCGGGAGTGCACGGACGTGGTCAGGTACACCCACCCCCCGGGCAGGGGGCTGTCGAGCGAGCGTCCGTCGGTCAAAGGGAGCGCACCCTCGAACCGCTCGAGCTCGGCACGCCGGTCCTGGTCGTGGCTCCACCGCTGCGTCCCGGTGTGGACGAGCCCGAGCACCACCGCCGCGACGACGACGACGGCGGCCCACCTCCGTCGCAGGTGGCCGGTCACCACGAGCGGGAGCAGCACCGTCAGGCTCAGCAGGCACAGCTTCGTGGCCGGTCCGCCCCATGCGAGCGGTCCGACGGTCACGGCCAGCGCCGCGAGCGGACCGACGACGGCGGCGAGGACCGCCCGCCCCCGCTGCCCCCGGGGCAACGCCCGCCCGAAGGCGACCGACGCCGTGACGACGAGGGCGACCACGCCCAGCACCCCCGCGACGGCCATGCCCAGCAGGAGGATCCCGAGCCCGTCGAAGCCCTCCGCCCGCCGCGCGAGCGACGACGCGGGGAACGCCACGGCGACGGCGACGACGGTGGGCACGACGAGGGTGAGCACGGACGCGCGCAGCACGTCCCGACGAGTCCCCACAGGCATCCGCGGAACATAGCAGCGCCCTGGTGGCCGACCGGCTACCGCGCGGGTCGCCGGCGCCGAGCTCCAGGCGCCGGTCACCCGCGGTCAGCTGTCGCAGGAGCAGACGAGGTTGCGCTCGAGCACCTGGTCGCCGAGCTCCGGCCGCGCCCAGGCCTCGGCCGCGGCGCGGTCGGCGAACGTCCGCGGCGCGAGGCGCCCGTCGGCCATCATCACGACGGCCTCGATCTGCTCGCGCGGGTCGGTCCAGGTGGGGTTGCTGGTCATGGGGGCTCCTCTCGTCAGGGTCAACCACCGCTGCCGGTCAGTTGTTTCTCGGCGGGAGGCGGTCCGTGCTCCGGCGGTGGACCGCCCAGACGGTCGCGCCGGCGAGGGCGACAGCCAGGCCGCCCAGGATCGACGGCAGCGGCAGCGTCACGGCCAGGACCACGCAGCCGACCAGCCCCAGCACGGACACCCACCGGGGCGGGCGCCCCTCGTCCGGCCCGAGCCGCAGCGCGGAGGCGTTCGTCAGGGCGTAGTAGGTGAGCACGCCGAACGACGAGAACCCGATCGCGCCCCGCACGTCCAGGGTGGCGACGAGCACGATCACGACGGCCGCGACGGCGAGCTCTGCGCGGTACGGCACCCCGTGCCGCGCGTCGACGGCGGCGAGGAACGGGGGCAGCTCGCGCCGTCGCGCCATCGCCAGGGTCGTCCGTGACACCCCGAGCACCAGTGCGAGCAGTGCGCCCAGCGACGCGACGGCCGCGCCGACCTGGACGACAGGGCTCAGGTCGGCGAATGACCCGGCCTCCACCACCGCGCGCAGCGGAGCGGCGGTCGCGGCGAGCGCGTCGGGGCCGACGGCGAGGAGGGCGCTCACCCCGACGACGAGGTACACGACGAGGACGATCCCGAGCGCGAGCGGGATCGCGCGCGGGATCGTCCGGCGCGGGTCGACGACCTCCTCGCCCAACGTGGCGATCCGGGCGTAGCCCGCGAACGCGAAGAACAGCAGGCCCGCGGACTGCAGCACCCCGCCGGGGTCCACACCGGTGAGGTTCGCGGTCGACGCCGTGCCCCCCGTCAGCGCCGCCACGACGACCACGGCGAGCGTGACGAGCGTGAGCACCACGATCAGGAGGCTCACGCGGGTGGACCGCTGGACGCCGCGGTAGCTCAGGGCGGTGACGGCGACCACCGCGAGCACCCCGACGAGCCGGGTCTGCCCGGGTGCGGCGTAGCTGGCGAAGGTGAGCGCCATGGCCGCACAGCTCGCGGTCTTGCCGACGACGAACGACCAGCCCGCCTGGAACCCCCAGAACCGGCCGAGGCGTTCCCGGGCGTACACGTAGGTGCCGCCCGACTCGGGGTGCACCGCCGCCAGGCGTGCCGACGAGGTCGCGTTGCAGAACGCGACGACCGCGGCGATGCCGAGCCCGATCAGCAGCCCCGTGCCTGCTGCCTGCGCGGCGGGCGCGAACGCCGCGAACACCCCCGCGCCGAGCATGGCGCCGAGCCCGACCACGACCGCGTCGGTGACCCCCAGCCGTCGGACGAGGGCGGTCACGCGCCGACGGGCTCCACGCCCAGCTCGTCCAGCAGCGTGAGGACCCGGCCGCGGATCTCGTCGCGGATCGGCCGGACGGAGTCGATGCCCTGCCCTGCCGGGTCCTCGAGCACCCAGTCCTCGTACCGCTTGCCGGGGAAGTACGGGCACGCGTCGCCGCAGCCCATGGTGACCACCACGTCGGAGGCCTGCACGGCCTCGGTGGTCAGCACCTTCGGCTGCTCGGCGCGGATGTCGACGCCGACCTCCGCCATGGCGTCGACCGCGACGGGATTGACCTGGTCGGCGGGCATCGAGCCGGCCGAGCGCACCTCGACGGCGCCACCGGACAGCGCGGTGAGGAACCCTGCCGCCATCTGGGAGCGGCCGGCGTTGTGGACGCAGACGAACAGGACGCTGGGCTTGGTCATGACACTCCTGGGGTTGCGAGGGAGGTGAGCAGGGTGCGGACGCGGGCGTCGATGTCGGCGCGGATCGCCGTGACGCCCTCGGGGGAGGCCAGCGCGGGGTCGCCCACCGCCCAGTCCTCGTAGCGCGTGCCGGGGTAGACGGGGCAGACGTCGCCGCAGCCCATCGTCACGACGACGTCGGCGGCGCGGACGGCGTCGTCGGTGAGCGGCTTGGGGAACCCGTCGGCGCCGAGCGCCTCGAGCTCGGGGCGGACGTGCGTGTGGACCGCGGGGGCCGGCGCCGACCCGGCCGACCGGGCCAGGACCGTGCCGCCCGCGTGGTGCTGGAGCAGGGCGGCGGCGAGCTGCGAGCGGCCGGCGTTGGCGACGCAGACGAACAGGACCCGGGGGACGGTGGTGCCGCCCTCGATCCGCACGAGGTCGTCGAGGCGCTGACGGGCGAACCGCTCCGTCAGGAGGACCAGCCGCTCGCCCAGGCCGGAGGTCCGGGCGAGCGCCGTCGAGGAGTCGCGCACGACGTCCCGGACGCGGGCGGCAACGATCGTGGGGTACCGCGGTGCGAGGTCGGCGGCGACGCGGTCGAGGTGGTGGTCGAGGTCCGGCACCGGTCCCGTCGGGTGCGGGTCCACGTCGTCGAAGGCCTCCAGGACCGCGCGGACCGCACCGCGGTGCTCGGGGGCGAGCCGGTACCAGACCCACGTCCCGCGACGCTCGGCCGTGACGAGGCCGCCGTCCTTGAGGACCTTGAGGTGGTGGGAGACCGTCGGCTGCGACACCGCCGTGAGCGTGCTGACGTCCTCCACGCACACCTCGCCCCGCGGGCTGGCGGCGATGAGGGAGAGCGCCCGGACGCGCAGCGGGTCCGCCAGCGCCTTGAGCGTCCGCGCGACCTGGTCGGCGGCGGGGGCGCCCATCGCGGTCGACGCAGCGGGGGAGGGCACGGGCCTATATTGAAGAACTTCGATACAGACGTCAAGCCGCTGCGGGGGCGTCCTGCTCGTCCGCGTGCGCGACGTGCCGCAGCTGGTGCCAGATGAGCACGACGAAGATCGCCGACCCGACGAACGCGAACCAGAACGGCGCCGTCACGCCGTAGCGCTGCGCGAGCACCCCGCCGATCGCGGCGCCGACCACCAGCCCGCCGAACACTCCCACCAGGTTCACGCTGCCGACCCGACCCTGCAGCTGCGTCGGCACGGCCCGCTGCCGGATCGTCACCGACGTCGTCCCCCACACGAACGCGTGCGCGCCGAACACGAAGAACACGACCACCGCGAACCACGCGCTCGTCGTCAGGGCGAGGGCCAGGTGCGTGAGGGTCTCGATGACCAGGCCGATCCGCATGAGGTTCGCCAGGCTGACCCGCCGCGTGATCCAGCCGTAGGACACGGTCCCGACGAGCCCGCCCAGAGCCATGACGGTCGTGATGAGCCCGAACCCGATCGCCCCCAGCCCGAGCCGCTCCCGCGCGTAGAGGACGAGCACCGACCACGCGGCCCCGAACGTCACGTTGAAGATCAGGATCGTCAGCACGAGCGTCCGCACGGCCGCGTGGTGCCGCACCCAGCGGACCCCCTCGGCGATGTCGTGCCGGATGTGCGTCGCGCGCTTCTCGGCCCGGTGCGGCGGCAGGACCACGCGGGAGACCAGGACGGCGCCCGCGGCGACGAGCACCGCCTCCGCCGCGAACGGCCACGCGTGCCCGACGGCGAACAGGAACGCCCCCAGCGGAGGGCCGACGAGCTGGTTCACGGTGACGAACCCCGCCATGATCCGGCTGTTCGCCAGGGCCAGGTCGTCGCGCTGGACCAGCATCGGGACCAGCGTGCTCGACGCGTTGTCGGCGAAGGTCTCCGCGGTGCCCAGCAGGAACATGGCCACCAGGACGAGCCAGATCGTCGCGACGTCCACCGCCACCGCCGTCGCGAGCAGCACCAGGACCAGGGTGCGCAACGAGTCGACGACGATCACCAGCCGCCGCCGGTCCAGCCGGTCCGTCACCGCCCCGGCCCACAGCCCGAACAGCAGGGGCGGCAACCACTGCAGCAGCGCCGCCAGCGCGACCAGGAACGCGTCGTCCGTCCGCGACGCCACCAGCAGCGGGCCGGCCGCCAGGACGAGCCCGTCGCCCAGGTTCGTGCTCCACGACGAGGCCAGCAGCCACCGGAACCCGGTGCCCAGCCTGCGAGGGACGACGGTGTCCAGGATCCGGCTCACGAGGGCCAGACGGTAGTGCGTCGGCTGGTGCGGATCACACCTGATTGTCTGCCGCGTCGCGGTACCAGCCGACGAACGCCTCGCCCGGGTCCCCGGTGCGGGGGGGTTCGTCGGGCGACGCGGTCGCCCGACCCGCGACGTCCCCGTCCAGACCGTCGGGCTCAGAGCGACGAGAAGCCGCCGTCCGACGCGATCGTCTGCCCGGTCACCCAGTCGGCCTCGTCGCTCAGCAGCCAGGCGATCAGCCGCGCGGTGTCGGCGGGGGTGCTCCACCGGCCGCCGGGGCTGTGGGCGCTGACGGCAGCGCGTGCGGCGTCGTCGGCGTACCCGGTGTCGTTCGGGCCGGGGTTCACGCAGTTGACCGTGATGCCGCGGGGCATCAGGTGCACCGCGAGGCTCGCGGTGAGCTCGTGCAGGGCCGCCTTCGACGCGATGTAGGGCAGCTCGTCGGGCATCGCGCCCCGGTACTGGCCGGACGTGAAGAGGACGACGCGCCCGCCCGGTGCGTCGTCGTACCGCCCCGCGAACGCCTGCACGAGCAGGAGCGTGGCGCGGGTGTTCACCGCGTAGGACAGGTCGATCTCCGTGGCGGTCAGCTGCTCCAGGTTCTGGCCGGAGCTGCGCGCGTGGTTGGCGACGACCGCGTCGAGCCGGCCGAACGTGTCGTGGGCGGCGTCGACGAGCGCGTGCGGTGCGGCCGGGTCGGCGAGGTCCGTCGACACGTGCTCGACGGTCCCGCCGGCCGCGCGCAGCTCGTCGACGAGCGCGTCGACCCCGCCCTCGTCCGCGCCCCACGGCTGCTCCGCGTCGTGCGGTGACCAGGAGTGCAGCAGCACCGTGGCACCGTCGGCGACCAGTCGGCGGGCGACGCCGGCGCCGATCGCGATGCGGCGGCTGGCGCCGGTGACCAGGACGACGCGTCCGTCGAGAGCGGGCATGGTGGACCTCCAGGGGATCGGGCGGCGCCACTCTGTCAGGACGCGGACGAGCAGGCCATCGGTATTCGTCGGGCCCCCGGCGGGCGGCGTCACGCGACGAGCCTCGGCCCACCGGTGCGTGCCGCGCAGTGCCGAGGAGGCGGGCGTCGGAACCCGTCGAGCGTCGGCCGCGTTGGACCAGAGACCGACACGAGAGGTGAGACGCGTGGGATTCCTCGACCGGTTCCTGGGTCGCGACGAGCAGCCCACCGACCAGCAGCCGAGCGCGCGGTACGGCAACCGGCCGACCTTCGACGAGGCGGCCATCGAGCGCTACCGCTACCTCCTGCGCACCGCGCCGCCGGACGCGATCGAGCAGGCGCACGCCGAGGCGTTCGCGCAGCTCACGCCCGAGCAGCGCCGGCAGGTCCTCGACGGGCTCTCGCAGGACGTGCCCGAGGCCGAGCGGGCGCAGTCCGACGACCCGCGCGCGCTCGCCCGGATGGCGACCCGCGCCGAGATGCGCGCACCCGGGACCCTGGAGAACCGCTTCGGCGGCGGCGGTCTCGGCATGGGCGGGATGCTCGCCGGCAGCCTGCTGGCCAGCGTCGCCGGTGCGTTCATCGGCACCGCGATCGCGGACAGCTTCTTCGACCTGTCCGACGGCGGCGGCGCCGACCCCGCGGCCGACAGCGGCGGGGACGTCGCCGCCGACCCGGGTGCGGACGCGGGCTTCGACGGAGGGTTCGGCGACTTCGGGGGCGACTTCGGAGGCGGCGACTTCTGACCGCGCACGCGGTCGACGCCCGGACGGTGGCCGGCGCCGGCCGCGTGCAGGGTCGCGCCCGCTCCCGCTGACGGGCGCCCGTGCGGTCACCGGCCGGCGCGCACCGCCGCCCCGACGATCGGCACCAGCTCGACGGGCGGTCTCGGGTCCGTCGACAGCCGGGCGTGCGTCTCCACGTCGTACCGGTCGCTGCCGTACCGCAGCTTCGCCCGTTCGATGCCCTCGGCGGCGAACCCGGCCGCGGTGGCCACCCGGCAGGACGCGGGGTTGTTCACGCGGTGCCCGAGCTCGATCCGGAACAGGCCGACGGTGTCGAACGCGTGGGCGGCGATCGTGGCCAGCGCACGCGTGGCGAGCCCGTGCCCGCGCCGGCTGGCGGTGACCCAGTACGACGCCCACGCGGAGTCGTTCCGACGCTCGATGTGGCTGAGCGCGACGTGGCCGACCGCGACACCGTCGACCCGGATCGCGAACGCGACCGTCCCGTCGTCGTCGGTGAGGTACTGCGCGATGTAGGTGCGGGCTGCGGCACGTGACTCGACCTCCTGCCCGAGCTGGACAGCGAGCTCGGGGCTCTCCTCGACGGCGACGGTGAGCGAGTCGGCGTCGGAGGTCGACCAGGGGCTGAGCGAGACGTTCACCGGGCAGGGGGTCCGAACGAACCCGACACCGCGCGCCAGCCGGGTGGAGGGTCCTCGCCGACGCGCCCGTCGACCGCCTCCCGCAGCAGGTCCGCGTGCCCGGTGTGCCGTCCGTACTCCTCGACGAGGTCGAACAGGAGCCGCCGCAGGTTCGCGGGCCTGCCGTCGGAGTCGGCCAGGTCGACCGCGTGGTCGAGCCCACCGGCCGTCAGAGCCGCACCGAGCCGGTCCCGGGACCGGCGGACGGCGCCGTCCCAGTACGCGTAGAGCTCGTCGGGGCTGTCGTCTGCCGCCGTGCTGAACAGCCAGTCGTTGCCGCCTCGCCACCCGGTGGACTCCCACGGCTCACCGATCCGCCCGCCCGTCAGCCGGACCGTGAACTGGAGGTCCTCCACGGCCGCGAGGTGCTTGAGCAGGCCTCCGAGGGTGAGGTCCGACGACGGGATCCGGGCGCCGAGCCCTGCCGCGTCCAGGTCGTCGACCTTCCACCGGAACGTCGTGCGCAGCCGGTCGAGGGCGCCCACGAGGTGCTCCAGCTCGGTGCCCGCCATCGGGGGCTCCCACCAGTAGTCCTCCATGCCTGCACCCTAGGACCGGGGGTCGAGGAGGGCGTCGAACGGTGCCGTCGGCACGACGCCCTGCACGGCCCGCGCGAGCTCGTCGTCGAGCGTCACCAGGTAGTCCGCCTGCAGCCGCGTCAGTGCGACGTACTCGGCGGCGTACGTCGACGCCCAGCCGAGCTCGTCGGCGACCGTCCAGGCCACCTTGCGCAGCACGCCGTCGCCGAGCAGCCGGATCTTCGTGCGGTTCAGCCGGGCCAGCCGCTCGCGCGCGTCCGCAGCGGAGAGCTCTCCGCGGTGCACGGCCTCGTGCATCGCGGACAGCGCCTGCGACCGCAGGAGCGTCGGCGCGAGGAGCTCGTGGGCGTCGGGCAGCGGGGTGCCGGCCGCGGCGAACCGCAGAGCGGCACCCGCGTCGACGACGAACCTGGTCATCGCGGCATCGTCCCACCAGCCTCCGACAGGAGCCTCCGGTCGTCCGTACGCTCGCCCCGGCGGACGTCCCGTGCTCTCATCGAGGCATGACCAGCACCGTCGTGATGAGGACGCTCAGCTGGCTCCACCGCGCCGGGGTGAGGGCCAGCGGGGGTCGGTTCGGCGGGACGCTGGTCGGCCTGCCGTCGCTGGAGCTGGTGACCGTCGGCCGGCGGTCGGGGAAGCCACGGTCGTCGATGCTGACCGCTCCCGTCACGCTCGGGCGGACGCTCGTCGTCGTGGCGTCCGCGGGGGGCAACGACGAGCACCCCTCCTGGTTCCTCAACCTGCGCGACCACCCGCAGGTGACCGTGTCGCTCACGGGCGGACCGCCCGTCCCGATGGTCGCGCGCGTGGCGACGCCCGACGAACGGCGGGCGCTCTGGCCGCGGATCATCGAGGCGCTGCCCAACTATGCGCGGTACCAGGAGCGGACGTCGCGGGTCATCCCCGTGGTGCTTCTCGAGCCGGTCTGAGCTCCGTCGCTGGAGTGCTTCCCGGAGCCCGTCAGAGCGTCGGTGACCCCCGCTAGGGTCGCGCCATGATCCGGACTCTTGCCGTCGAGGGCTACCGCAGCCTGCGTTCGCTGACCCTCGGCCTCGGCAACCTGACGGTCGTCACCGGTGCCAACGGGAGCGGCAAGACGAGCGTCTACCGGGCGCTGCGCCTGCTCGCCGAGGTGGCCCGCGACGGTGCCGTCTCCTCCCTGGCGCGTGAGGGCGGGATGCGCTCCGCGATGCACGCCGGTCGCCGGTCGGACGGGCCTCTCGCCGTCCGCCTGGGGGTCGCGACGGAGGACCTCTCCTACGCGATCGACCTCGGGCTGCCGCAGCTGGGACCGTTCAAGCTCGACCCGGAGATCAAGTCCGAGGTCGTGTGGGCCGGCCCGGTGCTGCGCCCGTCGACCGTCCTGACGGAGCGCACCGGGTCGCGCGTCCGCACCCGCGACGACGCCGGTGGGTGGACGACCGTGCCGCTGACGGTGAACGCGCACGAGTCGGTGATGGCGCTGCTCGCGGACCCGGCGGCGACCCCCGACCTGTTCGCGCTGCGGGAGCAGGCCCGGCGCTGGCGCTTCTACGACCACCTGCGCACCGACGCCGACAGCCCAGCCCGGCGCCCGGGCGTCGCCACGTTCACGCCCGTCCTGTCCGCGACCGGCGACGACCTGGCGGCGGCGCTGCTCACCATCGAGCGCACGGGCGACACCGATGCGCTCCAGGCGTCGGTCGACGTGGCGTTCCCGGGCTCGCGGCTGGTGGTCACCGAGGACGACGACGGTGTCTGCCGGGTCGCGATGACGCAGCCCGGCCTGCGGCGGCCGCTCTCGGCGGCGGAGCTGTCCGACGGCACCCTGACGTTCCTGCTCCTCGTCGCCGCGGCCCACGCGACCCGCCCGTCGGACCTCCTGGTCCTCAACGAGCCCGAGTCGAGCCTGCACCCGAGCCTGATGCCCGCCGTCGGCGCCCTCGTCGCGTCCGCTGCCGAGCGGTCGCAGGTGCTCGTCGTCACGCATGCCGGCGATCTGGTCCGGGCGTTGCGCTCCGCCGACGCCACGACGATCGAGCTCACCAAGGGCGCCGGCGCGACCACGGTGGAGGGTGCGGGCGTGCTCGACGGCCCGGCGTGGACGTGGCCGAAGCGGTGATCCTCCCGAGCACGGTCTGCGGGGTGTGCCGGACGACGGAGCGGTGGCAGCCTGGGGCACCATGAGCGTGACGCGGGCCGAGTACTGGGACGGGCAGGCTGCCGGCTACGACAGGACCACGGCGTTCCTGGAGCCCCGGCTGTTCGCCCCCGCGCGCCGCTGGATCGCCGAGCGGGTGTCCGGCAGGACGCTGGAGGTCGGGGTCGGCACGGGCGCGAACCTGCCGTACTACGGCGACCGGGCCACCGACGTGACGATCGCCGACGTGAGCCCCGCGATGCTCCGGGCGGCCGCGGCACGGGCGAAGGAGGTCGGCGTGCCGGTCCGGCTGGTCGAGGCCGACAGTGCCCACCTGGACCTTCCGGACGGTTCCTTCGACACCGTGGTCTCCACGTTCTCGATGTGCTGCGTCGTCGACGAGCTCGCGGTGCTGCGCGAGCTGGCGCGCGTGCTGCGACCGGGCGGCCGGCTGCTGATGGCGGACCACGTCGAGTCGTCGGCGCGGCTCGGCCGCGGGGTGCAGCGGGTGCTGGACCGGGTGACGCCCGAGCGTGCGGGGGAGCACCACCGCCGCCGCCCGCTGCTGCTGCTGGACGCCGCCGGTCTGGTGCTCGTCGAGACGACGGCGTCGCGCTGGCGCCTGGTCGAGCAGCTCGCCGCTACCCGGTAGCGGTTGTGCCGGGCTGTGAGTGACTGTACAGTCACTCACATGTCCTCCCTCAGCACCGCCGAGCTGCGCGTCCCGGTCGTCACGGCCAGTGCGGTCCAGGAGTTCGCCCAGGGCGGCTACCACGGCACGACGATCGCGGACGTGGCTCGCGCCGCCCGCATCTCGCCCGCCTACGTGTTCAAGCTGTTCCCCAGCAAGGAGCGCCTGTTCGTCGCCGCGCTCGAGGAGTGCTTCCGGCAGATCGTCGAGAGCCTGTCCATCGGGGCCGACGAGTCCGGTTCGACGGACCCGGACGAGATCCTCGACGCCATGGGTGGCGCCTACGCCCAGCTCATCAGCGACCGGTCGCTGCTCATGCTCCAGGTCCACGCCCAGTCGGTCGCGGAGATCCCGGAGATCGGTCAGGCCCTGCGCACCGGGCTCGCCTCCGTGGTCCGGCTCGCCAAGACGCGGTCGGGCGCGAGCGACGCCGCGGTCCAGAGGTTCATCGCCTACGGGCAGCTGTGCCACCTGATCGTCACGACCGGCATCGACGACGTCCCCGACGAGTGGGCGTCGATCGTCTCCGCCGGCATCCGCCACCCAGCCTGACCCGACGACAGTCCGATCCTGCTCGACCCCACACAGTGAGTGACTAGTCACTCAACCATCGATAGGAGAGAACCATGCCCACGCTCACCACGACCCGCCGCACCCCACGGTCCGTCCTCGTCTCCGCCTGGGCCGTCCCGGTCCTCGTGCTCGGCCAGTTCTCGATGCTCGCCATCGTGCCCGTCGCACTGGTCCTCGTCGGCACCTGGCGCCGCCCGGCCCTTCGCTCCCTGCGGCCGTACAGCGCCGCGCTCGCCGTGATCTACGCGACACCGCTCGCCATCTGGATCCTGCGCCCCGACGGGGCGCCGAGCCTGTCGAAGGACATGCACCCGGTCTTCCTCGTCCTCATCGTGGCGGCCGCCGTCGCACTGCTCGTGAAGCTCCACACCCGCCCGACCACCTCCGAGGAGCTCCGATGACCACGCCGGCCGCCACCACCGAGATCGTCATGCCCGGCCTCATCGAGCCCGACGGCCTGCTCGTCCGGGACCGCGACCGGCCCGCACCCGCGGCCGGGCAGGCGCTGGTCCGGGTCGAGGCGACGGGCGTGTCCTTCGCGGAGCAGCAGATGCGCCGCGGCAAGTACTACGACCAGCCGCCGTTCCCGTTCGTCCCCGGCTACGACCTCGTCGGTGTCGTCGACGCGGTCGGCGAGGGCGTCGACCCGCGGCTCGTGGGCGAGCGCGTCGCCGCTGTCGTCAAGACCGGTGCGTGGGCCACGCACGTCCTTCTCGACGCGGGCCACCTGGTCCCCGTGCCCGAGGGGATCGACCCCGCCGACGCCGAGACGGTCGTCGTCAACGGCATCACGGCCTGGCAGATGCTGCACCGCGTCGCCCGGGTGCAGCGCGGGCAGACGATCGTGGTGCTCGGCGCGAACGGCGGCGTCGGCTCGACGCTCGTGCAGCTCGCGACCGACGCCGGCATCACGGTCATCGGCACCGCCTCGGAGCGCCACCACGACCACGTCCGAACGCTCGGCGCGACGCCCGTCGACTACCGCGCGCCCGACCTCGCCGACCGGTTGCGCGCCCTGGCGCCCGACGGCGTCGACGCGGTGTTCGACCACGTCGGCGGCGCGGGGATCGCGGACTCCTGGCGGCTGCTGCGGCGCGGCGGCACCCTCGTCTCCTACGGCACGGCGGCGACCAAGGACGACGCCGGGAGGTCCCAGCTCCCCGTGCTGGCGCTCGTCGGCCGGCTGATGGTCTGGAACCTCCTGCCCAACGGTCGGCGCGCGCACTTCTACAACTTCTGGGCCGGTCGCCGCCGCCCGACGCGCTTCCACCGCCGCCTGCGCGAGGACCTGACGCAGGTCTTCCAGCGGCTGGCCGCGGGCACCCTCGCGCCCCAGGTCGCCGCGCGACTCCCGCTCACCGAGGCCGGTCGCGCGCTGGCGCTCGCCGAGTCCCACACGGTGGCGGGCAAGGTCGTGCTCCTGCCATGAGCCGCGACCCCGGCGAGCTCGGCCGACCGTCGTGCAGTCGCTCGCCGGGGAGAGGGTCGGGACGCAGGACACGGGCGGAACGGGCCCCCGGCCGGTGCGTCAGCAGGTACGGTGCACGCGATCGGGCGCTCGGCTCGTTCCTCGTGCCCGGTCGTCGAAGGGACACACCGCCGTGTCGACGGAGCTCGCCATCTCGACCCGAGGCCTGCGCAAGACGTACCGCAGCCGGACCGGGCAGAGGTCCGTCGCCGTCGGCGGGCTGGACCTCGACGTCCCCGTCGGCGGTGTGCACGGGTTCCTCGGCCCGAACGGGGCGGGCAAGACGACCACGATCCGGATGCTGCTCGGCCTGATCCGCGCGGACTCCGGGACCATGACGGTGTTCGGCCAGACGGTGCCCGAGCGGCTGCCGGAGGTCATCGGCCGCGTCGGAGCGATCGTCGAGCAGCCGAAGTTCTTCCCGAGCTTCTCCGGCCGCAAGAACCTCACGATGCTCGCGCGGGCGATCGACGCCCCGACGACGCTGGTCGACGTGGTGCTCTCGGACGTCGGGCTGCTCGACCGGGCCGACGACCGCTACAAGGGCTACTCCCTCGGCATGAAGCAGCGGCTCGCCATCGCCGCGACGCTGCTGAAGGACCCGGACCTGCTCATCTTCGACGAGCCGACGAACGGTCTGGACCCCGCGGGCATCCGTGAGATCCGCGGCACCATGCGCGGGCTCGCGGACCGCGGCAAGACCGTCCTGGTGTCCAGCCACATCCTCGCCGAGGTCGAGCAGGTGGCCGACACCGTGTCGATCATCGCCCGGGGTGAGCTCATCGCGAGCGGCACCGTCGCGGACCTCATCGGTGCGGGCGCGGCGGGCACGGTCCGGGTCGGGATCGCCGACGTGCCGCGCGCCCAGCAGGTGCTCGCCGCGCAGGGCTGGACCGTCCGCGCCGAGGGCCGGTACCTCCTGGTCGACGGCGGGGTGGCCCCGGCGAGCATCACCGAGGCGCTCGCGGCGCAGCGGCTGTTCGTCGACGAGCTGGTCCCCGTCCGTGTCGACCTGGAGTCCGTCTTCCTCGAGCTCACTGCCGGTCGCGGACCCGGGACGCACGCGCCACCACCCGCCGGCCAGCACAGACCCGCGCACCACGCCGGGGACGCCTCATGAGCCGGCTGCTGCGGGTCGAGCTCGACCGGTTCGCGTCGCGCACGCTGATCCGGCTCGGGGTCGTCGGCGTCCTGGTCATCTGCTGCCTGGCCGTCGTGAACGCCTGGCAGTCGGCGTCCCCGCCGACCGAGGCCGAGCGCGCCCAGGCGCAGGTCTACTACGAGCAGGCCCTCGAGGACTGGGAGGAGAACGGCGAGCAGTGGGTCGCCGACTGCGAGGAGGGCGAGGCCGCCGAGAAGGAGGCGGCCACCGACCCGGACGCCATCGACTGGGGCTGCGACCAGATGGAGCCGAAGGCCGAGAACTGGCTGGGCTCCCCGCCGTCCTTCGACACGGACACGACCGCCCTGCTCATGTCGATGTCGGCCCTCTTCGTACTGGCACCCCTGCTCCTCGCCGGCAGCTTCGTCTCGGCCGAGTTCTCGACCGGGTCCATCGGCAACTGGCTGACCTTCGCCCCGCGGCGGACCCGGGTGTACCTGAGCAAGGTGCTCGCCGCCGGCCTCGCGACCATCCCCGTGGCCGCGGTCGGCGTCGCGATCGTGCTCGGCGGGTCGTGGGCGTTCTACCGCTACTTCGACACGCTCGACGGCGGGCCCGCCAGCGAGCTGAGCTCGCCCGTGCACGTGGCTCTGCGGATCGTCGCCCTGGCGCCGGTGATCGCGGTGATCGGTGCGGCCCTGGGCTTCCTGGTGCGGCACACTGCCGCGGTGCTGGGGGTCATGCTGGGGTGGCTCGTGCTGGTCGAGGTGATCCTGGTCGGCCGCGTGCAGCAGCTGCAGCCGTGGGCGCTCATCACGAACGTGACGGCCTGGGTCGAGGGGTCGACCGAGTACTACGTGACGCAGTGCACGGTGAACGCGGCGGGGCAGTCCTGCCAGAGCGTCGAGCACGTGGTCTCGCAGACGCAGGGGGCGATCTACCTGGGCGTCCTCGCGGTCGTCGTCGCCGGCATCGCCCTGCTCGTCTTCCGCCGCCGCGACGTCGGCTGACCGGGTGCCCGCCCGGCTGACCGGGTGCCCGCCCAGCTGACCCGGGGGGCCCGCCGGCCGGCCCGCCCGGGTGGCGGGCCGGCCTCGGCCTACCGGGCGATCCCGTGCCGGCGGGCCAGGTGCTCGCCGGTGAGGGAGTCGGCGACGGACACCAGGTGGGCCGGCGGGCCGGCGAAGACGACGCGGCCGCCGTCGGCACCGGCGCCCGGACCGAGGTCGAGCACGTGGTCGGCGCGGGAGATCACGTCGAGGTTGTGCTCGATGACGATGACGGTGGAGCCCGCGTCGACGAACCGGTCGATGAGCCCGATGAGCCGGTCGACGTCGGACATGTGCAGACCCGTGGTCGGCTCGTCGAGGACGTAGACGTCGGCGGGGGAGGCCAGCTCGATGGCGAGCTTGAGCCGCTGGCGCTCGCCGCCGGACAGGGTGGACAGCGGCTGGCCGAGGGTCAGGTAGCCGATGCCGACGTCGTCCATCGCGGCGAGCGTTCCCGCGACGGCCTTCTCCGTGAAGAACTCTCAAGCCTCCACCACCGACATCTCCAGCACGTCCGCGATGGACTTCCCGCGCAGCGTGTAGCCGAGCACCTCCTCGGTGTACCGGCGCCCGCCGCACAGCTCGCACGTGGACTTCATCGGCTCGAAGTTGCCGAGGTCCGTGTAGATGATCCCGAGCCCGCCGCACTCCGGGCAGGCGCCCTCGGAGTTGGCGCTGAACAGGGCGGGCTTGACGCCGTTGGCCTTGGCGAACAGCTTGCGGATCGTGTCGAGCATGCCCGTGTACGTGGCCGAGTTGGACCGGCGGGAGCCGCGGGTGGTCGCCTGGTCGACCACGACGATCTCCGGGAAACGCTTGGGCAGGACGCCGCGGACGAGCGAGCTCTTGCCGGAGCCCGCCACCCCGGTGACGACGGTGAGGACGCCGCGCGGGATGTCGACCGAGACGTTCTGCAGGTTGTGCAGCGTGGCGCCCGTCAGGGAGAGCGCACCGTCGGCGGACCGCACGTCCGTCTTGAGCGGCTGGTGGCTGGTGAGGTGGTTCCCGGTCAGCGTTCCCGACGTCCGCAGCCCGTCGAGGTCGCCGGCGTACACGACCTCACCGCCCGCGCCGCCGGCGCCCGGACCCATGTCGATGATGTGGTCGGCGATCTCGATGACCTCGGGCTTGTGCTCGACCACGAGCACGGTGTTGCCCTTGGCCCGCAGCGCGACCAGCAGCTCGTTCATCCGGTGCACGTCGTGCGGGTGGAGCCCGACGGACGGCTCGTCGAACACGTACGTGACGTCCGTCAGCGCAGAGCCCAGGTGCCGGACCATCTTGACGCGCTGCGACTCCCCGCCGGACAGGCTGGTGGACTCGCGGCTGAGCGACAGGTATCCGAGCCCGATGTGCACGAGCGCGTCGAGCCGGTCCGCGAGGTCGTCGAGCATCGGCTTGTGCTCGGGGGAGTCGAGGCCGCGGATGAACGGCGCCAGGTCGCTGACCTGCATGTCCGCGCACTCGGCGATCGACCGGCCACCCACCAGCGACCCGCGGGCGGCCTCGTTCAGCCGGGAGCCGCCGCACGCGGGGCACGGACCGCGGGTCGAGATGCGCTCGACCGCGGCGCGCGCGTGCGGCTGCAGCTGCTCCGGGTTCTTGGTCAGGACGAGCCGCTTGAGCTTGGGGATCAGCGCCTCGTAGGTGAGCGACATCCCGGAGACGGCGACCTTGGTGCCCTTCTTCGGCGCGTCGTCGGGACCGTAGAGCAGCATGCGCCGCTGCTCGGGCGTGAACGACCCCACCGGCTGGTCGGGCGGGTAGAACCCGCACTCGGCGTAGACCTTCCAGTACCAGGAGTCCACCTGGAAGTTCGGGAAGTCGATCGCGCCCTCGAGGAGCGACTTCGTGGGGTCGACCAGGGCGTCCTCGTCGATGGCCGCGACGTTCCCGATGCCCTCGCAGTCGGGACACATGCCGCGCGGGTCGTTGAACGAGAACGCGATGGGCGTCCCAAGTTCGGGGTACCCATCCGCGACCACACCCGGCGCATCCCGGCGTAGGTGTCGGTCGCGGTGCCGACGGTCGAGCGCGACGACCCGCCCATCGGCTGCTGGTCCACCACGATCGACGCGGTCAGCCCGGTGAGCTCGTCGGCCTCGGGCTGCGGCGACTGCGGCAGGAAGTTCTGGATGAACGCCGAGTGCGTCTCGTTCAGCAGGCGCTGGCTCTCGGCGGCGATGGTGTCGAACGCCAACGACGACTTGCCCGAGCCGGACACCCCCGTGAACACGGTGATCTGGCGCTTGGGCACGTCGACGTCGACGCCCTTGAGGTTGTTCTCCCGACCACCGCGGATCCGGATCGCGTCGTGCACAGAGTTCTCCTTCGAGATCGTCATCGGCCCAGCCGCGTCCAGCGCCGCACAGCCAGTGTGGCAAAGACCACCGACAGCACGACCGGCCACACGACGGCGAGCAGCACCACGTTGTCCGACGCCCACCCGCTCGCGGGCACCGTCGGGTTGCCGAACAGCTCCCGCGTCGCGGCGACGGTCGCGGTGACCGGGTTCCACGCCGACAGCGTCTGGAGCCAGCCGGGCATCGTCGAGATCGGCACGAAGGCATTGGACAGGAAGACGAACGGCCACACCAGGATCTGGACCGCCATCACGCCACCCTGCCCGCGGAACAGCAGCCCGAGGTAGATGCCCACCCACAGGAACGCGAACCGCAGGAGCAGCAGCAGCGCGACACCGGCCAGCGCGTCGCCGATCCCCTCGTGGATCCGCCACCCGATCACCAGCCCGGCCACGAGCAGCACCGCGAGGCTGACGACGCTCGCGAGCATGTCCGCGGTCGCCCGACCCAGCAGCACGGCGATGCGGGACATCGGCAGCGACCGGAACCGGTCGGTCACCCCGCGCTGCACGTCCTCCGAGACGGTCGTCATGGTCGTCTCGAGGCCGAACGCCATGGTCACGGCGAGCATGCCGGGGAACAGGAACTCGATGTACCCGCCGGGCACGTCGATCGCGCCGCCGAGCAGGAAGCCGAACATCAGCAGCAGGAGGATCGGGAACGCGAGCCCGATGACCAGCCCCCACGGCTGGCGCCGCCAGTGCCCGAGGTCGCGCAGGGTCGCGGTCCAGGAGTCACGCAGGGCCCAGGTCATGAGGCCTCCTTCATCGAGCCGGTCAGGTGCAGGAAGACCTCGTCGAGGGTCGGTCGACGCAGGATCACGTCGTCGACGACGATCCCGGCGTCGTCGAGCGTGCGGACCACGTGCGTGAGCGCCGCGACGCGGTCGGTGACGGTGGCCGTCGCTCGGCGACCGTCGAGGTCGATCTCCGCGTCCCCGGCGACGGCCCGCAGCGCGGTCTGCGCGGCGGCGAGGTCGGCCTCGTCGCGGACGACGACGTCGAGCCGGTCCTGCCCGATCGACGCCTTGAGCGCGTCGGGTGTGCCCTCGGCGGCGACCCGCCCGTGGTCCAGGACGGTGACCTGCGAGGCGAGCTGGTCGACCTCCTCCAGGTACTGCGTGGTGAGCAGGACCGCGGTGCCGCCGGCGACGAGCGCCCGGACCGCCCGCCAGACCTCCCGCCGACCGCCGGGGTCGAGGCCGGTCGTCGGCTCGTCGAGCAGCAGCACCGCCGGGTCCAGCACCAGGCCCGCCGCCAGGTCGAGCCGGCGCCGCATGCCGCCCGAGTAGGTGGACACCGGGCGCTCGGCGGCGTCGACGAGGTCGAAGCGTTCCAGCAGCTCGTCGGCCCGACGCCGGGCGGCGCGGGTGCCCAGGTGCGAGAGCCGGCCGAACATCACGAGGTTGTCCCGGCCGCCGAGGATCTCGTCGACCGCCGCGTGCTGGCCGACCAGCCCGAGGTGGCGGCGGACCTGCGCGGGCTCCGTGACCACGTCGAACCCGGCGACGCGCGCCGTGCCGCCGTGCGGGTCCAGCAGGGTGGACAGGATCCGGACGGTGGTCGTCTTGCCGGCGCCGTTGGGACCGAGCAGCCCGTGGATGGTGCCGGGTTCCACGGTCAGGTCGAGGCCGTCGAGAACCGTCGTCTCGCCGTACCTGCGGGTGAGTCCTGTCGTACTGATCGCCATGAGTCCTCCCGAGGGCTAGTCGTACAGTGTACGACAAGAAACGCAGAGGGTCACCCGGGTGTTCCCGACGGGGGAGGATGAGCGTCATGACGGAGATCACGGGCACCGGCGACCCGGCCCGCAGCCTGTCCCTGCTGTGGCGGCTGGTGGAGCCGGCGCCCCGCGGCCGCGGCGCCGCTGCGGGACTCTCGGTCGACCGCGTGGTCGACGCCGCGGTCGCGCTCGCCGACGCGGAGGGCCTCGGCGCAGTCTCGATGCGGCGCCTCGCGACCGACCTCGACGTCGGCGCGATGACCCTCTACACCTACGTCCCGGCCAAGGCGGAGCTGCTCGACCTGATGGTCGACAGCGCCCTCGGCGAGTTCGCCGCCCTGTACACGCCCGGGACCGGCGGGTGGCGTGCTCGGCTCGAGGCCGTGGCACGGGCGAGCTGGGCCCTCTACGAGCGCCACCCGTGGCTGCTGCTGGTCGCGGCGTCGGGTCGGCCACCGCTCGGTCCGGGCGTCCTCACCAAGTACGAGCTCGGGCTCCAGGCGGTCGACGGCACGGGTCTCGACGAGGTCGCGATGGACGCCGTGTTCACCCTGGTCGAGGGGTTCGTCGCCGGGACCGCGCGCGGCGTGGTCGACCAGGTCGCCGCGGAGGAGGCCACGGGGATCACCGAGACCGAGTGGTGGGAGGCGACAGCGCCCATCCTCGACCGCGTCTTCGACCCTGAGCGGTTCCCCACGGTCACCCGCGTCGGGCCCGTCGCCGGCGAGGCGCAGCAGGCGGCCTACGACCCCCGGCGCGCGTTCGAGTTCGGCCTCGCCCGGCTGCTCGACGGCATCGCGGTGCTGGTCGACGGGGCGGCCTAGGTCGACGGAGTCGCTGGTCGGGCGTCCCGTCGGAACGCGTGAGGCGCCCCTGCGCTCGCGCCTGGCGTCACCTCGCGGCGCGCCCACCCACCGGGGCTGCCCGAAAAGTCCCCGTGGCCCTAGTCTCGGCGCATGCTCATCCTCGGGTTGATCCTGTTCGGCATGCTCATCGGTGCGCTCGCCCAGCTGATCCTCGGCCGGAAGCGCGGCCGGATCGACTGGACGATGGCGATCGTCGCGGGCCTCGTCGGCTCCTTCGTCGGCGGCCTGCTGGCCAGCCTCCTGTCGGGTGACGGCCTCGAGCTGCGCCCGAGCGGCATCATCGGCTCGATCGTCGGCGCGATCATCGTGACCGCGATCTGGCGCTTCGCTGGCGACCGCTCCAAGGCCTGACACGCCACGAGGACGGCAGTCCCCGACGAGGTCGGCAGTCTGAGCTGCCGTTCTCGTCGGAAACTGCCGTCCTCGACGGCCGCGGCCGGGTCAGGCGGTCGAGCAGCTCGCGCTGGGCGTGCTGGTGCTGCCGTTCTTCATGATCGTGACGCCGAAGCTGTTGCCGGCGCCGTTCGGTCGGGCCTGTCGGGTGGACCCGCTGCCGCTGAGCGTCGCGTTCCAGCTGTTCTGGACGCTCTGGCTGCCGTTGAGGTTGAGCGTGACCACCCAGCTGCTGGTGCCGCTGACGGAGTAGGTCACGTTGAACCGGTCGGACCACTCCTCACCACGCGAGACGCTGACCGTGCACGAGCCGCCGGAGGGAGGCGGGTTCGTCGTCCCTCCGCCGCCTCCGGACGTCCCGCAGGTGGCCGACGGCGTCGTGTTGTTGCCGTTCTTCATGACGGTGACGCCGAAGGTGTTCGACCCGGTCGAGGTCACGGTCCGTCCGGAGACGTTCGCGTTCCAGCTGTTCTGGATGCTCTGGCTGCCGTTGAGGTTGAGGGTGGCGGTCCAGGTGCTGGCGCCGGAGACGGTGTAGCTGACGTTGAACCGGTCGGACCACTCCTCGCCCCGGGTGGCGCTGATGGAGCAGCCGCCGGTGTTGCCGCCGCCGCCGGTGGGCGGGGGTGTGGTCTGGCCGCCGCCGCCACCGCCGCCGGAGCCCTCGCTGACGGTGATGTTGGAGTTGCCGGAGCTCTGGTAGCCCTCGGTGGCCATGATCATGTAGTTGTGCGTGCCGAGGTTCATGCCCTTGGACGCCCAGGCGTCGAAGTGGTTGCCGGAGGTGATGGTGCCGCCGGTCTTCTTCGACTGGCGCACGGACCAGTACTGGTAGAACGTCGCGGTGCCCTGGATGGAGGGCTGGTTGACGCGCTGGGTGCGGTAGATGTCGTAGGTGCCGCCGTCGCTGGTGACGGTGCCCATGAAGGTGCCGGTGGGCCGGTAGGTGCCCCAGTTGTCGACGATGTAGTACTCGATCAGCGGGCTGGTGGTCCAGCCGTACAGGGTCAGGTAGGCGTTGCCGGAGGGGTTGAAGCTGCCGGAGTAGTTGACGGTCTTGCGACCGCCGGTCTGCCAGCCCTTGCCGGCCACGAAGTTGCCGGTGTTGCTCCACTGGGTGGAGTACTGCCCGCCGGAGCCCATGTCCATGGACACCGTGCCCTGGCTGTCGGTCCAGAACGAGTAGAAGTACCCGTTGTGGGTGCCGGTCCCGTTCGTGGAGATGGCGTTGGCGGTGGTGGCCACCGCCAGACCGACAGCGACCATCGCGGCTGCCGAGAGGAAGGCCACCAGGGCGCGGAACGGGCGCCGCTTCCGTGGCGCACCGCGCGTGAGAGCGATACTTTCGAACATCGAGCACTCCTTTGTGCGTGGGGAGCTGCGTGGGAAAGCCCTCGGGGGGCACCGACGCCGTACCGACGCACACGCGGAAGCGCGGCGCCAATAACGTTATCGACGCCAGTGTGCAGCGCTGCTCGCAGGCCGGGAACACCTCGGTGCAGGAGCGAACCGTTTAGGGTTCAGATTCGAAAGTATCGGAGCATCAGGGCTCGACGACGACGTCCCGCGCTTGCGCCCGCTCTCCACGTACTGGTGCGCCGCCACGATGTCGGCCAGCGGGACGGTGCGGTCGATCACGACCTCCAGCGCGTCCTCGGCGAGCAGCCGGGCCACGAACGCCAGCGACGCGTTCTTCTCGACCGACATCCCCGACAGCACCCGGCGCCCCCGCCCGAAGCGGGTCACGAGCGCGAGGACCGTGCTCAGCGGGCCCGTCGACGTCGACATGTAGCAGCCGCGCTCGGTCAGCGACCCCCGCGCCCGCGCGTACGAGCTGCGGCCCACCGTGTCGAAGACGACGTCGTACCGCTCGCCGGTCGTCGTGAAGTCCGTCCGCGTGTGGTCGACGACGTGCGCGGCCCCGAGCGACCGGACCAGGTCGGCGTTGCGGCCGCTGCACACACCGGTGACCTCCGCGCCGAACCGGTGGGCGAGCTGCACGGCGTAGGTGCCGATGCTGCCGGAGGCGCCGATGACGAGCACCCGCTGGCCCGCCCGGACCCGCGCCTTGCCCTGCAGGAAGAACAGCGCGGTCGTGGAGCCGTCCACCGCGGCCGCCGCCCGGGCGAACGGGACGCCGGCCGGCTTCGGCGCGAACGACGCCGTCTGGGGCAGGCACAGGTACTCCGCCGCGGCGCCGAGCCGGAACCCCGTGAACCCGAAGATCTCGTCGCCCGGCGCGCAGCGCGTGACGTCCGCCCCGACCTCGACGACCTCGCCCGCGAACTCCAGCCCGAGCCGTCGCATCCGTCGGCGGGGCCGGACGACGCCGAGGATCACGCGGCCCCACAGCGGTCGCCCGCGGCGCATGTGGCACTCGACGGCGGTCACGGTCGTCGCGTGGACGCGGACGAGCACCTCTGCGGCACGCGGCGTCGGTCGCGGGCGCTCCACCACCTCGAGCACGTCGGGTGGTCCGAACCGGGTGTACTCGGCGGCCTGCACGGGGACCTCCTGCGGTCGGACGGGGGCGGGCCCGGACCGCGTGGGTTCGGCATCGCCGGAACGTAGCAGCCCGGTGCGGGGCGCGGGACCCCGCACCGGGCCGCCAGGTCGTCAGCCGACGGTGCCGGTCACGCTCGAGCCGCTGCGCACCACCGTGTACCGCACGGTGTCACCGCTCCAGAAGTGGAACGTCAGGACCACGGGGGAGCCGTCGGTGACCTCCGCGAAGAACGCCGGTCGCAGGAGGATCGTGCCCGCTGCTGCGTCGGGCGCGAACGTCACGTCGAACTCCTTGAACGACGTCCAGCCGTGCGGTCCGGCGTTCGAGCCGTCGAGGTAGCGGGCCTCCATCGTGGCCAGCCGGTCGCCGCGGAAGTCGGTCGGGACGGCGAACGCGTCGGTCGTGCCGGCCGCGCCGCTGAGCACCGGGGTGTCAGCGTCGACGATCTCGATCGACCACGGGACCCCCTGTGAGAACCGGGCCACCAGCTCCGCGCTCGTCCCGTAGCCACCCGTGCCGGAGAGGCGCTGCAGCAGCGCGGCCGGGAGGGTCAGCGTGCTGCCGGAGAGCTGGTAGTCCCTGCCCTTCTTCAGCTTCTGCCTCCCGAGCGACAGGTCCCGGAACGTGGTGCCGTTGAGGTTCAGGGTGACGGTCTGGTCGGTGACCGCGCCGGGCCGGACGAAGACCTGGTCGGTCGACGCCGTGCCGGAGCGCTTCTTCCAGCTCGACGAGATCTGCGCGAACAGCTCCGGGTCCCGCCAGGTGAACGCGGTGCGGTCGAGGTGCTGGCCGTTGTCCCAGAGCATCGTCGTGACACCCGTGGTGCGCGCCTGGTGGCCCAGGTGCTCGAAGAACTTCAGCTTCTCGCCCTGCTCGATGGTCCCGGTGTGCCGGTCGAAGCCGAGCAGCCCGTACTCGCCGAGGATGACCGGGATGCCCTGGCCGACCAGGGTGGTGCGCACGCGCGCGAAGGCGTCGGTGGCGTCCTGCTGGGCGGTCGCGTCGAACCGGGTGCCGCCCGCGACGTTCACGCTGAACGGCCAGTAGCCGTAGTAGTGGAACGTCGCCGCGAGGTTCGGGTCGTCGAGCGCGGTGACCGTCGAGACGAGGGAGTCGAGCCGGGCCTGGCCCGAGTCGGTGTGCAGGGTCGGCAGCACGAGGACGCGGTCCGCGTTCCTGCCGCCCGACGACCGCACCACCTCGTGGAACGCCACGTTCAGCTCGTCGAGCAGCGCGTACTCCTGGGCCTCCCCGGTCGACCCGGCGAACTGCGGCTCGTTGATGCTCTCGAACAGCAGCGTGCGGGGGTGGTCGCGGAACCGCTCGGCCAGCTGCTCCCACGTCGCCGTGAACTGGGCGAGCACCTCGTCGTGGCGGCTGGGCATCGCGTTGGTCCACATCCACGAGTCGTGGTGCAGGTCGAGCAGGACGGCCAGGTCCTCGGCGAGCGCCCAGTCGACGACCTCCTCGACGCGGTCCAGGACTGCCGGGGCGATCGTGTAGTCCGGGGCCGGTCCTTCGTGCTGGCCGAGCGTGACGGGGAGGCGGATGCTGCGGAAGCCGTTGTCGTGGACCTCGTCCAGCAGCTCCCGGGTGACGCCCGGGTTGCCCCAGGCGGTCTCGTCGGCGCCCACGGCGTCGAACGTGTTGCCGAGGTTCCAGCCCGGCTGCATCGCGGCCACGACCCGGTCCGCCGACCTCGGTGCGCGGTCGCCGGCCGTGGCGGGGCCGGCGAGGCCGAGCGAGAGCGCGGCGGCCGCCGCGACTGCGGTGAGCGTGGTCCAGCGGGGTCTTCTCACGGGCATGCCCTTCGTCGCATGGTCACGCCCGACGGGGCGGCCGGCTCTCCGTCGAGCGTCGCGCTCGTCATCGAAGCGCTTCGACCGGAGTGTAGGGATCCGACGCCTCCGGAGGAAGGGCGCGAAACGGATAGGCCTAGGGGAGGACCTTCGGCCCGCGACGGCATCGGGTCCGACGCGACACCGTGGTCACATGACCGCTCTCGTCGTCTTCGAGTCGATGTACGGAAGCACGGCCGCGATCGCCGAGGCCGTCGCCGCGGGGCTCGCCGACCTGCGTGTCCCGGTCACGGTGTGCGAGGTGGGTCTGGCAGGGCCGCCGTCGCCGGCGACCCGACCGAGCCTGCTCGTGGTGGGCGCTCCGACGCACCAGCGCGGCCTGTCCACGGGCCGCACCCGGGACCTGGCGCGGGGCGACGGCGCGGGGACGGTGTCCCGTGGGGACGGAGTGCGCGAGTGGCTGGACCAGGTCGTCGCGCTCGCGTCCGGGCAGGCCGCCGCGGTCTTCGACACGGCCGTCGCGGGTCGGTTCGCGGGGTCGGCCGCGCACGCGATCGGCAAGCGGTTGACGCGGGCCGGCGCCGAGCTCGTGGTGCCGCCCGAGACGTTCACCGTCGCCGGCCGCTCCAGCGGGCTCCTGCCCGACGAGCTCGAGAAGGCCCGGTCGTGGGGCCGGAGCCTCGCGCTCTTCGCCGTCGCGGCCGGCGCGCGCTGACCCGGCCGGCGGATCAGACCTCGCGGCGCAGGAGGTCGCCCGGCTGGCACTCCAGCACCTCGCACAGCGCCTCGAGGGTCGTGAACCGGACCGCCTTGGCACGCCCGTTCTTCAGGACCGCGAGGTTGGCGGGCGTGATCCCGACGCGCTCGGCGAGCTCGCCGACGGACATCTTGCGGCGGGCGAGCATGACGTCGACGTCCACGACGATCGGCATCAGATCACCTCGTCGAGCTCGGCGCGCAGGGTGGTGGCCGTGCTGTCCAGGACCATCGCCTTGGCCAGCAGGATCCGCAGGACCAGCACCAGCAGCGCGATCCCGGCGGTGCCCATGCCACCGATCACGACGAGCAGGACGATCCCGGGGGCGACCGCCTCGCCGGGTGCGAGCACGAACGACAGGACGATCGCGAGCAGGGTCGCCGCCACCGCCGAGCCGATCACGACGTCGACCCACCGGAACGCGGCGGTGCTGAACACGGTGTCCCGCCGCACCATCGTGAGCAGCTGCCAGATGCAGACCAGGGCCACCTGCACGGCCAGCACGCCGAGGAACAGGATGATGACGAGCGGCCACCTCAGGTGGGCCACCTCGGCGCCGGCGTCGTCGAGGTCGCGGCCGATGGCGGGGACGACCATGGCCTGCACGGTCACCAGGGCGGCGAACATCAGCACGATCACCCCCCGGAGGGCAAGGATGGCCAGTCGGCCCATGGGAAAGCTCCTTCAGTGCGATCTATTGATTAACGATAGAAAAGTATCGTTTCTCGTGTGGTGAGGCAAGCGGTCAGAGCACGCGGGCTGCCCCACTTTTGTTAGGAGCCCTTCCATTCACCCGCTCCGGGGCAATACGGTCAGCACGGTCGGACGCCGCCCTCCCGGTGCTCCGGCCCGCGCCACCGCGCCGACGTCGTCGCGGTGAGCGCGCACCGCACCCGTCCTCGTGACGGCCGGGTGCGGTACGTCCGTCCGCTCGCTCTCGGAGGGTTCCCCCATGGTTCGTCCCACCCGTCCCCGCCGGATGGCCGTCGCCGCGCTCGCGGCCGCGGTCGCCACCGGCCTCGTCGCCACCGTCGGCCTGACCGTCACCGCCTCGGCGGCCGTCGCCGCCGACACCTGTGCGCAGAAGTCCCGTCCCACCGGCAAGGTCCTGCAGGGCTACTGGGAGAGCTGGGACAACTCCAGCGTCCACCCCGGCCTCGGCCACATCCCGATCGACGACCCCCGCCAGGCGCAGCACGGCTACAACGTGCTGATGGCCGCGTTCCCGGTGATCCTGCCCGACGGCACCGTGAAGTGGCAGGACGGCATGGACGCGGGGGTCGACGTCCCGACGCCCGCGCAGATGTGCGCCGCGAAGGCCCAGGGGCACACGATCCTCATGTCCATCGGCGGCGCCAACGCCAGCATCGACCTGTCGTCGGCAGCCGTCGCGGACCGCTTCGTCGCGACCATCGTGCCCATCCTCCAGGCCAACAACTTCGACGGCATCGACATCGACATCGAGGCCGGGCTCACCGGCTCGGGCAGCATCGGCACGCTGTCGCCGTCGCAGGCCAACCTCATCCGGATCATCGACGGGGTGCTCGCCGCGATGCCCGCCGGGTTCGGCCTGACGATGGCACCCGAGACCGCCTACGTGACGGGCGGCGCGGTGGTGTACGGCTCGATCTGGGGCTCCTACCTGCCCATCATCAAGAAGTACGCCGACAACGGCCGCCTCTGGTGGCTCAACATGCAGTACTACAACGGCTCGATGTACGACTGCGCGGGCAACTCCTACGCCGCCGGGACCGTGGCGGGCTTCGTCGCGCAGACCCGCTGCCTCGACGCCGGGCTGACCGTCCAGGGCACGACGATCCGGGTGCCGTTCGACAAGCAGGTCCCCGGTCTGCCGGCGCAGGTCGGTGCCGGTGGCGGGTACATGTCGCCCGCGCTCGTCACGCAGGCCTGGCAGCAGCTCGGCGGGGCGCCCAAGGGGCTCATGACCTGGTCGATCAACTGGGACGGGTCGAAGGGCTGGACGTTCGGCGACAACGTGCGCTCGCTCGTCGGCGGCACGACCCCGACACCGACCCCGACGCCCACCTCGACACCCACGCCGACCCCGACGGCCACCCCGACCCCGACCCCGACCCCCACCCCGACCCCCACGACCCCCAGCGGGAGCTGGGCGGCGTACAAGGCGTACAAGGTCGGCGACGTCGTGACCTACTCCGGCACGAGGTACACCTGCCGGCAGGCGCACACGTCCCTGCCGGGCTGGGAGCCGCCGAACGTCCTCGCGCTCTGGCTGCCGGCCTGACCCGGGCGGCCCCGCCGCAGTACGGTCGGCCCATCCGAACGGCAGGGGGCGCCGGCGATGAAGGTGGCAGGCACGACCGTCGTCGTGACGGGCGCGGGCGACGGCATCGGCCGTGAGCTGGTGCTCGGGCTCCTCGCCCGGGGTGCCCGCGTCGCGGCGGTCAGCCGGACCGAGGCGCACCTGGAGGAGACGGTCGGCCGCGCGGGCAGCGCGGTCGACCGTCTCTCCACGCACGTCGTCGACGTCACCGACCGGGCGGCCGTCGAGGCGCTCCCCGACGCGGTCCTCGGCTCCCACGGGCAGGTCGACGGCGTGGTCAACTGCGCGGGGATCATCCAGCCGTTCGTCCCGCTGCTCGACCTGGCCTATCCGGAGATCGAGCGCGTGATGGACGTGAACTTCTGGGGTCCGGTGCACACCGTCAAGGCGTTCCTGCCCCACCTGCTCGCTCGACCGGTGGCGCACCTGGTCAACGTCTCCAGCATGGGCGGGTTCCTGCCGGTCCCCGGCCAGACGGCGTACGGGGCGTCGAAGGCGGCGGTGCGGCTCCTCACGGAAGGTCTGCACGCCGAGCTCGCCGGGACGAGCGTGTCCGTGACCGTCGTGTTCCCCGGAGCCACCCGCACGGGCATCGTCGCGAACTCCGGGGTGCGGACCCCGGAGATCTCCGACGCGACGGCCCGCCGGCTGGAGAAGAGGATGACGTCGGCGGCCACGGCTGCGCGACGCATCCTCGACGCCGTCGAGCGCGACGCCTACCGGGTCACGGTCGGCACCGACGCCACGGTGATGGACCTGCTCGCGCGCCTCGCACCCGAGCGCGCCGCGCGGCTGGTCCGCACGAGGATGCGGGAGCTGCTCGGCTGACCGGTCGGGGTGCTCTACGGTCGTTCCCGGACAGGCCGAGGACGGGGGGCGGATCGTGCGGGTGCTCTACGACGACCTGGTCGACGTCGACTACGGCTTCCTGGAGCTGGGACCTGACTACGCCCGGCACGAGTACTTCCTCGAGTCGCGTGGGGGACAGCGCAACGGCCTGTGCGGCGCGCAGGTACCGGGGCACCTGACCATGGCCATCGGCCTGAACGACGGCGAGGTGCCGGTGCGTGTCGAGGTCCACGAGGTGGTCCCGTCGACGGACCCGGTGTGGGAGGACGTGGTCGAGGTCTCCTTCGCGCCCATCGATGCCCCGTACACCCTGACCGCGTTCCAGTTCGGTGTCGTCCTCGACCTGCCCGTCCCCGGCACCTATCGCGCCCGGTGGAGCGCGTCCGGGATGGATGCGGCGCACGCGAACGGCATCCCCGAGGGTGGATCGGCGCCCGACCGGTACCTGCTCCAGCTCTGGCCGGCCCCGTGGGGGCCGGACGAGGTCGTCCGACAGTCGAGCAAGTTGGCCGCCTACTGGCACTCCGTGGCGGCCGAGACCCCTCCTCCACCGCCCCCGCCGACGCCGGAGGAGGTCGCGGTCGCACTGGCCCGGCAGGAGGAGGAGGACTGCCGAGCCGCGCTCGCGCACGCGGCGCGGCTCGAGGCGCTCCATTGGGGCGGCCGGCCCCCGACCGACGATCTGCGCGCCTGGGGGTCGCCCGCCGCGCAGCTGGCCCACCAGGACCGGGCGCTCCTCGACGACCTGGCGACCCTGACCCCGGAGCAGCAGCGGGAGGTCGCGCTGTGGACGGCTCGGCGCGCGTGTGACCACGCGGGTGTGGCTGACCGGCCCGAGGTGGTCGAGGCCTTGCGGCGCGTCGCGCGCGGGGAGCCGTCGGCTCCGTTCTGGCAGGAGTGGTCGAGCGCCTGGGACGCGGTCTTCCCGCCCGAGCCCGGCGAGGTCGTCGAGACGGTGGTCACCCTCGTCGAGGGTGTCGGCCACGTCTCTGCGGCGGCACCGGAGATGGCCGCGGTCGGTGCCCTGATGGCCGTGACCGACCCGCACGCCGGCCGCGCGGTGGCCGGCGCGGTGGACTACCTGGGCCACAGCCTCGGCGACCCGCGCACGAGCTTCGACGAGGTGCGGGATCTGGTGGCCCGGCTGAGGGCGACGGGCGGCCCCCCGACGTGACGGCGCCGCACCTCACCTCGGCGGCACCGCGCCCGGTCAGGTCGCGAACGGAGACCCGCGGTCGGTCTGCCCCCGGTCGAGGAACGTCGTGACCCAGACCAGCGGCGCGTTCCATCGGATGCACACGTCGTTGGTGACCTCGGACGTCGGCTCGTCCAGGTAGCAGCACTGCGGCGGCAGGCCCCGCAGGCGGTCGTCGTAGGGGAAGTCGGGCGCGGGGACCGAGTTGGCTCCGCCCGCGAGCGCGCCCGGCGGGGGCGGGGGCATCGACGGGTCGAGGTCGTGGCCGAACTGGCGGGTGCGCTGGTGGTGGGTGTGGTCGGTGCCGTGGCCGGTGACGTAGCTCTGGCCCAGCGCGTTGCGGCCCAGCAGGTAGTCGACGCCCTCCGCGACGGCGTCGCGGTACGCGGTGTCGCCGGTGACCAGGTGCGCCGTCCCGAGCACGACGAGGTTGTTCAGGATCCGCCCGTTCGACCCCCAGCTCCACCCGGCGGCCGGGGCGTACGGCTGGCCCCACGGCTGCTGGGCCTGCAGGGCGAGGAACCGGTCGGCGCCGGTGCGCACGGTCTCCACCACCCGCTCGTGGTCGGCCAGGCCGGCACCGTGCAGCGCCAGGTCGAGCCGGGCCGGAGCGCCGACGGCGTCGAAGTCGAAGCCCGCGTCGTCGAACGGGTCGGTCGCGTCCTCGGGGGCGCGGAGGACCTCGAGCTCGTAGGCGTGGTCGCCGGTGGCGAGCCACAGCTCGGCCGCCGCCCAGTACAGGTCGTCGCCGGTCTGGCTGTCGTCGTAGGGTCCGCCTCCGTGGCGCGCGTGGTCGTCCGGGGCGAGCAGGTCGGGATGCTCGCGGGCGGCGTCGTAGGCGGACCGTGCGGCCGACTCCAGCCGTGCCGCGTAACCGGGATCAGCCGTCCGGAACCGGCGCGCGCCCGCCGCGGCGGCGGCAGCCAGGTGGAGCGTGGCGGTGGTCGACGGGCGGTGCAGCACACGCTCGGTCGGGTCGAGGTGCGGCCAGCCGGGCAGCGGTGACCAGGTGGTGCCGTGGACGCGGTGGAACGCCGTGCCGGCGAGCGGGTGACCGGCCGGCACCTGCATCCGCAGCAACCAGTCGAGCTGCCACCGGCACTCGTCGAGGATCCCCGGGTCGCCCGGCGCGAGGTCGAGAGTGCCCAGGAGCTGCCACACCGCGATCGCGCCGCTGGTGACGTACTTGCCGTAGTCGCCCGCGTCGTACCAGCCGCCCGACACGTCGTAGGTGCCGCCGTCGTGCCAGCCGGGGTAGAGCTCGACCGCCGCCCGGACGGCGGTGTCCGGGTGGCCGGCGGGGCGTTCGTAGCCGGGGACGACGATCGCGGTGCCCGAGCGCATCAGGGAGAAGAAGCGCAGGGCGTCGTCGCGCAGGCCGGCATGGAGCCGGGCGCCGACCCGGAACCGATGGCTGTGCGCCGAGGGCGTCTGCACCGTGTACGCACCCTCGGGCAGGTCGCCCAGGTCCAGGACGTGGACCGGCAGACCGGAGGTGGGCTCGGGCCGGACGGGCCAGGGATCCGAGACGCCCTCGTGGACGACGCGACCGTCGTCGTCGACCACCGTGACGGTGACCGGGTCGACGTCGGCCGAGACGAGCGTGGCTCGCATCGGCCGGCCAGGGGCGTACCCGACCTGGTTCACCCGCACGGCGGGACGCCGCGCGAGGACCTCGTCGAGGGACCACACCGGTCGGCTCACGCGCGGCAGCCTACGACCCGAGCCGCGCGACCTGCGCGTCGAGGTAGCGGCGCTCCGCGAGGTTCGTCGCGCGGGCAGCGGCGCGGCGGTAGTGGGCGAGCGCGCGGTCGTGGTCGCCCGCCTGCTCGTGCAGGTGCGCGCGGAGCTGGTCGAGGCGGGGGAGCGACTCGTCGAGACCGTCGAGCAGCGCGAGCCCGGCGGACGGCCCGCCGACCATGGACGCGGCGACCGCGCGGTTGAGCGTCACGACGGGGCTGCCGGTCATCCGTTCCAGCAGCTCGTACAGCGCGAGGATCTGCGGCCAGTCCGTCGCGTCCGCGGTGGGTGCGCGGTCGTGGATCGCCGCGATCGCCGCCTGCAGCTGGTACTCCCCGACGGCTCCGCGTCCGATCGCCCCGTCGAGCAGCGCCGTCCCTTCGGTGACCAGGGCGGGGTCCCACCGGCTCCGGTCCTGGTCGGCGAGCGTCACCGGGGTGCCGGACGCGTCGGTCCGGGCGGGACGTCGCGCCTCCGTCAGGAGCATCAGGGCGAGCAGAGCGGCGACCTCGGGGTCGTCGTCGGCCGCGTGCACGAGCCGCGTCAGGCGGATCGCCTCGTCGGACAGGTCGTCCCGCGTGAGGTCGGTGTAGCCCTCGTTGAACATCAGGTAGAGCACGCGCAGGACGCTGCGCAGCCGTACCGGGTGCTCGTCGGGCGACGGCATCGAGAAGCGTTCGCCCGCGACCTTCTGCTTGGCCCGGCTGATCCGTTGGGCCATCGTCGCCTCGGGCACGAGGAACGCCCGGGCGATCTCCGCGGTGGTCAGCCCGCCGACCGCCCGCAGGGTCAGGGCGATCGCGGACGTGGGGGACAGCACCGGGTGGCAGCACAGGAACAGCACCGTGAGGGTGTCGTCGTCCTGGGCGGTCGCACCCGCCACCGGCTCGGACGCCACCTTCGCCTCGCGCTCGCGGCGTGCCGTGTCGCTGCGCCACTGGTCGACCATCCGTCGCGACGCCGTCTGCAGGAGCCACCCGCGCGGCTGCGCCGGGACGCCGTCGACGGGCCAGTGCCGCGCCGCGGCGATCAGCGCCTCCTGCACGGCGTCCTCCGCGGCGTCGAAGTCGCCCCACCGGCGCGCGAGCGTGCCGAGGACCTGCGGCGCGAGCTCGCGCAGCAGGTCCTCGACGTCGCGGGGGACGTTCAGCGCGGGGTGCTCGCCGTCTCGAGGTACGCGTTCATCTCCTCGACGCCCGACGGGCCGTCGTCCATGATCCGGCGCACCTGGATGGGCTGCTGCGTCGGGACCCCACCGCGCCCCGGCACCGCGGAGACGAGCCCGGCGATCTCCAGGGCGCGCTCCTCGGACTCCACGTCGACGATCTGGTAGCCCGCGACCCACTCCTTGAACTCCTGGAACGGCCCGTCCGTGATCACCGGCGTGACGCCGTCGGACCGGACGATCTTCGCCAGGTCAGGACCCGTGAGGACCTCCCCGCCGACGAGCTCACCGTTGGCGGCCAGCTCCGCGTTCAGCCGGCCGTAGTAGTCCAGGTGCGCGGCGACCTCGTCGTCGGTCCACTCCGACATCGGGGACTCGTCGGGACCGCTCTGGAAGTCCACGATCAGCAGGTACCTCGCCATGACTGCTCCTCCTTCGTCGTGCCCAGACTGGCACTGTCACTCGAAGGACGGAGCCGGCGCGAGTTTCTCTACGTCCCGAGCGGGAGTAGTTTCCGCGCATGGACCCGACGACCCGGACGACCGGCCGGCTGGTGCCCGCCGGCGGCGGTCACGTGCCCGTGCGGGTGCGCGGGTTCCACGAGGACCACGCCCCGCCCCGGACCCTGCCGCCGGGCCGCAGGTTCGCCGTGGGGCTGGCCCGCAGCGAGCACGACGTCGTCAAGGTCCTCGACGGTGACACCGTCCTCGGGTACCTGCCCGAGGCGTGGTCGCAGACCATGGACTTCGAGCTGTGGTCCTGCGAGCAGGCCGGCGAGCCTGCCCTCGCGCGGGCGGTCCTCGAGGGTGCCCGCGGCGAGCGGGACCTGTTCGTCATGCTCAGCTGGCGGCGGGGCCGGGCCTGAGCCTGCCGGACGACGGGCCCGTCGACGAGCACCTCCCCCCTGGCCGGCTCGCGGCCCTGATCGGCCGCCCGCGTGAAGGGTTCGTCACAGCCGGCCGCGACGAACCCTTCACACGACGACGGCCGTCGGTCGGCCCGGGTCCGCCCAGACGGTGGTTCCGCCGTCCGGCGCGAGCTCAGGTCGCTGCAGTGCCGCCGGGCCGTCCAGGAAGTGCGACCACCCCTCGTGGTGCACAGGCAGGACGGTGCGCGGCCGCACCGCCCGGCACAGCTCGCGCCCCTCCACGACCGTCATCGTGTAGCGGACGGGGCCCGTCGTCGGGAACCGGACGCCGCCGAGGTGCACGACCACCGTCCCAACGTCCAGCCGCTCCGGGACCCGCCGCACGTCCGACGTCAGCACGGTGTCGCCGGTCACCCACACCGCCCCGTGCTCCTGCCCCTCCCACGTGAGGCCGAAGCCCGTGACCGCCCCGACGAGCACCTGCGCGCCGACGGGTCCGTGCCGGCCCGGGGTGGCCGTGACCGTCAGGGTCGGCCGGTCGGGGTGCGTCAGCGTCGTCGCCTCCCACGGGTGCAGCCCCTGGGCGGGAGCGCCGAGCCTCCGTGCACCGGGGACGGTGGTCAGCACCGTCGGGACCCCGGCGAGCATCGCGCGGCCGGCGTCGTCGAGGTTGTCGGCGTGGTGGTCGTGGCTGAGCAGGACCGCGTCGACCGCCCCGACCTCCTCGACCGAGAGCGCCGGACCGGCCGTCTTGCGCGACGACGTCCCCCAGCCGAACGAGTAGGTCCGGCCGGGGGCGTCGAACGTCGGGTCGGTCAGGAGCCGCCACCCCTCCACCTCGAGCAGAGCCGTCGGCCCGCCGATGTGCGTGAACGTGAGCGTCGACACCCTCAGGACGCGTTCACGGTCGAGGCCGGCGACCACGAGGCGTGCGCGAGCGCCCACTCCAGGGCGCGGTCGGCGATCTCCTCCCAGCCCTGCCCGGCGACCATGAGGTGCGGGCGGCCCTCGTAGGTCTCGTGCTCGGTGACCGTGCCCTCGCCCTTGTAGTGCTTGGCGTTCGACGCCTGCACCGACGGCGGCATGATGTGGTCCTCGGAGCCGGACAGGAACAGCAGCGGCACCCGGTTCGGGTTGTGGAAGTCCACCCACGCGTCCTGGTGGCCGGGCTGGACGTTCGCCAGCACCGAGTCGATGAGCACGCGGCCCGACGCGGGGATGTGGTACCGCTCGTAGAAGTACTGGGACTCCTCCGGCGTGTACGTGTTGGTGAACGCGTACGTCCACTCCTCGAACGACAGCCCTACCGCGCGGTGGTGGTTGGCGGGGTTCTTCACGACGGGGAACACCGACTTCAGCTGCGACCACGGCGTGACGCGGACGCCCTCCACCGGGGCCGAGTTCAGCGCGACCGCCGCGCTGCCGTGCCCGCGGTCGAGCATGAGCTGCAGGAACGTCCCGCCCGCCGAGTGGCCCATGAGGATCGGCTTGGTGGGAGTGTCCAGCGCGCTGATGTACGCGTCCAGGTGGGACGCGATGGCGTCCACCGTGAGGTTCGCGATCGGGGTCGGGTCGGCCCGCAGCGCCTCGACCTCCACCTCGAAGCCCGGGTAGCCGGGCGTGTGGACCGTGAAGCCCTTGGCCTCGTAGTACGCCTTCCAGCCCTCCCAGGAGCGGGGCGTGACCCAGAAACCATGGATGAGCACGATCGTGTCCGGAGCCGTCATTGCGCCACCTCGTCCCTCGTCGCGTGTCCGGTTCGTCCGACCGGTTGAGGAGCACTGTGGCACTCGGCGCGCCCGCGCGGTGGTCTGTGGGTGCACAGATCTGGTGCTGGTGTGCAGGTCAGCGGCCCGTCGACCGGGGTTCGACCCGGTC
>NZ_BJWH01000016.1 GCF_007990265.1 Cellulomonas terrae
GGCGTCGGGTCGAGCCGCTAGGACGCCGGGGAGGGGACCCGGTCAGCCGTCGGCCGCTCGTTGCGGCGGCTGCGGACGTCGGTCAGCGACGTGCCGTAGTAGGCCGCGGTCATGAGGTCCTTCATGTCCTCGATCATCGGCATCCGCGGGTTCGCGGGGGCGCACTGGTCCTCGTAGGCGCCCATCGCGACCTCGTCGAGCCGGGCGAGGAACTCGTGCTCGTCGACGCCCTGCGCGTGGAACGACGCGGGGATGCCCACCTTGGCCCGCAGCGACTCGACGGCCAGCGCGTACGACTCGACGCCCTCGGCGGGGGTCGACGCCGGGAGGCCGAGCATCGCGGCGAGCTGCTGGAACCGCTCGGGTGCCACGTAGTGCTCGTACTTCGGCCAGCTCGTCAGCTTGGTGGGGACCGTGCCGTTGTAGCGGATGACGTGCGGCAGCAGGGTCGCGTTCGTGCGGCCGTGCACCAGGTGGTACGTCGAGCCGACGACGTGGGCCATCGCGTGCACGATCCCGAGGAACGAGTTCCCGAAGGCCATCCCGGCGATCGTGCCGGCGTTGTGCATGGTCTCGCGGGCGTCCTGGGTGGCCGGGTCGGCCGGGTCGCCGTTCACCGACGTCGCGAGGTTCTCGAAGATCAGGCGCACGGCCTGCATCGCCATGCCGTCGGTGAAGTCGTTGGCGTAGACGCTGACGTACGCCTCGGTGGCGTGCGTGAGGGCGTCGAACCCGGAGTCCGCCGCCAGCGACGGCGGCATCTTCGCGGTCAGGACCGGGTCGATGATCGCGACCGACGGGGTCAGCGCGTAGTCGGCCAGCGGGTACTTCTTGCCGGCGTCCGGGTCGCTGATCACCGCGAACGGCGTCACCTCGGCGCCCGTGCCCGACGTGGTCGGGATGCAGACGAGCTGCGCGAGCTCGCCCAGCACGGGGAACTTGAACGCGCGCTTGCGGACGTCGAAGAACTTCTGCTTGAGGTCCGAGAAGTGGATCTCGGGGTGCTCGTACAGGAGCCACATGACCTTCGCGGCGTCCATCGGCGAGCCACCGCCGAGCGCGATGATCGTGTCGGGCCGGAAGTGGCGCATCTGCGCGGCGCCCGCCTGGACGGTCCGGACGGACGGCTCGGCCTCGACCTGGTCGATGATCTGCAGCGCGACCTTGGACGGCCGGCGGTTCAGGACGTCGATGATCTTGTCGACGAAGCCGAGCGTGGTCATCGTCGAGTCGGTCACGATGGTCACGCGCTCGACGTCGGGCATGTCCGCGAGGTACCGGATGGCGTTCGGCTCGAAGTACGTCTTGGCCGGCACCTTGAACCACTGCAGGTTGTTGTTCCGACGGCCGATCCGCTTGATGTTCACCAGGTTCACCGCCGAGACGTTGTTGGACACGGAGTTGTGGCCGTACGAGCCGCAGCCGAGCGTCAGCGACGGGATGAACGCGTTGTAGATGTCGCCGATGCCACCCAGCGACGAGGGGGCGTTCGCGATGACCCGGACGGCCTTGACCCGGCTGCCGAACTCCTCGGTGAGCGCGTCGTCCCGCGTGTGGATGGCGGCGGAGTGGCCGAGGCCGTCGAACTCGACCATCTTCTCGGCGAGCTGGATGCCGTGCTCGGTGGACTCGGCGCGCAGGACGGCCAGCACCGGGGCCAGCTTCTCGCGGGTCAGCGGCTCCTGCGGTCCGACGCCGCTGACCTCGACCAGGATGATCGAGGTGTCCTCGGGGACCGAGAAGCCCGCCTGCTGCGCGATCCACTGCGGGGTCTGACCGACGACCGACGCGTTCAGCCGGGCCTCGCCGCAGTTCTTGCCGTTGGCCTTCACCCCGAAGATGAACGACTCGAGCAGCGCCTTCTCCTTGGCGTTCGCCCGGTAGGCGTGCAGGGCGGCGAACTCCGCGAGCGCCGCGTCGTAGATGACGTCGTCGAGGATCACGGCCTGCTCCGACGCGCAGACCATGCCGTTGTCGAACGCCTTGGACAGCACGACGTCGTTGACGGCCCGCTTCAGCTTCGCGGTCTTCTCGATGTACGCGGGCACGTTCCCCGCGCCGACGCCGAGCGCCGGCTTGCCGCACGAGTACGCGGCCCGGACCATCGCGTTGCCGCCGGTGGCCAGGATGAGGGCGACACCCGGGTGGTGCATCAGGGCGGTCGTCGCCTCGATCGACGGCGTCTCGACCCACTGGATGCAGTGCTCGGGCGCCCCGGCGGCCACGGCGGCGTCCCGGACCACGCGCGCTGCCGCGACGGACGACTCCTGCGCGCTCGGGTGGAAGGCGAAGACGATCGGGTTGCGGGTCTTGAGCGCGATGAGCGACTTGAAGATCGTCGTCGAGGTCGGGTTGGTCACCGGGGTGACGCCGCAGACGACGCCGACGGGCTCCGCGATCTCGGTGATGCCGGTGAGGTCGTCGCGGGAGACGATCCCCACCGTCTTGAGCGACGCCATGGAGTTCGTCACGTGCTCGCACGCGAAGATGTTCTTCACGGCCTTGTCCTCGAACACGCCGCGGCCGGTCTCGTTCACCGCCAGGAGCGCGAGCTCGCCGTGCTTGTCCAGGGCGGCGACGGAGGCCTTCTTCACCAGGTGGTCCACGTCGTCCTGCGTGAACCGCGCGTACTCGGCGAGCGCCTTCGTGGCGTGGGCAACGAGCTGGTCGATCGCGTTGTCGGTCGTGCTGGAGGTCACCGGTCATCTCCCTGTCGAGGCTGTCGGGCCCCCTTCGACCCGCTGACTCGACGCTACAAACCGGACGCGTCCCTCCGGATGGGCCGAACGTCCCTCACCTGCGCTGCACGCGGGTGACCCACGACGACGACAGGCTCTCGTCCTCCAGGTCGAGCTCGCGCATCATCCGGCGCATCACGGCCTCGTCGAGCTCGCCGGAGTCCCGGCGCTCCATGAGGACCTCCCGCTGGGCGGCGACGATCTCGCGGCGCAGCCGCTGGGTGCGCAGCCCTTCCTCGGCGGTGGGCACGTGCGGCTCGCCGTCGTCGGGCACCAGCTCGTCGGCCGAGTCCGGGTCGAGCATCGCCGCCGCGGCGGTCGCGCGGGCGCGCCACACCCCGGAGAGGCGGTCGATGAGCTCGTCGGCGCGCTCGCGGCCGAGGTGCTCGCTCCAGTCGTCGCGCTGGCGCTCCAGGACGGCGTGCACCGCGTCGGCCGTCGCGACGCGGACCGCGGCCTCCTGCGCGGCGTCACGCGCGGTCTCGTCCGCCGACCCGACCCCGAGGCGCCGGATGACCCACGGCAGGGTCAGCCCCTGGACGAGCAGCGTGCCGATGGCGACCGTGCAGGCGGCGAGCTGGATCGTCGCGCGCTCGGGGAACGGCTCGCCGGCGCTGGTCAGGGGGATCGCGGCCGCCGCCGCGAGCGTGACCACACCACGCATCCCCGCCCACGACACGACCGCGGACTCGCGTGCGCTCAACGAGTCACGCGCAGGTCGGCGGCTGCCGCGGAGGCGCACATGGTCGAAGCGCGCGGTGACGACGATGTAGACCGGGCGCACCAGGATGGCGACGAGCAGCACGACGAGGGACACCGCGATCCCGTGCCCGAGGCCCTGGTCGGAGGCGATGACGTCTCGCACCACCCACGGCAGCTGCATGCCGATGAGCGCGAACGTGAACGCCTCGAGCAGCAGGTCGACCGTGGACCAGATCGGCTCCTCGTACAGCCGGGTGGCGTAGCCCGCGCGCGGCGAGGTGTGCCCGAGGTAGAGGCCGGCCGCGACGACGGCCAGCACACCCGAACCCGCCAGCGCCTCCGCCGACCAGTAGGCCGCGAACGGCGTCAGCAGGCCGATCGCGGACGCCACCACGGGGTCGTCGAGCCGCAGCCGGACCGCGTGCACCACGACCGCGATGACGAGCCCCACCGCCACCCCGGCGCCCACCGCGAGCGCGAAGATCGCCAGGCCGTCGGCGAACGCCCACGCACCGGTGGCGACGCCGGCGAGGGCCACCTTGTAGAGCGTCAGGGAGGTCGCGTCGTTGATGAGGCTCTCGCCGGACAGCAGCGTCATGACGCGACGAGGCAGCCCCAGGCGCTTGCCGACCGCCGCCGCGGCGACCGCGTCCGGCGGCGCGACGACCGCGCCGAGCACGAGCGCGGCCAGGAACGGGACCCCGGGCTCCATCCACCAGAACACCAGCGCGACGACCAGCGCGCTGACCAGCACCAGCCCGACACCGAGCCGCGTGATCGAGTTCAGCGACGTCCGGAAGTCGCGGTAGGAGCTCGACAGGGCCGCCGAGTACAGCAGCGGCGGGAGGACGAAGTCGAGCAGGATCTCGGGCTCGATCTCGAAGCGCGGGATCGCCGGCACGAACGAGACGACGATCGCGGCGGCGACGAGGACCAGGGGCGCCGGCCATCCGCGTCGTCGGCACACCGCGGTGACGGCGACGGCACCCGCGACCAGCAGGAAGACCTCGACGCTGTGCACGCAGGGTCCTCCGTCCGCCCGGCAGCGCTCCCGGCGACCCTACAAGCGCAGCCTCAGGTGACGAGCTCGGCGAACGCGATCACGTTGTCCTCGTAGTGCCCGGTGGCGGCGTCGAACTCGCCGCCGCACGACACGAGCCGCAGGCCGGCGTGGTCGAGGTCGCCGTAGACGAGGTCCGTCGGGAACGCGTCCTTCGGGTACCGCGTCACCCCGGTGGTCCGGAACACGACGACCGAGCCGTCGGTCCGGCCGACCAGGATCTCGTCGCCCACCGCGAGCTCGGCGAGGCGGAAGAAGACGCCGGGGCCGGTGACCCAGTCGATGTGCCCGACGATGATCGCCGGTCCACGCTCGCCCGGCGTCGGCGCACCGGAGAACCACCCGGCGGGGAACGCCCCCGGGGGTACCTCCAGCGAGCCGTCGTCCTGCAGCCCCAGCTCCATGAGCGCCGAGTCCACCGCGAGGGTGGGGATCTCCAGCCGCACGGGGACCGAGGCGGCCAGGACGGCCGGGAGCACGGGGGTGCGGCTGGCGACCGGCGAGGGCGTCGCCCGCTCCACGAGCACCGGCGGGGGAGTGCCGGGCGGCGCCGCGGCCGGGCCGGCGGACCCGCAGGCCCCGACCGCGAGCGTGACGAGGGTCGCGACGAACGCACCGACCGCCCGTCGCGTCATCGGGTGGTGCGGCGTGCCCGGGCCACCAGCAGCGCGCCGCCGACGAGCCCGACCACGACCACGGCGACGGACGTCGGCCCGGTGGTGGCAGGGCCGGCGAGGCTGCTCCCGTCGCCGGTCGCGATGCCGCCCCGCGGGACCACCGGGACCTGGGGTGCCGCGGGGACACCGGGTGCGGCTCTCGTGCTGCCGGGTGCGGTGACGACGGGGCCGGCGAGGAGGGCGCCGGCGCCGGTGCCACCCGTGCTCCCGGTCGATGCCGTCGAGCAGGCCGGCAGCGTGATCGTGTTGGTGATCAGCGTGACCTGGCCCGACTGCGACATCGCCCGGCCGGTCAGGGTGGCGCCGGCGCGGAAGGCGATGGTCGCCTCGGCGAGGATGGTCCCCGCGAACTGGCTGCCCGCCATGATGTCCGCCGAGCTGGGGACCCGCCAGTACAGGTTGCAGGCCGTGGCGCCGTCGATGAACGTGATCGAGCTGGCCGCACCCGCGAGCAGGGTTGCGGTCGAGTGGAAGACGAAGACGGCCTCCGGGTCACCGTTGGCGTCGAGCGTGAGGTTCCCGTTCAGCTCGATGACCCCCCCGGTGTCGTAGACGCCGGGCTCCAGGGTCAGCCCGCCCAGCTCGACGCCCCCGAGGGGGTCCGGCGTCTGGGACGACGCGGCGTCGTACGCGGTGACCAGGTCGATCTTCGCCTGCTGGGTGACCAGGTCGCCGCCGCGGTTGACCCCGGACGCCTGGGTGATGGTGCCGGCCCCGGTGATGCTCGTGGTGGCGAAGCTGCCGATGTCGCCCCCGAGGGTCGTCGCGCCCGTGTTGGTCACCCCCGCCTCGGCGAGCACGACGAACGACGCACCGGCGCCGAGCGGCACGGGGGTGCCGGGGTCTGCCCAGGCGACGGACGGTGCGACGGCGACGGCTGCGGCCGAGAGCAGGGCGACGAGCGGGGCGCCGAGGAGCAGCGCGCGTCCGCGCGGTCTGTGGGTGACTGTCACGATCGGTCCTCCGAGAGGTGGATGCGGCGTCAGCGATGCATCAGGCGGAGGCGGGGTCGGGGCACCCCTGGGGAGCGGGGGCCGCACAGGACGACGGGCTGCCGGAGGAAGTGTCCATCGGTCGACGGTGGGCGGCTCGCGCTCGGGAACACCGTACGTAGCGGGAGCATTTCTTCAAACCGTCCGGAAGGAACGTTATCCTTTTTCCAGGACAAAAGAAACGGGGGCAAATCGCCCAGCAGGGCGCATTTACGCGGTATTTCTTGTCATTCTCACCCGGTGCGCGCCACGAGTTGCGACCCCTGCACCGATCCCGGCGACGACGAGGCCGGCGACCGCCAGGACTCCTGCCGACGATGGTGGGATGCCGAGGTGCACGGTGATCCCGAGGATCCGGGAGAGCCCCCACGGCAGCAGCGCCACCTGATCGTTCCAGACGGTCAGCGCCTTCTCGAGCCCGACGGCCGCGACCCCGCCGGCCACGACCGCGAGCGCGGTCCCGCCGGCCAGGAGCATCGCGCCGAGCGACCTGGCCGACCCGAGGCCGTACCCGTTGCGGAGCACCAGCCCGACGACGACGAACAGCCAGCAGAAGGCCGCGAACGCCACGGTGACGTAGGCGGTGCGCGCCGCCGGATCCGTCCAGAAGCCGAACCAGTAGTGCCCGGGGCCGCGGACCACGAGCGCGACGAGCAGAATGACCGTGCGCAGCAGCACCACTCCGCCGAGCGCCGCCCACAGGAGGAACGGGTCACGGCCGCGAACCACCCAGCGCAGCACGGCGGCGAGCACCAGCCAGGCGCCGAGGGTCGCGACGAGGTGCGCGGGGGCCGCGAACCAGGTCAGCACGCAGCGGCTGGCCACCAGGACGACCGCCGGCAGCGCCCAGACGAGGACCCGGTCGGTGCGCGTCGTCGGGGCGGGGACCTCGCCGAGCCGCCACGGACGGGTGGCCGCGACGGCCAGCGCCCGCAGTGCCGCCGAGCCGGGGAACCGCCGCGACGTGAGCCCGAGCACCAGGACGACGGCGACCGCGAGGAGCAGCCCGCGCGCGAGCCACGCCATCGCCGGGTCGCGGTCGGCGCGGTCGCTGCCGAGGTCGGCGGCGGTGAAGCTGTATGCGGGCAGGTCGAGGTCGCCCGCGTACCGCTCGACGTGGGCGGTGCGCGCCGCGTGGTACTCCTGCTCGGCCGCCCGCCACCGGTCGTGCGCGGTCGCGCTGCCCGTGTCGAGCCACTCCGCGTGCCGCAGGACGGTCGCGCGGTAGGCGGCGAGCGTGCCCAGCAGGTCGGTCTCGTAGTCGAGCGCGTCGACGAACGAGCGGTACAGCTCGGGGGAGTGCCAGCTCTCGGGAGAGGTCGCTGCGACCTGCTCCCGCATCCCCGCGGACACCTCCGCCGCCCCCGCGCCGTCCGCGATGGCGTCGTCGAGACCGTCGCGGCTGACCTCGTAGATGCTGTCCAGCGCCGCGGAGTCGCCGGTGACGATGTCCCACTCGAAGATCCACATCATCGGCGGCGGCTCCAGGCCCAGCGCCTTGACCGTCTGCTCCGCGAACGGCTGGATGTACAGGCCGCGGGTGATCGCCTCGCGGGACCGCGCGAGCGCCTCCGTGATCTCGGTCGAGGTCGCCGGGTCGGACGACAGGGTCTGCCGCACCCAGTCGCCGGTGACCTGCGACGGTTCCAGGTCGGGGTCCCACGCGAGGCGTGCCGTGCCGTAGGTGTTCAGGTCGTAGAGCTGCCAGAACCCGGTCCGCAGGTACAGCGACATCGGTCCTGCCCGCAGCGGGCCGCCGTCCTGGGTCCAGTTCCAGACGCCCTCGACGTGCGGGTTCGCCGCGAGGAACTGCTGCAGCGCCTGCGCCTCCTCGGCCACGAGGTCGTTGGGCAGCGCACCGAACCCCTCGAACTCCCGGCGGGCCTGGAACTCGACGATGCGGCGGTGCGAGCCGACCTCCAGCGTCGGGTTGAGCGGGAGGTGGCTGTAGAAGTCGCCCATCGTGTACTTCGTGGACACGATCAGGTGCGGGTCGTCGATGTCGCCGAGGACGGCCTCGTACGACGACGGGTTGGTGTGCAGGTCGCCGACCGCCCCCACGCCCACGGTCCAGGTGCGGAAGATGATCTCGCGGTCGTGCTCGCCCGCGGTCTCCAGCAGCGCCTCCAGCATGGCCTGGACCGAGGACTGCGTCGTGACGGCGAGCTTCGACGAGTAGTCCCAGCCGGCCTGGTAGACCGCGCCGCCCTCACCGACGCGGACCATGAGCCCGTCGACGAACGGCAGGCTCTCGAACAGCTCGGCCAGCCCGGCCTGGTAGACCGACCACAGGGCCGGATCGTCGACGGCGAGCCCGCCGACGGTCCGCTCCAGATACGCCTCCAGCGGCGGGGAGACCGCGAGCATGTCGGTCAGCAGGAAGACCTGCATCCCCATCTCGTGCGCGTACGCGAAGACCGGGCCGAACGCGTCGACCAGCGCCTCCGCGCGGGCGACGTGCGGGTCGCCCTCGGGGTAGACGTCGTGCCCGTCACCGACCCCGCGGAACGTCACGTACTCGAGGAAGCCGGGCACGACGACGCCGTTGTACCCGTGGCGCAGCGCGTGCTGGACGAGCTGGCGGAACTGGCCGTCGATCTCGTCGACGACGTCCTGGTCCACCCACGGGGCCTCCGGCAGCACGGCGCCGGCGACGACGTCGGTGTTGAGCGAGTAGTCGTCACCGGCGGCGAACGCGGCCGGGTCGGCCTCGCGGCCCACCGAGCCGGAGTCGACGAGCCGCAGTCCGAGGCGAGGTTCGACCGTCTCGCCGTCGGCGGACAGGGCGTCACCGGCGCGAATCCGGTCGGCGAGCGCGTACAGGCCTGCCGCCGCACCGGCAGGTCCCGACGCCTCCAGGACGAGCCGGTCGTCGGTCCGCACGCGGTACGCCTCCGCCGAGTCGGAGAACGCGGGGACGAGGCGGACGGTCAGGTCGGCGTCGTCCGATCCGGCTCCGACGGCCGGTTCGGGCAGCCCGCGGGCGGTCAGGGCGTCGGCGACGGCCGAGGCCGCGAGCGCCACCTGCTCACCGGCGGGAACGTCGATCGTGGCGATCTCGGGAGCCGGGACGACCGGGTCCAGGTCGACGGCCGAGACCGCGGCGGGCGGCGTGTCGGCGGGCTCGTAGCTCAGCCCGAGAGCCTGCCCGACGCCCACGGCGACGAGGGCACCGAGCGCAAGGACGACGACGGCCGCGACGAGGGACGGCCAGGCACGGGGACGGGACACCGGCGCAGTGTAGGAACGGTTCCTGAGCGCCCAGGGAGCACGCGGACGGGGCGAACGGCCGACATCACCCGATCGGTCCAGCGACCTCCTCGGAGGATCGCTGCCGCGCTCGCCACTCGTCGGCAAGCAGGGCGTAGGTCAGGCCGTCGACCCAGCCTCGCGTCCGGTGCAACGCGTCGCGGACGCTGTGCTCCTCGCGCCGCATCCCGAGCCGCTCCATCAGGCGCCACGACGGCTCGTTGTCGGCGAAGCAGACGGCCCGCACGCGCCGCAGGCCGAGGTCCTCGAAGCTGATCCGGAGCAGCTCGGCGACGGCCTCCGTCGCGTAGCCCCGGCCGCCGTGCTCCGGGTCGAGCACCCAACCCAGCGTCGCCTGCCGAGGACGCTCGACGTCCCGCTGCGACCAGGAGTCCTCGACCTGCAGCATCAGGTCGCCGACGACGCGCCCGTCGAGCTCGATCACCAGCGTCAGCGACAGACGTTCGGGGTCGCGGACCCGGGCGACGTACGCGTCACGCTCGCCGACGTCGTGGCTCAGCCACTCGTCGACGCCCGGGCGTCGACGCACCTCCCAGATCGCGTCGGCGTCGTCGGGGGTCGCCGGGCGCAGCGCCAGGCGGGCGGTGCGGACGGGCCAGGGGACGGCACTGAGGTCCTGGGGCATGCGGGCATTCTGCCCACCCGGACCTCAGCGGCGCAGGACCTTCCGCGACAGCCGGTTGCCCAAGGCCTGCGCGACCTGGACCAGCAGGATGATCACGAGCACGGTGACCCACACGACGGCGAAGTTCCAGCGCTTGTAGCCGTAGTCCAGCGCGAACGCCCCGAGCCCGCCGCCGTCGAGCGTGCCGGCGAGCGCGGACATGTCGACGACCGCGACGAACACGAACGTGAAGCCGAGGATCAGCGGTCCCAGTGCCTCGGGGACCACGAGCGTGGTCACGATCCGCCACCTGCTGGCGCCCGTCGCACGTGCCGCCTCGATGACGCCGGGGTCGATGGCCACGAGGTTCTGCTCGACGATGCGGGACACCCCGAACGTCGCCGCGAACGACAGCGGCACGATCATCGCGGTGCTGCCCAGCCGGGTGCCGATGAGACCGACGGTGATGGGCGCGATGATCATCAGCAGGATGAGGAACGGGATCGGCCGGAAGACGTTGACCAGCAGGTTGGCCACGCCGAAGACCGCACGGTTGGCGAGCAGGCCCCCGCGGCGGGTCGTGTAGAGCGAGAGGCCGAGGGCGAGGCCGAGGACGCCGCCGATGAGGAGCGTCGCTGAGACCATGTAGAGCGTCTCGCCGAGGGCCTCGACGAGCTTGGGGCCGTGGAACGCCCAGTCGAACTCGTTGGCGGTGCGCATCAGGACGCCTCCTCGACGGTGGTGACCTCGCGCAGCCGGCCGACGACGGTCTCGACCGCCTCGTCGGGTCCGTCGAGCGCCAGGGTGAGCGAGCCGAACGACTGGTCCTGCAGCGTCCCGATGCCGCCGTAGACGATCTCGAACGTGACGCCGAGGGCGCCCGCGGACGCCAGGACGGTGCCCAGCCGGCTGCCGTCGGCGATGGTGGCGGTGACGATCCGCCCGTCGTGCGTCTGCTTCAGGCGCTCCAGGTTGGCGCCGCGCGGCCGGTCGTGGACCACCGTCGAGACGAAGCGCTGCGTGACCTCCGCCCGGGGCCTGGTGAAGATGTCGAACACGGTGCCCTGCTCGGCGACGCGCCCGCCCTCCAGCACGGCGACGCGGTCCGCGATCGCGCGGACCACCTCGAGCTCGTGGGTGATCACGACGATCGTCACGCCGAGCTCGGTGTTGACCTTGCGCAGCAGCCGCAGGACGTCCTGCGTGGTCTGCGGGTCGAGCGCGCTGGTGGACTCGTCGGCGAGCAGGATCTTCGGCGACGCCGCCAGCGCGCGGGCGATGCCGACGCGCTGCTTCTGGCCGCCGGAGAGCTGGTCGGGGTAGGAGTGCGCCCGGTCCAGGAGGCCGACGAAGTCGAGCAGCTCCGCGATCCTCCGGTCGCGGTCCGCCTTGGGCCAGCCGGCCACCTTGAGCGGGAACGCGACGTTGCCGGCCACGGTCCGCGACGAGAACAGGTTGAACTGCTGGAAGATCATGCCGATCTCGCGGCGCTTGAGCTCGAGCTGGCGCTCGGTCAGCGTCGCGACGTCGTCACCGTCCACGACGAGCTGGCCCGACGTCACCCGCTCGAGCCCGTTGATCAGGCGGACCAGGGTGCTCTTGCCGGCGCCGGAGTAGCCGATGACGCCGAAGATCTCGCCGGCCTCGATGGTCAGGTCGACGCCGTCGACGGCGCGGATGGGTCCCGACGGGGACTCGAACACCTTGCTGACGTCGCGGAACTCGATGATGGGGGACACGCACTGCCTCTCAGGGGGTGCGCCCGGGCAGGGACGGTGCGGGGGAGCCCCTGCCCGGACGCGGGGTCAGCCGGCGGCCTTGAGGTTCGCCTGGGTGTCCTTCAGGACCTGCTGGAGCTTCGCGGCGTCGTAGCCCTCGACGATCACCGCGGTGCCGCCGGACGACTCGACGACCGACTCGGTCACGGACGGGTCGTGGTAGAGCTCGACGATCCGCTGGTAGACGGGGTTGTCGACGTCGGCCGGCCGGGCGGCGATGACGTTGATGTACGGCTGGGCGCCGGCCGACGACGGGTCGTCCGCGTACACGTAGCCGTCGAGGTCGAAGCCCGCGTCGGACGCGAAGTTGTTGTTCACGATGACGCCGGCGATGTCCGGGTCACCGATGAGGCCGGCGGTCTGCGAGGCCTCGACGGGGCGGACGACGACGGTCGACGCCGCGGTGTCCACGTCGTCGGGTGTCGGGACCTTGGGCTCGCCGGTGAACTCGATGAGCCCGGCGCTCTCCAGCACGAACAGCGCGCGTGCCTGGTTGGTGGCGTCGTTCGGGATGGCGACCTGCTCGCCCTTCGTGAACTCGCCGACCTCCTCGTGCTTCTCCGAGTACAGCGGCAGCGGCACGATCAGCGTCGAGCCGACCGGCTGCAGGTCGTCGCCGGTGTTGTTGTTGTGGTCGGCCAGGTACAGGACGTGCTGGAACGCGTTGAGGTCGATCTCGTCCTCGGCCAGCGCCGGGTTCGGCTGCGTGTACTCCGAGAAGCCGACGATCTCGAGGTCGATGTCCTCCGCCGCCGCGAGCTCCTTCAGGATCTCCCAGTGCGGCTGCGCCACGTCGGTGGTGCCGAGCCGGACGACGGTCGGGGTGGTGGAGCCGTCGCCGGCGGCCGCGTCGTCGGACGAGCCGCGCGACACGACGTACGCAATCACGGCGGCGAGCAGCAGGACCACGACGACGGCGGCCGCGATCAGGCCGGTGCGGCGACCGGAGCCGGGCTTCGGTGGGAGGACGGGGACGGACTCGGACATGAGGTCTCCAGGTGTCGGAAGCATCGATGCGGGGTGGGCGTGCGCGCGAGACGACGTGGCGGGGCCACGGAGGGTGCCTGAGGGCAGGACGGCCGGGCTGGAGGCCCGGGGCAGGTCAGTGCCGGCAGGCGGACGGACAGCAGCGCGTGACGCACATGACGGCCGGCCCGGTGGGCTCGGCGGTCCAGGTGCGGGTCACGCGGGTGTCCATCGATCGACCTCTCGTCGGTGTCGGCGAGGGGCCGACGGCTCCGTGCCGCCAGACGGCGGACGGGCGGGGGCGGCTCCGGAGGACCGGGGAACGCCACCGGCAGTGAAACTGAATCGTTCCGCCGGTGTCAAATCCGTACCGGCGTGGACGGGATTTGTGCAGGTCAGGACGCCAGTGCCGGGCGCAGGTGCTCGTAGGCCCACGCGCCGAGCGTGGTGGGGGTCGTCGTGGCGATGCTGCGCGGGTCCGCGGGGACGAACCCGTCGTCGAACCCGCGGGTCATCCCGAGAGTCGCGTCGACCTGGGCGGGGGTCATCCCGAACCCGGAGAGCGCCCGCGCCTGGTCCTGCTCGCCGACCTGCTGTGCTGCGACCGGCCTGCCCACGGCGTCGCCCACGATGGTCGCGACCTGCGCGAACGTCAGGTCCGCCGGCCCGTGCACGCCGAGTGTCTGCACCCCGTGCCGGTCCGACGAGAGCAGCCGCGTGGCCGCGACGGTCGCGATGTCGAGCGGGGCGACCCACGCGAGCGGCCGGTCGACGGGGTGCGTGGTGGTCAGCACCCCGGCGCGGATCGAGTCGGGGTCCATCAGGAGGTTGCTGAAGAACCAGCCGTTGCGCAGGTGCGTCACGTCCGCCCCCGTCGCGTCCAGCAGCTCCTCGGTCAGGCCGAGCCCGTCGATCTCCCCGAACCCCTGCCGCGCCTCGGCCCCGACGCTGCTCTGGAACACGACGCGGCGGATGCGGTTCGTCCGCACGGCGTGCGCCGCCGACTCACCCATGCGCCGGTACCCGTCCAGCGGGTCGTCGTCCGGGGTCGGCGGGTCCACCCAGTACAGCGCGTCGGCGTCCCGGGTCGCGGCGGCGACGGCGTCCGCGTCGCCCTGGTCGGCCTCGACGACGTCGCACGCGTCCCGCAGCGCCGGGTCGATGCGCGTGGCGTCCCGGGCCAGCAGCGTCGGGCGCACCCCCGCACGCACGAGGATCGGGGCGAGCAGGGAGCCGACGTTCCGGGTCGGGGTGGTCACGACGATCTTCATGCGGACGAGCCTAGGAACCACCGCTGACACCCGCGCGACCGTGGCGTCGACGTCCGGGGGCCGGAGCGGGACGAGAGGTCAGACGCGACGGGTCGGGGCGGCCACGACGACGAGCGACGTGACGGCGAGCACGAGGCCGACCAGCAGGAGCAGCCGGCCGTCGCTCTCGGGGACCCGCAACAGCTCGGGGTGGTCGAGGACCGGGCCCAGGATGTCGGCGACCTCCCGGGAGGCGACGCGCTTCGTCCCGACGACCGAGACCAGGAGCGACACCGAGCCCGTCAGGAGGGCGGTGACGAGTCGCTTCCGCCCGGCCGCGCCGCCGGTCCGAGGCACCAGTGCGCCGACGACGGCGAGGCCGAGGAAGACCGTGCCGAGCAGCGCGAGGCCCAGCTCGGGCAGCAGGTCGTTCACGGCGCCGGGGAGCTCGACGAGGAGCCAGCTGACGGCCGACAGCGTCGACGCCGTCGCGAGCAGCACGACTCCCGTGGCACCCGTCACTGCGCAGACGGCGAGCACGGCGGACCGGACGGCGACCGGGCGGCGCACGACGGGGACGCTCACGGTCGCGGCGTAGGGGTTGCGCGCCACGTCAGGTCAGCCCTTCGAGATACCGCAGGATCAGGCCCTCGCGCAGCGCCCACGGGGACACCTCGAGCTCCGCGAGCCCGAAGGCCCGCATCGTCTCGGCGAGCACGATGCCTCCCGCGACGATCTGGAACGTCCGGTCCGCGGTGATGCCGGGCAGGGCGGGGCGCGCGTCCGCGGGGATGCGCGCGAGCCGCGGCACCCAGTCCTCCAGCTCGGTGCGCCGCAGCAGCCGGCGGTCCTGCGGGCCGACGCCGTCGGCGCGCGACCCCGCGAGCCGGGCCAGCGAGCGGATGGTCTTGGACGACCCGACCACGTGGGCGGGGTCGGGTCGCTCGGCGAAGCGCGTCCGCGCCTCCCGCAGCTGCTCGCGGGCGTGCTGCCGCAGCGCGCCGACCTGCTCGGCGGTGGGCGGGTCGTCGGGCAGGAACGCCACCGTCGAGCGCCCTGCGCCCAGCGGGAGGGAGACGGCCACGTCGGGGTACTCGCTGTCACCCGCGGCGAGCTCGAGGGAGCCGCCGCCGATGTCGACGAGCAGGATCTCGCCGGCCGACCAGCCGAACCAGCGCCGGACGGCGAGGAACGTCAGGCGGGCCTCGTCGTCCCCGGTGAGGACCTGCAGGCGGACGCCGGTCGTCGACTCGACGAGCGCGAGCACCTCGGGACCGTTCGCGGCCTCGCGCACGGCGGACGTGGCGAAGGGGAGCAGCTCGTCGATCTCGGCGGCGGCCCCGGCGGCGACGGCGTCGGCCACCGCGGTGACGATGGCGTCGACCCCCTCGGCGCTGATCGCGCCCGTCGGCGTCAGGTAGCGCATGAGGCGCAGCACGGAGCGGTGCGACGACTGCGCGACCGGCGGTCCGCCGCGGTGGGCGTCGACGACGAGCAGGTGGACGGTGTTCGAGCCGACGTCCAGCACTCCGAGTCGCATGGGTCGCACGCTACGGCAGGCGGTTCACGCGCTGGTCATCCGGAGGTGGCCGCGACGTCTGGCGGGCGTCGCGGGGGAGGAGTTCCCTGGACGGCATGAGACGCACCGCAGCACTCTCCGTCCTCGCGGCGACCGTGACCGTCGCGCTGCTCGCTCCGACCTCGGCGACGGCGGGTGATCGCGGCGGCGACCGTGGCCCGCAGCGGGTCGTCCAGCCCACCCTCGTCGCCCGCGCGACGCTGTCCGCGGACTTCGTCGCCCCCGGACCGCCGTCCGGTGCGCTGGCCACCCCGGCCAACGGCCGCCAGGGGCCGTTCCCCGGCCAGGTCATCCCCGGCTTCTCCGGCATGGTCGATGCCGGGAACGGCACGTTCTGGGCCTTGCCCGACAACGGCTTCGGCACCAAGGCGAACTCCGCCGACTTCCTCCTGCGGCTCTACCGCGTGACGCCCGACTGGCGGTCGGGTCAGATCGGCGTGGGCGAGTTCGTCTCGCTGCGCGACCCGGACCGGCAGGTCGACTTCCCGATCGTCAACGACGCCACACCCGACCGGCTGCTGACCGGGGCGGACTTCGACGTGGAGTCCGTCGTCCGCGCCAAGGACGGCAGCTTCTGGATCGGCGAGGAGTTCGGGCCTTTCCTCCTGCACGTCGACGCGACCGGCAAGCTGCTCGCACCACCTGTGCCGTTCGTCGGCGGGAAGTCGCCGCAGAACCCGTACCTGCAGCCGGGCGAGGCCCCGAACGTGCGCGCGAGCCGTGGGTTCGAGGCGCTGGCCGGGTCCCGCGACGGGCGGTACCTCTACCCGATCACCGAGGGCGCGTTCGTCGACGACACCCAGCAGCGCCGCCGCACGATCTCCGAGTTCGACACCACGTCCGCCCGCTACACGGGGCGCACCTGGGCCTACCAGACGCACCAGGACGCGAACGTGGTCGGCGACGCCTTCCTGACCGGCAAGCGCGAGCTGCTCGTCATCGAGCGGGACGACTTCCAGGGTGCCGCGTCGGTCATGAAGCGCGTGTACCGGATCGACCTCGACCGGACCGACGCCGACGGCTACGTGCGCAAGACGCTGGTCCTCGACGCCCTGAAGATCGCCAACCCGGACGGGCTGGGCGCCGGTGACGGCTACGGCACGGGCGACCCGTTCGCCTTCCCGGTGCAGTCGTTCGAGACGGTCGTGCAGCTGCGCGACGGCCGGCTCCTGCTGGCCAACGACAACAACTACCCGGGCAACGCTGCGCGGGTCGCGGGCACCCCGGACGACACCGAGATGGTCCTCGTCGACCTGCGCCGCGTGCGCGCACCGCACGCCGGGGACGTGACCGTCGTCGGCCACCGCGGCGCCAGCGGCTACCGTCCCGAGCACACGCTCGCGTCCTACGAGACGGCGATCCTGCAGTGCGCCGACTACATCGAGCCCGACCTCGTGCCGACGAAGGACGGCGTCCTGGTGGCCCGGCACGAGAACGAGATCGGCGGCACGACGAACGTCGCCGACCGCACCGAGTTCGCCGACCGCCGCGCCACGAAGATCATCGACGGGCGCTCGGTCACCGGCTGGTTCACGGAGGACTTCACGCTCGCCGAGCTCAAGACGCTGCGCGCCAAGGAGCGGCTGCCTGCCGTCCGGCCGGCGAACACCGCGTTCGACGGGCTGTACGAGGTCCCGACGCTCGACGAGGTGCTCGACCTCGCGCGCCACTCGGTGACGTGCGACGGGAGGCCCGTGGGGGTCTACCCGGAGACCAAGCACCCGACGTACTTCGCCTCGATCGGCCTCTCGCTCGAGGAGCCGCTCGTCGCCCAGCTCGCCGCGAACGGGCTGGACGACCGCCGTGCGCCGGTGATCATCCAGAGCTTCGAGACGGGCAACCTGCGCGAGCTCGACCGCGTGACCGACGTGGACCTCGCCCAGCTCGTCGACTGCTCGGGAGCGCCGTACGACCTGGTGGCCGCGGGTGACCCCCGCACCTACAAGGACCTGGTGACGCGGCAGGGGCTCCGGGAGATCGCCCGGTACGCCGACGGCGTGGGGCTGTGCAAGGACGTGATGATCCCGCGCGACGCTTCCGGCAACCTCACCACCCCCACGTCGGTCATCCGGGACGCCCACCGGGCGCACCTCGAGGTGCACGGCTGGACGTTCCGGCGCGAGAACCAGTTCCTGCCCGCGCAGTTCCGCAGCAGCGCCGACCCGAACGCGGTCGGTGACCTCGCCGGGGAGATCCGCGTGTTCGTCGACGCGGGCATGGACGGGCTGTTCAGCGACAACCCCGACATCGCCGCGGCGACCGTCGGCTGACGCACCGACGCACGAGGCCGGCCGCCCGGGACGGGGCGGCCGGCTTCGTCATCCCTCCTGGCGCTCGCTGACCTGCTGACCCACGGCCAGGGCCATCGCCTCCAGGTCGCGCCGGGCGCGCCGGTGCGCCGCCGACGCGTGCGCGGTCGAGCGCACCCCGTGCGGCTCCTCGGTGGCCTCGGCGGTGAACAGCACGAGGGTCCGGTCGGCGCCCATCGGGACCAGGTGGACGGCCACGCGGAAGTCCAGGTCCTCCCACCGCCCGTCGCCGCCCGCGGCCTCACCGGGGGTGACGGCGTCGAGGACGACGTCGGTGTGCTCGAAGCGCCACAGCCGGTCCTGACCGCCCGCGGCTCCGACCAGCGCCCGCCAGGCGTCGTCCCGCGGGACGGGCAGCTCGATGCTCGCGGACGTCTCTTTCGGGATCATCGGACGGCCTCCGCGCCTCGGCACCAGTCCCGCCATCATCGGACGGGCGCGCGATGCTTCTCTACCGCGGTTCGCCCAACGGATGGTCAAGCGCGTGACAAAGGCCCCGACCGCGGACGGTCGGGGCCTCTGTGTCGACGCGTCAGGGCTTCCAGACCTGGACGACGCTCGGCCGCGGTCCGCCCCACCGGCCGCCGGAGAGGGTGCCCGGTGCCACGTAGTCCGGGAAGTACGAGTGCTGCTGCGCCCAGGTGCCGTCCTCACCGGGGTGCTGCACGGCCACGTAGACCATGCTCTCCTCGTCGCGCACCACCGGCCCGCACGTCTCGGCCTGCGCGGGGACGGACAGGAACTGCTGGACGCGACCGCGCTCGGGCCCCTCCAGCGGCACCTTGAACAGCCCGTCGCAGTAGCCGATGACGCCGGGCGCCCCGTCGGTCGCGAGCCACATGTTGCCCACCGAGTCGAACGTGACGTTGTCGGGGCAGGAGATGGGGGAGACCTTCTCCGGCGGGAACCCCGCGAAGTACGTCGAGGTGTTCGTGGCCGGGTCGCCGCAGACCAGGAGGATGCTCCAGCCGAACGTCGTGGCCGCGGCGTCGTCGCCTGCCTCGGTGATCTCGATGACGTGCCCGTCCCGGTTGCCGGAGCGGGGGTTCGGCTCGGTCGCGCCCTCCTTGCCGACCTTGCCACGGTCGGTGTTGTTGGTGCACACGACGTACACGCGCCCGGACCGCGGGTGGGGCTCGACGTCCTCGCAGCGGTCCATCTTCGTGGCGCCGACGGCGTCCGCGGCGAGCCGGACGTTGACCACGAGCTGGTCCGCGGAGAACCCGGGCACCTGGCTGACCCCGTCGATCATGAGCGGCACCCACTGCCCGGTGCCGTCGAAGGCGCCGTCGGACGGGAGCGCACCCGTGCCGGTGATCTCCTCGACGGGCGAGTCCCCGGTGAACCGCGCGACGTAGAGGCTGCCGGCCGCCAGGAGCGTCTTGTTGTGCCGGCGGGCGCGCAGGCTCTTGCCCGGGCGGTAGGTGTCCGTCGAGACGAACTTGTACAGGTAGTCGAACCGCTCGTCGTCACCCATGTACGCCACCGCGCGGCCGGTGCGGCCGATGACGACGTTGGCGCCCTCGTGCTTGAACCGGCCCAGCGCCGTGTGCTTCACGGGCGGGCTGTGCGGGTCGAGCGGGTCCACCTCGACGATCCAGCCGAAGCGGTTGGGCTCGTTCTCGTAGCCGGGGTTCCGCGCGTCGAACCGCGGGTCGACCGACTCCCAGCCGCGGGAGGTCGCCCGGTCCGCGAGGCCGTAGCGCAGGTCCGCGGCGCTGGTCCCGGCGGTCCGGAAGTAGCCGTTGAAGTTCTCCTCGCCCGAGAGCACCGTCCCCCAGGGGGTCGTGCCGCCCGCGCAATTGCCCAGGGTGCCGCGGACCGTCGTGCCCGTCGGGTCCTCCACCGTCGTCAGCAGCGCCGAGCCGGCGGCCGGCCCGCTGAACGTGAAGGGGGTGTTCCCCGTGATCCGCCGGTTGAGCGGAGCGCCCACCGCGTACGTCCACGGCTTGCCCCTGCGCGTCCGGTACAGCTGCACGACGGCCATGCCGTGCGCGGCGATCGCGACCCTGCGTTGCTCGTCGAGCTCCTCGGGCGTGGTGGCCGGCGGGAACATGATGCTCTCGTTCGTGTACTCCTGGTTGGCGACGAGGAGGGCCCCCAGGCCGGCCGGTCCCTCGATGATGTCCAGGTAGTCGTTGTTGTAGCCGAACTGGCGCTCCTGCAGCGCCGCGGTCTGCCTGGTCGGGTCGAACACGTCGCGCTTCGAGAACAGCGGGTCGCCCCAGCGGATGATCGGCGCCCACCGGTAGCCGTCCGGCACGACGACGGCGTCCACGGACGCACCGACCGGAGCGATCGGCGTGAACGGCAGCCTGCCCTTGCCCGGCCGTCCGAGGGCCGCGGCGGGCTGCGCGTCGCCGATCGCCGCGCCGACGACGATCGCGCCACCGGCGGCGACCGCGCCCCAGAGCACCGACCGCCGCGTCAGGCTCGCGCTCGCGATGTCCCGGAAGTACTCGTTGTCGCTGGTGTTCGGCACCGGGTGGAAGCACGCGTCCGCGCACTTCAGGTGGCAGGTCACCGGGGACCGCTTGCCTGCGGTGTGGCCGGCCATGGGCAGCAGGAGCCGCCGGGACACGCCGCGCACGGCGTCCCGGTCGTCGGTGGTCGTCATGGTGACCACGGTGCCGGTCCCCGGATGCGGCCGGGCGGACACCGGGTGACGACCGCGTGAACGCTGCCGACGAGCCGCCGCCGCGCTGCCACCCGACGGTCACGGGCCGTTCACCCGGGCCCAGCACGATGGTCGGACCACCGTCGCGAAGGAGCCTGCTGTGCGAGTCGAACGTGGTCGGACGCACTGGTCGTCGACCGTGGTCACCGAACCCGTCTACGTCGTCGAGTTCTGGACCAGCGGGGGCGAGAGCGAGCAGTGGCGCGTGCTCGACGCCCAGGACGTCGACGACGTCATGGACTGGGCGCGCAGCCGGCAGATCGGTCGCGTCCTGTCCGTGAGCATCGAGCACCACGACGAGTACGGGACGTCCGTGCTGCGCCTGCTGGGCGAGACCCGGGTCCCGCGTCGCGCGGTGCGCTCGGCCTGAGTTCCGGCGAGTCGGTGACTCGCGCGCCTGGTCACGGCACTATGGGCGGGACGGCCACGGCGAGGGGAACAGAGATGGCGAACAGGGTTCGGTACGTCGGCACGCTCGTGGCGGTGGTCGGCGCGCTCTCGCTGGCCGGCTGCGCGTCGCCCACGGCGATCGAGGACTTCTCCGGTCTCCCGGTCGTCCCCGTCGCCGCCGAGGGCGAGGAGGCCGAGCCCGAGCTCGAGGAGGTGGAGGTCCCCGAGGGGGAGACCAGCGTCGTCTATCTCGACTACGGCGACCGGCTGGCCCTGGTGACGTGGGGGAGCTCGACGTGCCCCGTCGTCGGGACGGACATCGTCGTCGTCGAGGACGCGAACAGCGGGAACTCCGTGCGGATCGAGACCGAGCCGATCCCCGACGACGCGATCTGCACCGCCGACCTCGTCCCGCACACCACGATCTTCGGCACCCCCGAGAACACGACGACGACCAAGCCGCTGCTGGTCGAGGTCAACGGCGAGGAGATCGAGGTCCCCGTCAAGTAGCGGGCGGTCACAAGCCGATCCGCGCAATTCACCCACGCCGGGTTCGTCTGCTCCTACGCTGCGAAGATGACCACAGGTCCGGAGCCTGCCGCGCCGCTGGACCGGCGCCTGGCGATCCTGCTCGCGATGGCGATGTTCGTCCTGGTCGTCGACACGTCGTTCATGAACGTCTCGATCTCGGCCGTCGTCGCGGACCTCGACACCACCGTCAGCGGGGTGCAGTCGGCGATCGCGCTCGAGGCCCTCGTGTCGGCGGCGTTCATCCTCATCGGCAGCAAGATCGGGGACCTCGCCGGCCGCAAGCGCGCGTACGTGCTCGGTCTGCTCGCGTACGCCACCGGGGCCGTCGCGATGATGCTGGCGCAGAGCCTGACCGCCGTGATCATCTTCTGGGCGATCATCGGCGGCCTGGGCGCGTCGCTCCTGCTCCCGTCGATGCAGTCGCTGATCCACGGCAACTTCAGCGGCGGCAACCAGGTGAAGGTCTACGCGCTGGTCGGCGCGTCCGCGTCGATCGCAGCCGCCGTGGGCCCGCTGCTCGGCGGATTCATCACGACCTACCTGTCGTGGCGCGTCGCGTTCGGGCTGGAGGCGCTGATCATCGTCGTCGTGCTCAGCGGCATCAAGCTGGTCAAGGACGTCCAGTACACGGGTGACCGCTCGATCGACCTCGTCGGCGCGGGCCTGTCCGCCGTCGCCATGGGCGGCATCGTCCTCGGGATCCTGGTCTGGCAGGAGGGCGGCGAGGCGGTCGGTGCGCTCATCGCCCTCGGTGGCGTCGCGCTCGCGGTCCTGGTCTGGTGGCTGCTGCGGCGCAAGCGTCAGGGCAAGCCCGTGCTGCTCGATCCCGACCTGTTCCGGCTACCGCTGTTCCGCGTCGGGGTGTCCCAGCAGACGCTCCAGCAGATCACGCTCGGCGCCGCCATGATCACGCTGCCGATCTTCCTGCAGATGGTGCTCGAGTACGACGCGATGGCGGCCGGTCTGTCGCTCGCACCCCTGTCGCTCAGCATGTTCGCGATCGCGCTGCTCGCGGGGAAGCGCGCGGGACGCCGCCGGCCGGCCGACATCGTGCTGGTGGGCTTCGCGCTGGTCGTCGTCGGGGTCCTCGTCCTCATCCCCGTGGTGCCGCGGGCGACGTCCGGCTGGTACCTCGTGCTCCCGCTGCTCGTCGTGGGCTCCGGGCTCGGGATGCTCGTCTCGCAGCTCAACAACTACACGCTGTCGCCCATCACCGAGGAGCGCGTCAGCGAGGCGGCCGGCGTCAACTCGGCCGCCGGCTCGTTCGGGCTGTCGTTCGGGCTCGCGTTCGCCGGCGGCGTCATGCTCGCCGCCCTGTCCCTCGGCTTCACCGCGCAGGCCGACGCGAGCACGGTCCTCTCGCCCGAGGAGCAGACCCAGGTCGCGACCGCGCTCGAGGAGGACGCCGAGCTGATGAGCAACACCGCCCTGGAGGAGACGCTCGCCGGTCAGCCGGAGGACGTGCAGGACGAGATCCTGCGCATCAACACCGAGGTCCGGCCGCGTGCCCTGCAGATCGCGCTCCTCGTCCCGCTGCTCGCCGGCCTCGTCGGGGTCGCCAACGGCTTCCGTATGCGTCGCCTGCCCGACCCGCAGCCGAACGCTGCTGTCGAGGGGGCGTCGCTCGGCGGCTAGGGCCTGTCTCTCACATCATGCTTTGGATCCTCGCAGTGTCGGCGGGGGAAGTCTTCGAGGATCTGCCCCAAGCTTACGTGGGGCAGATCCTCGCCGATGCGGTCGGCTCTGGAACGATGCGGAGCGTGCTGATGCTTCGTGGACGTGCCACCAGGTGGCTCGCCGACGACTTCCCCGGATGGGTCGAGGTCGCTGTCACGGACGTCGACGGAGTGGTCCATCGGTTCACTGAGAAGGCAGCCGTCATCGACGCGGACGACCGCCTGCACGCCCGTGCGCAGTACCCCGTCGACATCGAGGTCGCGTGTCGTCCGCACACCCGGCACGTCCGCCGGGATGAGGCGATCAACGTCGTCGACCTGTCCCCTTGGGGGGGCGGCGAGGTCGGGTCGAGGTACGCCGTCACGCGAGACCTGCTGTCGTGGCGGGCACCTGGCGTGCACTCGGACCTGTCCGTTCGTGCTCGGCAGGCGACCGCACTGGTGACGTTCCGTCGTTGGCGTGAGGAGGTCGGGCTGGACGCCGTCGACCTCGCATCGCTCGAGGACCACCTCTGGGAGTGGATGACCGTCGGCCCGGAGACGTTCAGAGCCTGGTACGAGTCGCATCCTCTCGCCGCCATGGGCGAAGGCGAGCAGCTGCCGCGCACCGTGCGCGACGCCGTCGCGGGGCGCGGCATCGGCCAGGACTCCATTCGGGATGCCGTGCATGCTCTCGTCGCGATCACGTACGGAGGACTGTTCGGCGGTATCGAGAGCGACTGGTCGCTGGGCGAGCTGGAGACGGTGGGCAGGTTCACCGCGCGCCACGGGGTGCCGCTAGCGTCCGCGGACGAGTTCGTCGACAGTCTGTGGATCGACGACGACTGGGGCCGGCCCGACGATGCCCTAGTTGCTCGGTGGCGTGAGTCCCGGTGAGCCTGCCCTAGGTCGCCTCGGTGACCGCGACCGCCAGGCGCCCCACCGCTTCCTCCAGCCGGGCGTCGACCAGGTTCCCGTACCCGACGACGAGCGCGGGGGCCGACGCCGTGGTCGTGAGGCGGTACCGGCCCGACGGCATGACGCGGACGTCACGACGAGCGGCCAGCCGGGCCACGTGGTGCTCGTCGACGCCCGGCGGTAGCCCGAGCACCACGTGCAGGCCCGCCGCGAGTCCCGTCACCGGCAGGCCGGGCAGGTGCCGGTCGAGCGCAGCGAGCAGGGCCGTCCGGCGGCGCCGGTAGCGGGTGCGCGCCGACCGCAGGTGCCGGTCGTAGCCGCCGCCGGCGAGCAGCGCGGCGCAGGCGAGCTGGTGCAGCGACGGCGGGGCGCTGGTGTGCACGTCGAGGCCGGTGCGCGCGGCGGGCACGTCGTCGGGCGGGACGAGCCAGCCCACGCCGAACCCCGGCGCGAGTGTCTTGCTCAGCGAGCCCAGCAGCGCGACGCGGTCGGGGGCGAGCGCGCGCAGGGCCGCCACCGGGCGGCGGTCGTAGCGGAACTCGGCGTCGTAGTCGTCCTCGACGACCACCCCGTCGACGGCGCGGGCCCACCGCACGAGCGCCTCGCGTCGCGCGGGTGCGAGCGCCGCGCCGACGGGGAACTGGTGCGAGGGCGTGACCAGCGCGGCGCGCGCACCGGTCCGCGCGGCCGCTGCGACCAGCACGTCGACGTCCACGCCGTCCGCGTCGACCGGCACCGGCACGGGCTGCAAGCCCGCGGACGCGGCGACGTCGCGCAGCCGGGGCCAGCTCGGGTCCTCGACGAGCACGCTGGTGTGCCCCGTTGCGTGCAGAGACCGCGCCAGCCGCGTCATGCCGTCTGCGGCTCCGTGGGTCACGACGACCGCGTCGGCGTCGACGAGGACGGCGCGCGTCACGGCCAACCGGTCGGCGAGCGCGTGGCGCAGCGCGGGCACGCCGCGGGGGTCCGGCGCGACGAGGTCACCGGGCGTCGCGGACTCGACGGCGGCGCGGACCGCCGCCACCCACGTCGTCCGCGGCAGGTGGCGCAGGTCCGGCACGCCCGGCCCGAGGTCGAACGCGGGCCGTGGCTGGACCGGGTGGTCGACGGCCCGGGGCGCGGCGACGGCGGGCCACGACGTCGAGGCGATGCGCGTACCCGCACCCGTGCGGGCGTCCAGCGCACCTTCGGCCACGAGCGCCCCGTACGCCTGCGTGACCACCCAGCGGGAGACGCCGAGGTCCCGCGCGAGCGCCCTGCTCGGTGGCACGGGGTCGCCGGGGCGGAGGCGGCCCTCGCGGACGGCGGCACGCAGGGCGCGTTCGAGCGCGACGTGCACCGGCTGGCCGCTCTCGAGCGTGACGAGCGCGTCGCCGACCCAGTGATTGGTCTGGTCATCTGTCACAGGAATGGACCGTACTCCCGGTCCGCTGCGCGCCTAGCGTCGTCCTCGTCACCGAACGAAGGAGAACGACCATGCAGCAGCGCACCATCGGCTCCGGCCCCACCTCCACCGACGTGAGCGTCTTGTGCCTGGGCACGATGCGCTTCGGGACGCACACGTCGCGTGAGGCGGCCTTCGAGATCCTCGACCGCTTCGTCGACGCGGGCGGCACGTTCCTCGACACCGCGAACAACTACAACGCGTGGGACGCGGGCGGCCACGGGCACGAGAGCGAGGACGTGATCGGCGCCTGGCTCGCGTCGCGCGGGCTGCGCGATCGCGTCCGCATCGCGACGAAGTGCGGCGCCGGCAAGAAGGACCCGAACCTGCCGCTGTCGAACACCCCGCCCACGAACTTCCAGGGCCTGGGCGCGGAGACCGTCTACCGCGAGGCCGCCACGAGCCTGCGCCACCTGGGCGTCGACCGGCTCGACGTCCTCTACGGGCACGTGGACGACCGCGACACCGCCCTGGAGGAGACCGTCGGCGCGTTCGGCAAGCTCGTCGCCGACGGGGTGATCGGTGTGCCGGGCATCTCCAACGTCACGACGTGGCGTGTCGTGGAGGCACGCGAGACCGCGGCCCGCCTGGGCGTCGAGCCGTACGGCCTGGTCCAGCAGCAGGGCAGCTACGTCTACCCGAGCCCGACGCCGTTCCGGTCCAACTGGGTGTCCGGCGACCTGCTCGACTACGCCGCGTCCACCGGCGTCGACGGCCGCCCGCCGCTCGCCGTGACGGTGTACTCGCCCCTGCACCAGGGCGCGTTCACGCGGGCGGACAAGCCGCTGTTCGGCGGTGCGGACCACCCCAGCAGCCGGCGCCGGGTCGAGGTGCTGCACGAGGTCGGGCGCGAGATCGGTGCCACCGCGAACCAGGTCGCGCTCGCGTGGCTGCTCGGCGGGCCGACGCCGGTCATCCCGATCGTCGGGGCGCACACGGTCGCGCAGCTGGACGAGTCGCTGGGCGCGCTCGACCTGGTGCTCGACGACGAGCTGCGGACGCGGCTCGACGAGGCCTGACGCTCAGGAGGCGGTGTCGAGGCGTCGTTCCATGAGGACGACGTCTCGCCACTGCCCCGCGAGCGGACCGTACGTCATGCGACCGAGCCGCTCCCGGGTGCCGACGACGCGGAACCCGGCGGCGGTGTGCAGGGCGATGCTCGCGGAGTTCTCGGGGAAGATGCCCGACTGCACGGTCCAGACGCCGCCGGCCGCCGCGGAGCCGAGCAGCGCGTCGAGCAGCGCCCGGCCGACGCCGCGTCCGCGCGCCGCCGGGTCGACGTACACGGAGTGCTCGATCACCCCCGCGTACACGCACCGGTCGGAGACCGCGGACGCGGCGGCCCAGCCGAGCACCCGGCCGTCGTCGTCGAGGGCGACGAACCGGTGCTCGCGCACCTTCCCGGCGTCGAAGGCGTCCCACGTCGGCGGGGCCGACTCGAAGGTCGCGTGCCCGGTCGCGATGCCCTCGGCGTAGATGCGCTCGACCTCGGGCCAGTGCTCCGCGGTCAGCGGTCCGACGTGGAAGGTCATGCGGCGCTCCCCGTCAGGTGAGCGCCCAGGTGCGTCGTCACCGACTCGAGCGCACCGGGCACCAGCGCGAAGTAGGCCCACACACCGCGCTTGTCCCGCGTGATGAGGCCGGCGTCGGTGAGCACCTTGAGATGGTGCGACACGGTCGGCTGGCTCAGGCCGACGGGCTCGATGAGGTCGCAGACGCAGGCCTCCGCGCCGTCGTGCGCCGCGATGAGGGACAGCAGCCGCAACCGCGCCGGGTCCGCGAGCGCCTTGAGCGTGCGGGCGAGCTGGACGGCGTCCTGCTCGGTGATCGCCGGGCTCGTGGCGGGCGTGCAGCAGGCCGCGGGAGCGGTCGAGACGGGCAGCAGGTCCAGGGGCATGGGGCAAGTATGGAACGGAGATTGACGGCTGTCGATATTGACGCGCGCCCCCGCGCGGTGCAGAGTCGCATCGACAAAGGTCGATATCTAAGGAGACTCCCATGGACGACGTCCGCAAGCAGGTCCGCCAGCGCTACGCCCTCGCCGCGGTGCAGCCCGCGAACGACGGGTGCTGCGGCGGGTCGTGCGCCCCCACCGACGAGAGCTTCGGCCAGGCGCTCTACGACGCGACCGAGGTCGCCGGTCTCCCAGTCGAGGCGCTCGCCGCGTCGCTCGGCTGCGGCAACCCCCTGACCGTCGCGGACCTGACGCCCGGGGAGCGGGTGCTCGACCTCGGCTCCGGCGGCGGCATCGACGTCCTCCTGTCGGCCCGCCGCGTCGGTCCCACCGGCTTCGCGTACGGCGTGGACATGACCGACGAGATGCTCGACCTCGCCCGGGCGAACGCGACGAGGGCCGGAGCGACCAACGTCGAGTTCCGCAAGGGCACCATCGAGGACCTGCCGTTCGCGGACGGCTCGGTCGACGTCGTCATCTCGAACTGCGTCGTGAACCTCTCGCCGGACAAGCCCGCGGTCCTCGGCGAGGTCTACCGCGTGCTCGCCGACGGTGGCCGGGTCGGCATCTCCGACGTCGTCGCCGAGGACCACCTGACGCCCGAGGAGCGCGCCGAGCGTGGTTCCTACGTGGGCTGCATCGCCGGCGCCCTGTCCCGCTCCGAGTACCTCACGGGCCTGGCCGACGCCGGCTTCGTCGACGCAGACGTCACCTTCACCCACCAGGTCGCCGACGGGATGCACGGCGCAGTCGTCCGCGCCCGCAAGCCGGTCGCCGGTCACGACTGAGCCGGACCGCGTCGGCGGGCCGCCCGGCCCCGTCCGACGAGCAGCTGGGCGTGGCCCGACAACGGTGCGTCAAGACCTGGGGCGGTGGCGTCAAGATTCCGTCAACGGGGGCCGTCGGGGCCCGTCCCTGGGCGTAGACCTGCGGTTGCGGCCCCGGTGAGAGGGCCGTCGGCGGCCCCCTGACGGTGCTGCCGACCGTCGTCGAAAGCGCTGTGAGACCCATGGCCGACCTGGCCTTCCTCGCGCTGACCGTGGCGTTCTTCGCCACCGTCGCGCTCGTCGCCCGTCGGACGGACCGCGCATGAGCGCCGCGGACGTCGTCGGCCTGGTCCTCGCCGGTGCGCTGCTGGTGTACCTGGTGGTCCAGCTGCTGCGCTCGGACAGGGTCCGATGAGCACCACGTGGACCGCGGTCGGGCAGATCGCGATCGTCGTCCTGGTCCTGGCGGTCGCGCACCGGCCCCTCGGTGACTACCTGTTCCGGACCCTGACGTCGCCGAGGCACCTCGCGGTCGAGCGGCTCGGGTACCGGGTCATGCGCGTCGACCCCGACGCCGAGCAGCGGTGGAGCACCTACCTGCTGTCGGTGCTCGGCTTCTCGCTGGCCTCCGTCCTGGTCCTGTTCGGCCTCGGGCGACTGCAGGACCGGCTGCCGCTCGACCTGGGCATGGCCCCGCTCGACCCCGCCGGGGCGTGGAACACCGCGGTCTCGTTCGTCACCAACACCAACTGGCAGTGGTACTCGGGCGAGGCTGCCGCGGGCCACCTGTTCCAGATGGCCGGGCTCGCGGTGCAGAACTTCGTGTCCGCCGCGGTCGGGATCGCCGTCCTCGCGGCGCTGGCGCGCGGGTTCGCACGGCACGGGACGGACTCGCGCGTCGGCAACTTCTGGGCGGACCTCGTCCGGGTGACGGTGCGGGTGCTGCTGCCGCTGGCGTTCGTCGCGGCCCTCGCGCTGGTCGCCGGTGGCGTCATCCAGAACCTGGGCGCCCACACCGAGATCACGACGCTGGCCGGCGGCACGCAGTCCGCGCTCGGCGGGCCGGTCGCCTCGCAGGAGGCCATCAAGGAGCTCGGCACCAACGGGGGTGGGTTCTTCAACGCCAACTCCGCGCACCCGTTCGAGAACCCCACCCCGTGGACCAACGCCCTCGAGGTCGTGCTGCTGCTGCTCCTCCCGTTCAGCCTGCCGCGCACGTTCGGTCGGATGGTGGGGGACCGTCGGCAGGGCTGGGCGATCCTCGCCGCGATGTCGACCCTGTGGGTCGCCGCGGTCGGCCTGCTCACGTGGGCGGAGCTGGCCGGACCGGGGCTGGTCCCCGGAACGGCCGGGGGAGCGATGGAGGGCAAGGAGGTCCGCTTCGGCGAGGCCGCGTCCGCCCTGTTCGCCGCGTCGACGACGATGACGTCGACCGGTGCCGTGAACTCGATGCACGACTCGCTGACCGCGCCGGGCGGAGGGGTCGCGCTCGTGGGGATGCTGCTCGGTGAGGTGTCGCCCGGCGGTGTCGGCAGCGGGCTCTACGGGATGGTCGTGCTGATCGTCGTCGCGGTGTTCCTGGCCGGACTGATGGTCGGCCGGACGCCGGAGTACCTGGGCAAGAAGATCGGCCGGCAGGAGATCACGCTCGTCGCGCTGTCCGTGCTGACGATGCCCGCGGTCGTGCTCGTCGGCTCCGCGATCGCCGTCTCGGTGCCGGCGGGCCTGGCAGGTCAGCTGCAGGGCGGCCCGCACGGGCTGTCCGAGATCCTGTACGCCTTCGCGTCCGCCGGGAACAACAACGGCTCCGCGTTCGCCGGGCTCACCGCGGGCACGCCGTTCTACAACACCCTCCTCGGCCTCGCGATGCTCGTCGGCCGGTTCGTGCCCATCGCGCTGGTGCTGGCCCTGGCCGGCCTGCTGGCGAGCCAGCGGAAGGTGCCCGAGGGCGCCGGCACGCTGCCCACCCACACGCCCCTGTTCGTGGGCCTCCTGGTGACCGTGACCCTCGTGGTCGTCGGCCTCACGTTCGTCCCCGTCCTGTCCCTCGGTCCTGTCGTGGAGTCCCTGTCATGAGCACCACCGTCCTGCCGAAGCCGCCCACCGCGGCCCCACCGGCGATCTCGCCGCGGCAGCTCTCCGCCGCACTGCCCGGTGCGCTGCGCGGGCTGGACCCGCGTCGCCTGCGGGACTCGCCGGTCATGTTCGTCGTCGAGGTCGGCGCCGCGTTCACCACGGTCCTGGCGATCCTCGAGCCGAGCGCGTTCGCCTGGTCGATCACCGTCTGGCTGTGGCTCACCGTCGTGTTCGCGACGCTCGCGGAGTCCGTCGCGGAGGGGCGCGGCAAGGCACAGGCCGCCAGCCTGCGGGCCACGCAGCGGGAGACGACCGAACGCAAGGTCGTCGGCGCGGACACGACCGAGGTGCCGTCGTCGTCGCTGCGGGTCGGGGACGTCGTGGTCGTCGTCGCGGGGGAGACCATCCCCGGCGACGGGGACGTGATCGAGGGTGTCGCGAGCGTCGACGAGTCCGCGATCACCGGTGAGTCGGCCCCGGTGATCCGCGAGTCCGGCGGCGACCGGTCGGCGGTCACCGGGGGGACGGTGGTCCTGTCCGACCGGATCGTCGTGCGGATCACCGCACCCGCCGGCCACACGTTCGTCGACCGGATGATCGCGCTGGTCGAGGGCTCGGAGCGGCAGAAGACCCCCAACGAGGTCGCGCTCAACGTCCTGCTCACGACGCTGACGATCGTGTTCCTGCTGGCGGTCGTCACGCTGCAGCCGTTCGCGGTCTACTCGGGTGCGCCGCAGACGCTCGTCGTGCTGGTCGCGCTGCTGGTCTGCCTCATCCCGACCACCATCGGCGCCCTGCTGTCCGCGATCGGCATCGCGGGCATGGACCGCCTGGTCCGGCGCAACGTGCTCGCGATGTCCGGCCGCGCGGTCGAGGCCGCCGGCGACGTCGACGTGCTGCTGCTCGACAAGACGGGCACCATCACGCTCGGCAACCGGCAGGCGGCCGACCTCCTGCCCGCGGCGGGCATCGCCCCGGAGGCGCTCGCGGACGCCGCCCAGCTGTCGTCGATGGCCGACGAGACTCCGGAGGGCCGATCCGTCCTCGTGCTGGTCAAGGAGCGGTTCGGGCTGCGCGAGCGGCACGACCTGGCCGGCGCGGAGCTGGTGCCGTTCGCCGCGCGGACCCGGATGAGCGGGGTCGACCTGCCGGGTCGGCGGGTCCGCAAGGGCGCCGCCGCCGCGGTCACCGAGTGGGTCCGCTCGACGGGCGGGCACGCGTCGGACGACGTCGCGGCGACGGTCGACGCGATCTCCGCGTCGGGCGGCACACCGCTCGTCGTCGCGGAGCAGCACGCCGACGGTCCGGCGCGGGTCCTCGGGGTCATCCACCTCAAGGACGTCGTGAAGGACGGCATGCGGGAGCGGTTCGACGCGCTGCGGGCCATGGGCATCCGGACGGTCATGGTCACGGGCGACAACCCGCTGACCGCGAAGGCCATCGGCGACGAGGCGGGCGTGGACGACGTGCTCGCCGAGGCGACGCCGGAGGACAAGCTCGCGCTCATCCGCCGCGAGCAGGAGGGCGGGCGGCTGGTCGCGATGGCGGGCGACGGGACGAACGACGCCCCGGCGCTCGCCCAGGCCGACGTCGGCGTCGCGATGAACACGGGCACGAGCGCCGCCAAGGAGGCGGGCAACATGGTCGACCTCGACTCGAACCCGACCAAGCTGCTCGAGATCGTCGAGATCGGCAAGCAGCTGCTCATCACGCGCGGCGCGCTGACCACCTTCTCGGTGGCCAACGACGTCGCCAAGTACTTCGCGATCCTGCCCGCGATGTTCGTCGTCGCGTTCCCGCAGCTCGGCGTGCTCAACGTGATGCACCTGACCAGCCCGCAGTCGGCGATCCTCTCGGCCGTCGTCTTCAACGCGCTCGTCATCGTGGCCCTGCTGCCGCTGGCCCTGCGCGGGGTGCGCTACACCCCGGCCTCGGCGAGCGCGCTGCTGCGCCGCAACCTGCTGGTCTACGGGCTCGGCGGCATCATCGCCCCGTTCCTCGGGATCAAGCTCATCGACCTGCTCGTCACCGCCCTGGGGATGTCCTGATGACCACCGGATCCGACACCGTCGCGCTCGCGCGCCAGACCTGGGCCGGGCTGCGCGTGCTGCTCGTCCTCACCCTCGTGCTCGGCTTCGCCTACCCCCTCGCGGTCACCGGCGTCGCGCAGGTGGCGTTCCCGTGGCAGGCGGACGGGTCGCTCGTCTCGGCGACGGGGGAGCGCGTGACGTCGCGCGACGACGCCGTGGGGTCGCTGCTGGTCGGGCAGGCGTTCGACGGCCCGCAGTGGTTCCACCCCCGCCCGTCGGCGGCCGGCGACGGGTACGACACGCTCGCGTCCGCGGGGTCGAACCTCGGCCCGCAGAACGAGGACCTGCTCGTGGCCGTCGAGGAGCGCCGCGCCGCCGTGGCCGAGGAGGAGGCCGTCGACCCCGCCGACGTGCCCGTCGACGCCCTGACGGCGTCGGCATCGGGCCTCGACCCCGACATCTCCCCGGCGTACGCGCGGCTCCAGGTCGCCCGGGTCGCGCGGGAGCGGGGGCTGTCCGCGGACGAGGTCCGCGCGCTCGTCGACGACGCGACGGTCGGCCGTGACCTCGGCGTCCTCGGCGAGCCCCGGGTGAACGTGCTCCGCCTGAACCTGGCGCTGCACACAATGGGCTCATGACCCCAGGCGGCGATCTCCCGAGGCGCGGCCGGCTGACCGTGTACCTCGGCGCGGCCCCGGGCGTCGGGAAGACGTACGCGATGCTCGACGAGGCCCACCGCCGCCTGTCGCGCGGGACCGACGTGGTGGTAGGGCTGGTCGAGGACCATGGCCGGCTCGCGACGGCGGCGCTGCTCGAAGGGCTCGAGGTCCTGCCGCGGCGCACGGTGGAGCACCGCGGGACCGAGCTCACCGAGCTGGACGTCGACGCGGTCCTGGCGCGGGCCCCGCAGGTCGTCATGGTCGACGAGCTCGCGCACACCAACGTGCCGGGCAGCACCCACCCGAAGCGGTGGCAGGACGTGCACGACCTGCTCGCCGCGGGCATCGACGTGGTGACCACCGTGAACGTGCAGCACCTGGAGTCGCTCAACGACGACGTCGAGGCCATCACGGGCGTCCGGCAGCGCGAGACCGTGCCGGACCACGTGGTGCGCGACGCGGACCAGATCCAGCTCGTCGACCTCGCCCCGGAGGCGCTGCGCCGCCGGCTCGCGCACGGCAACGTGTACCGGGCCGACCAGGTCGACGCGTCCCTGACGCGGTACTTCCGCGTCGGCAACCTCACCGCGCTGCGCGAGCTGGCGCTGCTCTGGTTGGCGGACCGGGTGGACGACGCGCTGACCACCTACCGGCGCGACCACCGGATCGAGTCGCCGTGGCCGGCCCGCGAGCGCGTCGTGGTCGCCGTCACGGGTGGTCCGGAGGGGGACACACTGCTGCGGCGCGGGGCGCGGATCGCCCAGCGCGCGGCCGGCTCGGAGCTCCAGGCCGTGCACGTGCTGGCGACCGACGGGCTGCCGAGCGCCCCACCCGCCCGCATCGCCGAGCAGCGGGCGCTGGTCGAGTCGCTCGGCGGGACCTTCCACACGGTCGTCGGCGAGGACGTCCCGACCGCGGTCGTGGACTTCGCGCGCGGCGTGAACGCCACGATGATCGTCGTCGGAGTGTCGCGCCGCAGCCGCTGGCGGGAGGCCGTCCGGGAGAGCAACGGCACCGAGATCGCCCGCCTCGCCGGCCTCATCGACGTGCACCTGGTCTCCCACGAGAAGGCCCGGGCCGGTCGACGGCACCCCCGCCGCTCGCCCCTGTCCCGGTCGCGCGTGCTCGCGGGATGGTCGGCCGCCCTGCTCGGGCCGGTGCTGCTCACGGTGCTGCTCTCCGCGCTGCGCGACGTGGTCGGGCTGCCGACCGAGCTGATGCTCTTCCTGGCGCTGACCGTGCTGGTCGCCCTCATCGGCGGCCTGTGGCCCGCGATCGTCAGCGCCGTCGTCGGATTCTTGCTGCTCAACTGGTTCTTCACGCTGCCCACCGGGCGGCTGACCGTCGCCGAGCCCGAGAACGCCCTCGCGCTGGGCGTGTTCGTGCTGGTGGCGGCCGGTGTCGCCTCGGTGGTGGACCTGGCCGCGCGGCGCACGACCGAGGCGTTCCGCGCGCGCGCCGAGGCGTCGGCCCTGGCCGCCATCTCCCGCTCGGTCCTGTCGGGGGAGGACACCGCGGGTGCGCTGGTCGCCCGGCTGCGGGAGACGTTCACGCTCGAGGCCGTCTCGCTGCTGACCCGGACCGAGCGCGGCTGGGACGTCCTGGCGGCGGACGGCGTCGACCCGGCCCGCGACCCCGCGGCCGCCCAGGCGGTGCTCGTCGTCGACGACGACCGGGTGCTCGCGCTGACCGGTCGGGTGCTGCCCGCTAGCGACCGGCGCGTCCTGGAGGCGTTCGCGTCCCAGGTCGGGATCGTGCTGGAGCAGGAGCGACTGCGCGAGCAGGCCGAGCAGGCGCGGGTCCTCGGCCAGGCCGACGCCACCCGCACCGCCCTGCTGGCCGCCGTCTCGCACGACCTGCGCACGCCGCTGGCGACCATCCGCGCGTCGGTCGACGGGCTCACGTCCACCGAGCTCGACCTCGACGACGCCGACCGCGCGGCCCTCGTCGGCACGCTCGAGGAGTCCACGGCGCGGCTGGAGCGGCTCATCGACAACCTGCTCGACCTGTCCCGGCTGCAGACCGGTAGCGTCCGACCCGTGCTGCGCGCGACGAGCCTCGACGAGATCGTGCCGTTCGCGGTCGAGGGCTACGCGCCGGGCGCCGTGGTGCTCGACGTCCCGGACGACCTGCCGCTCGTGCACACCGACCCGGGGCTCCTGGAGCGCGTCGTCGCCAACCTGGTGTCCAACGCGGTGCGGCACGCCAAGGCCGGCAGCGCGGTGGTCGTGGGGTCCGCCGTCGTGGGCGACGACATCGTGCTGCGGGTGGTCGACGACGGGCCGGGCGTCCCCGACGCCGCCAAGGAGCACCTGTTCGCCGCGTTCCAGCGGCTCGGGGACACCAGCGGCACCGGCCTCGGGCTCGGGCTGGCGGTCGCGGACGGGCTCGCGACCGCGGTCGGCGCCGAGCTCAGCGTCGAGGACACCCCCGGCGGCGGCCTGACCATGCTGGTGACCGTCCCGCTCGCCGAGCCGGCTGCCTGATGACCGGCAACAGGATCCTCGTGGTCGACGACGAGCCCGGCCTCGCGCACGCGCTGTCGATCACGCTGCGCGCCACGGGCTGGGACGTCACGACCGCAGCCGACGGGGCCTCCGCGATCTCGTCGGCGGCCGCGCACACCCCCGACGTCGTGCTGCTCGACCTCGGTCTGCCGGACATGAGCGGGCTCGACGTCATCACCGCGATCCGCGGGTGGAGCCGCGTGCCGATCGTGGTCCTGTCCGCCCGGCAGCACGGCGAGGACAAGGTCGACGCCCTCGACGCGGGGGCCGACGACTACGTGACCAAGCCGTTCGCGATGAACGAGCTCCTCGCCCGGCTGCGCGCGGCGGTCCGGCGCGCGTCCGTCCCCGCAGACTCCGACGACGCGGTGGTGACCGCGGGCGCCCTGACCGTCGACCTCGCGCGCCGACGCGTCCTGCGGGACGGGGTCGAGGTCCGGCTGAGCCCCACGGAGTGGTCGATGCTGGAGGTCCTGGTCCGCAACCGCGGCCGGCTCGTGGGCCGCGTCCAGCTGCTCCAGGAGGTCTGGGGGCCGGGGTACTCCGACGAGACCCACTACCTGCGCGTCTACTCCGCGCAGCTGCGCCGCAAGCTGGAGGAGGACCCGGCCCACCCGCGCCACCTCATCACGCAGCCGGGCATGGGGTACGTCTTCGAGGTGTGAGGAGGATGTCGTCGTGACCACCGATCCTGCGTGCTGCGCTCCCGGAGCCGGCCACGACCACGCCGGTGCACCCCTGGTGCTGGGGGCTCCGACGCTCGCGCCCGACGTCGCGGCGTCCCTGCGCGCCTCCGTGGTCGCCGACCTGGTCGACGTCCCGGGCGGCGAGTTCGTCATGGGGCACGACGGGCCTGACGGCTACCCGTCCGACGGGGAGGGTCCGGCGCACGTCGTGACGCTCCGACCGTTCCGGATGATGCGGACGACGGTGACCAACGCGCAGTTCGCGGGCTTCGTCGGGGCGACCGGGTACCGCACCGAGGCCGAGGCGTACGGCTGGTCCTTCGTGTTCGCCGGCCTGCTGCCCGACGACTTCCCGCCGACGCGCGCCGTCGTCGGCACGCCGTGGTGGCGTCAGGTCGAGGGTGCGGACTGGCGTCACCCCGAGGGCCCGCACTCCGACGTCACCGACCGTGCCGACCACCCCGTCGTCCACGTGAGCTGGTCGGACGCGTCGGCGTTCGCGTCGTGGGCCGGGCTCCGGCTGCCGACCGAGGCCGAGTGGGAGCGCGCGGCGCGGGGCGGTCGGGAAGGTGCGCACTACCCGTGGGGGCACGAGCGGGAGCCCGGGGGCGAGCACCGGATGAACGTCTGGCAGGGGGACTTCCCGACGCGGAACACCCTGGAGGACGGCTACCTGGGCACGGCGCCGGCGGCGGCCTTCGCGCCCAACGACCTCGGTCTGCACACCATGACGGGCAACGTCTGGGAGTGGTGCCAGGACTGGTTCGCGCCGGACGGGTACCGGACGTCGGCCGCTGCCGACCCGACCGGACCGGCCACGGGCTCGGCGCGCGTGATGCGCGGCGGGTCGTACCTGTGCCACGAGTCGTACTGCTTCCGGTACCGGGTCGACTCGCGCAGCTCGAACGCCCCGGACTCCTCCGCCGGCAACGTCGGGTTCCGGTGCGCCGCCTCCTAGTGGTGCCGAGGCGGTCGCCCCTAGTGTCGAGGAAGGCGGGCGAGATGCCCGGTTCCGGACGGAGGACCCGATGCGCCCCGACAGTCACGCCCGCACGATGCTGCCGATCCCGGACCGGCCGGCGCCGACGCTGACGACGTACGACGCGAAGGACCCGGACACGGCGTTCCCGCCGATCGAGCCGCTCCTCCCGCCGCCGGGCGCGCCGAACGTCCTCGTCGTCCTGCTCGACGACGTCGGCTTCGGGGCGTCGAGCGTGTTCGGCGGCCCGTGCAGCACGCCGACCGCGGAACGGCTGGCGAGCGGCGGGCTGCGCTTCAACCGCTTCCACACGACGGCGCTCTGCGCGCCGACGCGGCAGGCGTTGCTGACGGGCCGCAACCACCACTCGGTGGGCATGGGCAGCATCACCGAGACGGCGACGTCGGCACCGGGCAACAGCTCCCTGCGCCCGAACACGAAGGCGCCGCTCGCCCTGACCCTCAAGCTCAACGGGTACTCGACCGCGCAGTTCGGCAAGTGCCACGAGGTGCCCGTCTGGCAGTCGTCGCCGATGGGCCCCTTCGACGCCTGGCCGTCGGGCGGCGGGGGGTTCGAGACCTTCTACGGCTTCATCGGCGGCGAGAACAACCAGTGGGACCCGGCGCTGTACGACGGCACGACGCCGGTCGAGCCGCCCGCGACGGCCGAGGAGGGCTACCACCTCACGGAGGACCTGGCGGACCGGGCAGTGGGCTGGATCCGGCAGCAGAAGGCCCTCATGCCGGACAAGCCGTTCTTCGTCTACCTCGCTCCGGGTGCCACGCACGCCCCGCACCACGTGCCCAAGGAGTGGGCGGACAAGTACGCGGGTGCCTTCGACGACGGGTGGGACGTGCAGCGGGAACGCACGTTCGCCCGGCAGAAGGAGCTCGGGGTGGTCCCGCAGGACGCCGACCTCACGCCGCGCCACGCGGAGATCCCGTCCTGGGACGACATGCCCGACGAGCTCAAGCCCGTGCTGGCCCGCCAGATGGAGGTCTACGCCGGGTTCCTCGAGCACGTCGACCACCACGTCGGCCGGATCGTCGACACCCTGGACGACCTCGGGATCCTCGACGACACGCTCGTCTACTACATCATCGGCGACAACGGCGCGTCGGCCGAGGGCACGCTCAACGGCGCGTTCAACGAGATGGCGAACTTCAACGGCATGGCCGCCCTGGAGACGCCCGAGTTCCTGATCAGCAAGCTCGACGAGCTCGGCTCTCCGTCCTCGTACAACCACTACGCGGTCGGGTGGGCGTGGGCGATGTGCTCGCCCCTGCAGTGGACGAAGCAGGTCGCGTCGCACTGGGGCGGCACCCGCAACGGGACGATCGTGCACTGGCCCAACGGGATCGCGGAGAGGGGCGGGCTGCGCTCCCAGTTCACGCACGTCATCGACGTGGCGCCGACCATCCTGGAGGCCGCCGGGCTGCCCGAGCCGACGATGGTGAACGGGGTGCAGCAGTCGCCCATGGAGGGCACGAGCATGCTCTACACGTTCGACCAGCCGGACAGCCCGGAGCGCCACGACCTGCAGTACTTCGAGATGTTCGGCAACCGGGGGATCTACCACCGCGGGTGGAGCGCGGTCACCAAGCACCGCACGCCCTGGGTCATGGTCGGGGGCACGATCCCGGCGTTCGACGACGACGTGTGGGAGCTCTACGACGGCTCCGTCGACTTCAGCCAGGCGCACGACCTGGCCGCCGAGCGACCGGAGCTGCTCGCGAAGCTCCAGCGCCTCTGGCTGATCGAGGCGACGAAGTACGGCGTGCTGCCCCTCGACGACCGCACGGCCGAGCGCATCGAACCCTCGATGGCCGGGCGGCCCACGCTCCTGCACGGCACGTCGCAGCTCTTCTTCGCCGGCATGGGGCGGCTGTCGGAGAACAGCGTCGTGAGCATGAAGAACCGCTCCTACTCGATCACGGCCGAGGTCGACGTCCCCGAGCCCGGCGTGCACGGCGTCCTCATCGCGCAGGGCGGGCGGTTCGGCGGCTGGAGCGTGTGGGTCGACCGGGGTCGGCTGACGTACACCTACAACGTCCTGGGGATCCACGAGTTCACCGTCAGCGCCGACGAACCGGTGCCCGCCGGCACGCACCAGCTGCGCATGGAGTTCGCGTACGACGGCGGCGGACTGGCCAAGGGTGGGCTCGTGACCCTCTTCCACGACGGCACGCCGGTGGGGTCGGGCCGGGTCGAGGCGACGCAGCCGATGGTGTTCTCCGCCGACGAGACGACGGACGTCGGGTACGAGTCCGGCACGTCCGTGAGCTCGGGCTACACCGCCCGGACCAGCCGCTTCACCGGCAAGATCCACTGGGTCCAGCTCGATGTCGGCACCGACGACCACGACCACGTCATCGACCCCGAGGAACGGCTGCGCATCGCCATGGCGCGGCAGTAGACGGCGCAGCCCCGCTCACCGCCTGGTCGACGGGGTCCTCAGGACGGGCACGGCGCCGAGACGGCGGGCTCGACGAGCGAGCCCGAGCCCTGGACGGTCGCCGGCGCGGCGGCGCGCGGTCGGGTCGCGAGGACGAGCCCGACGGCCGCCACGGCCACGACGACCGCGGCGGGCACCGGGAGCGCGGCCGGGCCGGACCGCTCGACGATCACGCTGCCGAGTGCCGCGCCCACGGCGATCCCCAGGTTGAACACCACGGGGATGACCCCGCCGGCCGTGGCGCGGTGCTCGGGGCCGGCGGTCCGCATGATGAGGGTCTGCGCGAGCGGCGGGAGCGCGCCCGACGTGAGGCCCCACGCCACCAGCACGACGAGACCGGTCAGCGCGCTGCCGTCCACGACGGACAGGGCGAGCACGGAGGCCGCCACGAGCATCGTCGCCGCCAGGAGGGCCGTGCCGGTCCACCGGTCCCGCACCCGGCCGACGAGCACGAGCCCGACGGCCGACGACGCGCCGAACACCAGGAGCGCCCCGCTCACACCACCGGGCAGCCCTGGGGCCGCGTCCGCCACGAGCCGCGTGACGAAGGTGAACGCCGCGAAGTGCCCGACGAGCACGAGGCCGACGAGCCCGGCGACGACGAGCACCGGTCGCAGCTGCCCGACGGGTGTGGCCGTGCGCTCGTCGGCCGACCGTGGCGCGACCGCGTCCGTCACCACCGCCCGCACCAGCACCGCCGCCACGCCGCCCAGCACCGCGAGCGCCCCGAACGCCACGCGCCAGTCCCATCCCTGGGCGACGAAGCTCGCGAGCGGGACGCCGACGACCGTGCCGAGGGTCGCCCCGCCGAGCACCACGGCGACGCCGGTGGCGAGCCCGTGCGAGGGCACGATGTCGGCGACCTGCGCGTTGACGGTCGCCCACAGCAGCCCGCACACGGCGGCACCGAGCAGCCGGGCCGCGACGGTCGCCTCGTAGGTGGGTGCGACGGCGGTGAGGGCCGACGCGACCGCGAAGACACCGAGCGCCCCGGCGACGACCGGGCGGTGCTCCCAGCGACGGGTGAGCCGGACCAGCGGGAACGTCGCGACGACGACGGTCAGTGCCCAGAGCGACACGAGCAGGCCGGTGCGCGCCTGCGTGACGCCGAGGTCGGCGCTCATCTGCGGCAGGACGGCGGTGGGGAGCATCTCGCCGGTGACCATGACGAAGGTCGCGCCGCCGAGGACGGCCAGGCTCGGCCACGGCAAGCGGGTGCGGGTTGCGGAGAGGTCCATGTCTGCGACGCTAAACTTTGACATCACTGTGAAGGTCAAGGGGACCGGAGGATCGTCGTGAAGATCGGTGAGCTCGCCCGCCGCACCGGGGTGTCCACCCGGCTCCTGCGGTACTACGAGGAGCAGGGCCTCATCTCCCCGGCGCGCACCACGAACACGTACCGCACCTACGACGAGCAGGAGGTCGCGCGCGTCGAGCAGGTCGTCGGGCTGGTCCGCGCCGGAGTGCCGACGCGGCTCGCACGCGTGCTGCTCGACCTCGAGGACGTCCGGGTCGAGGACCTCGCCCCGTCGTGCACCCGGCAGGTCGCGGAGCTGCTCGCCGAGGAGCTCACCGGGCTCGACGAGCGCATCGCGTGCCTGACGAAGAGCCGCCGCACGCTGTGCGACTACCTCCAGCGGACCGAGCACGCGACCGCCGTGCTGGAGAACGCGGGCGCGACCACATGACGAGAGCCGCACCGCTGGCGTCAGCGGTACGGCTCCTGGGGATGGTGCCCGCGAAAGGACTCGAACCTTCGACCTTCTGCTCCGGAGGCAGACGCTCTATCCACTGAGCTACGCGGGCCACTCACCGACCCGGGGGTCGATGCGGTGCACGACACTACCAGCCGTCGCCGGGTCGGGCGGCAGCGCACCGGGGGTCGGGCTAGTCGCTGAGGACGACGTGGTCGACCATCAGATGCCCCCAGGCGCCGGTCGCGTCGTCGAGCACCTGGACCTGCGCCTGCCGGCCGGCGAGGTCGGTGAGGTCCCAGCGGACCGGCCGCAGCCGTCCGGTGTCGTCCCCGGTGGCGGTGCGGACGGGGTGCCCGTCCACCAGGAGGTTGACGGACGTGGCCGGCTCGGCGCCGAGCGGGTGGTCGCCCCCGCCCACCAGCACGTTCAGGTACCGGCGGTCGACCGTGAACGGTGGCGACGTGATCGTGCCGGTCGCGGCGTCCCCTCCACCCACGAACGTGTCCAGGACGTGGGCGCCGACCTGGCCGGGCAGGGCCGACGCGGTCGGGCCCGCACCGGCGAAGCTGCCCTCCGCGGTCCATCCCGGACCCCAGGACCCGCCCTCGAAGTCGGCCAGCACGCGTGCGGGGCGCTGCTCGCCCGCGGCGAGCTCCGTGATGGTGACGTCGGAGAACGTGGCGGCGCCGCCCGAGGTGTACAGCGCGAGGCCGGTGTCGTCAGGGTCGGCGAAGACCTGGCTCGAGTGGACGTACCGTCCGTCGTCGACGAACACCTCGACGGTCGTCCGGTCGACGAGGATGCGCAGGTGCACCCGGTCGGAGGTGGGGTCGAACGGGGCGTGGCTCTCCCACTTCTGGCCGGACGGGTCGGGGTTGCCGGTGCCGCCGCGGTTCAGGTAGCTGACGTCGCCGTGCACGCCGACGTCGGCGTGCCGCGTCCCGTCGGCCGACCTGCGCAGCTGCAGCCCGACGTTCGTCGCGTCGTCCCAGCTGATGTCGGCCTCCAGCTGGTACGCGTCGCCGCGGTAGTCGAGCGGAAGGTGGCCGTCGACGTGGAACGTGCCGAGATGGGCGACCGAGGTCGCGAGGTCGTCCAGGGTGGAGACCGGCTGCGAGACCAGGCTGTACCCGGCGACAGAGCGCGTGAGCCGGATCTCGCGGGTGATCGAGTCGGTGCCGTTGAAGCCGTCCGCCGCCCAGGTCGGTGTCGTGTAGGGGTAGGACCAGTTGTTCATCCACGCGACCGCGAGCCGGCGGTCCTGGGCCGGGGCCGTCGGGTCGGCCCAGGTCACCGCGCCGTACCAGTCGAACCCGTGGTCGAGCCACTGCGGGTCCGGGGCGTCGGGTACGAAGGTCGTCCCGTCGAACGAGCCGGTCCAGTAGGCGTACGTGCTGGGTGCGCCCGTCAGGTAGCCGTTGCCGCTCAGGCCCATGACCCAGTGCAGGGTGCCGTCGTCGGCGCGGATCTGGAACAGGTCGGGGCACTCGAGCACGCCGAGCCCGGTGTTCACGTACTCCGAGACGCGGACCCAGTCCCGCAGGTTCGGCGACGTCCAGAACCCGATGCGCTGCCCCTCCGCGATCAGGGCGACCCAGCGCTCCCGCTCGGCGTCCCAGATCACCTTGGGGTCGCGGAAGTCGCGCCGGCCGCCGTTCGGGATGACGGGATCCTCCCCGGCGGGCCGGAAGTTCCGTCCGCCGTCGGTGGAGTACCAGAGGAACTGCGCCTGCGGCCCGGAGGCGTCGAGGATCTGTGCGGGGGTGGGGTGGTCCATCTGCGTGACCAGCATGACGACCGCGCCCGCGCCGAAGCCGGCGGTACCGGCGGTGTCCACCACCGCTGATCCTGACCACAGGTCGTAGTTGGCGTTGGTGGCCTTCGGGGCGGCGACGCCCTGGTCGTGGAAGACGACGTTGTCCGTGGTCGTCGCGAGCCGCCAGGCGGTTCCCACGGCATCGTCGTAGTCGGCGTTGTAGAGGTAGTAGTAGTGCGTGGTGCCGTCGATCACGACCGGGCGCTGGGGGTCGTTCTTCCAGTGGTCGGGCACCGTGAAGTGGTAGCGAGCGCGGTAGGAGTCTGGTTCGTCGGCCGCCTGGGCCGGGGCCACGTCGGAAGGTGCGACCGCGGCCGTGGCCGCCAGGACGGTGGCGAGCACCGTCAGGCCGCAGCGGCGCAGGGCTGGGGAAGCGGGACCGTGAGTCATCGTTGACTCGCCTCTCGTCGACGAGCGTGCCCCTCCCCCCGGCGGCTCGGCGCGGGGCAAGACACTCGTTCGGCGTGCTAAATCGATTGATCAAGCGCGTGAGAGAAAGCCTTCCCCTGAACGGTGGGCACCGTCAAGGCCCCTCCCGTGCACGCACGCACGGGAGGGGCCCGCGGCGCAGGTCACACCGCGGTCGGGCCGTTCCACCCCGAACCGTCGGGGCACCAGGGGAGCCACGGCAGCAGCCGGCACAGGAGGTCACCGATCGTGGTGGGCACCTGCGTGGACCTCAGCGAGTCCGACTGGAGCAGCACGGTGCTGTCCAGCTGGCCGTCACGAGTGTCCGCCACCGAGACGCGGACGGTCGTCGGCTCACGCGGCGTCACGGTCGCCGTGCAGGTCAAGGGGACGGTGAACGCGTTCATCTCCGTGTCCTGGCCGCCGGCACCGGGGTCGTTCGGCGCGAAGTTCGCCACGTAGTACGCACTGTTGACCGAGGCGTTCACGGTCGACGTCCCGACGAGCGTGTCCGAACCCGGGACGAACGAGCACGGCGTCCCGTCGACCCAGATCGCGAAGGCGTCGCCGTACCCGCTCTGCGCCCACGTGGCGTACTCCTCCGAGCCCATCAGGTACGTCAGACGCAGTGTCCGTCCCTTCGGGACGACCTCGATGGCCAGGGTCGCCGCGTCGTACGTCGTCGCACCGGCGAGTGCGGCCAGGGTCTCGTCGCCCGCGCCGCCGAGGTCGCCGGTCGTCGTGAGGGACGAGTTCGGACCGAGCACGGCGGACCGCGTGAAGTCCACGTCCTCGTCGGACGCCGGGTCGGCATCGATCAGCGAGCCGGAGGTCAGCGCCACCCCGGTCGTCGGGAAGGCGCCGAAGCCGGCGTCCGCGAACAGCCCGCCCTGGACGGGTGAGCCCGTGAAGGTGGCGGACCTGATGGTCACGTTGCGACCGGTGAGCTCGCTGGCGAGCGAGACCGGGGTCGTCTCGCGCAGCGTCGTCACGCTCTGGCCGGGAGAGGCCTGCGCCGTGCTCGTCAGTGAGCCGGCCAGTGCCGTCAGGGCGATCCCTACGATCGCCGCACGTGCGCCCCTTCGCGCACGTCGTCCTGTCATCGGAGGCTTCATGATGCTCCAGGTCCTCGTCGGGTGCGTCGACCTGGCTCGTGCCTGGCCGGCGCGGGCGCGCTGGGCGCGCCGGGTCGCGATGGGGGATGCATCGGTCGTCTACCCGAGGTGGCGCACGGCCGCGCAGCGGTCGTGCACCTGGAGCCTGCGTCGCCGACCTGGTCGGCGACCGTCGTTCGCGCTCCCTTCTCCGTGGCGCTTCAGGGCGCGCGGGATGCCGCGCTGAAGTGGCTGGCGGCGGCGCGGTCTCGACCGCCGGGAACCCTGTGGAGACGGGCGTCCGTGCGCCGGTTCCGTGGCCCGAGAGTCAGGCGTACACCCGCTCCCGAGCCCCGTCAACCGCACGGTGACGGTTGTCACGACGAACTGTGATGCGGCCCTTGACGGGTCCGGGGAGGCGGTGCCTACCCTGACCGCGGTGGGGGAGGACGGGGTCGTCGCTCGAGTCGTTGCACGTTCACTCGAGGGAGCGAACCGACGTGAATTCATCGACCAGCACACCCCGGCGGCGTGCGGCCGGCAGGACGGCGACAGCCGTCATGACCGCGTCCGTGCTCGTCGCGACCAGCCTCCTGGGCGCACCCGCTGCGCTCGCGGACGATCCGGCCCCGTCGCCGGCCACGAGCCCGTCGGCCACCGCCGCACCGACGACGACCGACGAACCGACGACCCCCACGGAGTCGCCCGTACCCGAGTCGCCCGCACCCGAGTCCTCCGAGCCGGAGTCACCGTCGCCGGAGGTGGACGACGAGGACGTGTCCGTGCTGCGGCTGCCCGGCTACCCGGCGCCGTCGATCCACAGCCAGCGCGCCTACGACCCGGAGGAGAACTTCACGGCGAGGTGGACCCGGGCCGACGCGCTCCAGCTGCGGGCCATGTCCGACCCCGACGCACCCGCGGGAGAGAACTCGATGCCTCCGGAGTACTCCATGCCGGAGATCCCGCAGGACTTCCCGATCCTCACCGACCCGAACGGCACGCAGGTGTGGGTCTGGGACACCTGGACCCTGACGGACGCGGCGGCGGACCAGATCAGCTTCAAGGGCTGGGAGGTCATCTTCTCCCTGACCGCCGACCCCAACGCGGGCTACACGTTCGACGCCCGGCACACCCACGCGCGCCTCGGCTTCTTCTACCGCAAGGCCGGTGTGCCCGCTGACGAGCGCCCGGCCAACGGCGGCTGGATCTACGGCGGCCACGTGTTCCAGGACGGCGCCGCGGGCGCCATCTTCGAGGACCAGACGTTCACGACGGTCACCGAGTGGTCCGGCTCGACGCGGCTGATGGAGGGGAACAAGCTCCGGCTGTTCTACACCGCGGTCGCCTTCTACCGGAACGCGAACGACGAGGACATCAAGCCCGCGGACCCGCGGATCGTGCAGACCGAGGGGCGCCTTTTCGCCGACGAGAACGGCGTCTGGATGACGGGGTTCCGGGACCAGCACCAGCTCCTGGTGCCGGACGGCACCTACTACCAGACCAAGGAGCAGAACCCGTTCGTCAACTTCCGTGACCCGTTCACCTTCGAGGACCCGGCGCACCCGGGGAAGACGTTCATGGTGTTCGAGGGCAACACCGGGGGTCAGCGCGGAGCGGTCACCTGCACGGCGGCGGACCTCGGGTACCGCGAGGGGGACCCGTACGCGGAGGACCCCGAGACGGTGACGGCGAACGGCGCCAACTTCCAGATGGCCAACGTCGGGCTCGCGGTCGCGGAGAACAAGGCGCTGACGCAGTGGCGGTTCCTCCCGCCGATCCTGTCCGGCAACTGCGTCAACGACCAGACCGAACGTCCGCAGATCTACCTGCAGAACGGGAAGTACTACCTGTTCACCATCAGCCACCGCAGCACGTTCGCGCGCGGTCCGGGGGTGGACTCGGCCGATCCGCGGTTCTGGTACATGGACGGTCCCGACGGCGTGTACGGGTTCGTCGGCAACGGGATCCGCTCGGACTTCCAGCCGCTCAACGAGGGCAGCGGGCTCGCGCTCGGCAACCCGACGAACCTGGCCTTCGGGGTCGGCACGTCGGCCATGCCGGCCGAGGGCCAGTCGCCGCACACCTTCCAGGCGTACTCGCACTACGTGATGCCGAACGGGCTCGTGGAGTCGTTCATCGACGCGATCGGCAACCCGGACGTGCGGCGCGGGGGGACGCTCGCACCGACGGTGCACCTGTCGATCGCGGGCACCTCTGCGGTCGTCGACCGCAGCTACGGCGACGGCGGTCTCGGCGCCTACGGTGACATCCCGGCGAACGAGGCCCAGCCGGTGGACCCGGCGCCGGACCCGAGGCCGACTCCCTGACCGGGGTCCGGACCGAGCGCGCGTGCGACCCCCGTCCCGGCGGGGGTCGCACGCGCGTGGTCGCGGTCGTCGTCGCCCTGGTCCTCGGGCTGGGCGGGTGCACGTCGTCCGACGAGCCGCGTCCCGCTCCGTCACCTCGGGCCACCTATGCCGAGCGATGGCGCCCGCAGTTCCACTACTCACCGCCGGCAGGACGCCTCGCCGACCCGAACGGGCTCGTCTACGACGCGGGAGAGTGGCACCTGTTCCACCAGCAGGACGGCACCTGGGCGCACGCGGTCAGCCCCGACGCGGTGCACTGGACCACGCTGCGCAAGGACTTCCGGGACCCCAAGGTGTTCTGGCACGAGCCGAGCCGACGCTGGGTGATGGTCGTGAGCCTGGGCGACGAGGTCGGGCTGTTCTCCTCGCCCGACCTGATCGGGTGGGAGGAGCTCAGCCGCTTCGGCGCGGGCCACGGCCTGCACAGCGCGGTGTGGGAGTGCCCGGACCTGTTCCCGCTGCCGGTCGACGGTGACCCGGACAGGGCCCGCTGGGTGCTGACCGTCTCGGTGGGGGACAGCGACGCCACCGACGGCTCGACGGCGCAGTACTTCGTCGGCGACTTCGACGGGACCACGTTCGTCCGGGACCCGTCCGTCCCACCCGACACCGTGCAGCAGACCGACGTCGGGCAGGACTTCTACGCCGCGCAGTCCTACGAGCACGCCCCCGACGGGCGGCGGGTGTGGATGGGGTGGATGGGCAGCTGGCGATACCCGTACTCCGCGCCGACCCACCCCTGGACGAACGCGATGAGCGTCCCGCGGGACCTGGGCCTGAGGACCGTCGACGGCGAGGTCCGACTCGTCCAGGCACCGGTGCCGGAGCTCGAGTCCCTGCGCGGCGAGGCCGTTCGCGTCGGCGCGCGATCGATCGGGCGGGACACGATCCTGCCGCTCGACGGTGCGCGGCTCGAGCTGGAGGCCGAGATCGAGACGGGCGGCGCGAGCACGGTCGGCCTGCGGGTCCACGAGAGCCGGGACGCCGACGGCCGCGTCGTCGAGGCGGTCGAGGTCGGCTACGACAGCCGTGACGGGGGCCGGCTCGTGATGAGCCGCACCCGGGGTGCAGGGCCGGCGGGCCTCCCCCTCCAGCGTTCCGTGCCGTACCGGCCGAGCGGCGGCGTCCTGCGGCTGCACGTCCTGGTCGACGAGTCCTCGGTCGAGGTGTTCGTCGACGACGGTGCCCTGACCGGGACGATGCTCGTGTTCCCGTCGCGCGGCGGACGCGGCGTGTCGCTGACGGCCGAGGGCGGCGACGCCCGGCTGCGCGAGCTGACGTCCTGGCCGCTCGCGTCGATCTGGGACTGACTCACTCACCCAGCAGTGCGGACAGGTAACGCGTGGTCTCGTCGGCGGCCACGCCGTCGTCGCCCGCGACGATGGCCTCGACCAGGTGGTCGTGCGCGTCGTGACCGTGCGCGTCGGTGACGAAGTTGAACCGGATGTTCTCGCCGATCGCGTCGAGCAGGTTCTCGTAGAGCGTGACCAGCAGCGGGTTCGCGGTGGCGCGGACGATCGCGCGGTGCAGGTCGAGGTCGGTGGCGACCATCGCCTCCAGGTCGCCCGCATGGTAGGCGGCGGCGCGTTCGTCGCGACGCTGGAGCAGCGCGGCGGCGTCCGTGGCGGTGCGGCGCCGGGCGGCCAGCCGGGCGGCCTCGACCTCGAGGGCACGGCGGACCTCGACGACGTCGCGCTGGCGGGCGTCGGCGATCTGCCGGCCCATCGTCACGGCGAGCTCCGACCGGGACAGCACGTAGGTGCCCGACCCCTGCCGTCGTTCGAGCAGTCCCGCGTGGACCAGGGACTGCACGGCCTCACGGACGGTGTTGCGTCCGACGCCGAGGAGGTCGACGAGGGCGGGCTCCGGGGGGATCCGTGTCCCGACGGGCCACTGCTCCGTCTCGATGCGTCCCCGGAGCTCGTCGACCGCGGTGTCGATCAGTCCGGTCCGTCGCGCCATCCGGTTAGGCTCCGTTCCGAGGCATGCGGTGCAGTCAACACCGGCGGTCGGGCGCACGCCAGACCCCCGGACGGATGATTCCGGCCACCGCGGCGCCCGGATCAGGAGCTTCTTCGTGCAGTCCCTCATGCCGCCGCGCGCTCCGTGGCGCGGCAGGCTCGTCGTGCTGGCCGGCATCGTCCTCGTCGGTCTCAACCTGCGCATCGCGGTCGCGGCCGTCTCGCCGATCATCGGCGTGGTGCGGGAGGACGTCGCGCTGAGCGACGCGCAGGTCGGTCTGCTCGGCACGGTCCCCGTCGCGGCGTTCGCGGTCTTCGGCTCGCTCGCGACACCCGTCGCGCGTCGTCTCGGGCTCGAGCCGTCCCTGATCCTCGCGCTGCTGCTGTCGATGACCGGGGAGCTCCTGCGGGCGCTGGCCGGGAGCGCTCCGGCGTTCATCGGCTGGTCCGTCCTCGCGCTGGGTGGCCTGGGGATGGGCAACGTGCTGCTCCCGCCGCTGGTCAAGCGGTACTTCCCCGACCGCATCGGGACGGTCACGGCGTCCTACTCGGTGGCGATGTCCGTGAGCGCCGCGGTGCCGCCGCTGGTCGCGCTGCCGGTGGCGCAGGCCGTCGGCTGGCGCTGGTCGGTGGGGATGTGGGCGGTCCTCGGGTTCGCGGCCGTGGTGCCGTGGGTGGTCGTGGTCGCGCAGTCGGTGTCGGCGCGCTCGCACCTGCGCACCCTGGTCCGGCGAGCACCACGCAGCGAGCGCCCGGCCGTGCTCGTGCGGGCGGGGGCCGCCGAGAGCCGGCTCGTCCGGCGCTCCGGACTGGCGTGGGCGCTCGTCCTCACGTTCTTCGCCAACACCACCTGCACCTACGTCCTGTTCGCGTGGCTGCCGGAGATCCTGGCCGACGCGGGACTGGGCGCCGACGCCGGCGGCCGGTGGCTGGCGGTCTTCGCGATCCTCGGCCTGCCCGCGTCGCTCGTCTCCCCGGTGCTGACCGCCCGGATGCGCAACCCGTACCCGTTGGTCGTCGGGTTCGCCGCGTGCTGGGTGGCCGGTCTGCTCGGCCTGATGCTCGCCCCCGCGCACGGGACCGCGGTCTGGATGATCCTGCTCGGCATCGGTCCGGGGACGTTCCCGATCATGCTCGCGCTCATCGGCCTGCGGTCACGCACACCCGCGATCGCCGTCGCCCTGTCCGGGATGGTGCAGGGCCTCGGGTACGCGCTCGCGGTCGTCGGACCGGTCGGGATCGGTGTCCTGCACGTCGCGACGGGCTCGTGGGAGGCGCCGTTCCTGGTGCTGCTCGGGCTGGTGGGCCTGCTGCTGGTGGCGGGCTGGTTCGCGTGCCGGCCGACGATGCTCGGTCCGGAGCCGATGACGGGCTCGGTACCCTTTCAGGCGTGACTCCCGCCCAGCTCTCCGAGGCCCTCCGGGCCGCCCTCGTGCACGCCGTCGACGACGGGACGTTCGCCCTCGACCCCGCCGCGATCCCCGCGACCGTGCACCTCGAGCGACCCCGGCAGCGCGACCACGGCGACTGGGCCACCAACGTGGCCATGCAGCTGGCCAAGAAGGCCGGCACCAACCCGCGCGCCTTCGCCGAGGAGCTCGCGCGGCGTCTCGCGCAGACCGCGGGCGTCGCCAGCGTCGAGGTCGCGGGTCCCGGCTTCCTCAACATCCGCCTCGACGCCGCTGCGGCCGGTGAGCTCGCACGCTCCGTCGTCGAGCAGGGCAGCGAGTACGGCCAGAACGAGACGCTCGCCGGCGTCGCGCTCAACCTCGAGTTCGTGTCCGCCAACCCGACGGGTCCGCTGCACATCGGCGGCGTGCGCTGGGCGGCGGTCGGCGACAGCCTGGCCCGCGTGCTCCAGGCGTCCGGTGCCGCGGTGAGCCGCGAGTACTACTTCAACGACCACGGCGCGCAGATCGACCGGTTCTCGCGCTCGCTGCTGGCGCGGGCGCTGGGCGAGCCGGCGCCCGAGGACGGCTACGGCGGCAACTACATCTCCGAGATCGCGGAGCAGGTCGTGGCCGACGCGCTCGCGGCCGGCGAGACCGACCCGCGGACCCTGCCGTTCGACGAGGCGAACGAGGCCTTCCGGGCGCGCGGTGTGGACCTGATGTTCGCTGAGATCCGCAAGTCGCTCGAGGACTTCGGCGTCGAGTTCGACGTCTACTTCCACGAGGACTCGCTGCACAAGTCCGGTGCCGTCGACCACGCCGTCGAGCGTCTGCGGGAGCTCGGTCACGTCTTCGAGGCCGACGGTGCCGTCTGGCTGCGCACCACGACGTTCGGCGACGACCGCGACCGCGTGATCATCCGGTCCAACGGCGAGGCCGCCTACATCGCGGGCGACATCGCGTACTACCTGGACAAGCGGGAGCGCGGCTTCGACCGCGTCGTCATCATGCTCGGCGCCGACCACCACGGGTACATCGGCCGCATGATGGCGATCTGCGCCGCGTTCGGGGACACCCCGGGCGTCAACCTGGAGATCCTCATCGGGCAGCTGGTGAACCTGGTCAAGGACGGCGCCCCGGTCCGGATGAGCAAGCGCGCGGGCACCGTCGTGACCATCGACGACCTCGTGGATGCCGTCGGGGTCGACGCCGCCCGGTACGCGCTGGCCCGCTCGTCGGCCGACTCGATGATCGACCTGGACCTCGACCTGCTCTCCAGCGCGAAGAACGAGAACCCCGTCTTCTACGTCCAGTACGCGCACGCCCGCACCGTCAACGTCGGCCGCAACGCCGCCGAGGCGGGGGTCCGTCGCGAGGACGGCTTCGACGCGTCCCTGCTGGACCACGAGAGCGAGTCCGTGCTGCTCGGACGCATCGCCGAGTTCCCGCGCGTGGTCGCGCGGGCCGCCGAGCTGCGTGAGCCGCACCGCGTCGCCCGGTACCTGGAGGAGCTCGCCGGCAGCTACCACAAGTGGTACGACCAGCGCCGCGTCGCCCCCTTCGGCGACGAGGTCGTCGGCGACGTGCACCGCACCCGCCTGTGGCTCAACGACGCGACCCGCCAGGTCCTCGCCAACGGGCTGGGGATGCTGGGCGTCTCCGCGCCGGAGCGCATGTGAGCACGACGATCCCCGGCGAGCCCTGGTCCACGGGCGTCGCCCGGACGGCCGACGGGTCCGTGTCGGTCGCGGGGGTCGACGTGCGCGAGCTCGCGGTCGAGCACGGCACCCCGGCCTACGTCCTCGACGAGGCCGACCTGCGCGCCCGCGCCCGCGGCTACCGCCGCGCGTTCGAGACGGCGTTCGCGGAGATCGGTGCCGGCGTCGACGTGTACTACGCGGGCAAGGCGTTCCTGTCCGTCGCGGTCGCGCAGTGGGTGCACGAGGAGGGCCTGCGCGTCGACACCGCCACGGGCGGCGAGCTCGCGGTCGCGCTGCGCGCCGGGATCCCCGGTGCCGACATCGGCCTGCACGGCAACAACAAGTCGGACGCGGAGATCGCCCGCGCGCTCGACGCGGGCGTCGGCCGGATCATCGTCGACTCGCTCGTCGAGCTCGACCGGGTCGCCGACGCCGTCGCCACGCGCGGGGGAGAGCCGGCACCGGTGATGGTCCGCGTGACCACCGGTGTGCACGCGGGCGGCCACGAGTACATCTCCACCGCCCACGAGGACCAGAAGTTCGGCCTCTCGATCGCCTCGCCCGACGGGGACTCGCCGGCGATGCAGGGGCTGCTCGCGGTGCTCGCGCGTCCGGAGCTGCGGCTGCTCGGCATCCACTCGCACATCGGCTCGCAGATCCTGGACCCGTCCGGGTTCGAGGTCGCGGCCCGCGCGGTGCTCACCCTGCGCGCCCAGCTCGGGGAACGCACCGGGGTGCTGGTCGACGAGGTCGACCTCGGCGGCGGCTACGGCATCGCGTACCTGCCGGGGGAGGTCGCCCTCGACCCGGACCGGATCGCGAAGGACGTCGCCGCGTCGGTGCAGGCCACCGCCGCCGACCTGGGGACGCCGCTGCCGCGGTTCTCCATCGAGCCCGGCCGCGCGATCGTCGGCCCGGCCGGACTGACGCTCTACACGGTCGGCACGGTCAAGCCCGTGCGGATCGACGACGGCAGCGTCCGGACCTACGTGTCGATCGACGGCGGCATGAGCGACAACATCCGTCCCGCCCTGTACGGCGCGCAGTACCACGCGGAGGTCGTCGGCCGGCTCGCCACCGCGCAGACGGTGCCGGCGCGCGTCGTCGGCAAGCACTGCGAGTCCGGCGACATCGTCGTGCACGACGTACAGCTGCCCGCCGACGTCCGCGCCGGGGACCTGCTCGCCGTCGCGGCGACCGGCGCGTACGGCCGCTCCATGGCCTCCAACTACAACCACGTGCCACGCCCGCCGGTGGTCGCGGTGACCGACGGCGGGTCCCGCGTGCTGGTCCGCCGCGAGACCGAGGACGACCTCCTGGCGCTCGACCTCGGCTGACGGGCCCACCGGTCGGACCGCACGTCCCGACAGGCGGGACGCACCCCTATCCTGATGGCGCTCCCGCCCGATCCGACTGGAGGCCGTCCCGTGCCCTCGCCCGTGCCCGCCCACCCGTCCCTGCGCGTCGCCGTCCTCGGCTGCGGCGTCGTCGGCACGGAGGTGGTGCGGCTGCTCACGACGCAGGCGGCGGACCTGGCCTCGCGCGTGGGCGCGCCGCTCGAGCTCGTCGGCGTCGCCGTCCGGGACGTCGAGACGGAGCGGGACGCGGTGGTCGACCGCGCGCTGCTCACCGCCGACGCCGAGGCGCTGGTCGAGCGCGCGGACGTCGTCGTCGAGGTCATGGGCGGCATCGAGCCCGCGCGGAGCCTGCTGCTGCGGGCGATCGCCGGCGGCGCGTCCGTCGTGACCGCGAACAAGGCCCTCCTCGCGCAGGACGGCCCGACGCTGTACGCCGCGGCCGACGAGGCGGGCGTGGACGTGTACTTCGAGGCCGCCGTCGCGGGCGCCATCCCGATCGTCCGGCCGGTGCGCGAGTCGCTCGCGGGGGACCGCGTGACGCGCGTGCTCGGCATCGTCAACGGCACCACCAACTACGTGCTGGACAAGATGGCGTCCGAGGGCCTGGACCTCGACCAGGCCGTCAAGGAGGCCCAGGCGTTGGGCTACGCGGAGGCGGACCCGACGGCCGACGTCGAGGGGTACGACGCGGCCGCGAAGGCCGCGATCCTGGCCTCCCTCGCGTTCCACACGCGGGTGTCCATCGAGGACGTGTCGCGCGAGGGCATCACGTCCCTCACGGCCGACGACGTCCTGTGGGCCCAGCGCACCGGCTACGTGCTCAAGCTCCTCGCCATCGCGGAGCGCGGCACCGCCGACGGTGTCGAGGGCGTGCAGGTCCGGGTCCACCCCGCCCTGGTCCCCGTCAGCCACCCGCTGGCGAACGTGCGCGGCGCCTACAACGCGGTGTTCGTCGAGGCGGAGGCCGCGGGCGAGCTCATGTTCTACGGCCGTGGCGCCGGCGGCGAGCCCACCGCGTCGGCCGTGCTCGGTGACGTCGTGTCGGTCGCGCGCCACCGCGTGCTCGGCGGCAAGGGGCCCATCGAGTCCCGCTACGCCGAGCTGCCCGTCCTGCCGGCCGCCGCGGCCCGCACCCGCTACCAGGTCCGGCTCGAGGTCGCGGACCGCCCCGGCGTGCTCGCCCAGGTCTCGACGGTGCTGGCGTCGCACGACGTGTCGATCGAGGCGGTCCGTCAGACCCCGGTCACCGAGACGCCCGACGCCGACTACGCGCGCCTGGTGATCACCACGCACGCGGCCCCCGAGCACGCGTTGCGCAGCACGGTCGAGGCCATCACCGGCCTCGACGTCGTGCGTCGTGTCGTGTCCGTCCTGCGAGTCGAGGGAGCCTGATGGCCCACCAGTGGCGTGGCGTGATCGCCGAGTACGCCGACCGTCTGCCCGCCCACGTCCAGGAGCGTGTCATCACGCTCGGCGAGGGCGGCACCCCGCTCGTCCCGTCCCCGACGCTCTCGCAGCGCACGGGCGCCGAGGTGTTCATCAAGGTCGAGGGCATGAACCCGACCGGGTCGTTCAAGGACCGCGGCATGACGACCGCCATGTCGGCGGCGGCCGGCCGCGGCGCCAAGGCCGTCGTCTGCGCGTCGACGGGCAACACGTCCGCGTCGGCCGCGGCGTACGCCACGCGCGCGGGCATGGTCTGCGCGGTGCTGGTGCCGGACGGCAAGATCGCGATGGGCAAGCTCAGCCAGGCCATCGCGCACGGCGCCACGCTCCTGCAGGTCGACGGCAACTTCGACGACTGCCTGGTCGCGGCGCGCAAGCTCGCCGAGGCGTACCCGGTCGAGCTCGTGAACTCGGTCAACCCCGACCGCATCGAGGGCCAGAAGACGGGCGCGTTCGAGATCGTCGACGCCCTGGGCGACGCCCCGGACATCCACGTTCTCCCGGTCGGCAACGCCGGCAACATCACCGCGTACTGGAAGGGCTACCGCGAGTACGCGGGGCTCGACGCGGGCGCCGCGCACGCCGCGGTCGCGACGCGCACGCCGATCATGTGGGGCTTCCAGGCCGCGGGCGCCGCACCGATCGTCAAGGGCCACCCGGTCGACCACCCCGAGACCATCGCCACGGCCATCCGGATCGGCAACCCCGCCTCGTGGCAGCAGGCCGAGGAGGCGCGCGACGTCTCCGGCGGCCTCATCGAGGCGGTCACCGACGAGCAGATCCTCGCCGCGCACCGCGTCCTGTCCGCGGAGGTCGGGATCTTCGTCGAGCCCGCCTCGGCGTCCGGCGTCGCCGGGCTGCTCATGCTCAGCGAGCAGGGCCGCGTCCCGGCCGGAGCCCGCATCGTGATCACGGTCACCGGGCACGGGCTCAAGGACCCGCAGTGGGCGCTGCGCACCCCCGACGGCAGCGACGTCGTGCCGGTGCGGATCTCGTCCGACGTCGTGTCCATCGCCACCGCGCTCGGCCTGGACTGAGGCCCCGCGATGCGCCTGGGTGCGGACCACGTCCACGTCCGCGTCCCCGCCACCAGCGCCAACCTCGGCCCGGGGTTCGACGCGTTCGGCATCGCCCTCGGGCTCTACGACGAGCTCGAGGTGCGGGCGCTCGCGTCGCCGGGCGTCACCGTCGAGGTCACGGGGGAGGGGGCCGGGCAGGTGCCCGACGACGAGCAGCACCTCGTCGTCAGCTCCCTGCGGGCCGCGCTGGACGAGGTCGGCGCGTCGCAGACCGGCCTGCACCTCGTCTGCCACAACCGCATCCCGCACGGCCGCGGCCTCGGGTCGTCCGCCGCGGCCGTCGTCGCGGGCATCGTCGCCGCACGCGGGCTGATCGCCGAGCCGGAAGCCCTGTCCGACGACGCCGCGATCGACCTGGCCGGCCGCATCGAGGGCCACCCCGACAACGCGGCCCCGGCCGTGCTGGGCGGCGCGACGCTCGCGTGGTCCGACGACGGCCGGTTCCGCGCCGTCGAGCTGCCCGTCCACGACGAGCTCGCCCTGCTCGCGATCGTCCCCCCGAACCACCTGTCCACGAAGGCCGCCCGGGGCGTGCTCCCCGCGACCGTCCCGCACGCGGACGCCGCGTTCCAGGCGGGTCGTGCGGCCCTGCTGGTCGAGGCGCTCGGCCGTCGGCCCGAGCTCCTGCTCACCGCCACGCAGGACCGGCTGCACCAGGAGTACCGGCGCTCCGTCATGCCGGGCTCGCTCGCGCTCGTCGACGTGCTGCGGGCCGCGGGCGTGGCCGCCGTCGTGTCGGGCGCGGGGCCGACGGTGCTGGTGCTCGCGCGGCGGGACGGCGAGGGGGCGACCGACGCCGACGGCGCCGTCCAGGCCGCGTTCGGGGGCGCGATGGGGGGCTGGCAGATCCTGCCGCTCCCGGTCGACCGGACCGGCGCGACCGTCCGACGGGTGACCTGACCGGGTGAAGTACACCCACGTCGTTCACCCGGCCGGGTGGCGGAGCCGACAGTGGTAGCATCGACGCGTTCCCCGGACCTCGCCCTCCGGTGGCCCGCGTCGTACGTGACCGGCCGCCTCAGAATGAGTAGACGAGCCGGGAGCGATCCAGCCCACCGTGCGCAGACGTCGTCGTACGCAGCGCGTGTGTGGCTCCAGCACCGTCTCGGTCACCCCCGACCGGGCGTCGGCCGATCCCCGAACCATCGGGTCCCGGCCACCGACGAGGGGAAGGGTCCTTCGTGACAGACATCATCGAACCCGCCGTGAGCACGTCCGGCGGGTCCGCCCGCAGCGCAGGCATCTCGGCACTCCGCCTGCCCGAGCTGCAGGCGATGGCGTCCGACCTGGGCGTCAAGGGCACGTCCAAGATGCGCAAGGGCGACCTCGTCCAGGCGATCTCGGACGCCCGCGCAGGCTCGCGCCCCCAGGCGCTGGAGCCGCGCCGCGACCTCGGCCGTGAGCAGAGCACCGCCGTGGCCGACGCGCCGCCGGCGCGCCGTGCCCGCGCGCCGCGGACGCAGGCACCGCAGCTCGACCTCGGCGACGGCGCTGCGCCGGTGCAGGAGCGCCCCGCTCGGGACCGTGCGCAGGAGGACCGCTCCACGCCGCCCCGCGGCGACGCGCTCGCCGGCCTCGAGGCCGCGCTGGACGCCAAGCTCGCTCCCGTCGAGCAGCGGGACGACCGTGCCGCGCGTGCGGCCGAGGCGGTCGGCGGCGTGACCGGCGAGCGCCGCTCGCGCCGGGCCGGCCGCGGGGCCGGTGCGCCGCAGGGTGACGACTCGGACCGCGCGCAGGCCGACGGCCAGCAGGGCGAGCACCAGCGCGAGGGCCAGCAGGACCGTCCGCAGCGTGACGGTCAGCAGACCGACCGCCAGCAGGGCCAGCAGCGCGACAACCAGGGCAACCGCCAGCAGGGCGGCACCCAGCAGGGCGGCCCCCAGCAGCAGCGTCGCGAGGGTGACGAGGACGGCCTCGACGAGCGCGGCGGTCGCCGTCGCCGCTCGCGGGACCGCTACCGGGACCGCGACCGTGACCGCAAGGGCCGTGGCACGCGCGGTCGCCCCGGCGCCGGCGAGCTCGCGGGGCTGGACGACATCGAGGTCACCGACGACGACGTCCTGCTCCCCGTGGCGGGCATCCTCGACCTGATGGACAGCTACGCGTTCGTCCGCACGACGGGCTACCTGCCCAGCGCGAACGACGTGTACGTCTCCCTCAACCAGGTCAAGCGGTACGGCCTGCGCCGTGGCGACGCGGTGACCGGTGCCGTCCGCCAGCCGCGCGAGGGCGAGCAGCCGCCGGCGCAGGGCAACCGGCCCAGCAAGTTCAACGCGCTGGTCCGCCTCGACTCGGTCAACGGCCTGGAGCCCGACGGTGCCCGCGTCCGCCCGGAGTTCAACAAGCTGACGCCGCTGTACCCGCAGGAGCGCCTGCGCCTCGAGAGCGACCAGAACAAGCTGTCGCCGCGCGTGATCGACATCGTCGCGCCCATCGGCAAGGGTCAGCGCGGCCTCATCGTCGCGCCGCCCAAGGCGGGCAAGACGATCATCATGCAGCAGATCGCGAACGCCATCACGACCAACAACCCCGAGGTCCACCTCATGGTCGTGCTCGTCGACGAGCGCCCCGAAGAGGTCACGGACATGGAGCGGACGGTCAAGGGCGAGGTCATCGCCTCGACCTTCGACCGCCCCGCCTCCGACCACACGATCGTCGCGGAGCTCGCCATCGAGCGCGCCAAGCGGCTGGTCGAGCTGGGCCAGGACGTCGTCGTGCTCCTCGACTCGCTCACGCGCCTGTCGCGGGCGTACAACCTGGCCGCCCCGGCGTCCGGGCGCATCCTGTCCGGTGGCGTCGACGCCTCCGCGCTGTACCCGCCGAAGCGGTTCTTCGGTGCGGCGCGCAACATCGAGCACGGCGGGTCGCTGACCATCCTCGCCTCGGCGCTGGTGGAGACCGGCTCCAAGATGGACGAGGTCATCTTCGAGGAGTTCAAGGGCACCGGGAACATGGAGCTCCGGCTCTCCCGCTCGCTCGCCGACAAGCGCATCTTCCCGGCGGTCGACGTGAACGCGTCGGGCACCCGCCGCGAGGAGATCCTCATGCCGCACGACGAGCTGAAGATCATCTACAAGCTCCGCCGCGTGATGGGTGCGCTCGACCAGACGCAGGCCATCGAGCTGCTGATCGGCAAGCTCAAGGACACCAAGTCGAACGTCGAGTTCCTGCTCCAGGTGCAGAAGACGACGCCCGGCAGCGACTGACCGCCCGACGCACGGCCCTGTTCCTCCGGGAACAGGGCCGTCGTCATGTCTGCGCGCTAGCGTGCGAGAGTCCGCACCGTTGCGCAGCCCGGAGGTCCGAGATGACGAAGTCGTGGAGCAGGCCGCCGGGAGAGGCTCTGCGGGTCGGGCCCGGGTTCGACCTGGCGGCCCTCGACGCCTCGTCGCACCCCGGGTGGGAGCACGGGCGCTCGTCGGCGGAGAGCAAGCTGCAGGAGGACGGCAACCGGCTGAGCGAGGTGCAGGAGCGCCTCTACGCCCACGGCCGGACCGGCGGCTCGCGGGCGGTGCTGCTCGTGCTGCAGGGCATGGACACGTCCGGCAAGGGCGGGATCGTCCGGCACGTGCTCGGCATGGTCGACCCGCAGGGCGTGCAGCTGCACTCGTTCGGGGTGCCCACCGAGAAGGAGCGGTCGCAGCACTACCTGCAGCGGATCCGCGAGGCATTGCCGGCCGGGGGACGCATCGGCGTCTTCGACCGCTCGCACTACGAGGACGTGCTGGTGGTCCGGGTCAACGAGCTGGCGCCGCGCGAGGTGTGGGAGCCGCGGTACGACGAGATCAACGCGTTCGAGCGCGAGGTGGTCGACTCGGGCACGGTGATCGTCAAGGTGGTGCTCCAGGTCTCCCAGGCGGAGCAGAAGGCGCGGCTGCGCGAGCGGCTGGAACGCCCCGACAAGTACTGGAAGTTCAACCCGAAGGACGTCGACGAGCGCGCCAAGTGGCCGGCGTACCAGGAGGCGTACCAGGCCGTCCTGGACCGGACGAGCACCGAGCACGCGCCGTGGCACGTCGTCCCGGCCGACTCCAAGTGGTACGCGCGGCTGGCCGTCGGCGCGCTCGTGCTGGACGCCGTCGAGAGCCTCGACCTGGACTGGCCGCCGGCCGACTTCGACGTCGAGGCCGAGAAGGCGCGGCTGGACGCGCAGCCGTTCTGATCTCCGGGAGGGGATGATTTCGGGCCGCGTCGCTGTTCTGGCACAATGGTTCGCTGGTCTGCGGTTCACCGGCGCCGTCTCGCGCGTCCGGACCCGGAGACATCCACCCGAGGAGAAGTTTTCGTGAAGGCTGACATCCACCCCGAGTACGTCCTGACCGAGGTCACCTGCACCTGTGGCAGCACCTTCGTCACGCGCTCGACCGTGACCTCCGGCAAGATCCACGCCGACGTCTGCAGCGCCTGCCACCCGTTCTACACGGGCAAGCAGAAGATCCTCGACACCGGCGGCCGCGTGGCCCGGTTCGAGGCGCGCTACGGCAAGAAGGCCGGCAACTAGCAACCTCGCAGCGCCGGTGCCCGGCGCGGACGGCTGCCCTCCATGGCAGCGTCCGCGCGGGCACCGGCGCTGTGTCGTTGTCGGAGCACACCCAGCCACCCGAGGGACACCCGCATGAGCGAGGCATTCGCCGCCGCCGAGCCGCTGCTCGCCGAGCACGCGCAGATCGAGGCCCAGCTGGCCGACCCGGCGGTGCACGCCGACGCCGCGAACGCCCGCAGGCTCGGTCGTCGCTACGCCGAGCTCGGCCGGGTCGCGCAGGCGTACACGGCGTGGCGGGCCGCGTCGGACGACGCCGAGGCCGCCGCCGAGCTCGCCGAGGTCGACGAGAGCTTCGCCGCCGAGCTGCCGTCGCTCCAGCGGGCCGCCGACGCCGCGGCCGCGCGGCTCCGCGAGGTCCTCATCCCGCGCGACCCGGACGACTCCCGTGACGTGATCCTCGAGGTCAAGGCGGGGGAGGGCGGCGAGGAGTCGGCGCTGTTCGCCGCGGACCTGCTGCGGATGTACACGCGGTACGCGGAGAAGATGGGCTGGGCGACACAGCTGCTCGGCGCCACGGAGTCGGACCTCGGCGGGTACAAGGACGCGCAGCTCGCGATCAAGGCCCGCGGGACCGTCGCGCCGGAGGACGGCGTCTGGGCGCACCTGAAGTACGAGGGCGGTGTGCACCGCGTGCAGCGGGTCCCCGTCACGGAGTCGCAGGGCCGCATCCACACCTCCGCGGCGGGAGTCCTGGTGTTCCCCGAGGCCGAGGACGAGGCCGAGGTCGCGATCGACCCCAACGACCTGCGCATCGACGTCTACCGGTCCTCCGGCCCGGGCGGGCAGTCCGTGAACACCACCGACTCCGCCGTCCGCATCACGCACCTGCCCACGGGCATCGTCGTGTCCATGCAGAACGAGAAGTCCCAGCTGCAGAACCGCGAGGCCGGTATGCGCGTGCTGCGCGCCCGCATCCTGGCCGCCCGCCAGGAGGAGGCCGCCGCTGCGGCGAGCGAGGCCCGTCGGTCCCAGGTCCGCACGGTCGACCGCTCGGAGCGCATCCGGACGTACAACTTCCCGGAGAACCGCATCGCCGACCACCGCACGGGCTACAAGGCCTACAACCTCGACGCGGTCCTCGGCGGCGAGCTCGCGCCCGTCGTGCAGTCGGCGATCGACGCGGACGAGGCGGCTCGGCTGGCGTCCGCGGGGCAGCCATGACCGCCGCCCCGGACCTGCGCGCGCTCGTCGAGGGCGCGTCGCGGATCCTCGCCGACGCCGGTGTGCAGTCGCCGCGGCACGACGCCACCGCGCTGGCTGCGCACGTGCTCGGGCAGGAGCGTCTCGAGCTGGTGCTCGCCCCGCCGGTGCCGGACGGGTTCGCCGAGGAGTACGCCGGCCTGGTCGAGCGGCGCCGGAACCGCGAGCCGCTGCAGCACCTGGTGGGCTCGACCGGGTTCCGCTACCTGACGCTGCTCGTCGAGCCGGGCGTGTTCGTCCCGCGCCCCGAGACCGAGGTCGTCGCGCAGGTGGCGATCGAGGAGGCCGCGCGGCTGACCGACCCGCTCGTGGTCGACCTGTGCTGCGGTGCCGGTGGCATCGCCCTGTCGGTCGCCACGGAGGTCCCCGGCGCGCGGGTGGTCGCGGTGGACCTGTCGGTGGAGGCCGTCGACCTGACCCGTCGCAACGCCGTCGCGGTGCAGGCGGACGTCCGCGTCGAGCACGGCGACGTCGCCGACCCGGCCCTGCTGCACGAGCTCGACGGGACGGTCGACGTCCTCGTCGCGAACCCGCCGTACATCCCGCCCGACGCGGAGCCGGTGGACCCCGAGGTGCGCGACCACGACCCCGACCTGGCCCTCTACGGCGGTGGCGCCGACGGGCTGGACGTCCCCCGCGCGGTCCTGCGGGCGGCCGCCCGGCTGCTCGTCCCCGGCGGCCTGCTCGTGATGGAGCACGCCGAGGTCCAGGACGCCGCCGCCCGCGAGGCAGCGCGCGCGACGGGTGCGTTCGAGGCGATCGAGTCCCGGCCGGACCTGACGGGTCGACCGCGGATGCTCGTCGCTCGGCGAGCCGTCCAGCCGCACGTGACAGACTCGGCGCCGTGAACGAGCGGATCACCCCCGCGAGCGACCCCACCACCTGGGGCCCGGCGCTCGACGAGGCGGTCAATGTCCTGTCCCGCGGGGGACTCGTCGTCCTCCCCACGGACACCGTCTACGGCATCGCCGCCGACGCGTTCACCCCACCCGCCGTGCAGGCGCTCCTGGACGCCAAGGGTCGCGGTCGCCAGATGCCGCCCCCCGTGCTGATCGGCGACGTGCGCACGCTCGACGGCCTGGCCACGGACGTGCCCGAGGGCGCGCGGGCCCTCGCCGAGGCGTTCTGGCCCGGCGGGCTCACGCTCATCGTCCGTGCCCAGCCGTCGCTCGCGTGGGACCTGGGGGAGACGCGCGGCACCGTCGCCCTGCGCGTCCCGGACCACGAGACCGCGCGGGCCCTGCTGCGCCGGACGGGCCCGCTCGCGGTCTCGAGCGCGAACCGGACGGGCTCGCCCGCGGCCGTCACGGCCCAGGACGCGTACGACCAGCTCGGCGACTCCGTCGCGGTGTACCTCGACGGCGGCGACGCCCCCGGCCAGGTCGCCTCGACGATCGTCGACGCGACGGGGCCGACGCTGCGCCTCGTGCGCGCCGGCGCGATCGGCCTCGAGCAGCTCAACGAGGTCACGCCGGTGGAGGGACCCACCGCGTGAGGGTCTACCTGCTCGCCCTGCTCATCGCCGCCACGGTGGCCTACCTGATGACGCCGCTGGCGCGCTGGTGCGCGCTCCGCTGGGGTGCCATCACGGCCGTCCGCGACCGTGACGTGCACGCGATCCCGACGCCGCGGCTCGGGGGCATGGCGATGTTCGCCGGCATGCTCGTCGCGATCCTCATGGCCAGCAGGCTCCCGTTCCTCGCCGGCGTCTACGCCAACCCCCGACCGCTGATCGGCATCATGGGCGGGGCCGCGATCGTGTGCGCGCTCGGGGTCGCCGACGACATCTGGGACCTCGACTGGCTCACCAAGCTCATGGGCCAGGTGCTGGCCGGCGGCTTCCTCGCCTGGCAGGGCGTCCAGCTCTACCAGCTGCCCAGCGGCACGTACCAGATCCTCAGCTCCCCGCGGATGGGCGCGTTCCTGACCGTGCTCACCGTCGTCATCGCCATGAACGCGGTGAACTTCGTCGACGGGCTCGACGGGCTCGCGGCCGGGGTGCTGGCGATCGGCGGCAGCGCGTTCTTCCTCTACGCCTACCTGCTGACCGAGGGGGACAACCCCGGCGCGTACGCCAACGCGAACCTGGCGGCGCTGGTGCTCGCCGTGCTGGTGGGGGCGTGCGTCGGGTTCCTGCCGCACAACGTGTACCCCGCCCGCATCTTCATGGGCGACTCGGGTGCCATGGTCCTCGGGTTCGTGTTCAGCGCCGCAGCCATCTACGTGACCGGTCAGATCGACCCGGACGAGGTGCTCCAGCGCCAGCAGTTCCCGGCGTTCCTGCCGATGCTCCTGCCCTTCGCGGTGCTGCTGCTCCCGCTGCTCGACATGGGGCTCGCGATCGTCCGCCGGGTCGGCGCCGGCAGGTCCCCGTTCCACCCGGACCGCATGCACCTGCACCACCGCATGCTGCAGCTGGGCCACTCGCACCGCCGCGCGGTCGCGATCATGTACGTCTGGACCGCCGTGTTCGCGTTCGGGGTCGCCGCCCTGGTCCGGTGGGAGACCACCGTCGTCCTCATCACGTTCGGCGCCGCCGTGCTCGTCGCCACCCTGCTGACGCTCGGACCGCTGCGCGGCAGGTCCGCCACCACCCCGCCCCTGGAGGCCGTCCGATGACCACCCCTGCACCCACCCCGGCCCCGGCCACGGGCAACGAGGCCGTGTTCCGGCAGTCGCTGCGGGACATGCTCGTGCTCCTCGGCGTGCTGACCGTGCTCGGCGTCGGCATCGGCTACCTCGTCGACGGCATGGCCGGCGTCTGGGGCGCGCTGATCGGGGTGGGCATCGCGCTGATCTTCTCCGGGACCACCGTGATCTCGGTCCTGAAGACGGCGCACTCGGCGCCGACCACGATGATGGCGGTGATCATGGGCGCCTGGCTGGGCAAGCTGGTCGTCGTCATCGTGGTGCTCGTGATCCTCAAGCAGTTCGACTTCTACAACCCGCAGGTGCTGTTCCTCGTGTCCATCGCCGGGGTCATCGGGTCGGCTGTCCTGGACGCCCGTGCGGTCCAGCGCGGACGGGTCGGCTACTTCGAGGCGTGACGCCTCGGGAGCGGCTCCCAGGCCCCCGGAGCGGGTCAGGACCAAGGGCTTCCATAGGTTAGGCTTTCGCCATCCAAGACGGCCCGGCGCCGTGCTCGTGCCCGCACTGATGCGGCACTCGGCGCACACGACCACAGGAGACCGCCCTGTTCAGCCTTGCGACGATCCTGCCGCTCGCCGCGGAAGAAGACGGCGGCGGCGTCTTCCATCCCCCCTCGCTCGCCGACTTCTTCCCGCCGGCCATCTGGTTCGAGGGCACGCCGTTCGAGATCAACCGGATCATCCTGGTCCGGATCATCGCGGTGATCGCGCTCCTGCTGATCTTCATCATCGGTGCCCGCCGCGCCAAGCTGGTCCCCGGCCGGTTCCAGAGCGTCCTCGAGATGGGGCTGGACTTCTGCCGCAACTCGATCGCCTACGAGATCCTCGGCGAGAAGGACGGCAAGAAGTACGTCCCGATCATCACGACGATCTTCTTCGCGGTCTTCTTCTTCAACATCACGGGTGTGATCCCGTTCCTCAACATCGCGGGAACGTCCGTGATCGGCCTGCCGATCATCTTCGCGCTGTGGGTGTACTTCATGTACCTCTGGCAGGGCGTCAAGAAGTTCGGCGTCGGTGGCTACCTCAAGCACAGCCTGTTCCCGCCCGGGGTGCCGTGGCCCATCTACATCCTGCTGACCCCGGTCGAGGCGCTGCAGGTCTTCATCCTGCGGCCCGCGACGCTGGTCATCCGGCTCCTGGCCAACATGATGGCCGGCCACCTGCTGCTCGCCCTGTGCTTCGCGGCGACCTCGTTCCTGTTCTTCGAGGCGTCCGGCGCGGTCAAGGCGTTCGGCGCCGTGACGTTCGTCGCCGGCTTCGCCTTCTTCCTGCTCGAGGTCTTCGTGGCCGCCCTGCAGGCGTACGTGTTCTCGATCCTGACCGCCGTCTACCTGCAGATGTCGATCTCCGAAGAGCACTGATCGACAGCCTCACCGCGACGGGCTGATCCCCGGACCGTCGCCCCTGACCGGACGCGCCGCGCGGCGCGCAGATGAAAGGAACCACCCCGTGGAAATCACCGGACTCGCTCTCGTCGGATACGGTCTCGCGGCCATCGGCCCCGGCATCGGCCTCGGCATCCTGTTCGGCAAGACGATCGAGGGCATGGCGCGCCAGCCCGAGATGGCCGGCCAGCTCCGCTCGACCATGTTCGTCGGCCTGGCCTTCATCGAGATCCTCGCCCTCCTGGCCATCGCCACCCCGTTCTTCCTGTGATCACCGCGCCGCTCGTCGCTGCCGCGCACAGCGCGGTGGTGGCTGCTGAGGAAGTCGAGGAGGTCAACCCCCTCCTCCCGCACACCTACGACATCGTCTGGTCGTTGGTGATCGTGGTGATCATCGCCGTCGTGTTCATCAAGTACGCCCTGCCGAAGTTCCAGGCCGTCCTCGACGAGCGCGCGGAGAAGATCGAAGGCGGTCTCAAGCACGCGGAGACCGCACAGGCCGAGGCCGCCGAGCTGCGCGCGGAGTACGAGCAGCAGCTCGCCGACGCGCGCACGGAGGCAGCCCGCATCAAGGAGGCCGCCCGCGCGGAGGGTGGTGCCATCGTCACCGAGCTCAAGGCGAAGGCGGCGGCCGAGGCTGCACGCACGATCGAGACGGCCCAGCGCCAGATCGAGGCCGAGCGTCAGCAGGCGGCGGTCTCGCTGCGCAACGACGTGGGGGCGCTCGCCACCGAGCTCGCCTCGAAGATCGTCGGCGAGTCCCTCGAGGACTCGGCCCGCCAGTCGCGGGTCGTCGACCGCTTCCTCGCGGAGCTCGAGGCGTCCTCCACGACGAGCGCCGGCAAGGAGAACTGATGCGCGGCACGAGTCTGGCGTCGCTCAGCGCGGTACAGCACCGGTTCGAGCCGGTGCTGTCCGCGGCGGGTGCGCAGGGGATCACGCTCGGCGAGCAGCTGTTCGCCGTCGTCGACGCCCTGGACTCCTCGGGCTCGCTGCGGCGGACCCTGTCGGACCCCGCCATCGACGGCGACGCCAAGGCGGGGCTGGTGTCGAGCGTGCTCGGCCGGCTGGACGCGCGCGTCGTGGACGCCGTGTCGGGGCTCGTGCAGGCGCGCTGGTCGTCCGCCGAGGACCTCATCGAGGCCGTCGAGCGGCTCGGCTTCGACGCGGTGCTCGCGTCGGCGCAGGCCGGCAACGAGCTCGAGCGTGTCGAGGACGAGCTGTTCCGCATCACGCGGTCGCTCGTCGGCCAGCGTGAGGTGCGCCAGGCCCTGTTCGACCCGCGGGTCCCCGGCGACAAGCGCGCCGACCTCGCGGAGAACCTGCTGCGCGGCAAGGTCACCGACGCCACCCTCGCGGTGGCACGGCGAGCGGCCGCGTCCCCGCGCGGACGTCGCTTCGTCGCGACCCTCGGCCTCGTGGGCGACCTGGCCGCAGCGCGGCGCGAGCGCCTCGTGGCGTCCGTGACGTCCGGCAGCGAGCTCTCGCAGGCGCAGCTGGACCGCCTCGGCGCCCTCCTGCAGCAGGAGTACGGGCAGGACCTCCAGCTCAACGTGACGGTGGACCCCGCGATCATCGGGGGACTGCGCATCCAGGTGGGCGCGGACGTGGTCGACTCGACCGTGATCGCCAGGCTCGCCGACGCACGACGACGACTTGCCAGCTGAGTATCGGCCCCAGGCCGGCCCCGTGAACGACGTGAACGAACGTACGACCGCCCGACCGGCGGTCACGACAGGAGAAGAGCAATGGCTGAGCTGACGATCCGGCCGGACGAGATCCGGGCCGCGCTGGACAGCTTCGTGAAGTCCTACGAGCCGACCGGCGTGGTCTCCGAAGAGGTCGGCCGCGTGACCCTGACGGCCGACGGCATCGCGCAGGTCGAGGGCCTCCCGGGCGCGATGGCCAACGAGCTGCTGCGGTTCGAGGACGGCACGCTCGGCCTCGCGCTCAACCTCGACGTCCGCGAGATCGGCGTCGTCGTCCTGGGGGAGTTCACGGGCATCGAGGAGGGCCAGGAGGTCCGCCGGACGGGCGAGGTGCTCTCGGTCCCGATCGGCGACGGCTACCTCGGCCGCGTCGTCGACCCGCTGGGCCAGCCCATCGACGGTCTGGGCGAGCTCGCGACCGAGGGCCGCCGCGCCCTCGAGCTGCAGGCCCCCGGCGTCATGGCCCGCAAGAGCGTGCACGAGCCCCTGCAGACCGGCCTCAAGGCCATCGACGCGATGATCCCGATCGGCCGTGGCCAGCGCCAGCTGATCATCGGTGACCGCCAGACGGGCAAGACGGCGATCGCGATCGACACGATCATCAACCAGAAGGCCAACTGGGAGTCGGGCGACGAGTCGAAGCAGGTCCGCTGCATCTACGTCGCCATCGGTCAGAAGGGCTCCACCATCGCCGCCATCCGCGGCGCCCTGGAGGAGGCCGGCGCGCTCGAGTACACGACGATCGTCGCCGCCCCCGCGTCCGACCCGGCCGGCTTCAAGTACCTCGCGCCCTACACCGGCTCGGCCATCGGCCAGCACTGGATGTACCAGGGCAAGCACGTCCTCATCGTCTTCGACGACCTGTCCAAGCAGGCCGAGGCCTACCGTGCAGTCTCGCTGCTGCTGCGTCGCCCGCCGGGCCGCGAGGCGTACCCCGGTGACGTCTTCTACCTGCACTCCCGTCTGCTGGAGCGTTGTGCCAAGCTCTCGGACGAGCTGGGCGGTGGCTCGATGACGGGTCTGCCGGTCATCGAGACCAAGGCCAACGACGTGTCGGCGTACATCCCGACCAACGTCATCTCCATCACGGACGGCCAGATCTTCCTGCAGTCCGACCTGTTCAACGCGGACCAGCGTCCGGCCGTCGACGTGGGCATCTCGGTGTCCCGCGTCGGTGGTGCCGCACAGGTCAAGGCCATGAAGTCGGTCTCCGGCACGCTGAAGCTGGACCTCGCGCAGTTCCGGTCGCTCGAGGCGTTCGCGATGTTCGCGTCCGACCTCGACGCCGCCTCGCGCGCCCAGCTGACCCGTGGCGCGCGCCTCATGGAGCTGCTCAAGCAGGCCCAGTACACGCCGTACCCGGTCGAGGACCAGGTCGCGTCCATCTGGGCTGGCACCAAGGGCAAGCTGGACGACGTCCCGATCGCCGACGTGCGCCGGTTCGAGTCCGAGCTGCTCGACCACCTGCGCCGCAACACCGAGGTGCTGTCGACGATCGCGTCGACCGGCAAGCTCGACGACGAGACCGAGAAGGCTCTCGGCACGGCGATCGACGAGTTCCGCAACGGGTTCCTGGTGGGCGACGGCACGACGCTGGTCGGCTCGTCCGACGACGGCGCCGAGGTCGAGATCGAGCAGGAGCAGATCGTCCGGCAGAAGAAGGGCTGACGTGGCAGGTCAGCAGCGCGTCTACCGGCAGCGGATCCGGTCGACAGAGTCGCTGAAGAAGATCTTCCGTGCGATGGAGCTCATCGCTGCCTCGCGCATCGGCAAGGCGCGCGACCGGGTGACGGCGGCGACGCCGTACTCCCGCGCGCTGACCCGGGCGGTGTCGGCCGTGGCCACGCACTCGAACGTGACCCACCCGCTCGTCACCGAGCGGACGGACACCAAGCGGGTCGCGGTCCTGGTCGTCACGTCGGACCGCGGCATGGCCGGCGCCTACTCGGCGAGCGCGATCCGTGAGGCCGAGCGCCTCATCGGCCGCCTCACCGAGCAGGGCTTCGAGCCGATCGTCTACGCCGTCGGTCGCCGTGCCATCTCGTACTACACGTTCCGTGGTCGGGAGCTGGCGAAGCAGTGGGCGGGCAACTCGGACGCCCCGTCCGTCGAGACGGCCGCCGACATCGCCGAGACGCTGCTCGAGGCGTTCCAGGCACCGGTCGACCAGGGCGGTGTCGCGGAGCTGCACGTCGTGTTCACGCACTTCCGGAACATGGTGTCGCAGGCCCCTCGCGTCATCCGGCTGCTGCCCCTCGAGATCGTCGAGGGCGTCGAGGCGCGCGACGAGAACGAGATCCCGCCGCTCTACGAGTTCGAGCCGTCCCCGGAGGCCGTGCTCGACGCGCTGCTCCCGATGTACGTGCGCAGCCGCATCTACACCTGCCTCCTGCAGGCGGCGGCCTCCGAGCTCGCCGCCCGGCAGCGCGCGATGCACACCGCGACCGAGAACGCCGAGGACCTGGTGCGCATGTACACCCGGCTCGCCAACCAGGCCCGCCAGGCCGAGATCACCCAGGAGATCAGCGAGATCGTGTCGGGCGCCGACGCGCTCGCCTCCTGACGACTACGTCCCCACAGACGAACCGGAGAAACACCATGACTGCTACCACTACCGAAGCTGCCGTCGAGCACGCGTCCGGTCCTGGCGTGGGTCGGGTCGCGCGGGTCATCGGCCCCGTCGTCGACATCGAGTTCCCGTCGGACCAGATCCCCGAGATCTACAACGCGCTCCAGGTCGACATCGACCTGTCGACCCAGGGTGAGGGCGAGGCCGAGGGCGTCTCGACGATGACGCTCGAGGTCGCCCAGCACCTCGGCGACTCGCTCATCCGCGCCATCGCGCTGAAGCCGACCGACGGCCTGGTCCGCGGTGCGCTCGTGCGCGACACCGGCGAGGCGATCAGCGTGCCCGTCGGCGACATCACCAAGGGGCACGTCTTCAACGTCATCGGCGAGGTCCTGAACCTGGCGGAGGGCGAGAAGCTCGAGATCACCGAGCGCTGGCCCATCCACCGCAAGCCCCCGGCCTTCGACCAGCTCGAGAGCAAGACCGAGATGTTCGAGACCGGCATCAAGGTCATCGACCTGCTGACGCCGTACGTGCTCGGCGGGAAGATCGGTCTCTTCGGCGGTGCGGGCGTCGGCAAGACGGTCCTCATCCAGGAGATGATCCAGCGCGTCGCGCTCAACCACGGTGGCGTGTCGGTGTTCGCCGGCGTCGGCGAGCGCACCCGTGAGGGCAACGACCTCATCGTCGAGATGGAGGAGGCCGGCGTCTTCGACAAGACGGCGCTCGTCTTCGGTCAGATGGACGAGCCGCCGGGGACGCGTCTGCGCGTCGCCCTGTCGGCCCTGACGATGGCGGAGTACTTCCGCGACGTGCAGAAGCAGGACGTGCTGCTCTTCATCGACAACATCTTCCGGTTCACGCAGGCCGGGTCCGAGGTGTCGACGCTGCTCGGCCGCATGCCCTCCGCGGTCGGCTACCAGCCGAACCTCGCCGACGAGATGGGCCTCCTCCAGGAGCGCATCACCTCGACGCGTGGTCACTCGATCACCTCGCTGCAGGCGATCTACGTGCCCGCCGACGACTACACCGACCCGGCCCCGGCCACGACGTTCGCGCACCTGGACGCGACGACGGCGCTGTCGCGCGAGATCGCGTCGCGTGGTCTGTACCCGGCCGTGGACCCGCTGACGTCGACGAGCCGCATCCTCGACCCGCGCTACGTCGGCCAGGCGCACTACGACGCCGCGACGCGCGTGAAGTCGATCCTGCAGCGCAACAAGGAGCTCCAGGACATCATCGCGATCCTGGGTGTCGACGAGCTGTCGGAGGAGGACAAGACGGTCGTCGCACGCGCCCGTCGTATCCAGCAGTTCCTCTCGCAGAACACGTACATGGCCGAGAAGTTCACGGGTGTCGTCGGTTCCACGGTGCCGCTGAGCGAGACGGTCGAGGCCTTCGGCAAGATCGCCGACGGCGAGTTCGACCACATCTCCGAGCAGGCGTTCTTCAACATCGGTGGCCTCGAGGACCTCGAGCGCAACTGGGCCCGCATCCAGAAGGACTACGGCGTCTGAGAACGCCCTCGCGAGGCGCCGTCGTCGGACGGCGCCTCGCGTAGTCCCGCACACCACTGAAGGAGGGTCTCGTGGCAGACATCGAGGTCGAGCTCGTCGCCACCGCCGGCAAGCTCTGGTCCGGCACCGCCCGCATGGTCTCGGCCAAGGCCGGGGAGGGTGAGATCGGCATCCTGGCCGGTCACGAGCCCGTGCTGTCCGTGCTCCAGCCCGGCGAGCTCCGCGTGTTCCCGGTCGGGGGCGGCGAGCCGAAGCGCTGGCAGGTCGAGGGCGGGTTCCTGTCCTTCGACTCGAACCACCTGACCATCGTCGCCGACAACGTCATCGAGGGCGCTCGCCCGGCGACGTCGCCCGCCACGCACTGAGGGCACCGAGACGGTGAGCGGACACGTCGTCGCACTCCTGAGTGTGATCGTCGTGCTGCTGCTCACCGTCGTCGCCGTCTGGTTCTCCCGGGTCCACACCCTGAACCGCCGGGTCGGCTCGTTCCACTGTGCGCTGGGCAGGACGCCTGAGGGCCCCTGGTCCTCCGGGGTCGCGCAGTACGGCACCGACCGCCTCTACTGGTGGCGCTACCGGTCGCTCGCGGCCAGGCCGCACGCGCGGTGGCAGCGGGTGGGGCTCGCCGTCCTCGCGCGCACCGACGGCTACGCCGGTCAGGTCGTGGTGACCTGCCGTCCGGGGTCCGAGACCGAGCCCGTCCATCTGCTGATGAGTGCCGAGGCGTACGCCGGCCTCACGTCGTGGATCGAGGCGACGCCGTCGCGCGTCGGCTCGGTCATCTGACCCCTCCGGAAGAGATCTCATGCGCCTCGTCGTGGCGTCCTGCTCGGCCCGCTACAGCGGCCGGCTCAACGCGCACCTGCCGCTGGCCACGCGACTGCTGGTCGTCAAGGCCGACGGCAGCGTCCTTCTGCACTCGGACGGTGGGTCGTACAAGCCGCTGAACTGGATGAGCCCGCCGTGCACGCTCGCGGTGTCGGCGCCGTCCGCGGAGGCCCTGGCAGCGGGCGTCACGCAGGTGTGGACCGTCCAGCACCAGAAGTCGGACGACCGCCTCGAGATCGACCTGTACGAGGTGCACCACGACTCGGCGCACGAGCTCGGGGTGGACCCCGGGCTGGTCAAGGACGGCGTCGAGGCCCACCTGCAGGAGCTCCTCGCGGCGCAGATCCTGTTGCTGGGCTCCGGGCACACCCTGGTGCGGCGGGAGTACCCGACGGCCATCGGCCCGGTGGACATCCTCGCGAAGGACCCCGCGGGCGGCACCGTGGCCGTCGAGATCAAGCGGCGCGGTGACATCGACGGCGTCGAGCAGCTGACGCGGTACCTGGAGCTCCTCAACCGCGACCCGCACCTCGCGCCGGTGCGCGGGGTGTTCGCCGCGCAGGAGATCAAGCCGCAGGCCCGCGTGCTGGCCACGGACCGGGGGATCGGCTGCCTCGTCCTCGACTACGACACGATGCGCGGTGTCGACGACAGCAGCACGCGCCTCTTCTAGGACCCACGTCACACCGCCGTCCTCTTGAACGTGTTCAGTTGAACATGTTCAACTGACTGCATGAGCGACGACACGAAGGCCCTCGTGAGGTCCACCGCCCTCCGGCTGTTCCGCGAGCGCGGGTACGCGGCGACGACGATGCGGGCGATCGCGCAGGAGGCGGGCGTCGCCACGGGCAACGCGTACTACCACTTCGCCTCCAAGGACCACCTCGTCCAGGAGCTCTACCTCGACGTCACGCGCGAGCACGCCGTGGCCGCCCGCGCGGTGCTCGCCCAGGGCGGCGACCTGACCGCGCGGCTGCGCGGGGTGATGCTGGCGGGGGTCGACGCGTTCGCCGAGTACCACGCGTTCGGCGCCGAGTTCGTGACGGTCGCCATCCGGCCGGGGTCGGCCGCGAGCCCGTTCTCGGCGGAGTCCGGTGCGTCCCGCGAGCTGAGCCAGAGCGTCTTCCGGGAGCTGGTGGAGGGCGCGTCGCCCGCCGTACCGGCCGGCCTGCGCGAGGAGCTCCCGGAGCTGCTCTGGCTGGCGCAGCTCGGGGTCACCCTCTTCTGGGTCTACGACGGGTCACCCGGCCAGCGGCGGACGCGGACGCTGGTGGAGGGCATCGCGCCGCTGATCGGTCGGCTGGTCCGCCTGTCGCGGCTGCCGGTCCTGCGGGGCGCGGCCGACGACGTGCTGGCACTCGTGAAGGCGGTGCGGTCATGAGCGAGCTGTCGCCGGTCGCGGCGGACCTGGTGCGCGGTGTCGTCGGGCTCGGCACGGTCGTCGTCCTGCCGCTCGGGCTGCGGCTGCTCGGCGACCGGGTCGTGCCCGGGTCGAGGTCGGTGTGGTGGCCCCTGGCCGGCCTTCTCGCGGCGGTGAGCGTCTGGTTGCCGGTGGGTCTGCCGGCCGCGCTCCTCGCGCTGCCGTTCGCGGCGGCGGCCGTCGAGCTGGCCCTGTGCGCGGCGCGCGCACGGTCGTTCGCGACCGCCGTCGCGCTGGCGACACCCCTGGTGGGCGCGGTCGCGCTCGTCGCGGAGCGGGCGGGCCGGGGGCTCGTCGGGTTCTCCGGGGACTACCTGGCGCTCACCGTCCCGCACATGCTCTTCGCGGGGTTCGGGGCGTGCCTGGTGGTCGGTCTGGTGGCGCACGCGTCGGACACGCGGCTCACCCGCACCGCGGCGGTGGCCGCGCCCGCCGGGGTGCTGCTCGTCCTGCTGGGGTACTTCGTGTCCGACGCCGCAGAGCTGGTGGGCGCGGTGGTGCTGACCGTCGGCCTCTGGTGCGCGGCGGCCGCCACGGTGGGGCTGGTGGGATCGGTCGCGGCGCGCGTGCCGCTGCGGGTCGGGGCGGTGACGATCGTCGTCTCGATGGTGCTCGCGCTGTGGTGGGCGGTCGGGGAGGCGACCGGGCTGGCGCACCCGAGCCTGTCGTGGATGGCCACGACCCACGGTGTCGCGAACGCGCTCGGCTTCGTCCTGTGCACGCTGCTCGGGTTGCGGCTCCTGCCCGGCTCGCCGGAGCCGACCGGGCTCACGTACCCCGAGATCGGTGCGACGCAGGCTGGCCCGCTCCCCACCGGCTACCGGCACCTGCACGTGCGGCACCTGCTGGCGCCCGGGTCGACCCCGCGGGACGTGTCCGTGCTCGGCGACGCGCTGCTGCGGTGGCACGTGCACGAGGCCGCGCGGATCGAGCTCCTGCGGGACGGGCCCCAGGCAGTGCCCGGCGTGCGCGTCGTCAGCCGGATCGGGGTCTGGCCCGTGCGCCTGTCGGAGCCGTGCGAGGTCGTCTGGGTCGAACGGGTCACGGACCGCGTCGGGTTCGGGTACGGGACACTCCCCGGGCACGTCTTCCGGGGGGAGGAGGCGTTCACCGTCGAGAGGGACGATGCGGGCGACCTGTGGTTCGTCGTGACCGCCTTCTCGGTGCCCGACCGCTGGTGGGTGCGGCTCGCCGGTCCGCTCACCGTGGTCGGCCAGCGCGCCTACCTGAGGCTGCTCGCTCGCGGCGCCCGCCGCGTCCTCGCCGCGGACCGGCACTCCGTCGGGACCATGGCATGAGCGTCCGCGGACCGGGCGCGATCGCCGCCCTGTGCCTGCGCTGCCTGGGGGTGCTGGTGGTCGTCAACCTCGTCGGACTGGTGATCGCGTACGCCGTGCAGGGTCCGGCAGCGGCCTCCGAGGCGGGGCTGACGGCTGCTCTCGCCTACTTCCCGTTCGTGGGGCTGATCGCGGCCGTCCTGATCGCCGTGGTCGGGTTCCCCGCGGGCCTGCTCACGGCCCGGGCCCTGGCCGGCACCCGTCGCGAGTGGGTCCACGTGCTCGTCTTCGCGCTGGTCGGCGCAGGTCTGTCGATGACGCTGTGCGCCTCGTGGAACCTGCTCGCGCTGAGCGGGTGGGCCTGGTTCGTCGCGGCGGCGGAAGGGGCCGTCGGAGCCGGTGGGGCCCGCTGGTGGACCGGACGGACGCACGCCCGGGCGGTGCCCTGGACGGATGCGCAGGGGGCGGCGCTGCCATGGGGAAGGATTGCCCCGTGAGCACCGAGAACCCCCTGGTCCTGCGCGGTCGGCTCGTCATCCCTCGGGGGGTGCTCGACGACGGTGTCGTGGTCGTCGACGACGCCACCATCGTCTGGGTCGGCCCGGCCGACCGTCTGCCCCGGGGCTGGTCGTTGCCCGAGCCGAGCGGCACGACGATCCTGCCCGGCCTGGTCGACCTGCACTGTCACGGGGGTGGGGGTGCGAGCTTCCCGGACGCGGTCGACGCCGCCGACGCGCAGCGCGCTGTCGACGAGCACCGCCGGCACGGCACGACGAGCCTGGTCGCGTCGCTCGTCACCGCCGCACCGGAGGTCCTGCTCGAGCGCGCGTCGCTGCTCGCCGAGCTGGCGGACGCCGGTGAGATCGTCGGCATCCACCTGGAGGGACCGTTCCTCTCGGCGGCCCGGTGCGGCGCGCAGAACCCTGCCGACATGCTCGACGGCGACCCGGAGCTGGTCCGCAGGATCGCCGAGGCGGCCCACGGTCACCTCGTCACGATGACGGTGGCGCCGGAGGTGCCGACGGCCGACGAGGTCGTCGCCGCGCTCGTCGACGTCGGCGCGGTGCCGTCGATCGGGCACACGGACGCCTCCGCCGAGCAGGTCGACGAGGCCGTGGACCGCGGGTTCGACCTGCTCGCGGCGCGGTCCAACCGCCGGCTCACCGCGACGCACCTGTTCAACGGCATGCGACCGCTGCACCACCGCGACCCCGGACCGATCGCCGCCTGCCTCGCCGCCGCGGCGCGCGGCGAGCTCGTGGTCGAGCTCGTCGCGGACGGCACGCACCTGGCGGACGGGACCGTGCGGTCGGTCTTCGACCTGGTCGGGGCGGGCTCGATCGCCCTGGTCACCGACGCCATGGCGGCGGCGGGGATGCCCGACGGGTCGTACCGGCTCGGCCCGATGGAGGTCACCGTCGCCGACGGCGTCGCGCGGGTCGCCGACGAGACCGGCGCGATCGCCGGGGGAGTGGCGCACCTGCTCGACGTGGTCCGGACCGTGGTCGCCGCGGGGATCCCGCTCGAGGACGCGGTGCTCGCCGCCGCCACGGTGCCGGCCGACGTGCTCGGTCGTCGTGACCTCGGCGCGCTCGCTGCCGGCCGGCGCGCGGACCTCGTCGTCACGGACGCCGACCTCGCACCGCTGCGCGTCCTGCGCGGCGGAGCGTGGGTCTAGCGGGGCTCGAGCACGACGACCGGCGTCACCGTCGTCCGCGTCGCGGCGTACGCGTCGAGCTTCGGGTTGACCGCGGTCCACGCCGCCCACAGCCGGTCGTGCTCCGCACCCTCGGCGGCGTGCGCTCGGACCGGCCGGGGCTCCTCGCCGTCGAGGCGGACGACCGCCTCGGGCTGCGCCAGGAGGTTGAGCCACCAGGCGGGGTGGCCCTCGATCCACCCGTTCATCGCGAGCGTGACCAGGTTCGGGCCGTCCTCGAGGTAGCCGAGGATGACGCTGCGCTCCTGGCCAGACGTCCGCCCGGTCGTGGTCAGTCGCAGGGCGCCGTACCCGCGCTTGTTCGACGGTTCCCACAGGAACCGGCCGCCGCTGATGCGGTACAGGCCCCGGTGCACACGCCAGGCGACCCGGATGAACCACTTCGGCGGCAGCGCGGGGCTCGTCATCAGCCCACCGTAGCGGCGTCAGGCGCGGCCCCGGAGCGATCCGAGCCGGATCTCGCCGACGAGGACCAGCCGCACGTCGTGGACGCCGTCGGTCGACACGGGCAACGCCACGGTCGACCAGTCGTACCGGCCGCCCGTCGGGGCCGACGCCGTCCCGATCGCCTGCCAGCCGCGCCCGTCGCGCACCTCGACCCGCACCGACCCGCCCCGTGCCACGGTCAGGTCGACGTGGCCGACGCCGGTCAGGTCGACGTCCCGGAACAGCACCCAGCCACTGCGCCGGCCGCGCGAGACCTCCAGGGCGTCGCCGGTCTCCCGGGTCTGCTCGGCGAACGTCACGTCCGCGCGGTCGTCGTGGTCGATCGCCCGCACCCACGAGCCGAGCGTGCGTGCGGGCACCGGCTCACCGGCGACGTCGACCGGGACCACGAGCGGGAGATCCGCGCAGGACGGTCCCGCGTGCAGCTCGTACCGTCCGGGCTCCACGACGAACCGGCCGCGCGTCACGTCCCAGACTGCGAACGCGTCGGCGGGGACGTCGAGAGCCACGACCGCGGTCCGGCCGGGCTCGAGCCGGACACGTCGGTGTGCGACGAGCCGTCGGTGCGGGACGGGCAGCCGGTGCTCCGGCGCGGCCGCGTAGACCTGGACCAGCTCGTCGACGGGGCGGTCGCCGGTGTTCCGGACGGTCACCCGGACCGACCCGGCCACCTCGTCGACCGCCTCGTACGCCACGGTCGTGTAGCTGCGCCCGTGCCCGAACGCCCACCGCGCGGGCCGGGGTGCGTACCAGTGCGTGAGCCCGCCGCCGATCACGTCGTAGTCGAGCAGGTCCCCGGCGTCCTGCTCGGCCTCGGGCCAGGCCTGCGCCAGCCGGCCGTAGGGCTCGGCGTCGCCGCGGAGCACGTCCGCGACCCCGTGGCCGAGCTCCTGGCCCCCGTGCGCGGTCCAGACGACCGCCGCGGCGTCGTCGCCGAGCGCGCCGAGCACGTACGGGTAGGACGAGACGACCACGAGGACGGTCGACGGGTTGGCCTCGAGCACCGCGCGGGCGAGCTCCGCCTGCGACTCGGGCAGCCGCAGGTGCGGGCGGTCCTCCGTCTCGCGTCCGAGCAGGTGAGGGTCGTTGCCGACCGCGAGGACGACGACGTCGGCGTCGCGCGCGACGCTCACCGCGCGGGCCGTCCCGGACGCGACCGTGCGCAGCGTGAACCGCTCGGCGGTCGCCGCGGAGGGGGCGTCCGCGACGAGCACGCCGCCGTCGCGCTGCACCACCAGCCACCGGCCGGAGCCCGCGTGCTGCAACGAGACGGAGCCGTCGTCGTGCCGGTGCGCGCGGAAGCTCTCCTGCGCCACCCACCCGTGCACGCCGGGTGCGTCCGCGCGCAGGATCCACCCCGCGCCGGTCCACAGCAGGCCCGTGGTCGCGGCGCGCAGGGTCAGGACGCCCTCGCCCCAGTCGGTGACGTCGTGGTGGGCGGCGCTGCGGGCCGTGGCCACGAGGGTCCCGTCCGCACCCGCGTCCACGTAGGCGCCGGTGGTGCGGGACCGCAGCGCGACGGTGTCCGCACCGGTCACCACGTGGGTCGGGTCGAGCGCCGCGGCGATCGAGACCGTGTACGGCGGGGTGCCCGAGTACCAGTCGGTGAGGACCTGGTCGGCGTGCGGCCCGACCACGGCCACGCGGGCGGTGGGTCGCAGCGGGAGCACCCCGTCGTTCTCCAGGACGACGACCGCGCGCGTCGCGGCCTCGCGGGCCAGCACACGGCTGGCGGGCAGGTCCAGGTCGGCGGCGGTGATAGACGCCCACGGGTCGGCCTCGGGGTCCAGCTCGCCGGTCGCCAGACGCAGCTCCAGCTGGCGCAGCGCGGCGCGGTCGACGTCCGCCTGGTCGAGCAGGCCGCGCTCCAGGGCCGCGCCCAGGTGCGCGATCGTCCGGGTCGGGTCCGCGTCGTGGTCGGTGAACGAGTCCACCCCGGCCCGGAGGGCGGCCGCGGCGGCCTCGATGTGGTCGTCGTAGTAGCGCTCGCCGACCACCAGGTTGGTGGGGGCACCCGCGTCCGAGACGACGAGCAGCGACGCCTGCGTCCAGCCCCGGACCTCGTCGAGGAGCTCGCGGGCGACGTGGTTCGGGCGGCCGTTGACGAGGTTGTACGACGGCATCACGGCCCCCACCACGCCGGCCTCGATCGGTCCGCGGAACGCCGGCAGCTCGTACTCGTGCAGCACCCGGGGGGACAGCTGCGCGCTGGTGACGCTGCGGTCGGTCTCGTTGCCGTAGGCGACCAGGTGCTTGAGCGTGGGGACCGTGCGCCAGTAGGTGGGGTGGTTGCCGCGCAGGCCCCGGGCGTAGGCGGTGGCGAGGTGCGCGGTGAGGTGCGGGTCCTCGGAGAACCCTTCCTCGTTGCGTCCCCAGCGGGGGTGGCGCAGCGGGTTGACGACCGGCGCCCAGACGTTCAGCGAGACCGTCGGGTCGGCCGCGTGCTTGGCCCGGACCTCCGTGCCGACGACGGTGCCGACGCGCTCCAGCAGGTCGGCGTCCCAGGTGGCGGCGAGCCCGACGGGCTGCGGGAACGTGGTCGCCGTGCCGAGCCACGCGACGCCGTGCAGGCCTTCGGTGCCGGTGCGGAACGGGCCGAGGCCGACGCGCGGGACCGGGGCGGCGTGCTGGTGCAGCAGGGCGAGCCGCTCGGTCGGCGTGAGCTGGTCGAGCAGCTCCCGCGCGCGTGCGGCGAAGGGTCGGGCGGGGGCGGTGCCCGAGGGCCGGTCGGGAGGGGAGTGGTCGGCCACGGGGTCCTCGTCGTCGAGTGCTGGGGACAATTCATGAATCGTTTAAGCGCCGAAACGTCGAACCGATTCGACATGAGTTCGACCGTACACGGGGAGGCAGTGTGCGGCATTCATGGTGCTTGACGGCCCTGTTTGTCGCAAGTGCCGATCCAGAGGCCCTAGGCCTTGCCTCCGTGGAGACGGGGCCATAGAGTCTCGCCGTCGAACCGCTTCGACGCGATCTCCACGAGGAAGTGAAGGGACGCAGATGAACGCCACGCCTACTTTCGGCCGGCTGGGCGACCACGCGGTCGACCGCCGCCGGTTCCTGGGCCTGATCGCGACGGGCGCGGCCGTCGTCGGGATCCCCGGTCTCCTGACAGCCTGCTCCACGTCGCCGACCCCGTCGGCGACGAACCCTGCGGCCGCCGCGGGCGACGTGATCCCCAAGTACATCCCCGTCACGTACATCGACCCGGACTACCCGAGCGTCAACGGGTCCGTCCCGGGCTACGAGTCGATCCCGGCCGAGCTGGTGCAGTCCGTCAAGGACGCCCCCGGCACCGGCGTCGTCTACACCGCGATGACCCCGCTGTGGGGCACCATCCCGCCCACCAAGGGCAACAAGTACTACGAGGCCGTCAACGACCTGCTCGGCTCCGAGATCCAGTTCCAGATCACCGACGGCAACGTCTACGGCGACAAGCTGGCGACGGTGCTGGCGTCGGCCAAGGACGTGCCGGACTGGGTCTCCATCCCCACCTGGAACCTCCCCCCGCGCTTCGGGTCCGAGATCGTCGAGAACGTCTTCCAGGACCTCACCCCGTTCCTCGCGGGGGACAAGGTCACGCCGTACCCGAACCTGGCCAACATCTCCTCGGACGCGTGGAAGTTCTGCGTCTTCAACGGCAGGCTCTACGGCCTGCCGTTCCCGGGCGAGGTCATCACCGACGCGATCTTCTACCGCCGCGACATCCTCGACGGCCTCGGCATCACGCCGGACGTCACGAGCGGGCAGGACCTCCTCGACCTGGCCAAGGAGCTGACCGGCGGCAGCGTGTGGGGCGCCGAGGACCTGTGGAACACGGCCGCGATCATCCACGCCGTGCCGCCGAAGTGGAAGCTCGACGGCGACGCCCTCGTGCACCGCGTCGAGACCGAGGAGTACCGCGCGGCGCTCGCCTGGAACGCCGAGCTCTTCGCGAGCGGTGCGGTGCACCCCGACGCCGTGGCGGACCTGTCGGGCGAGGCCAAGACGCGGTTCCAGTCCGGCAAGTCGCTCATCGCCAACGACGGCGTCGGCGGGTGGCACGAGGCCATGCGCGACAACCTCGCCAGCAACCCGGAGTACTGGCAGCAGCCCTTCGACCCGTTCGCGGCCGACGGCGGCACGCCGGTGCTCTGGAAGGGCAACCCGGCGAACATCTTCTCGTTCCTCAAGAAGACGGACGACGAGGACAAGATCAAGGAGCTCCTCGCGATGGCGAACGTGCTCGCGGCGCCGTACGGCACCACTGAGTACGACACCATCAACAACGGCGTCGAGGGCGTGCACTACACGCGCGGCGCCGACGGGCTCCCGGTGCCGACCGACCTGGCCGCGACCGAGCTGCAGCCGACGTACATCTTCCTGGTTGACCCGCCGCTCTCCGAGACGCACGTGCAGTACCCGGGCTACGTCAAGGCAGCGTCGGAATGGAAGGCGAAGGCGGCCGAGTACACGACGGACCCGCTGTTCTACGCGCAGCAGATCGTCGAGCCGCAGCAGTACGCCTCGATCGGGCAGCCGTTCGTGGACCTGGAGAAGGACATCTCCCGCGGGCGCAAGAGCCTCGACGACCTGGACGCCGCCGTCGAGGAGTGGCGCGCCTCCGGGGGCGACGAGCTCCGGGCGTTCTACCAGGACATCCTGGACCAGCAGAGCTGATGTCCTTGTCCGAGCTGGTCCGGCGGCGCCCCCCTGTGACTCCCGGGGAGGCGCCGCCCCCGGCGCCCGCACCCACCCGCACGATCGGCTGGCGCGTGCGCCTGAAGCGCGACAGGTCGCTGCTGATCATGGTCACGCCCGCGATCCTCCTGCTCGGCGTGTTCGCGTACGTCCCGATGCTGGGCAACGTCATCGCGTGGCAGAGCTACTCGCCGTACACCGGGTTCCTGCACAGCCCCTACGTCGGCTGGGTCAACTTCGAGCGCGTGTTCACCAACCCGCTGTTCGTCAACGCGGTCGAGAACACGCTGATCATCACGGCCTTCCAGCTCGTGTTCTTCTTCCCGATCCCGATCCTGCTGGCGCTCCTGCTCAACAGCGTCGTCACGCCGGGGATCCGGACCACCATCCAGTCGATCGTCTACCTGCCCCACTTCTTCTCGTGGGTGCTCGTGGTGACCGTGTTCCAGCAGATCTTCGGCGGCGCGGGGCTGATCAACCAGACCCTGCGCGACCACGGGCTGGGCAGCGGGTTCGACATGATGACCAACCCGGACACGTTCCTCGTCCTCATCACGATGCAGTCGGTGTGGAAGGACGCGGGCTGGGGGATCATCATCTTCCTCGCCGCGCTGAGCACGGTGTCGCCGGAGCTGTACGAGGCCTCTGCCGTCGACGGGGCGGGCCGGTGGCGGCGCATGTGGCACATCTCCCTGCCCGCGCTGCGTCCGGTCATCATCCTGCTGCTCATCCTGCGGCTCGGCGACGCGCTGACCGTCGGGTTCGAGCAGCTGATCCTGCAGCGCAACGCCGTGGGGGCCGGCGTCTCCGAGGTCATCGACACCTACGTGTACTTCCAGGGTGTCGTCTACGGGGACTGGAGCTTCGCCGCCGCGGCGGGGCTCGTCAAGGGCGTCGTCAGCCTCGCGCTCGTCCTGGGGGCGAACAAGCTGGCGCACGTGTTCGGTGAGTCGGGGGTGTACAAGCGCGCATGAGTGGACAGACGACCGAGATCTCCGCCGCGACGGCGGTCCTGCCGGAACCTCGCCGGCGCCCGCGCCGTTCGAAGCACCGCCCCGCCTGGGAGGGCCGGCCGTCGGTCGGCGGGCAGGCCCTCAAGGTGGTCGTGCTCACGGCCGTCGTGCTGGCGGTCGTCTTCCCGCTGTACACCGTGATCCTCACGAGCCTGTCGACGCAGGCCGAGACCATCCGCGTCGGTGGGCTGGTGACCGTGCCGGGCGAGCTGACGTTCAACGCCTACACGCAGATCCTCGGCGGCGGCACGGTCACGCGTGCCGCGCTGGTGAGCACCTTCATCACCCTCGTCGGCACCGTGCTGTCGACCACCGTGTCCGTCATGGGCGCGTACGGGCTCTCGCGGCCGGGGTCGTTCGCGCACCGCCCGATCCTGTTCGTCTTCCTCATCACGATGTTCTTCGGCGCGGGTCTGATCCCCACGTACCTGCTGGTCAGCTCCCTGGGCCTCATCAACAGCTACTGGGCGCTGATCCTGCCGGGCGCCGTGTCGGCGTTCAACGTGCTGATCCTGCGCAACTTCTTCATGGGCATCGACGTCTCGATCCTCGACGCGGCGCGCATCGACGGCGCGGGCGACTGGCGGATCCTCGGCCGGATCGTGCTGCCCATGTCGCGGGCCGTGATCGCCGTCGTCGCACTGTTCTACGGCGTCGGCTACTGGAACGCGTTCTTCAACGCGATCCTCTACATCAACGACAACGCCAAGTGGCCCCTGCAGCTGGTGCTGCGCTCGTACGTGCTCCAGGGGGTGACCCTGCCGGGCAGCGGCGTCGGCCAGGTCGACGTCGCGACGGGCGCGGTCACCGGCCTGCCCATCAAGATGGCGGTCATGGTCCTCGCGATCGTGCCGATCCTCATCGTGTACCCGTTCGTGCAGCGACACTTCACCAAGGGCGTGATCTTCGGCGCGATCAAGGGGTGAGCATGTCGTTCGAGGAGCTGACCCGCGACCGCGGGATCCTGTACGGCGGCGACTACAACCCCGAGCAGTGGGCGCCTGACGTGTGGCGCGAGGACGTCGCGCTCATGCGCGAGGCGGGCGTGAACCTGGTGACCGTCGGCGTGTTCTCGTGGGCGACGCTCGAGCCCAGCCCCGGCGTCCTGCGCTGGGGATGGCTCGACGAGGTGCTCGACCTCCTGCACGAGAGCGGGATCGCCGTCGACCTGGCGACGCCGTCCGCGTCGCCGCCCCCGTGGCTGGCCCGCCTCGACCCGACGACGTCGTCGGTCGACGCGTCCGGGGTCCGGATGAGCGTCGGCTCCCGCAACCAGTTCTGCCCGGGCTCGGCCGTCTACCGCGACCACGTCGCCGCGTTCGTCACCGCCCTGGTCGAGCGGTACGCCGCGCACCCCGCGGTCGCGATGTGGCACGTCGGCAACGAGTTCGGGCAGGCGTGCTTCTGCGACCTGTGCGCGGACCGGTTCCGCACCTGGCTCGAGGACCGCTACGGCGACCTCGACGGCCTCAACCGTGCCTGGGGCACGGCGTTCTGGAGTCAGCGCTATGGCGCCTGGCGGGAGATCGTGCCGCCACGCACCGCGCCGTACGTGCACAACCCGACGCAGCTGCTGGACTTCCGGCGGTTCACCTCGGACCAGCTGCGGGACGTGTACCGGCTGCAGGCCGAGATCATCCGCGCGTCCTCGTCGGCGCCCGTCACGACCAACGCGATGGGCTTCTTCCCGCTCGTCGACCAGTTCTCCTGGGCCGACGACCTCGACGTCGTCGCCGACGACCACTACGCGGACCCGGCGGACCCGTCGGCCCCGGTACGCGCGGCGCTCACCCACGACCTGACCCGCGGCGTCGGCGGCGGCCGCCCGTGGGCGCTGCTCGAACAGGCTGCCGGGGCGGTGAGCTGGCGCCCGCACAACCTGCCCAAGCCCGGCGGCGGAATGCTGCGGGACTCGCTGCGCGCGGTCGCGCACGGGGCGGACGCGGTCTGCTACTTCCAGTGGCGGGCCTCCGCGCAGGGCTCCGAGCGGTTCCACTCGGCGATGCTCCCGCACGCCGGCCCGGACACCGACCTGCATCGCGCCGTCCGCGAGCAGGGCCGGCTGCTGGGCCGGCTGCGGGCGGTCGTCGGCACCGCGGTGGACGCGCGGGTCGCGCTCGTCTTCGACTGGCCGTCGCTCTGGGCCGGCGAGGCGGACTCGGTGCCGAGCACGCGCCTGCGCGTCCCCGACCAGCTGGCGGCGTACCACGAGCCGTTCTGGCGGGCGGGCATCGCGACCGACGTGGTGCCGCCGGGCGCCGACCTCGACGGGTACGACCTGGTGGTCGTCCCGCTGCTGCACCTCGTGTCGGACTCCGACGCCGCGAACGTGGCTCGGGTGGTGGAGCGCGGCGGGACCCTCCTCGTCGGGCCGTTCAGCGGGATCGCCGACGAGGACCAGCGCATCCGGCAGGGCCGCTTCCCGGTGCCGTGGGCCGGCGTGCTCGATGCGTCCGGCGAGGAGCACCGTCCGCTGCCGGCGGCGGGCGTCCCGGTGCGCTCCGAGCGCTACGGCGCCTTCACCGCGTCGCTCTGGTCGGAGCGCCTGAGCGTGGACGGTGCCGAGGTCCTCGCCACCTATGCGGGTGCAGGTCTCGACGGCTGTCCGGCGATCGTCCGGCAGGGCGGTGCCTGGTACGTCTCGACGGTGCCACCTGCACCGGTGCTCGCCGCGATCGTGGCGGACTGCGTCGCCGCCGCCGGTGTCGCGCCGCCCGTGGCCGACGTTCCGGACGACGTCGAGGTCGCCGTGCGGGGCGGCCTGCTGTTCGTCCTCAACCACGGGGACTCGCCCGCGGAGCTGGCCTGGACCGGCCACGACCTGCTGACGGCGACGGACGTGGACGGTGGGCTGCGACTGGCCGCCGGCGGCGCCGCGGTGCTAGCGCGGCGGGGGAGCGGTGCTGCTCCGCGTGGTCAGGACCGGCGCGAGGAGGCGGGTCTCGGCGGGCTGGTCCCCGGTGAGCCGGCCGATCGCCATGTCGACGGCGACGGCACCGATGGTGTGCGCGGGCAGGTCGACGGCGGTGAGGGCCTCGGTCTGCCCGAGGGCCACGTCCTCCGGGCAGACGGCCACGACGGAGATGTCCCGGGGCACGTCCTTGCCGCGGGAGCGCAGGGTCTCGAGCACCGCGGGCAGGGCGACCTCGTTGTGCACGATGACGGCGGTGACGTCCGGCAGCGCCGCGAGCACCTGGTCGACCGCCTCGATCGCGCCGCTGTGGGAGGACTCGCAGGTCTCGAAGACGGCGTCGAGGCCGAGCCGGGCGGACTCCTGCGTGAACCCGCGCACGAGGCGCGCGGCGTAGGTGGTCCGTCGGCTGAGCACCGCGCGGGGGGAGCCGATGAGCGCGATCTGCCGGTGCCCGAGCCCGGCGAGGTGGTCCACGGCGGCCCGTCCGGCGGCCTCGAAGTCCAGGTCGACGCACGAGAACCCGGTGGCGTCGCGGGGCAGGCCGATGAGCACGGCGGGCTGGCGCTGCCGGCGCAGGATGGGCAGCCGGGGGTCCTCGGCCTCGACGTCCATCATGATCACCGCGTCGACCATCGAGCCGGCGGCGACCCGTTCGATCCCGTCGTGGTCGTCCTGGGTGAGCAGCAGCACGTCGTGCTTGAACGACTGCGCGCGCGTGACGACGCCGGTGACGAACTGCATGATGACGCCCACGTTGACGTCGACGCGCAACGGGGCCATCAGCGCGAGGACCTGGGTGCGCTGCGACGCGAGCGCGCGGGCGCCCGCGTGGGGTCGGTAGTCGAGCTCGCGGACGGCGCGCTCGACCCGGGCGCGGGTCTCGGCGGAGATCGGTCGCTTGCCGGAGAACGTGTAGGACACGGTCGACACGGAGACTCCCGCCACGCGCGCCACGTCGTCGATCGTCGCCATCTCGTCATCCCCTCGTCGACACCCGCCGGGGCCACCCTAGCGAGTCGAACCGCCGTCGAAACGACGGACGTCAGTCCGTCACCCTGGACAGTGTTCACGCTGCCCTTTAACGTAATACCAGCATCGAAACGCTTCGATGATGGAACCGGTCCTCTGACCCACGACGCGAAGGCGCCACGATGAAGTTCACGGACGGCTACTGGCAGCACCTCCCGGGCATCACGGTCCTGCGACCCCGCGAGATCGCGGACGTGGTGGTGGGCGAGGACTCCCTGACCGTGTACGCCTCGACTGTGCCGCTCACGTCCCGGGGGGACACCCTCAACAGGGCCCTGGTCACGGTGTCGTTCCACAGCCCGATGGACGACGTGATCGGTGTGCGCATCGAGCACCACCGCGGCGGGGTGGACCGCGGCCCGGCCTTCGCGCTGACCCGGACGCCGGCAGACGTCAAGGTCGTCGAGGCCGAGGACGCCGCGGACGGCGTCGCCACCTTCCGAGCCGGTGCCCTCACGGCGCGCATCTCCACCCGCGGCGCCTGGAACGTGGAGTTCGAGGCCGACGGGAAGGTGCTGACCTCGTCGACCGCCCGCTCCGTCGGCGTCGTCACCGACGCCCGCGGCGACGCGTACGTGCACGAGCAGCTCCGCCTCGGCATCCGGGAGCACGTCTACGGCCTGGGCGAGCGCTTCGGTGCGTTCGTGAAGAACGGGCAGTCCGTCGACATCTGGAACGAGGACGGCGGCACCGCCAGCGAGCAGGCGTACAAGAACGTGCCGTTCTACCTGTCCGACGCGGGCTACGGCGTGTTCGTCGACCACCCCGGCCGCGTCTCCTTCGAGGTGGGATCGGAGGCGGTCTCCCGTACGCAGTTCTCGGTCGCGGGGGAGTCCCTCGAGTACTACGTCATCCACGGCCCGACGCCCAAGGACGTGCTGCGGCGCTACACCGCGCTGACCGGCCGCCCGGCGCGGGTCCCGGCCTGGTCGTACGGGCTGTGGCTGTCGACGTCGTTCACCACGCAGTACGACGAGGCGACCGTGATGTCCTTCGTCGACGGCATGGCCGAGCGCGGGCTGCCCCTGAGCGTCTTCCACTTCGACTGCTTCTGGATGCGGGCGTACCACTGGACCGACTTCACCTGGGACCCGGCGACGTTCCCGGACCCCGAGGGGCTCCTCGCGCGGCTGCACGCCAAGGGTCTCCAGGTCTGCGTCTGGATCAACCCGTACATCGCGCAACGTTCCGCGCTGTTCGACGAGGGGCGCGCCGCCGGCTACCTGGTGACGCGGGCCGACGGCTCGGTCTGGCAGACGGACCAGTGGCAGTCCGGCATGGGACTCGTCGACTTCACGAACCCGGATGCGGTCGCCTGGTACCAGGGCTACCTGCGGCGCCTGGTCGCGCAGGGCGTCGACTCCTTCAAGACCGACTTCGGCGAGCGGATCCCGACCGACGTCGTGTGGCACGACGGCTCCGACCCCGAGCGGATGCACAACCACTACACGCACCTCTACAACCGCGCGGTCTTCGAGGTCCTCGAGGCCGAGCGCGGCCAGGGCGAGGCGGTCCTGTTCGCCCGGTCGGCCACCGCGGGCGGCCAGCAGTTCCCGGTGCACTGGGGCGGCGACAGCGAGTCGACGTTCGACTCGATGGCGGAGACGCTGCGCGGCGGGCTGTCCCTGGCCTCGTCGGGCTTCGGGTACTGGAGCCACGACATCGGCGGCTTCGAGGGCGCGCCGGACGCAGCGGTGTTCAAGCGCTGGCTGCCCTTCGGGCTCCTCTCGTCGCACAGCCGGCTGCACGGCTCGGACTCCTACCGGGTGCCGTGGGCGTTCGACGAGGAGGCCGTCGAGGTCACGCGCCTGTTCACGGGGCTCAAGCTCTCGCTCATGCCCTACCTCGCCCGGCTGGGCGAGGACGCCCACACCTCCGGCGTCCCCGTGATGCGGCCGATGGTGCTGGAGTTCCCCGACGACCCGGGCGCGGCGACCGTGGACACCCAGTACATGCTCGGCGAGAGCCTGCTGGTCGCCCCCGTGTTCAGCGCCGAGGGTGACGTCGACGTCTACCTGCCGGAGGGGACCTGGACCTCGCTGCTCACGGGTGAGCAGGTGAGCGGCCCGCGCTGGGTCCGCGAGCGGCACGGCTACCTCTCGCTGCCCCTCTACGTCCGCCCGGACACCGTGCTGCCCGTCGGCGCGCGCTCGGACCGGCCGGACTACGCGTGGGCCGACGGCGTGACGCTGCGCCTGGTCGAGCTCGCCGACGGGCACCGCTCCGTGACGCGGGTGGGGGACACCAGCTTCGTCGTGACCCGCGACGGGTCGGCGGTCCGCGTCGAGGCGCGCGGTGCGACGGCTCCCTGGCGGGTGCAGGTCGGCGTCGACGGGGATGCCGTCGACGCCGGTGCCGACGAGGTCGTCGACCTGGCACTCTGACTGGGACGCTCCCGCCCCGCAGGGGGGTGGCGGGAGCGTTCCCACGCCGTGTATCGTATCGTTTCGACAATCGCATCCGAGGCCCGTCCCGCCCGGCGCAGACGCCGGCCCGACGGTCGTGGCCCGCCCGCGTGACCCCCGTTCGTTCGACAAAAGGACCCGCACATGACGACCTCGCGCCCCTCCGGACGCCAGTTCCCCTCCGACTTCCTCTGGGGCTCGGCCACCGCCTCGTACCAGATCGAGGGGGCGTTCGACGAGGACGGCCGCGGTCCGTCCATCTGGGACACGTTCTCCCGGACTCCCGGCAAGGTGCTCGACGGCGACACCGGTGACGTCGCCGCGGACCACTACCACCGCGTGCCGGAGGACGTCGCGATCATGAAGGACCTGGGCCTGCAGGCCTACCGGTTCTCGATCGCGTGGCCCCGCGTCCAGCCCACCGGCTCGGGTGAGTTCAACCAGGCCGGCCTCGACTTCTACGTCGACCTCGCCGACCGGCTGATCGCCGCCGGCATCAAGCCCGTCGTGACGCTCTACCACTGGGACCTCCCGCAGCCGCTCGAGGACGAGGGCGGCTGGGCCAACCGGCAGACCGCCGTGCAGTTCGGCGCGTACGCCCGCAAGCTGGCCGAGGTCCTGGGCGACCGGGTCCACGTCTGGACCACGCTGAACGAGCCGTGGTGCTCCGCCTTCCTCGGCTACGCCTCGGGCGTGCACGCTCCGGGTGTCACCGACGACGCGACCGCGCTCGCCGCGGTCCACCACCTCAACCTGGCGCACGGCCTGGCCGGCCGCGCGATCAAGGACGTGCTCGGCGAGGACACCCCGATCTCGGTGACGCTCAACCTGCACGTCACGCGCGCCGCGACGGACTCGCCGCAGGACATCGAGGCCAAGCGCCGCATCGACACCATCGCCAACGAGGTGTTCCTCGGCCCGATGCTCGACGGCGAGTACCCCAAGGCCGTCTTCGCGGACACCGAGCACATCACCGACTGGTCCTTCGTGCAGGACGGCGACCTCGAGATCATCAAGGTCCCGCTGGCGCTCCTCGGCGTGAACTACTACTCCACCGGCCGCGTCCAGCACGGCACGCCCGCCGGCGGCGACGGCACGCCCGGTCCGGACGGCCATCGGTCCTCCGTGAACAGCCCCTGGGTCGGCGCGACCACCGTCGAGTGGCTCGCGCAGCCCGGCCCGCACACCGCGATGGGCTGGAACATCGAGCCCCAGGGCCTCGTGGACCTGCTCCTCGAGATGCGCGACCGCTACCCGAGCCTGCCCATGGCCATCACGGAGAACGGCGCCGCGTTCTACGACGAGGTCAGCGCCGACGGCCGCGTGCACGACGCCGACCGTGTCGCATACCTGCACGACCACATCGACGCCGTGGGCGAGGCCATCGAGCGCGGCGCGGACGTGCGCGGCTACTTCGTCTGGTCCCTCATGGACAACTTCGAGTGGTCCTACGGGTACGACCGCCGCTTCGGCGTGGTCCGTGTCGACTACGACACCCTCGAGCGCACGGTGAAGGACTCGGGCCTCTGGTACCGCGAGCTCCTGCGCACGAAGACGATCCCGACCCCGGAGTCGGCCGCCCTCTGAGGAACACCGCCTCCGGACGTCCGCACTCCGGTGGGGTCCCACCCGTTCGAGTGCGGACGTCCGGCGTGGGGGAGGATGTGGGGGTGGGACGACGATCGACGAAGCGGCCGTACGGCAGCGAGCACGTCGAGCTCGACGTCGACCGGGCGACCGGCGGCCGGCGGTCCGAGACCGCTGCCGACGGGGAGTGGACCGTCCAGCGGGTCCGCGGCTCCGACCGCGCGTACCGCTGCCCCGGGTGCGACCAGCTGGTGAGTGCCGGGACCCCTCACGTCGTCGCGTGGCGGACCGACGGGCTGTTCGGTGAGGCTCTCGACGACCGACGCCACTGGCACACCTCCTGCTGGCAGGCCCGTGCCCGCCGCGGACCGACCCGCCGATGACCGACGCACCGACCCGCGCGCCGCGGCTCGTGGCCACCGACCTGGACGGCACGCTGCTGCGCCCCGACGGCACCGTCTCCCCGCGCACGGCGGCGGCCCTGCTGCGGGCGGCCGACGCCGGCATCGAGGTCGTCTTCGTGACGGCCCGCCCACCCCGCTGGCTGCAGGAGCTCTCCGCCCACGTCGCCGGGCACGGCATCGCGATCTGCCTGAACGGTGCTGCGGTGCTCGAGGTCGGGGCGGGACGCGTGCTCGCGGAGCGGGGGATGGGCCCAGAGCTGGTGGCCGACATCGCCGACCGCATCCGCACGGCCTGGGGCGGCCCGGACGAGGTGCACCTCGCCGCGGAGAGCGCGGCCGGGTTCGCCCACGAGACCCGGTTCCGTTCCCTGCACCCCGTGCCGCCGGGCAGCCCGTCGGCCGACCGCATCGAGGACGTCCTCGGCGCCTCCACCTGCAAGCTGCTGGTCCGCACGGCGCGGACTCCCGGGCACGACTACGCCGACGCCCTGGCCGCCGTCGTGGGTGACCTGGCGATCGTCGCCGACTCCGGGGCGCACGGGCTGGGGGAGATCTCCGGCCCGGGGATCACGAAGGCGACGACGCTCGCCGACTGGGCCGCGTCCCGGAGCATCGACCCGGCGGACGTCTGGGCGGTCGGCGACGCCCCGAACGACCTGTCGATGCTCGGCTGGGCGGGCACGTCGTTCGCCGTCGCCAACGCGCACCCGGCCGTCGCCGCGGCCGCGACCCGGCGGTGCGCCTCGAACGCGGACGACGGCGTCGCCGACGTGCTGGACCTCGCGGGTGCGCTGGCCGAGGGCGTCCTAGGCTCGTCCCGATGACCACGCACACGTCGGACCCCAGCCCCATCCGGTCGCTCACCGTCCTGCCCGCGGTGCGCCAGGACGTCGAGCTGCACACCGCGGACGGGTTGACGCTCGTCGGCGAGCTCGCCCGGCCGGCCGACGTGCCGCCCGCCGCGACGCTGGTGACACTGCACCCGCTGCCGACGCACGGCGGGTACATGGACTCCCACGTCTACCGCAAGGCGGCCTGGCGGCTGCCGGCCCTCGCCGACCTCGCGGTGCTCCGGTTCAACACGCGCGGCACGGCGAGCCCGCGGGGGACCAGCGGCGGGACGTTCGACGGCGGCGTCGCCGAGAGGTTCGACGTGCACGCCGCGATCGAGTTCGCCGAGTTCCACGACCTGCCGAGGCGCTGGCTGGTCGGCTGGTCGTTCGGCACGGAGCTCGTCCTCATGCACGGACGGGACCCGTCCATCGAGGGCGCGATCCTGCTCTCCCCGCCGCTGCACCGGGCCACCGACGCCGACCTCGACGCGTGGGCGGCGTTCGGCAAGCCCCTGGTCGTCCTGGTCCCGGAGCTCGACGACTACCTGCGGCCGGACGAGGCCCGACGACGGTTCGCGCGCGTCCCGCAGGCGGAGGTCATCGGCGTCGAGGGTGCGAAGCACCTGTGGGTCGGCGAGGCTGCCGTCCGGCGCGTCCTGGACGAGATCGTCACCCACGTGCTGCCGGACCATCCGGTCCCGCTGCCCGCCACCTGGACCGGACCGAGCACGACCGCGGAGGACGACGCATGAGCCTGCACACGTACCGCGAGGACGGCGACGGACTGCCGCTGGTCCTCCTGCACGGGTTCCCGCTGGACCACCGCATGTGGGACGCGGTCGCGGAGGAGCTCCCCGCCGGCCGCCCGGTGCACGCCGTGGACCTGCCCGGGACGCCCGGGAACGCGTCCGGCCTCCCGGATCCGGCGCTGGAGGCGTCGGCCGACCTCGTCGCGCAGGTGCTGCGCGCAGCGGGCGTCGAGCGGGCCGTGGTCGCGGGCCTGTCGATGGGTGGCTATGTCGCGCTGGCCCTCGTCGAGCGGCACCCGGAGCTCGTCGCCGGGCTCGCGCTCGTGGACACCAAGTCGACGGCGGACGCCCCGGAGGCCCGCGCCAACCGGTTGCGCATCGCCGACGAGGCCGAGGCGACGGGCACGGTCGACCCGGTGCGGCCCATGGCGTCGTCGCTGCTGGGCGAGACCACGACAGCCGCGCGGCCGGAGCTCGCCAACGAGGTCGCGGCGTGGATCGACCAGCAGGAACCCGCGGGGATCGCCTGGTCGCAGCGCGCCATGGCCGCCCGCCCCGACCGCTCGGAGGTGCTGCGCGCCTTCCGCGGTCCGGTCACGGTCGTCGTCGGCGACGAGGACACCGTCACGCCGGTCGAGGCGGCCGAGCACCTCGTCGCGACCGCCGACGGCGCCCGTCTCGTGGTCGTGCCGCAGGCGGGCCACCTCTCGGCCGTCGAGCAGCCGGCCGCGGTCGCCGCGGCACTGGCCGACCTCGCCGCGGCGTCCGACCCCGCCTGACCTTCCGGCTCGGCGTCGGACGCCCGAGGCGACGACGGCGTCGGCGCGCCGGAGGTCAGCGCCCGAGCACGCGCGCGAGCGCCACCGACATGTCGAGCGACTCGCCGTCCTTGCCCCCGGCCCCGATGACGAGCGGGGGAGCGGACGGCTCCGGGGTCACGCCGCGGAACCGGGCCGCGAGGCTCGACGGCGTGGTCAGGACGTAGAACTTGCCGTCGGTGTCGATCGCGACGGTCTCGTCGCGCCTCAGGTACCACCCGACCAGCGGCGTCCTGTAGCGGGCCCGGCCGTCATAGCTGGTCGCCGCGAGAGGCCCCGGGTTCGGGCCGAACGTCCGCACCCGGCGCAGGAACGCGTCGATCTGCTCCTGCGCCTGGGCGGACTCGGCGCGCTGCCGGTTCGCCAGCAGCTCGCCGTGCGCCTCGGCGGCGGCCCGCCGCTCCTCGCGCCAGCGGGCAGCCTTCTCGTCGGTCACGCCTACCTCGGCCTCTGTGCGTGCCCGTCAGCGGGTCGACGCGGCCGCGTCGTCCGTGGCGGGCTTCTCGCCCTGGGCATCGGCAGCGGGCGGAGCGTCCTTGACGTCGTCGGTCGCGGCGCCCTCGGCCGCCTCGTCCGTCCCTACCCCGTCGACCGGGGCCTCGGCGACGACCGGGATGGCCGCCGACACGGGTGCAGGGCGGGCCTTCGTCGGCCGGGTCGCCGGGCGGGCGGGCTTGCCGGCCGGTGCGACGGGAGCCTGCTCGGCGGCAGCCTCCGGCGCCGGCTTCTGCTCCTGGTCGGCGGTGTCCTGCGACGCGCCCTCGGGGGCCTGCTCCGGCTCGGCCGACGCGGGCTTCGGCGACTTCTGCTCGGCGGTGCGTGCCGGGGACTTCTGCTCCGGCACGGACGCCGCCTTGGGCGCCGACTTCTGCTCCTGCTCGAACGCGGCCTCCGCCCGGCTGGCCCGCTCGAGCGTCGCGCGGTCGGGGTTGTGCCCGAGGAGGTTGCGCAGCTCGTCGAGGTAGGACGTGATCGACTCGCGCTGCCGGTTGAGGTCCTCGACCTGACGCATCGCCGTGGTCCGCTCGCGCTCCGACTCGATCATCGAGTCGGAGATCTGCTTCTCGGCGTGCTCGCGCGCCTCGGCGACGACGCGGTCGGCGTTCCGGCGCGCGTTGGAGAGGAGCTCCTTGGCGTGCTGCTCGGCGTCCGTGCGCACCTTGTCGGCCTGCGCGAGCGCCTTCGCCACGCGCTGCTCGGCCTCGGCGGCGTGCGCCTCGGCGTCGCGCACGAGGCGTTCCGTCTCCGCCCGCGCGGTCTCGTGCCGGTCGGCGTCCTCGCGCTCGGCGGCCTCGCGGCGCGACGCGATGCTCAGCTCGGCGTCCGCGAGCTGCTGCTCTGCGGCGCGGACCAGCTCGTCGGCGTGGGCCTTCGCCGACGAGGTCACCTCGGCGGCCGACCGGCGCGCCTCCGTGATCGCCCGCTCGACCTCGAGCCGTGCACGCTCGCGCAGCTCGGCGGTCTCGCGCTCGGCCGCGGCACGCAGCTCGGTGGTCTCGCGCTCGGTGACCTCCTGCAGCTCGGCCGCCTCGCGCGTCGTGACGTCACGCAGGTGGGACGTCTCCTGGGCGGCGCGCTCGCGCAGCTCGGTGGTCTCGCGCTCCGCCTGCGTGCGCAGGTCGGCGGCGTACCGCTCGGCGTCGCCGCGCAGGGCGAGGACGGTCTGCTCGGCGTCGGCCCGCTGGCTGGCGAGCTCGTCGGCGGTCGTCGCGCGCAGCTCACCGGTCTCGCGGTCGGCCTGAGCGCGGACGAACGCCGCGTACTGCTCGGCCTCGACCCGCAGCGCGGCGACCTCCGACGCGACGCGCTGCTGCAGGGCCGCGGCGTCCCGCTCGGCGGCCGCACGCAGGCCGTCCGCGTACTCCTGGGTGGCCACCCGCAGGGAGGTGACCTCGTCGGCCGCCTGCTGGCGGGCGGCGGCCACCTCGGCCGCGACGTCGCTGCGCTGCTGGGCGACGTACCGGTCGACCTCGACCCGCGCGGCGGCGAGCTCGCCCTCGACGCGCTGGCGCAGCTCCGTGGTGTCCGCGTCGGCGCTCTGGCGCAGGTCCTGCGCGTAGCGCTCGGCCTCCTCGCGCTGCGCGGTCGTCTCGGTCTCGGAGCGGGACCGGAGCTCGCTCGCGGTGCGCTCCGTCGCGATGCGCAGCTGCGTGGCCTCGTGCTCGACGCTCGCCCGCAGCGTGCCCAGCTCGCGCTCGAGCGAGCTGCGGCGCTCGCTCTCCTCGGTCGTGATCGCGCTCTGGATCCGCGCGGCCTCGCGCTCCGCCGAGCCGACGAGCTCCTCCGCGCGCCGCTGCGCGGCCAGGAGGGTGCTCTCGGCCTCGGCCGCGGCCGTCGTCTTGACCTCGTCGGCCTCCCGCCGTGCGGTGGCGACGAGCTCGGCGACCTCGTTCTCCGCGCGGGCACGCAGCTGCCCGGAGGCGAGCTTGGCGCGGGCCAGGGCGTCGGCCGCCTGGGCGTTCGCCTGGGAGACGACGTCCGACGACTGCTCCTCGGCCGACCGCAGCAGCTGCTCGATGCGCGAGCCCAGACCGGAGTACGTGGGCCGCTCCGCCTCGCGCAGCTGGCGGTGCGCCTCGGACAGCTCGCCGGCCACCTGCATGGCCCGTCCGTCGAGAGACTCCACCTGGGCGCGGGCGTCGGCGAGAGCCTTCTCCAGACCAGAGATGCGGGCGTCGACGGCTTCGCGTTCGTAGCCGCGGAAGTTGACGACGGGGAAGGGGGTCCGGGCGTCGGGCACGAGCAGTCCTCCTGGGCACTGTGGCTCCGTGGAGCAGCCTCGGACGAGGCGCTCGTCGACTTCCGGAGCCCGCCGGTCAGGATACGCGCGTTCGCGCGTGTCGCGGGTGGACGCACGCCCAGGTATGCACGTCCGGGACGATCCGTCCATTCGGTCCCGGTTCGGCCGTGCGGAGCGCCTCTGCCTATCCTGGGTTCCCCCGTCCCTGGAGGATCCTGCGTGCTCAAGCGACTGACCACCGCCGCCATCGGCGTTGTCGGACTGGTCGTCATCGGTCTCGGAATCGCGTCCGCGACGGTCTGGCGAGCCGATGACGTGCTCGTCGCGACGACGTCCGGCGGCGCGCACACCCTCGTCACGGACCCCGGTGTCCTGGAGCTCGGCGGCGACCCCGTGACCGTCAAGGTGAGCGTCCCGGACGACGGCACCGTCGTCCTCGCCGTCGGCCGGGACACGGACGTGGCGGGCTGGGTGGGCAGCGACGCGCACGGTCAGGTCACGGGCCTGTCGGGCTGGCACGCGCTGGCGGTCGACGACGTCGCCGCCGCCGAGCCCACCCCGGCGCCCACCGACGCTGCCTCGACGGAGGCCCCACCCGCGGACGCTGCCAGCCCCGCCCCGACCGAGGGCGCCACCGACGCCCCGTCGACCGTGGCGGACCCGACCGGGTCGGACCTGTGGGTCGCGGAGGTCACCGGGACCGGCTCCGCCGAGCTGGTCTGGCCGGCTCAGGAGGGCCGCTGGAGCCTGCTCGCCGTCAGTACGGGAGAGTCCGCTCCCACCCTGGCGCTGGCCTGGCCGCGTGTGGTGACGACTCCGTGGCTGTGGCCGTGCGTCGCGGTCGGGACGCTGCTCGTGCTCGTCTCGGCCTGGCTCCTGCTGCGTGGCATCCGTCGCCGACGTGCGGGGCTCGACGAGCCGCGCTGGCACTCGGTGAGCACGGGAGCGACACCCGTCGTGGTCGTCAGCGAGGACATCGACGCGATCCCCGTGCTCACGCGCCGGCAGCTGCGCGAGGCCGCGCAGTCGCACGCCGCGCGGCCGCGCTCCGGCCCGGTGCCGCAGGTCTCCGCACCCGCACCCGCACCCGCACCTGCTCCCGCTGAGCCGTCGCGCGCCCCGGTGCCGACGGGTGCGTCCGCGACGACCCCGGCAGGTGCGGGAACGAGCCGTCGTGCGCTGCGCCCACCCACGGGTGCGATCCCCGTGACGCGGCCGGGCACCGCACCCGAGAGCGGGCCTCCCGCGCCGGGCTGGGCACCGACCCCGCCGACGCCGGGCCGTGCACCGGGCGCGCCGCCACCGGCACCCGGCCGCCCGAGCGGCGTGCCCGCAGGTCCGACCGGCCTCCCGAGCGGAGCGCCCGCCGGACCGGCCCGTGCTCCTGCTTGGTCGAGCGGAGCGACCGGAGGCTCGAGCAGCGACCCGGGCCGCCCGAGCGGTCGGCCTCCTGCGCCGGCCGGTGCTCCGGGTTGGTCGGGTGCGCCGCCGGCACCCGGCGGCGGCGCCGCGGCAGGCCCCGGCCGTCCCGCGGACCCTGCCCCGACCGGGCCCCACGGTCGGCCGTCGTGGGTGCGTGGCACCGCCGGACCGCCTCCGACCGCAACCCCCGCACCCGCACCCGCGCCCGTCACCGGGGCGGAGCGCAGCGGACCGACCGGCTGGTCGGCCGTGCCGCCGCCCCCGGGTGCCCGGGTGCGGCCCGGCTCACCGTCCGGGCCCGACTCGTCGGCGCACGCAGGTCGCCCCACGTGGGTACGTCCGGCAGCCGCCGAGGCGCCGTCGACGGACGACCCCGCGACCGCCGGTTCCCGGGCGGACGCCTGGCGCCGCGCGTGGGGGCTGCCCCCGACGGAAGGGTCCCCGGACGCCACGCAGAACGACACGGACACGAGAGGGGAGCAGCGATGACGAGCACACTCACGTCCCGTCGGCTCCTCGTCGCCGCGGGCTGCGCGCTGGTGCTCGGGCTCACCGCCTGTGCCACCCCGCTCCCGCAGGCCCAGCCGGAGCCGGTCCCGGCCGTCGCGCCGGCCGCGACGACGGTCGACCAGTCCCAGGACGTCCTCACCGACGTCGGTGAGGTGCTCGCCGCCGCTGACGCGACGCTGGATCCCGCCCTGCTGCCGCCACGGGTGGAGGGGCCGGCGCTCGCGGTGCGGACGGCGGAGTACGCCCGGGCGACGGCGACGGCGGGCGCCAAGCCACCGACCGCGCTCCCGACGGACGAGCAGGTCCTGATCGTCCCGCAGACCGACGTCTGGCCGCGGACCCAGCTGGTCGTCACGAAGCAGCCCGACGACCTGCAGGCACCGCGCATCCTCGTGATGCAGCAGACCAGCCCGCGTGAGCAGTACCGGTTGTGGGGCTGGGGTCGGATGGGGGCGGGCGTGCAGATGCCGGCCACCGCGGCGCCGCAGACCGGCAGCGAGGTGCTCGCGCCCGACGAGGCGGGACTCCTGGTGACGCCCACCGAGGCTCTCCAGCAGTACGCGGACGTGCTGGCGAACGGCACCGCCTCGGCGTACGCGGCGACGTTCCAGCCGGACACGTTCCGCACGAGCATCGAGGCTGCGCGGGCGGCGACCGTCGCGGGGGTCCAGGCGGCCGGCACGGCGACCGAGACCTACACGCCCGAGGCTGCCCCGGTGGTGTCCCTCAGGACCGTCGACGGGGGCGCGATCGTCGTCGGCCAGCTGACCACCGTGTCCACGGTGACGCTCACGGTGGCGGGCGGGACGATCCCGATCTCCGACCCGTTCTACGCCGCGCTCACCGGCAAGCCGAGCGCCGCCAGCAACTTCGTCCGCACGTTCACGGACGTGCTCGTCATGTACGTGCCTCCCGCCGGCAGCGCCGCTCTCGTGCAGCTGCTCGCGGCGGAGCACGCCGTCACCTCGGCGACCGCCGAGTGACCGTCCCACCGACCGACCGACCCTAGACACAGGCCACGAAGGAAGAACGCCGCATGTCGCAGCCCACCGGACCCCGTCCCCGCCTCGACGTGCGAGGAGCGGTCGACCTGTCGACCCTGAACCGTCCCGAGACGCCTGCACCGGGGAGCCCGGGTGGGCTGCCGTCGCCCGGTGCGTACGTGGTGGACGTCGACCAGACGACCTTCCCCGACCTGGTGCAGAGCTCGACCCAGCACCCGGTCGTGGTCGTGCTGTGGTCGCCCCGCAGCGAGGCGAGCGCCACGGTCGCGGCCGACCTGGCCGCGCTCGCCGACGAGGACGCCGGCCGGTGGCTGCTGGCCCGGATCGACGCCGAGGCTAACCCGCAGATCGCCCAGGCGTTCCAGGCCCAGAGCGTGCCGACGGTGGTCGCGGTCCTCGCCGGTCAGCCGCTGCCGCTGTTCCAGGGGGCGTACCCCCGGGACCAGGTGCGAGCAGTACTGGACCAGGTGCTCGCGGCGGCCGAGGCGAACGGCATCACCGGGCGGGCCGCACCGAACGACGCCGGACCGTCGACCGAGCCGGAACCCGAGCCCGAGCTCCCGCCGTTGCACCAGGCGGCGCACGACGCGATCGAGCGGGACGACCTGGAGGCGGCGACGGCCGCGTACGAGCAGGCGCTCAAGGAGAACCCCCGCGACGCGCTCGCGCGTGCCGGCCTCGCGCAGGTGGGACTGCTCGACCGGACCCGTGCGCTCGACCTGCAGGAGGCCCGCGCTGCGGCCGCAGCGGACCCGACGGACGTCGACGCCCAGCTGGCGGTCGCCGACCTGGACATCCTCGGCGGCAAGGTGGAGGACGCGTTCAGCCGGCTCGTCGACGTGCTCCGCACGACGTCCGGACCGGAGCGCGAGCGGGTGCGCGTGCGCCTGGTCGACCTGTTCGAGGTCATCGGCGGGGAGGACCCCCGCGTGATCGCCGCCCGCCGCGCGATGGCGAGCGCCCTGTACTGAGGGACAGCACGTCTGCGCAGGTCGCGGGCCTGATCGGCACGTGACCCGCGTCACCGGTCACGGATTTGCCCTGCGGCCCGGAGCCTGCGTAATCTTCTCGACGTCGCCCGGCAGGGAGGAACGGACACCGCGGATCGAACCGCAGTGGCTGGTCCCCCGGAGCGACATCCTCGGACTCTTCGACCGGCGGCCAGATCGTCGGTCACCTGGAGTGTCCGGACGCGGAACCTCGGTTCCTCCCCAGCTGAATCTCCTCTGACCAGGAGGTTTGACGAGGAAGAGCCGCTCCGCTAAGTTAGAACGGTTGCCTCCGGACAGGTTGAAAGGCCTGGAGG
>NZ_BJWH01000017.1 GCF_007990265.1 Cellulomonas terrae
ACTTCGTCGGCGCGCGCGCCTGGCTGCAGGCGCTCCGTGGTGGCGCGGCGACCTGAGGCGTCAGGAGGAACACCCATGAGCAGCCCGTGCCCTCGGTGCCACCAAGGATCCGTCGACAGGTACCTGCTGGTCGCGACGAGTGAGCAGCTGTTCGTCTGTGACGAGTGTGAGGCGGCCTGGCCCGATGACCGTATTGACCTGATCGCGTTCTCTCAGCTGACGGATGTTACGGAGGATCGCGGCTTGACCCCGCTGTGGACCGAGCTGCGGAAGCTCGGTGACGACCACGATTCTTCCGATCCCTGCTCCTGACTCGACCACGGCCGTCAGTTCGACACGTCGCGCGAGTCGTCGACGGGAGGTCGTGCTGCGCAGTCCGACAAAGGTGCTGAGCTGTCTCGAAGGGCTCCAGTCCACCGGCATGGTCGTTCCCTGGGAGTGCCACAGGCAGCCGCGATTCCGCCACTCGTCCCTCACGCTGCGGTGGACCTCGGCGCGCGCGACGTCATCCCCCTCCTGCCGCCGTCCGCACCCGTCCATGGTCCATGCTCGTCAGCTATCCGGGGTCTGCAGTGCGGCGCCCGGTCGTTGTGCGAATCCCGCTGTCGACTCTGGATCAGGTCGCCGCCCGAGATCATGACTGCCGCGAGACACCCGTGAGGAGATGCGCCACCGTGAGCACGGACGACGTCCTGCAGCGCTACCGCCGCCAGCTGGTGGACTGGAGTGAAGCCCATCACGACCCAGAGCGTGCGAACACGCTGTTCAGGGCGAATCACGCGACCTACAAGGTCCTGCGGGAGACCGATGAAGGTCGCACGGGAATCGAGAAGCTCACCGGGGACGTGGTCACGGCCGTGCGACTGATGGCGGCGGTGCACTGCCTTCCATGGGCCAGCGAGATCGGTGTCCCCGTCCTGGAGACGTTGGAGCTGAGGGACGGGGATTTCGCCATCGACGCGAAGTACTCGCTCATCGCGTATCGCGACGGGAGCTTGAACCTGGACTGGTGACGCCGCTGCCGAGAGTCCTGACGGGCTGTCCTCATCACCACGTGTCCGATGGCGCGGGAACCGGCCACGCGCCGTCCGGTCAGGCCACCGCGACCCGGACGACGAGCGCCGCGTGGTCCACCCGCGCGGACAGCTCGAGGACGCGGCCGACGATCTCGCCGTCGACCTGCACGTGCTCACCGCCCTGCACGACGACGCGGACCTCCTGCGCCCGGGTGTGGTCGATGCGGCCGATCTTGGCGGGCAGGTCGTTGCGCATCCCCGCGCCCTGGAGCATGACCTCGCCGAACAGCTGGGCCCAGCCGGCGATCCCCCCACGGGTGTCGATCGCGGCGATGTCGAGCCAGCCGTCGTCGAGCAGCGCGTCGGGCAGCAGCGTGATGCCGCCGGGGAGCTTGCCGCAGTTGCCGATGAGCAGGCTGCGCAGGCGCGTCGACGTCATCGGCTGGTCGTCGAGCCGGACGTGCACGCGCGTGCGGCGGCCGTGCAGGTGCCGCATGCCCGAGACGAAGTACGCGATCCAGCCGACCCGGGCCTTGAGCTGCTCGTCGGTGTCGGCGACCATCGCGGCGTCGAACCCGAGGCCGGCGATGACGAGGAAGATGTGGTCGCGCGGCAGGGCCTCGTCGGCGAGCGCCCCGGCCGCCTCCGTGACCGGGTCGTCGATCTCCGACTGCCACCGGTGCACCCGCAGCCAGCCCACGTCGATCGTCCGGTCCCGGCCCTCCAGGGCGGTGCGCAGCGCCGCCATCGGGTCGCTCAGCGGCAGGTCGAGGTTGCGGGCCAGCAGGTTCCCCGTGCCGAGCGGGATGAGCCCCATCGGGATGCCGGTGCCGACGAGCCCCTCGGCCACCGCGCGCACCGTCCCGTCCCCGCCGATCGCGACGACGACGTCGGCCCCCTGCGCGACCGCGGCGCGCGTCTGGCCGACCCCGGGGTCGGCGATCGTGGTCTCGAACCAGAGGGGCTCGGGCAGCCCCTGCTCCGCGCAGGCGGCGTGCACCGACGTCCGGAGCGCCGGGACGTCCTGCTTGGAGGGGTTGGCGACGAACGCGACGAGCTGCCCGGTCGCCTCGACGTCCCGGGCGAGCCGGAGCTCCCGCGCGCCGGGACCGTTCCGTGGCGACTCGATCCGCCGCCGCAGCTCACGCTGCCGCAACCACAGGATCGTCACGAGGAGGAGGGAGCAGAGAGCCACGACGGCCGCGCACACGGCCACCCACGCCTCCCAGGTCATGGGCCGAATCTACGGCCCCCCGGGTGAGCCCTGACGCAACCGCCCCGCGTCGCCCACCCGTCACCCCGCCGACATCGGCACTCTGCGACGAGATCGGCAGCTGCGACTGCCGATCTCGTCGCAGGCTGCCGACCTCGCGGGTGCGCGTGGGCCGGGGTCAGGTGCCCACCGGTCAGGTCGGTAGGGTTCTCGGGTGATCGATCTGCGGCTCCTGCGGGAGGATCCCGACCTAGTCCGCGCCAGCCAGACGGCTCGCGGGGACGACCCTCACCTGGTCGACGAGGTGCTCGACGCCGACGCGCGCCGACGCTCCGCGCTGACCGAGTTCGAGACGCTGCGGGCCGAGCAGAAGTCCCTGGGCAAGCTCGTGGCGAAGGCGCAGGGCGACGAGAAGCACGCGCTGCTGACCCGCGGCAGGCACCTGGCCGAGCAGGTCAAGGCGCTCCAGTCCGACGCCGAGGCCGCCGAGGCGGTCGCGACGGAGCTGAGCCGGAAGATCTCGAACATCGTCGAGGACGGCGTCCCCGTCGGCGGCGAGGACGACTACGTCGTGCTCAAGCACGTGGGGGAGCGTCCCGCGTTCGACTTCCCGGTGCGTGACCACCTGGAGCTGGGCGAGGGGCTCGCGGCCATCGACACCGAGCGCGGGGCCAAGGTGTCCGGTGCGCGGTTCTACTACCTGACGGGGATCGGCGCGCGCCTGGAGCTCGCGCTGCTGAACGCGGCCGTCGACAAGGCCATGAGCGCCGGGTTCACGCCGGTCATCACGCCGACGCTGGTCAAGCCCGAGATCATGGCCGGCACCGGCTTCCTCGGCGCGCACGCGGACGAGATCTACCACCTGCCCGCCGACGACCTGTACCTGGTGGGCACCAGCGAGGTCGCGCTCGCGGGCTACCACTCGGGGGAGATCCTCGACCTGTCGGCCGGCCCCAAGCGGTACGCGGGCTGGTCGGCGTGCTACCGGCGCGAGGCCGGCTCGTACGGCAAGGACACCCGCGGGATCATCCGCGTGCACCAGTTCCACAAGGTCGAGGCGTTCAGCTGGACGACCGTCGAGGACGCCGCCGACGAGCACCGCCGCATCCTGGGCTGGGAGGAGGAGATGCTCGCGCTCGCGGAGCTGCCGTACCGCGTCATCGACACCGCCGCCGGGGACCTGGGGTCCAGCGCGGCCCGCAAGTTCGACTGCGAGGCGTGGCTGCCCAGCCAGGAGCGGTATCTCGAGCTGACCTCGACGTCGAACTGCACCACGTTCCAGGCTCGCCGCCTCGGCGTGCGCGAGCGCACCGCGGACGGGTCGACGCGCGCGGTCGCCACCCTCAACGGCACGCTCGCGACGACGCGGTGGATCGTCGCGCTCCTGGAGAACCACCAGCAGGCCGACGGGTCCGTGCGGGTCCCGGAGGGGCTGCGCCCGTACCTGGGCGGCCTCGAGGTGCTGGAGCCCGTGCGATGAGCCGGTGCCACCTCGTCGCCCTCGACGTCGACGGGACGCTCATGTCCTACGACGGCGTGATCTCCGACGAGGTGCGTGCGGCTGTGCTCGCCGTGCGCGACGCGGGTCTGCACGTGGTGCTCGCGACCGGCCGCGGCGTGCACTCGGCGGCGCCGGTGGCGACGGAGCTCGGGCTGACGGAGGGCTGGATCGTCTGCTCGAACGGCGCCGTGACCGCACGCCTCGACCCGGCCGCCGACAACGGCTACGAGATCGTCCGGGTGGTCACGTTCGACCCCGGCCCTGCGCTGCGCACGATCGCGCTGGAGCTGCCCGACGCCCTGTACGCGGTCGAGGACCTCGGGCTGGGCTTCCGGGTGTCCGCCGACTTCCCCGACGGCGAGCTGTCCGGGGACCTCGAGGTCGTGTCCTGGGAGGAGCTGACCACGACGCCGGCCACCCGGGTCGTCATCCGCAGTCCCGACAGCACCCCGGAGCTCTTCCACGAGCTGGTGGAGCGCGTCGGCCTGCACGAGGTGGAGTACGCCGTCGGCTGGTCCGCGTGGCTCGACCTGACGCCCGGTGGGGTCTCGAAGGCCAGCGCGCTGGAGGAGGTCCGTCAGCACCTCGGCGTGCAGCCGCACGCGACGGTGGCGGTCGGCGACGGGAGCAACGACCTGCAGATGCTCCGGTGGGCGGCCCGCGGCGTCGCGATGGGCCACGCGTCCGAGGCGGTCCGCGCGGCGGCCGACGAGGTGACGGGCACGATCTCGGACGACGGAGCCGTCGCGGTCCTGCGCAGCCTGCTGGTCTAGTCCCAGCGCTGCCGATCGTGACCGTTCATGGCGCCGTTCTGCACGGATTTCGTCGTTGAGCGTCGTCGTGGCTCGCCTGTAACTCAATCGTGACCGGATTGCCCGGTCTTTACGGTTGCGCCCGTGTTGCGTAACGGCTTGCATCGCTTGCAAGGGTGCTGGGAAAGCCGCCAGCACCATCCGGAGCATGACGACGTGGAGGTCTCATGAACGGCACACGCAGGCGCCGCAGCCACCTGGCAGCGGCCGCGGCGGTAGGAAGCCTGGCCCTGGTGCTCACCGCCTGTTCGGGCGGGGACGACGAGGGGGGCGGCGGCGACGCCACCTCGGACGTCGACTGCACCGCGTTCGAGCAGTACGGCGACCTCGAGGGCAAGACGATCAGCGTCTACACGTCGATCGTCGAGCCCGAGTCGGTCCAGCAGACCGACTCCTACATCCCCTTCGAGGAGTGCACGGGCGCGGAGATCGAGTACGAGGGCTCGCGGGAGTTCGAGGCACAGCTGCCCGTCCGCCTGCAGGCCGGCAACCCGCCCGACATCGCGTACATCCCGCAGCCCGGCTTCCTCGCGTCGATCGTCGCCGACTACCCCGACGCCGTCGTCGCGGCCCCGCAGGCGGTCATCGACAACGCGAACGAGTACTACACCGAGGGCTGGGTCAACTACGGCACGGTCGACGGCACGCTCTACGCGACGCCGCTCGGCGCCAACGTGAAGTCGTTCGTCTGGTACTCCCCGGCCGCGTTCGAGGAGAACGGCTACGAGATCCCCACCACGTGGGACGACCTCCTGGCCCTCACGGACCAGATCAAGGAGGACTACCCCGACTCCAAGCCGTGGTGCGCGGGCATCGAGTCCGGTGACGCCACCGGCTGGCCGGCCACCGACTGGCTGGAGGACGTGATGCTCCGGACCGCGGGCGCGGACGTCTACGACCAGTGGGTCACCCACGAGATCCCGTTCAACGACCCGCAGGTCCTCGCGGCCCTGGAGACCGTCGGCGGCATCCTCAAGAACCCGGACTACGTGAACGGCGGCCTGGGCGACGTCCAGTCCATCGCGACCGTCGCCTGGAACGAGGCCGGCAACCCGATTCCCGACCAGATGTGCTTCCTGCACCGTGCGGCCAACTTCTACCAGGCCAACTGGGACCCGAGCCTGACGGTCGCGGAGGACGGTGACGTCTACGCCTTCTACCTGCCGGGCCAGAGCGCCGACGACAAGCCGCTGCTCGGCGGTGGCGAGTTCGTGACGGCCTTCGCGGACCGTCCCGAGGTCCAGGCCTTCCAGGCGTACCTGTCCAGCCCGGAGTGGGCCAACGCCAAGGCGGAGGCCACCGGTCAGGGCTGGCTGAGCGCCAACAGCGGTCTCGACCCCGACCTGCTGCAGTCGCCCATCGACCAGCTCTCGTTCGAGCTGCTCACCGACGACAGCTACACCTTCCGGTTCGACGGCTCCGACCAGATGCCCGGTGCCGTCGGCGCCGACGCGTTCTGGAAGCAGATGACCGCGTGGATCGGTGAGGACCAGTCCGACCAGGAGACCCTCGACAACATCGAGGCAGCCTGGCCGGCGTCCTGATCGCCTGAGGCACGCCCGGGGTGGGGGCCGTCGTCCTGACGGCTCCCACCCCGGCCGCGCCGGTCGTACGACCTCGATGAAGAGGAAGGGTGACGTATGGACTGGTTCATCCACGCAGAGACCGTGGGCCACAAGTTCGCGCTGATGCTTGTCGCGATCCTGCTGTTCGTGGGCGTGATGGGGGCGATCCTCTTCGGGATCGACAAGCTCAAGAAAGTTCCGACCTGGGCGGTCGTGGCCGCGTTCCTCGGCCCGACGCTCCTCTTCGTGGTCTTCGGCCTGGTCTACCCCGGGCTGAACACCATCAAGGCGTCGCTCTACGACGCCAAGGGCAACGAGTTCGTCGGGCTCGACAACTACGTGACCGCATTCACGCAGGACCAGTTCCAGACCGTGCTGCGCAACACGCTGCTCTGGGTCGTGCTCGTGCCGCTGGTCGCCACCCTGATCGGGCTGGTCTACGCGGTGCTCGTCGACCGGACGCGGTTCGAGTCCATGGCGAAGACGCTGATCTTCCTGCCCATGGCGATCTCGCTGGTCGGCGCCAGCATCATCTGGCGGTTCGTCTACGAGTTCCGTCCCGACCAGGGGAACATCCAGCAGATCGGCCTGGCCAACCAGATCCTCGTGTGGCTGGGGCTGGACCCGTACCAGTTCCTGCTGAACCAACCGTGGAACACGCTCTTCCTCATCGCCGTCATGATCTGGATCCAGGCCGGCTTCGCGATGACGGTCCTGTCGGCCGCCATCAAGGCCATCCCCGACGACATCACCGAGGCCGCCCGGCTCGACGGCCTGCACGGGATCGGGATGTTCCGGTTCATCACCGTGCCGAGCATCCGGCCCGCGCTCGTCGTCGTCCTCACGACGATCGCGATGGGCACGCTCAAGGTCTTCGACATCGTCCGGACCATGACCGGCGGCAACTTCAACACGTCCGTCGTGGCCTACGAGTTCTACACGCAGAGCTTCCGCGCCCAGAACGCCGGGCTCGGTGCCGCGCTCGCCGTCATCCTGTTCGTCCTGGTGATCCCGATCATCGTGTACAACGTCCGACAGCTGCGCCTCTCGGAGGAGATCCGATGACGAACGCCTCCGCCCCCCTGCCGCCGGCCACCCTCGTCGAGCCGGAGGAGGTCGACACGACGCGCAAGCCGTCCCGGTTCGGTCGGGTCGACGCCCGCGCGTCCCGCGCCGCGCGCAAGCTGAGCTCGCCGTGGGCGTCGCTGACGGCGATCATCATCGCGATCATCTGGACCATCCCGACGTTCGGCCTGCTGGTCACGTCGTTCCGGCCCCGCTCCGAGATCCGGACGTCGGGCTGGTGGACGCTGCCCTGGAACCCGGGCCTGACCCTGGACAACTACCAGGAGGCGCTCTTCGGGTCGTCGACGAGCCTCATCACGTACTTCGTGAACTCGATCGTCATCACCCTGCCCGCGGTGATCATCCCGATCTCCCTGGCGCTCCTCGCGGCGTACGCACTGGCGTGGATCGACTTCAAGGGCCGGGCCATCCTGTTCGTCGCGATCTTCGCGCTCCAGGTGGTGCCCATCCAGGTCACGCTCATCCCGCTGCTGTCGCAGTACGTCAGCTGGGGCATCGCGGGGTCGTTCTGGGTGATCTGGCTGTCGCACTCGATCTTCGCGCTGCCGCTGGCCATCTACATCCTGCACAACTTCATGAAGGACATCCCGCCGTCGCTGGTCGAGGCCGCGCGGATGGACGGCGCCGGGCACGTGAAGATCTTCTTCCAGGTGCTCATGCCGCTGCTCACCCCCGCGATCGCGTCGTTCGCGATCTTCCAGTTCCTGTGGGTGTGGAACGACCTGCTGGTCGCGCTCACCTTCGCCGGCGGGACCACCGACGTGGCCCCGCTGACCGTGCGCGTCGCGGAGCTGAGCGGGACGCGCGGGTCGCAGTGGCAGCTGCTGTCCGCGGGTGCGTTCATCGCCCTCGTCGTGCCGCTCATCGTGTTCCTGTCGTTGCAGCGCTACTTCGTGCGCGGTCTGCTGGCGGGTTCGGTCAAGGGATAGGGGCGCTTAGCCTGAGGCCGTGCCCGCGCCTCTGCTGTTCGTCCTCTCGGGGCTGACGCAGTACGTGGGCGCGGCGCTCGCGGTCGGCATCTTCGGCACGATCGCCGCCGCCTCGGTCGCGTGGCTGCGCATCGCGGTCTCCGCGGTCGTGCTCGTCGCGTGGCAGCGGCCGTGGCGGGTCCGGTGGCACCTGCCGGACCTGCGCGTCGCGGTCGTGTTCGGTGTGGTGCTCGCCCTGATGAACGTCGCGTTCTACATCGCGATCGACCACCTGCCGCTCGGCACCGCGGTCGCCATCGAGTTCCTCGGACCGGTGGCGGTCGCTGCCGTGACGGGTCGCGGCTGGCGGGACCGGGTCGGCATCGCCGTCGCCGCGGTCGGCGTCGTGCTCCTGGCGGGAGTGAGCCTGGAGAGCGGGCCGGACGCGGTGCTCGGGCTCGTCGCGATCCTCGTCTCGGCGGCCTGCTGGGCGGCCTACATCGTGCTCGGCCGGCGCGTGGCGCGAGCGGCGAACGGCGGGATCACCGGGCTGTCCGTCGCGATGGCGGCCGGCGCAGTGGTCTTCGCCCCCTTCCTGGCCGGTGGCGCGGAACCGGTGCTGCACGACGCGCGGCTGGCGGCCCTCGTGGTCGCGATCGCGGTGTGCTCGTCGGTCGTCCCGTACGCGCTCGAGCAGGTCGTCCTGCGCCGGGTGCGGGCGGCGACGTTCGCGATCCTGCTGGCGCTGCTGCCGGCGACCGCCGCGGTGGTCGGGGCCGTGGTGCTCCAGCAGGTGCCGCACGGGCTGGAGGTCGTCGGTCTCCTGCTCGTCTCCGGCGCCATCGTGCTCACGGGCCTCGACCGCGACGAGCCACCGCCGACGCAGGAGGCGCCCCCGCCCGCGTAGGGCCTGAAGGGTGGGGCCGCCGGGCCTACAGGTACTGCCCGGTCGACGGGTCGGGGGTGCCGTCGGCGCGCGGGACCTGGACCGGTGCGCCCGGGTGCGCCGGTCCGGCGGGCAGCTGCCGGCGCATCCCGGCCAGCTGCCCCTGCGCCGCCACCTGCTGGGCCACCAGCGCGGTCTGGATGCCGTGGAACAGCCCCTCCAACCAGCCGACGAGCTGCGCCTGCGCGATCCGGAGCTCGGCGTCGGAGGGTGCCTGGTCCTCGACGAACGGCAGCGTGATCCGGTGCAGCTCCGCGACGAGCTCCGGCGAGAGGCCCTCCTCCAGCTCGTGCAGGGACCGCTCGTGGATCTCGGCCAGGCGCGCACGCGCCGCGTCGTCGAGGGGAGCGCTGCGGACCTCGTCGAGGAGCTGCTTGATCATCGTGCCGATGCGCATGACCTTCGCCGGCTGGCCGACCAGCGAGGTGATGTCCTCGGCGTCGTCGTCGTCCGGCGCCGGAGCCAGCACCTCCACGCGCGGCTTCTCGTCGGTCGGGGCGTCCTGCGCGTCGTTGTCGGTCACCCGGGCATTCTCACTGACTGACGTGCCCGGCGCAGCCCTTCCCGTCCGCTGGCTAGGGTGTGCGCCATGGCCTGGCTCACCACACCCGCCCATGCCCGGTGGCTCGAGGACGAGACGGACCGGCTCCTCGACTTCGGCCGCGCGTCGGTCGTCCCCGGAGGCTTCGCGCGCCAGGACGAGGCGGGTGCCGCGGTCGACGGCCCGCTGGAGCTCTGGATCGCGTGCCGGATGACGCACGTCTACGCGATCGGGCACCTGCTCGGCCGTCCCGGGTCGGCCGCCCTCGTCGACCACGGCCTCGCCGCGCTGACGGGTGCCTTCCACGACGACGAGCACGGCGGCTGGTTCGCCGAGGTCGAGCGCGACGGCACCCCGCGGGACACCGACAAGGCCGCGTACCCGCACGCGTTCGTCATCCTCGCCGCCTCCAGCGCGGCCGCCGCCGGTCGGCCGGGCGCCCGCGCGCTCCTCGACGAGGCGCTCGCCGTCTCCGAGCAGAGGTTCTGGGACGACGAGGCGGGCATGGCGGTCGAGCAGTGGGACCGGACCTTCACGACGCTCGACGGCTACCGCGGCGTCAACGCGAACATGCACACCGTCGAGGCGTACCTCGCGGCGGCCGACGTCACCGGTGAGCGCGTCTGGCTCGCCCGCGCGCTGCGGATCGTCGAGCGCGTCGTGCACGGCTGGGCCGCCGACAACTCGTGGCGCATCCCCGAGCACTTCGACAGCGACTGGGTGCCGGACCTCGAGTACAACGTCGACACGCCCGCCCACCCGTTCCGCCCCTACGGCGCGACGATCGGCCACTGGCTGGAGTGGGCCCGGCTGACCCTGCACGCGCGCGCCGCGATCACCGCCCGTGGCGACGTCGCCCCCGCCTGGATGCTCGAGGACGCGATCTCCCTGTTCGACGCCTCGGTGCGCGAGGGCTGGGACGTCGACGGCGCCCCCGGGTTCGTCTACACGGTCGACTGGTCGGGCGCCCCCGTCGTGCGCGAGCGCATGCACTGGGTGGCCGCCGAGGGTGTCGCCGCCGCGGCCGCGCTGCACGCCGCGACGGGGGAGGCCCGGTTCGACGACGCCTACACGCAGTGGTGGGAGTACATCGGTGCGCACCACCTGGACCGCGTCGGGGGGTCGTGGTGGCACGAGCTCGGCACCGACAACCAGGTGTCGCGCACGGTCTGGGCCGGCAAGGCCGACCTCTACCACGCGGTCCAGGCGACGCTGATCCCGCGCCTCCCGCTCACCCCGGTGATCGCCCCGGCCCTGGCCGCCGGCCTCCTGGACTGACCGCCTCGCGCAACGTCCGCACTCGCGCGGGTCCGAACCCCCACGAGTGCGGACGTTGCGCGTCGACACGGTGCAACGTCCGCACTCCGTCGGCCTCCAGCCCGCTGGAGCGCGGACGTCGGTGCTCGGGTCAGGGGATCAGGAGGACCTTGCCGAAGGCCTCGCCCGACTCCAGGAGGCGGTGCGCGTCGGCGGCCTGGTCGAAGCCCAGACGGGCGTGCACCACCGGGCGCACCCACCGGTCCTCCACGAACGGCCACGCGTGCCGACGGACACCGTCCATGATCGCGACCTTCTGGTCGTGCGGGCGGGAGCGCAGGAGGGTGCCCAGGATGCTCGCGCGCCTGGCCATCAGCACGGACAGGTCGAGCTCGCCGCGTCGCCCCTGCTGCAGCCCGATGACCACCAGGCGGCCGTCGTCGGCGAGCATCGCCAGGTTCTCGGCCAGCCCGCCGCCGCCCAGGACGTCCAGCACGACGTCGGCGCCGCGCCCGCCGGTCGCGTCCCGCACCCGGTCCACGAGGCCCGGCTCCCGGTGGTCGAGCGCCACGTCGGCGCCGAGCGCCAGGACGCGCGCGGTGCGCTCCGGGCCGCCGGCGGTCGCCAGGACGCGCGTGCCCAGGGCGCGGGCGAGCTGGACCGCGACCGTGCCGACGCCGCCCGAGCCGCCCCGGACGAGGAGGCTCTCCCCGGGGGCCAACCGTGCGGCGCGCAGGTTCGACCACACCGTCGCCAGCCCCTCGGGAAGAGCCGCGGCATCGACGGTGGAGAGGTCGTCGGGCAGGCGCAGCGCGAGCTCGGCCGGCACGGCGACCAGCTCCGCGTAGCCCCCGCCCGCGAGCAGCGCCGCGACGCGGTCGCCGACCTTAGGGTCGTCGGGACCCAGCCCGTGCCCGCCCGCCACGACCGTGCCGGAGACCTCGAGACCGGGCCAGACGGGCGCACCCGCGGGTGGCGGGTAGTGGCCGGCCCGCTGCAGCAGGTCCGCCCTGTTGACGCCTGCCGCGGCGACCCTCACGATCAGGTCGCGTGGTCCCGCCACGGGGTCGGGAACCTCCTGCACGGCGAGGACGTCCGGATCGCCCGGCTTTGTGATGACGACCGCTCGCACGTCCGCACAGTAACCCCGGCGGGCTCCCCGGCCCTCTCGCTAGCACACGACACCCGAACGGGGTGTCATGTCGCCGTATCCGGGGGGGTGAGGTCCATGGCAAACTCTGCCGTTGGCTAATGGTCTGGTGTCCAACAGCCGATGAACGCCAACGGGACACCTCATCGGTCATCTGACCAGAGCGCACGACCGGTACGACATGGTGGCAACACCCGTTGCCGGAACACGGAAGGGAACGACATGCTGCGACGGCTCGGCATCCGCGCCAAAGTGATGGCTGTCCTTGCCGTCCCCATGATCGTGCTGCTCGCAGCCGGCGGGTTCATCTCCTGGAACGCGATCCAGGAGCTGCGGTACGCCAAGGCGGCCGACAGCGTGATCACGACGCTGCAGGCGTACACCCCCGTGTCGAGCTCGCTGCAGGCCGAGCGGCTCCTGTCGCTCAACGGCGGCTCGGTCGAGCAGATCGCCGACGCCCGCAAGGCGACGGACGCGGCGCTCGACGCGGTCCGGCCCATCACTGCCGACCTGGACCTGAGCCAGTTCCCCAAGCCGGTCGTCGACCGGTTCGTCGAGGTGCAGCTGGCGCACAACACGATGCTGCCCGCCGTCCGGACGAGCGTGGACATCAAGGCCCAGCGCGCCCAGCTCGAGAACAACTACGCCGCGATCATCGAGGGCCAGCTCGACCTGATGGAACAGGTCGCCAACAGCCTCGAGAACCGCGACCTCGCGCAGTACGTCACCTCGTACCGTGAGATCGGCACCACCGCCGACAACCTGGTCGTCGAGATGATCGACGGCATCCAGCTGCTCAGCACCCGTGCGCCGGCACCCGCCTCGGTCCGCCAGTACGACACGCAGACCGCCGCCACCGAGCTGGCCCGTGCCCGCGCCCACGCCGCCATCGACGCGCTCGGCGTCGAGTCGCTCGTGATGCCGACCAAGGACCCGACGTCCAACTTCACCCGCATGCGGGCGCCGCTCCAGCAGGGCAACCCGGCGGGCTTCGCGCAGATCGACGTGAACGCGTACGTGGGTGAGATCCAGCAGCAGCTGGCCAGCCTCGGCGAGCTCAACACCGGTGTGCTGGACGAGGCCCACGACGTGGCCGCCGCCGCGGCGGACGAGGCCCAGGCCCAGGCGCTCATCACCATCGGCATCGTCATCGCGGCCCTCGTCGCCTCCCTCTTCTTCGCCCTCCTCGTCGCCCGAGGCATCGTCGTCCCGCTGCGCCGTCTGACGAAGGCTGCCGCCGACGTCCGCGAGCAGCTGCCGCGACTGGTCGAGCAGGTGGCCATCCCCGGTGAGGGCCCGGAGATCACCCTGGCGCCCATCCCGGTGACGTCCCGCGACGAGGTCGGCCAGCTGGCCGCAGCCTTCAACTCGGTGAACTCGACCACGGTCCAGGTCGCCCAGGAGCAGGCCGCACTGCGTGGCTCCATCGCGGAGATGTTCGTCAACGTCGCACGCCGCGACCAGGTCCTCCTCAACCGCCAGCTGTCGTTCATCGACTCCCTGGAGCGTGCCGAGGAAGACCCGAGCACCCTGGCGAACCTGTTCCGCCTCGACCACCTCGCCACCCGCATGCGTCGTAACGCGGAGTCCCTCCTCGTCCTCGCCGGCATCGACTCCGGTCGTCGTCTGCGCGACGCGATGCCGCTGTCCGACGTCGTCCGCACGGCCTCCTCGGAGATCGAGCAGTACGACCGGGTCGAGCTCGACCTGCAGGTCGACCCGCACATGCACGGCTTCAACGCCCTCGGCGCCGCGCACATGCTCGCCGAGCTCCTCGAGAACGCGACGATCTTCTCCGAGCCGGAGACGCCCGTCACGGTCACCACCGGTGTCTCGGGCCAGTTCGTGGTCGTCCGCATCCTCGACCAGGGCCTGGGCATGAGCGATGTCGAGCTCGAGGCCGCGAACTCGAAGATCGTCTCGACCTCCGCCAGCGACTCCCTGGGCAACCAGCGCCTCGGCCTCTTCGTCGTCGGCCGCATCGCCCAGCGCCTCGGCGCCGACGTCCGGCTGCTCAAGGCCGCGCACGGCACGGGCACCGAGACGATCGTCCGGTTCCCCGCGACGCTGTTCGTGATGACCGAGACCAACCTGTACGGCAACGGAGCGCCCGCCGCCCTGGCCGCACCGCGCAACGACCCGGGCCTGCCGCAGATCGAGGCGCCCGTCGTCGAGGAGGTCGACCTCGCCGCGCTGACGGACGGCCAGACCTCGCTCGGTCTGCCGCACCGCCGCCGTCGTGACGACGGTTCCGACGAGGGTGCCGGCCCCATCCCGGTCACCGAGCTGGCGCAGTCCACGGGTCTGCCGACCCGGTCGAAGAAGACGTTCGACGAGGACAACCTGGTCCTGCCCGAGGCGCCCGACGGTCAGATCTCCGCCGAGATCTCCGCTGCCGGCTCCGACTGGAAGCCCGCGACGGTCGCCCCGCTCAAGGGTGGTCTGCCGAGCCGCAGCCGTGCCTCGACCTCCGCCTGGGCCAAGCCCGAGGAGCCGGCGTCCGCCGCGTCCGCCCCGGCACCCGCCCCGGCGGCCCGTGCCGGTCTGTTCTCCGGCTTCCGCGGCCGCACCGAGGCCGCGACCACGGACACCGGCGAGAACCTCGTCGTCCCGGGCCTGGTGTCCGAGGACCAGGAGCGCGCGCAGCCGCCCGCCCAGTCCAACGCCGTCCGCGCCCCGTGGATGTCGAGCGGCGCGCACGCCGCACCCGTCGAGCCGATGGTCGTCCCGCAGCTCGCGGACGACGACGACTCGTGGGAGGCCAAGGAGGCCGAGAACCGCGAGGCGCAGAACGCCGCGGCTGTCGCCGCCGCCGACGAGGCCGCGCAGACCGAGGCTGCTCCGGCAGCCCAGGAGGCGCCCGCGTGGGAGCCGACCCCCGCCTGGGACGACGCACAGGCGGAGTCGCCGGCTGCCGAGGCTCCGGCCTGGGAGGCCCCCGCCGTCGCCGAGGCTCCTGCCTGGGACGCCCCCGCCGTCGCCGAGGCTCCTGCCTGGGACGCCCCTGCCGCTGAGGCCGTCGCCGCCGAGGTCCCCGTCTGGGAGGCGCCCGTCGCCGAGGTCCCGGCCTGGGAGACCCCCGCTGCCGAGGCCCCCGCGTGGGAGGCGCCCGTCGCCGAGGTCCCGGCCTGGGAGGCCCCTGCTGCCGAGGCCGCCGCGTGGGAGGCGCCCGTCGCCGAGACCCCGGCCTGGGCCGACTCGACCGCACAGGAGACCCCCGCCTGGGAGGCTCCGGCCGCCGAGGCCGCCGCCTGGGACGCGCTCGACGCCGACGAGGCTCCCGCCTGGGACGCCCCGCTCGTCGCCGAGACGCCCACCTGGGAGGCTCCCGCCGCCGCCGCGTCCGCGTGGGACCAGACGGCCGTCGACGACGAGCCCGCCTGGCAGGCGCCGGTCGTCGGCGAGCAGACCCCTGCCGCCCTGACGTCGCGCTCCGCCGCCCCGGCGCAGGAGGAGGAGGTCGCAGCTCCGGCTGCCGCCGCCCCCGCCGCCCCCGCCGCTCCGGTCGCGCCTGCTCGGGCGTTCACGTCCTACAGCGGCTATGCCGGCTGGGGTGCACCCGCGGACGCGTCGTACCAGCCGTCGGACCGCACGCTCGACGAGGCTCGCGCCTGGCACACCGGTGCCATGCCGATCGTCCCCGAGGCAGCTGCCGCGCCCGTGGAGGAGGCCCGGGCCGACTCCGCCTGGCCGGCGCCCGCGTGGGAGCCGCCGACGTGGCAGTCGCCCGAGTGGTCGGAGCAGCCGGTCGAGGCCGCCGCCGAGCCCGAGCACGCCGCCGAGGCCGAGCCGGTCGCCGAGCCCGAGCCCGAGATCGCCGTCGTCGACGGGGTCGCGTTCCGTCGCGTCTACCTCGAGCCCGACGCCGACACCGAGCAGAGCGTCGAGGCCGAGGCGTCCGTCGAGCCCGAGCCCGTCGTCGAGGAGGCACCGGCGTGGGCCGCTCCCGTCGAGGAGACGGCGCCCGTGTGGGCCGCTCCCGTGCAGGAGGCGGCGCCCGCGTGGCCGACGTTCCAGGCCCCGCAGGTCGAGGCTCCGACGCAGCTGTTCACGCCGATCGAGGCCGCCGCCGCTGCCGAGCCGGAGCCCGCACCGCAGGCACCCGTCCACCAGCAGGCTCCGGTCGCCTACGCAGCACCTGAGGCCGCCGCCCCGGCGTGGGCCCCGACCGCTGCCGCGCCGGCCGCTCCGCCGGCCCAGGCTCCGTTCGCCCAGGTGGTCCCGACGCCGTCGCCGGCCCAGGCCGACGACGCGAAGGGCCGCCGCAAGTGGGGCCTGTTCGGGCGGAAGAAGGGTGACGACGGCGCTCCGGAGACCTCCGGTCCGGTGCCGGTGCAGGAAGCGCCCGTCAGCCAGAGCCAGGTCGCCCCGGTGCGGACCTCGGCGTGGACGGCGGACGCCGCCGCACCGCAGTCGCCCACCGGTGCCGACTCGTCGCAGTCGTGGATGGCGTCGACCACCTGGTCGGCCCCGGCCGCGCCGGCTCCCCAGCAGAACGCTCCGGCTCCGTTGGAGCCCGTGTCGGCAGGGTCGTGGGCGCCGCCCGAGTGGGCCGCGCGGCCCGGGGGCAACCCCGCGCCGTCGTCCACGGTCCCGCAGCCCGCGCTGCCGCCGTCGGTGGCTCCCCGGGTCGGCACGCTCGACGACGAGGTGGCGGCGATGCTCGCCCTTCGTTCGGACATCCAGGAGCAGGCACTCTCCGAGCTCTCCCAGCTGTCGGCCTACCGGCCGGCCGCGACGGGTGGCAACGCGGAGCGCCTCACCCGGCGAGTCCCCACAGCTGTCCCGGCGACGACAGTCTCCGAGGACGAAGGGAAGCCCGTGCAGCGTGATGCGGACCAGCTCCGGTCGCGTCTGTCGAGCTTCCAGTCAGGGACCTCTCGTGGCCGTCGTGTCACAGAGGACCCGTCCGGCCAGAACGGCGTGAGCTGATGACTGCCCCAGACCCCACTACCGTCGTCACCACCATGGTGGCGTCTGACCCCGCAGTCATCGACTGCACCAGCAAGGAGGAAGTGTGACCGCGCTCAGCACCGAGGCAGCCAACTTCGGCTGGCTCCTGGACAACTTCGTCCGGACCGTGCCCGGCACTCGCCACACACTCGTGGTGTCTGCGGACGGTCTTCTCATGGCGATGTCCGAGCAGCTCGACCGCACCAGCGGCGACCAGCTCGCGGCCATCGTCTCCGGGATGTCTAGCTTGACCCGTGGCGCCGCGCGCCAGCTCCGTGCGGGGGAGGTGCGTCAGGCGATCATCGAGATGGACAACTTGTTCCTCTTCCTCATGAGCGTCTCGAACGGCTCCGTCCTCGCCGTGGTCGCGGAGTCCAGCTGCGACGTGGGCCTCATCGGCTACGAGATGGCGATGCTCGTCTCTCGTACCGAAGCGACCCTCACGCCGCAGCTCATCTCCGAGATGCGTGGGCAGCTCCCCGTCGACGGCGCGACCCGCGCCCCGGTGGCCTGAGGCCACGGGGGAGACTGACGGATGAGCGAGCACATCGAGTACGAGGCCAGAACGGTCCGGCCCTATGCCGTGACCGGTGGCCGCGTGCGCTCGGCGCGCTCCGACCTGCCTCTCGAGGCGCTGGTCGAGGCAATGCCGGGTGCCGTGACGAGCCAGGGTCTGCCGCCTGAGAAGCGGGCGATCCTTCAGCACGCCGCATCGAACTACATCTCGGTTGCCGAGCTTTCTGCTCTGCTCCACCTGCCGCTCGGTGTGATCCGGATCCTCGTGTCCGACCTCGCCGACCAGCAGTACGTGCGCGTGCACACCTCACAGCCGGTCGAGGTCAACACCGGTGAGTCCCCTGCCCTGTCCCTCAGCGTGCTGGAGAGTGTTCTCAATGGCATTTCCGCCCTCTGACGCCGCTGTGGCCGCTCCGGCGGGCACGGCAGGAAGCGTCGCTCCCACTGTCGTCAAGATCGTCGTCGCCGGCGGGTTCGCCGTCGGCAAGACGACCTTCATCGGCTCCATCTCGGACATCGAGCCCCTCAACACCGAGGCCGCGATGACCGAGCACTCGGTCGGCGTCGACGACGCCGGCGGTGTGTCCGACCGCAAGACGACCACCACGGTGGCGATGGACTTCGGTCGCATCGCTCTCCCGGGGTCGCTCTGGCTCTACCTGTTCGGTACCCCTGGCCAGGACCGGTTCCTGTTCATGTGGGACGACCTGGTCCGCGGTGCCATCGGCGCCGTCGTCCTGGTCGACACCGACCGGCTCGACCAGTGCTTCCCGGCCGTGGACTACTTCGAGAGCCGTGGCATCCCGTTCGTCGTGGGTGTCAACTGCTTCGACGGCGTCGCCAAGCACCAGCTGGACGACGTCCGCGAGGCGCTCGCGATCCCGGCGCACGTGCCGGTCCTGTACACGGACGCACGCTCGCGTGCGGCCACCAAGCAGGCGCTGATCTCCCTCGTGCAGCTCGCGATGGAGCGTCTGCGCAGCCGGTGACCCTCGACGTCTCACCGCGACCTCGGCCGGCCCCTGCAGGGGGGCCGGCCGTCGTCCTGCACGGGTCGGTGCGCGATCATGGGGGAGTGTCCGCCCCGTCCTCCGGCCCGTGGCCGCGCCCGCCCGGCGACGGCGGCGTCCTGCCGCAGCCGCGGCCGGCGGGCGACGACGTGGGGCAGCCCCCGGCGGTGCCCCGTCCGGTGACCCGGGTGTACGCGGACGGGTCCGCGCTGTCGCGGTACCTGGTCGGTGCACCGTGCCGTGCGCAGTGGCTCGCCTGGACGGCCGAGCACGAGTCCCGGCTCGTGACGACGCCGCTCGGTCTGACCGAGCTGCGCCGGGTCGCGCAACCGCGCGGGATCGACGCGACGGGGGTCGCGCACGACGTCGAGGAACGCCTCGAGGTCATCCGGTTCTCCGACCAGACCCTGAAGGCGGCGACGAAGGTCTCGGGGGTCCTCCCGCCGTTCGTCGCGCTGCACATCGGGGCGGCGCTGGCGCACCCGGACGTGTCGAGCGTCGCGACGTACGACGTCCAGCTGGCCCAGGTGTCCGCCCTCCACGGCCTCACCGTGGTGTCGCCGGGGTGGCCCTCGTCCTGGTGGGAACGCGAAGGCTAGGCACGGCACGCTCCGCGAGCCTAGGTTCGGAGGATGACGGACGACGGTGGTGCACGGCCCGCGACGGTGCTGGATCCCGGAGCCGTCGGACCCGCCCCGCCGTTGACGCCGACCCGACGACGCGCCCCGGCGCAGGTCCATCTGCTGAGCCGCAGCGAGCGTGAGTCGCGGGGGTCGGCCGCCCGGGTGCTGCTCCCGCGCGAGAACCTCGCGGAGGTCGGGACGGCGACCAAGCGTCCCGACCCCGTCGACCTGCTGGTGTCGCAGGGCCGGTCCCGCGTGCCGGAGCTGCTCCCGCTGCGGTACGGGCGCATGTCGGCGTCGGCGTTCGCCTTCTACCGCGGGGCGGCGCTGCTCATGGCCTCCGACCTCGCGGCGACTCCGGACTCCGGGCTGGACGTCCAGCTCTGCGGTGACGCGCACATGTCGAACTTCGGGCTCTACGGCACCCCGGAGCGCCGGATGCTCTTCGACCTCAACGACTTCGACGAGACCCTGCCGAGTCCGTTCGAGTGGGACGTGAAGCGGCTGCTGGCGAGCGTCGAGATCGCTGCGCGCAGCATCGGTGCGGGGGACAAGGAGCGTCGCAGGATCGCGATGGACGTCGCGAAGGCCTACCGGACGGCCATCCGGGAGTTCGCGACACGGTCGAACCTCGACGTCTGGTACGCCCGGCTCGACGTCGACGACTTCCTGCGTGACCACGGCGCGTCGTTGGGCAAGGCGCAGACGAAGACGACGCAGTCGACGGTGAAGAAGGCGCGCAGCCGGGACCACCTCCGGTCGGTGGAGAAGCTGACGCAGGTGGTGGACGGTCGGCGGCAGTTCGTGTCCGACCCGCCTCTGGTGCAGACGTTGGAGGAGCTGCTCGGCGAGCAGGCGCCGGTCTTCCGGGCCGCGATGGGTGAGCTGGTGCACGCCTACCAGGGGACGCTCCAGCCGGACCGGCGGCACCTCGTCGGGCAGTACAGGCTCGTCGACATGGCCCGCAAGGTCGTCGGTGTCGGCAGCGTCGGTACCCGGGCGTGGATCCTGCTGCTGGAGGGCGCCGACGACACCGACCACCTGATCCTGCAGGCCAAGGAGGCACAGTCCTCGGTGCTGGAGCAGTTCCTCGGGGCGAGCGAGTACACGCAGTCGGGGCAGCGCGTGGTCGAGGGGCAGCGACTCATGCAGGCGGCGAGCGACGCGATGCTCGGGTGGCAGCGGACGCGCGGGATCGACGGGGTCGAGCGCGACTTCTACGTCCGCCAGCTGCGCGACTGGAAGGGCTCGGCGGTCATCGAGGGCATGCGTCCCGAGGGCTTCAGCCGGTACGGGGGGCTCTGCGCGTGGACCCTCGCCCGCGCGCACGCACGGTCGGGCGACCGGGTGGCCATCGCGGCGTACCTCGGGGGTTCGAAGGCGGCCGACGAGGCGTTCGCCTCCTTCGCGGCGTCGTACGCGGACCGCAACGAGTCGGACCACGCCGCCCTCGTGGCGGCCATCGGCTCCGGCCGTCTCGCGGCGGTGCACGGGATCTGACGGACGGTCAGCCTCGGCCGAGCGCTGCGACGGCCGCCGACACGAGCGCGGGATCCGTCGTCGTGTAGCCGGACGCTCCGCCGCCCGGCCCGCCGGACTCGTCGACGTGCCGGCTGGCGGACAGGTGCACGGCGTCGACACCGGTGCCGACGAGGGCGGGGATGTCCGCGGGCCGCACCCCGCCGCCGGCCATGACCTGGAGGCGTCCGGCCGCGTGGGCGACCGCGGCGGCGAGCCGGTCGAGGCCGTCGATGCTCCGCGGCGCACCGCCGGACGTGAGCACGCGGACGACGCCGAGCCCGACGAGGTCCTCGAGCGCGGGCTCCAGCGACGGCACCACGTCGAGCGCCCGGTGGAAGGTGACCTCGCGCCCGTCGGCGGCCTCGACGAGGCGCAGGACCGCCGACCGGTCGACGGAGCCGACGGGCGTCAGTGCGCCGACGACGACCCCTGCTGCGCCGGCCCGCACGGCGGCCCGCACGTCGCGGACCTGCACGTCGACCTCGTCGGCGGTGTAGACGAACGACCCGGCGCGGGGACGGACGAGGACGTGCACGCCGACGTGCGCCGGCAGCGCGGCGACGACGGCGTCGAGGAGCCCGATGCTCGGTGTGAGGCCACCTGTGCTGGCGAGGGCTGCGCACAGCTCGAGCCGGTCGGCGCCGAGCCGGGCCGCCTGGACGGCGCCGGCGAGGTCCTGGACGGCGATCTCGAGGAGCGTCATGCCCAGGACAGCAACGGCTCGCCGGCGGCGACGGTGTCGCCCGGACGTGCGAGCCGGGTGAGGGCGTCGGGACCCGCGTCGAGGCCCACGACGGGACAGACCGGGGAGCGTCCGCCCAGCGCGGACGGGTCCCAGCTGACGACGACCTGTCCCGCGGTGACGACCGCACCCTCGGCGGCGTGCAGCGTGAAGCCAGCGCCGCCGAGCTCGACGGTGTCGATGCCGAGGTGCACCAGCACCGCGCGCCCGTCGTCGTGCTGCACGACGAAGGCGTGGGGGTGGAGCTTCACGATGGTGCCGCCGATGGGGGAGATGACCTCCGAGCCGGCGGCGAGCGGCGGGTCGAGCGCGAGGCCGGGGCCGACGAGCTCGGCGGAGAACACCGGGTCGGCGACCTCGGACAGGCCCAGGACCTGGCCGCTCACGGGGGACAGCACGGTCAGGGTCGGCATCAGCGCAGGTCCTCGATGTCGGAGGCGAGCGTGTCCGCCTCGGGCCCGACGATGACCTGGACGGCCACACCGGACCGGACGACCGCGATGGCACCGGCGGCCCTGAGCCCGGGCTCGTCGACGAGCGACGGGTTCTCCACCTCGACGCGCAGGCGGGTGATGCACGGCTCGAGGTCGAGGACGTTGGCGTCCCCACCCAGCGCGGCAAGGATCTGCTCGGCCTTCGTCACGTCCTGCTCCTCACATCAGCTCGTCGAGATCGGTGGCGATGAGGTCGACGTGCGGCCCCACCACCACCTGGACCACGCGTCCGGAGATCATCACGCCGAACGCCCCGGCGGCACGCAGCCCCGCGGCGTCGACCCTGCTCGCGTCGCGCACGAGCGACCGCAGCCGCGTGGTGCACGGCTCGATCTCGTCGATGTTGTCGACGCCTCCGAGGGCGGCCAGGATCGCAGCCGCCTGGTCTCTGCTCTGCGGCCTCATTGCCGTCCTCCTGTGGGGGTGGTTGCCGGTTCCAGGTCACTCTCAGCGCGACGACGGGGGACCAGCGCGGGCCGTGGCGCTCGCAGCGGGACCCACACGCTGTAGCGGTCGGCGCGGTAGCAGGCGCGGGAGAACATCGTGGCCGTGTCGACGGAGTAGGTGCGGCGCTCGGCGCGCAGGACCGCGCGGGCGTCGCCGAGCCCCAGCAGGGACGCCTCGGTGTCGGTCGCCTCGTCGGCGGAGAGCGTGTCCTCGCCCCACTCGGGGGCCAGCCCGCGCTCGCGCAGCGCCTCGTACATGCTCGCGGGGGGCCCGTCGTCGAAGAGGGTGGGCGCCAGGGCGACGGGCACCCAGGCCTGCTCGATGCAGATGGGGACGCCGTCGGCGCTGCGCACCCGGTACAGGAAGTGGACCTTGGTGCGCGGCTCGAGCTCGAGCGCGGTGGCGACGTCGGGGGTCGCGGCGACGACCTGCGCGGTGAGCACGGTGGTCGCGGGCTCCATCCCGCGCCGGCGCATCTCCTCGCCGAACGTGGTCAGCCGCATCTCGAAGTCCATGCGCTGCGGGGCGACGAACGTGCCGCGCCCCTGCTCGCGGACGAGGACGCCGTCCGTCACGAGGGTGTCGACCGCCTGCCGCACGGTCATCCGGGACAGGCCGAACTGCTGGCTGAGGTGCCGCTCCGACGGGATCGCGTCACCGACCCGGAGCTCCTGCGCGACGAGGGTGGCCAGGTGGTCGCGCACGGTCAGGTACTTGTGCGCGCTGCCGTGCTCCGGTTCGTCCACGCGGTGCCACTCCTTTGCGACGACGGTCGGCGTCGTCGCGACGTGACCCTTGACACATCATGAGGTCTAGACCAGTCTGCTCGCAACTGGTCCAGACCAGACAGATCCCAGGACACCCAACGAGGAGTGCTCCATGACCACCGCCACCGCGGACGCCCCCGCGTCCACCGAGAAGCGCGGCTTCCCCGGCCTCGCCCAGCTCCAGCGCATCGGCCGCTCGCTCATGCTCCCGATCGCCTCCCTGCCGGCCGCCGCGCTGCTGCTGCGGCTCGGCCAGGACGACATGCTCGGCAAGGACGGCCTCGGCGCGAGCGTCGAGTGGATGCTGCCCGTCGCCGCCGTCCTCGGCGCAGCGGGCGACGCCCTGTTCGCCAACCTCGCCATGCTCTTCGCCGTCGGCGTCGCCGTCGGCTACGCCCGCAAGTCCGACGGCTCGACCGCGCTCGCCGCGCTCATCGGGTACCTCGTCTTCAAGGGCGTGACCACCGCGCTGTCGCCGTACATCCTCGGCGCCGCAGCCGAGGGCGAGAAGCAGGAGCTCATCAACTACGGCGTGCTCGGCGGCATCGTCATGGGCCTCGTCGCCGCGCTGCTCTACCAGAAGTACTACCGGATCAAGCTCCCGCCCTACCTCGCGTTCTTCGGCGGCCGGCGCTTCGTGCCGATCGTCACCGCCGGCGCGGCCATCCTCATCGCGGTGGCCGCCGCCCTGGTCTACCCCGCGTTCGACGCCGGCTTCACCGCGGTCGGCGAGTGGGTCACCGGCTCGGTGGTGCTCGGCGGGTTCGTCTACGGCACCGCCAACCGCCTGCTCGTGCCGATCGGCCTGCACCACCTGCTCAACTCGATGCCGTGGTTCCAGTTCGGGGAGTACACCGACGCGAACGGCGAGGTCTGGAACGGCGACATCGCCCGCTTCCTGCACGGCGACCCGACCGCGGGCGCGTTCATGACCGGCTTCTTCCCGATCATGATGTTCGCTCTCCCCGCCGCGGCCCTCGCGATCGTGCACACGTCCAAGGCGAAGAACCGCAAGGTCATCGCCGGCATCATGGGCTCGGCCGCACTGGTCTCGTTCGTCACCGGTGTCACGGAGCCGCTCGAGTTCGCGTTCGTCTACGTCGCGTACCCGCTGTACGCCATCCACGCGGTGCTCACCGGCACGTCGCTCGCACTCGTCAACGCCCTGGGCATCCGCGACGGGTTCGGGTTCTCGGCCGGAGCCATCGACTACGTGCTCAACTTCCGCATCGCGGAGAAGCCGCTGTGGCTCCTCGTGATCGGCCTCGGCTACGCGGTCGTCTACTACGTGCTGTTCCGATGGGTCATCACGAAGTGGCAGCTGCGGACCCCCGGCCGCGAGGACGACGACGACCCGGCGACGACGCCGACGACGGACGACCAGCCGACGGAGCGGGCGCCCGAGCACGTCGACGAGACGGCACCCGCCCGATGACCTCCGCGGTCGCCGCCGCACCGCTGACCCTGAGGGGGTTCGGGGTCAGCCCAGGACGTCGGGCAGGTGTCGTGGCGCGCATGCCCGACGCCCCGCCCGCGCCGTCGCCCGAGCCGTCGGCTCCGGGCACGGACCTGGAGGCTGCGGCGACCGCGGTCGACGAGGCGGCCGCGCGGGTCCGCGACGCGCTGGCCCGCGCAGCCGAGCAGGCGAGCGGCGACGCGGCCGACATCCTCGCGGTCACCGCGGCGATGGCGGCCGACCCGTCGCTCGCCGACGAGGCCCGGCGGCGGGTGCTGGAGAACCGGTCCACGCCCGCGCGGGCGGTGTGGGACGCAGCCGAGCTCGTCGCGGAGCAGCTCCGCGCACTGGGCGGGATGTTCGCCGACCGGGCGCGGGACGTGCAGGACGTGCGGGACCGGATCGTCGCGGAGCTGCTGGACCTGCGGGCGCCGGGCGTGCCCGACCTCGGCGCGCCGTTCGTGCTGGTGGCGCGGGATCTCGCCCCCGCGGACACCGCACGGCTGGACCCGGAGCGCGTCCTCGCGATCGTGACCGCGGGCGGCGGGCCGACCGCGCACACCGCCATCCTGGCGCGGTCGCTGGGCATCCCGTGCGTCGTCGCGGTGGCCGGTGCGCTCGACATCGCCGACGGCGAGACGGTGCTCGTCGACGGCTCGACCGGGGACGTCGTCCGGCACCCGGCACCCGAGGCGGTCGAGCGCGCCGCGCACGCCAGGCCGCGGCGGACCCGGCTCGAGCACCCCGGACGCACCGCTGACGGGCACGCCGTCGCGCTGCTGGCCAACGTCGGCGACCCCGCCGGTGCGGTCGCGGCGGCCGACGTCGGCGCGGAGGGGATCGGCCTGTTCCGCACCGAGTTCGGCTTCCTCGGCCGGACCGCCCCGCCGACCGTCCAGGAGCAGGTGGCGGCCTACGCGCAGGTGTTCGCGGCGTTCCCCGGGCGGCGCGTCGTGATCCGCACGCTCGACGCCGGGGCCGACAAGCCCCTGCCGTTCGTGACGGCCGCGGGGGAGCCCAACCCGGCGCTCGGCGTGCGCGGGCTGCGCACGTCCTGGGCGCACCCGGCAGTCCTCGACGACCAGCTCGCCGCGATCGCGCAGGCCGCGGCGTCGTCGTCGGCGGACGTCTGGGTGATGGCTCCCATGGTCGCGACCGCCGACGAGGCCGACGCCTTCGTCGACCGTTGCACCGCCCACGGCCTGGCGCACGCCGGGATCATGGTCGAGGTCCCCGCCGCCGCGCTCCGCTCCGCCGACCTGCTGGACCGCGCCCGGTTCGCCAGCCTCGGCACCAACGACCTCACGCAGTACGCCATGGCGGCGGACCGCGAGCTCGCCGGCCTCGCTCAGCTGTCGACACCGTGGCAGCCCGCGGTCCTCTCGCTGGTCCAGCTCGCCTGCGCGGGCGGCGTCGCACGGGACCGGCCCGTGGGGGTCTGCGGTGAGGCCGCGGCCGACCCCGCGCTCGCTCCGGTGCTGGTCGGGCTGGGCGTCACGTCGCTGTCGATGACGGCGCGCGCGCTCCCCGACGTCGGCGCGGTGCTCGCCTCGGTGACGCTGGACGAGTGCCGGGCGCTCGCTGCCCTGGCGCTCGCGCAGCGCACTCCCGACGAGGCGCGGTCGGCGGTCCGCGCCTCGCTCGGGGACGTGCTCGACGAGCTGGGGCTCTAGGCCGACTGCTGGAGGAACTGCTCCAGCACGTCGATCGACGCAGCCGCGTCGGCGTCGTCGTCGGCCGTCGCCAGCACGACCTCGTCGCCGGACCCGACCCCCAGCGTCATGATCGCGAGGATCGACGCGGTCGCGACGGGCGTCCCGCCGGTCTTCGCGATGGTGACCTTCGCGGGGAGCTTCCCGGCCGCCGCGACGAACTGGGCGGCGGGGCGGGCGTGCAGCCCCTCGGGGAGTGCGACGACGACGGAACGCTGCATGGCCTGCCTCCTGGGGCGGGTCGACGATGACCTCACCGACCATACTGGTCTAGACCATGTTCGCGCGAGTGCTTGTGGGAGACTCGTGCCGCTGCGGGCTCGTCCCGCACGGGAGGGCTGTCTGAGCGGCCGAAAGAGACGGTCTTGAAAACCGTTGGAGCGGGACAACCCCGTTCTCGTGGGTTCGAATCCCACGCCCTCCGCCGACGGTGGGGCTCACTCGTCCTCGCCCGTGGTCGGGATGACGAGGGTGGCTCGGACGGTGACCGGCCCCTCGATGCTGGGGTCCGCCGTGGTGCGGTCCGGGTGGTCCCGATAGCCGCCCTCGTCGACGTCCTCCTTGGGTTCGCCGAGGTTCTCCTCGACGGTGCCGAGGTCGTCCTCGCTGTCAGACGGTCGCGGCTGCTCGTGCGACATGGGTCTCTCCTCGGGTGCGACGGCGTGCTGCTGGGGCGCACCCCACGATCGCAGGCCGCCCCCGGCAGCCGCCGGAGGACGACGACTGAGTCGTGCCGGTCTCGCGGGTTCGTCGGCCCGGACCTAGGCTCGCCGCGTGCCCCGCCGTCATGTCCAGCTGCACGCCCGCCCGCCGCAGGAGGCGCAGGGGGAGGCTGTCGACGTGCTCGTGCGTCGCGGCCTCGACGACCTGCGCGTCGAGCTCGGGGTCCCGGACGCGTTCCCGCCGCACGTGATCGCCGAGGCTGAGGCCGCCGCGGCCGGTATGCCCACAGGGGAGCGGGCCGACGCGACCGACATCCCGTTCGTGACCATCGACCCCGAGGGCTCGAAGGATCTGGACCAGGCCGTCCACATCGAGCGGCGGGACGGCGGCTTCCGGGTGCGGTACGCGATCGCGGACGTCGCCGCGTGGGTGGCGCCGGGCGGTGCGATCGACGACGAGGCCCGCGAGCGCGTCGAGACCCTGTACGCCCCGGACGGCCGGACGCCGCTGCACCCGCCGCTGCTGTCGGAGGGTGTCGCGAGCCTGCTGCCGGACCAGGTGACGCCGGCGCTGCTGTGGACGATCGACCTCGACGCCGACGGCGCGCCGGTGGACGTGGACGTGCGCCGCGCCTCCGTACAGAGCCGCGCCCAGCTGACGTACACGGGTGCCCAGGCGGCGCTCGACGACGGGACCGCGGACGAGACGCTCCAGCTCCTGCGGGAGGTGGGCATCCTGCGGGAGGCGGCCGAGGAGGCCCGCGGCGGGATCACGCTGCCGACCCCGGAGCAGGTGGTCGAGCAGGGTGCCGACGGTGTGTGGACCCTGGGCAGCCGCGCGACGCTGCCGGTCGAGGAGTGGAACGCGCAGATCTCCCTGCTCACCGGCATGTGCGCGGCGCGGCTCATGCTGGACGGCGGCATCGGCATCGTGCGGACGCTGCCCGACGCGGACCCGCGGGACGTCGAGCGGCTCCGGCTGTCGGCGCACGCGTTGGGCGTGCCCTGGCCGGAGGGCGCGACCCCGGGGGACGTCATCCGACGGCTCGACGCCGCCGACCCCGCCCACGCGGCCCTCCTGACCGACGCGACGTCGCTCCTGCGCGGGGCGGCGTACGTGGCGTTCGACGGTGAGCTGCCGACGTTCACGATGCACGCCGCCATCGCCGCGCCGTACGCCCACACCACCGCTCCGCTGCGGCGGCTGGTGGACCGGTTCGTCGGGGAGACCTGCCTCGCGCTGTGTGCCGACCGGCCCGTGCCGGACTGGGTCCGGGACGCGCTGCCGGAGCTGCCGGGCCTGATGGCGTCGGGGGACAAGCACGCCGCCGAGTTCGAGCGCGGCTGCCTGGACCTGGTCGAGGCAGCGCTGCTGACCGGGCGGGAGGGCGAGGTGTTCGACGGTGCGATCGTCGACGTGCGCACCGACCGCGACACCGGCGTGGTGCAGCTGCGGGACCCGGCGGTGCGGGGGCGCATCGAGGGCGTGTCCCTGCCGTTGGGCGAGGACGTGCGGGTGCGGCTGACGCAGGCGTCGGTCGCGCAGCGGAAGGTGCTCTTCGAGCTGGCTCAGGCCGACTCGGCCTCCACCGCGTCGTCGACCGCACCGAACCTCGACCGCAGGTAGTCCGCGTATCCGCCGGGCGCCCGACCCGCCAGGCGCCCGGACGTGAGGACGTCGCAGGAGTCCGACGCGACGACCCGTGCGCCCGACGCGACGAGCGCGGCCACCAGGTCGACGTCCTCGTGCGCGGGTCGCTCCGGGAAGCCGCCCGCCCGCAGGTACGCGTCGGCCCGGACGCCCAGGTTCGCCCCGTGCACGTGACCGTTCGGCCGGCCGGGGACGCGGGTCGCGCGCCAGGCGGCGTGCTGGATCGGGGTGAGGTCGGCAGGGTCGGGCCGCACGGTGCCGACGACGACGTCGGCCCCGGCGTCGGCCAGCCGCACGTGCTCCAGGATCCAGCCCTCGGGGACGACGGAGTCCGCGTCCGTGCCGGCCAGCCATGTCCGGTCGCGGTCGGCGGTCGAGTGCTCCAGCGCGTCGCGCACGCCCGCGGCACGAGCGGCACCGACGCTCCCCTCGTCGAGGTCGACGAGCCGCACGTCGAGGTGCCCGAGCGCGACCGAACGCGTGCCGTCGGTGCACCGGTCGAGCACCAGCACCAGGTCCACCGTCAGGTCGGGCAGCACGGCCCGCGCCGCCTGCCGGGCCGCCTGCAGTGCACCGAGGCACCGGCCGACGAGCGCCTCCTCGTCGCGGGCCGGGACGACGACCACGACGTGCTCGATCCGCGGCCTCACGCCAGCCCCGTCCGCTGCGCCACCGACCGCGGGTCGTCGCTGTAGACGTCGAGCAGCAGGTCCTTCTCGCGGTGCTCGGCCACGTGCGTGAGGTCGGTGGTCCGGCGCAGCACGCGGTGCACCTCGTCGCCGGACAGCGGGTACGCGTCGACGGGGTGGCGCCAGTGGCAGACCAGGAGGGTGCCACCGGGGGCGAGCCGGGCGCGCAGGTCGGCGAGGACGCGGTCGAGCGTCGGGCGGTCGAGGTAGTAGCCGACCTCGGACAGGACGACGAGGTCGAACGATCCCGCGGGAACCCCGTCCGCCACGTCGGCGACCTGCACCTGCACGTGCGGCAGGCCGGCGAGCCGGCGACGGGCACGCTCGACGGCGGCCGTGGACACGTCGACGGCGAGCAGGTGGTCCGCGCGCGGCGCGAGCTCCCCGGTCAGCACGCCGATCCCGCAGCCGACCTCCAGGACGTCCCGGTACCGCTGCTCCGGGAGCACGGCCAGTGTCAGGGCTCGCTTGCGCTCCTCGTACCACCGGTCGGTGTACCCCCACGGGTCCTCGTGCCGGTCGTAGGTGGCGTCGAAGAACTCGCCGGTCAGCCGGGGCCTGACGCTCTCCTGCGCGACGACCACCTCGACGTCCCGGTCGAACGTGCGCAGGAACGCCGGGTGCAGCGTCGGCGTGTCGTGCGGGTCCGACGACAGCGGCTCGACCTGCGTCGCGTGCGCCGCGACCGCCCGGTGCTTGCGGACCACCGACCGGTCCGCCAGCTCGACCACGCGGAGCCGGTCCCACGGCACCCGCGGGTCGTCCGGGCTGGCCCAGTGCCACAGCCAGACCGGGTACTCCAGGAACGTGCAGCCGAGCTCGTCGGCCAGCTCCGCGCAGACCTCGCCGACGATCCGGTGGTCGCGGTGGCCGTCGCCCCGCCACGTCGCGACGAGCTGGTCGACGGGGCCGCCGTCCGCCAGCAGCGCGCGCAGGTCGTCCTCGATCGCGTCACGGACCTCGCGCAGTCCGCCGTCCGGGTGGCCCAGCAGGGTGATCGGCGAGGCGGGGGACAGGAGGTTCACCGCCTCGACGACCTCCGCCCAGCGGCGTCCCGCGAGGGCGTCCGCGTCGAGTGTCGGGGAGCCCGGGTGGGAGCCGCCGCCGTCGGAGACGATCACGACCTCGGCCGGGCAGCCGGCGTCGGCCAGCTCCGCCAGGATGCCGCCTGCACCGAGGGTCTCGTCGTCGGGGTGGGCGGCGACGACCACCGTGCGGCCCGTCCGCCGCAGCGCCAGCGCGGGCAGGTCCCGGAACCGGGGGTCGGCGGTCCAGGCGGCGGCGGGCGTGCCCGGCGCGCGCCCGTCGAAGGTCACCACGGCGCCGCCTCGGACGCGAGCGCCCGTCCCGACGACACGTCGTCGCGCTCGGCGTGCTGCTGACGCACGTAGACCTGCAGGTCGGCGACGCGCTTGGCGTGCTCCGCCTCGAGCGCCAGGGGTGCGGGACCGAGGGCGTGCGCCGCGCGGCCGAGCACGTCCTCGCAGACGCCCGCGACCGTCGCCCGGACCCGCTTGGCCAGCAGGCGGCCCTGCGCGGCGTCGAGAGCATGGGCATCGACGAGCCCCGCCGCCTCGGCCAGGGCGCGCCGGGCGTCCTCGAGCCGGTGGTCGACCGCCCCGAGGTGCATCGCCAGCAGCGGGTCGTCGCGTCGCGCCGCCTCGGCGTGCACCCGTCGAGCGATCCCGACCGCACCCCCGAACCAGCACGCGGCCACGCCGATCCCACCCCACCAGAACCCGGGGCGCTCCAGGTACCAGCCGGGTGCGCCGACCGGCGTCGCGGCGACGTCGTCGAACGCCACGGCCGTGCTGGGGATCTCCGTCAGCCCGCGCGACGCCCACTCCTGGTCGAGCAGCCGGACCCCGGGGTCGTGCAGGTCGACCGCGAACAGTGCTCGCCCGCCGTCGGCCAGGTGGGCCGTCACCAGCGCCGCGTCCAGCACGCCGGCCAGCGAGCACCACGGCTTGGTCCCGCGCAGCAGCCAGCCGCCGTCGTCGACCGCGTCCAGCCGTACCCCGGGACCCTCGGCTGCGAACACACCCCATGTGCGTCCGCCACGGTCGGGCACACCGGCCTGCGCGAGGATCGCGCGCGCGTCCAGGTGCGGCTCCACGGCGCGCGCGACGCCGAGGTCGGCGGCTCCCAGGGTCGCGAGGAGCTCCCACAGCTCACGCGTCGCACCCGTGCCGGGGAGCAGGTCGTCCGGCCACGGGGTGCGCAGGGCGTCGTCGACCGTGCGGGGGACGTCGGGCGACGGGCCGCTCTCACCGAACGGCGCCAGGCGCACGGCAGCATCGACCATCGTCGTCTCCGGGGCCGCTCCTCGGACCGCTTCTCGATCCGTCGTCCAGATCATCACCGCCACCCGACGCGCGCGCGACCTGGGACGACACCCGTGCGCGGACCGAGTCCCGCGTGGCAAGGTCGGAGCGTGCACCCGAGCGCCGGACCGGTCCGATGAGCGAGCTCGACGAGGTCGTCGACGACCTCTACTCCGGTGCGCCCGCCGACTTCATCGCGCGCCGGGACGCCGCGGTCAAGGCGGCGCGCGCCGACAAGGACCGCGAGCTGGCGACCGCCATCGGCGAGCTGCGCAAGCCGACCGTGTCCGCCTGGCTGGTCAACCTCCTGGTCCGCGACGACGCTGCGCTCGCCGGCCAGATCGTCGCGCTCGGCGAGGGGCTGCGCGACGCCGAGAAGTCGCTCGACGGTCCCGCCCTGCGCGAGCTGTCGAAGCAGCGCCGCCAGCTGGTCCGCTCGCTGGTCGCGCGTGCCCGCAAGCTCGCGCAGCCGACCGGGCAGAAGATCGGCGACGCCGTCGTGCAGGAGCTCGACGCGACCCTCACCGCGGCCCTGGCAGATCCCGCCGTCGCCCGCGAGGTGGTCTCCGGCCGGCTGACCGCCGCGCGCGAGTACGCGGGGTTCGGCAGCGCGGACACGTCGGACAGCCCGGCCCCCGCCGCGACGCCCGCGCCGAAGCCCGCGAAGCCGCCGAAGCCGGCCAAGCCGACGCCGGCGCGCGGGAAGCTCCGGCTGGTGGGCGAGGAGGAGCGGGCCGAGCCGCCCGGCGAGACGGCCGCGGAGCGCGACCGCCGCCGTCGCCGCGAGGAGCGCGAGCAACGCGCGCGCGACGAGGCGCAGGCAGCGTGGGAGCAGGCGGAGCGTGCGACGACCGAGGCGAGGCGTCGTCACGACGCAGCGGTCGCGGCTCGCGACGAGAGCGCCGCCGAGGTCGAACGCGCCGAGGCGGCCGCCGCCCGTGCCCACGAGGAGGAGGACGACCTCGTCCGCGCGCTCGCGGAGGCCCGTCGCAAGCTCGCCGCCGCCGGGAAGGCCGCCGCCGTCGCGGACAAGGAGGTCGGCACCGCGCAGCAGACCCTCCGGGCCGACGAGCGCGAGCTCACGACGGCGGAACGCGAGCTCCACCGCGCCGAGCGCGCGCGTGACTCCGCCGCGGCCGCCCGGGAGGCGACGGCGTCGTCGGACGGCTGACGGTGTCGGTGGTCACGGGGAGGATGGGCGCATGGCAGGCAGGGACGACGCCCCGCAGGTGCACGCGGAGACGGTCGAGGAGTGGCGCGAGTGGCTGCTCGCGCACCACGCGACCGAGTCCGGGGCGTGGCTGGTGTCGTGGAAGACCCCTACCGGCAAGCCGTCCGTGAAGTACGAGCTCGCGGTCGAGGAAGCGCTCTGCGTGGGCTGGATCGACTCAGCCGGCCGCACGCTCGACGACGAGCGCCGCGCGCTCTGGTTCACGCGGCGCAAGCCCGGCAGCGGCTGGGCGCGGACCAACAAGGAACGGATCGTCCGGCTGGAGGCCGAGGGGCGCATGCTGCCGGCGGGCCGCGCGGTGATCGACGCGGCGAAGGCCGACGGCTCCTGGACGTTGCTCGACGACGTCGAGAACCTGATCGTGCCCGACGACCTCGCGGCGGCGTTCGAGCGGCACCCCGGGTCGCGGCAGAACTTCGACGCCTTCCCGCCGTCAGCCCGTCGCGCCATCCTCGAGTGGATCGTGCAGGCCAAGCGCGAGACCACGCGGGCGGCCCGGCTGGAGGAGACGGCACGGCTGGCGGCGCAGGACGTGCGGGCGAACCAGTGGACACCCAAGGCGTAGGGCCAGGTCAGGGGCCGCTTTGGTGGTGGGCCACCCGCACGGGTACCCTGTGCTGGTCCTGGAGACGTCGCATAGCCCGGTCTAGTGCGCGACCCTGCTAAGGTCGTGAAGGCGCAAGCCTTCCGTGGGTTCAAATCCCACCGTCTCCGCCCTTCAGAACAGCCCGAGCCCTCAGGGTTCGGGCTGTTGCTGCGTCCGGGCCCGCCGGTCGACCACGACGTCGCCGACGATGACCGCGAGCAGCACCCCGTTCGACACCCAGTTCAGCGCCAGCGGCGTCATCGCGTCCCGCACCAGGAACACCCCCAGCACCACGACGACGCCGACCAGGTGCGGCGCCGACCACGGGCCGCCGGTGGCTCGTCGGAAGAACGCGTTGCCCAGCAGGTAGACGGCCGCCGCGCCGCAGATCAGCCCGGCCGTCCACGTGCTGGTGTGCCCGAGGGGGTGCTGCAGGACCAGCTCGTCGGCGACCGCGGTGAGCACGATGCCCGCGACCAGCAGGTACGGCACGTAGGTGTAGGCGGTCTGCGCGACCATCCCGGGGTTGGTGTGCGACGCGAAGTACTCCGTGGCCGACCGCTCCGCCCGATCGAAGAACAGCAGCCACATGAGCACGGTGCTGGCGAACGCGGCGAGGAAGGCGAACAGGGTGGTGGCGTCGAGCTCCAGCTCGCCGAACGCGGTCCCGGTCACGATGATCGACTCGCCCAGGCTGATGATGAGGAACAGCGAGACCCGCTCGGCCATGTGCGAGCCACGGACGGACCAGGTGGTCGGGTCCGTCGGCCCCATCCCCGGCACCCAGAACAGGGCACGGGGGCCGACGACGTCGATGAGTGCTGCGACGACCCAGAGCACCAGCCGCATCTGGTCGTCGGCGAGCGCGCCCGCGATCCAGAACGCCCCGGACACGCTCAGCCACACGGTGATGCGGAGGAAGTTGACCGCGTTCTCCGGCCAGTGCCGGCCCATCGCCCACGTCGTGAAGAGGGTCCGCCCCACCTGGATGAGCACGTACGGCACGGCGAACAGCAGCGCCTTGTCCTCGAACGCCTCCGGGATCGCGCTCGACATGAGCAGGCCCAGCCCCATGAGGACCAGCAGCATCGTGCGGACCGGCACGGTGTCGGGGTTCAGCCAGTTGGTCACCCACGTGGTGTCGATCCACAGCCACCACACCGCCCAGCCGAGGATCAGCGTGTGCACGAGGGTGGTCAGGTCCGGGTGCGCGATGAGGTCGTGCGACAGCTGCGTGACCGCGAAGACGAACACCAGGTCGAAGAACAGCTCGATGTACCCGACGCGGCTGCTGTCGTGCCCGTCGCCGTGCCGCAGCACGTCGGCCCGCATGCCCCAGCGCCCGCCGCCCGTGCCGATGCGGTTCGTGGTCGACGACATGGCCGCGATCCTGCCACGAGCGTGTGACGGCTCACGTGCATCCGGTTTGGGCGACCGGGCTCCTGGCCTGTATCGTCGTCTCCGGCCCTGCGGGGTCACGCGCCCGTAGCTCAATGGATAGAGCATCTGACTACGGATCAGAAGGTTGGGGGTTCGAGTCCCTTCGGGCGCACATCAGGAGGCGCGGTGCTCACGAGCACCGCGCCTTCGCTCGTTCTCGGTCCGCTCCCCGGCTGTCGACGACGTTCCGACGCGCCGACCGACCACGGGACTACCCCGGTCCGTCGCCGGGCCGACGCACGCGCCCGGACGATCCGCCCGCGGGGCCACGCGCTCGCGGGGCGTCGCCGCGGACAGTGAGGAGCGTGACCCTCTATGTCGGCAGGCTCCCCGAGCGTGTGCGTCGTCGCCGTGCCCGCGCGGTCGTGATCGCCGCTGTCGCGCTGCTCTGTGCCACGGTCGCGTTCGTCGTCCACCTCCTCGGCGGGCTCGCCGCGAACGGGGCGGACGACGTGCCAGGAGCAGCGACGGGTCTCGACCCCGAGCTGCAACGCCGGTTCGACATCGCGCAGGCAGCGGCGGCCACCGACGGGGTCGAGCTCAGGATGACCTCGGGGTGGCGGTCCGCCGCGGAGCAGCAGTCGCTCGTCGACGGCGCCGTCGAGAAGTACGGGTCGCTGGAGGAGGCGCGCCGCTGGGTGCTGCCGCCGGAGTCGTCGGCGCACGTCCAGGGGAAGGCGATCGACGTCGGGCCGACGGACGGCGCCCTGTGGCTGGAGCAGCACGGGTTCGAGCTCGGCCTGTGCCGGACCTATGCCAACGAGATGTGGCACTTCGAGATGCTCGCCGAGGGTGCGGCTGCCTGCCCCGAGATGCACCTGGACTCATCCGGTGGCTGGTGAGCCCCGCTTCGCCTGCACGCGGTTGCGCAGGAAGATCAGCGGCAGGATCAGCGTGCCGAGCATCGTCACGATCCACACCGTGAGCGAGCCGAACACCCACGCGGTCGTCCCGCTGATGGTCAGACCGTCGGAGACGAGGGTCGCGACGAACAGCGCGGCGACCGTCGAGACGAGGCCGACGGCACCCGTGAGCGCGTTCGCGTACTTGCGGGTCATGACCAGGAACCAGGGCGTGAGGATGCTCTGCAGGACGGCGAACACGAGGACCGCGACGAGGAACCCGGAGGCCGTCACGGTGAACCCGTCGACGATCAACGACGCGATCCACAGCCCGAGGGCCGCCGACGCCAGGAAGATGAACGCCCGGATGAGGAACACGACCATGAGCGCACCCGCTCCTTCGTCGGCGACGGGCGCAGGACGGCTCCTGGCCCTGGGCTCACAGTAGGGACTGGCCGCGCACGGGCGCCAGGGTGTGACCAGTCCGTTTGTTACGAGTGGTCGCACGGGGAGGTTCTGGTCCGGGTCGCCCGCTACCGTGGCGAGGGTGACGGACAACACGACTCCCATCGCCACCCCTGAGCACACCGTGGACGGTTTCGTCAGAGAGTTCCTGCGGGAGCTCAACTTCGGGCAGGGCACCGACCTGACGCGCGCCTCGGTGAACGACAAGTACCTGGCCATGGCGCGCACCGTGCGCCACTACCTGATGGTCCGCTGGCTGGCCACGCTGCGCCGGCAGTACCAGCTGCAGGCGAAGTCGGTCGCGTACCTGTCGGCGGAGTTCCTCCTGGGCCGGCAGCTGGACAACGCGCTGCTCGCCGCCGACCTGGACGAGGTCGTCGAGGAAGGGCTCGCCTCCCTCGGTATCGACCTGGCGGAGCTGCGTGAGGCGGAGGTCGAGCCCGGTCTGGGCAACGGCGGCCTCGGCCGGCTCGCCGCGTGCTTCATCGACTCGCTCGCGACGATGAACGTCCCCTGCATCGGGTACGGCATCCGCTACGAGTACGGGATCTTCCGGCAGACGTTCGTCGACGGCTGGCAGGTGGAGAAGCCCGACAACTGGCTGGCGCTCGGGTCGCCGTGGGAGTTCCCGCACCCGGAGTCGGCCGTGACGGTCGACTTCGGCGGGCACACCGAGCAGTACACCGACGAGTCGGGGACGACCCGGAGCAGGTGGGTGCCGGGCTGGAGCGTCCTCGGCGTCCCGTACAACTACATGGTCCCGGGCTTCGAGAACGGCCGCGTGAACACCCTGCGGCTGTGGAGCGCCCGCGCGACGCGTGCGTTCGACCTGGAGATCTTCAACGCCGGCGACTACGCGCAGGCCGTCCGGGCGCAGACGTTCGCGGAGAACATCTCCAAGGTGCTCTACCCGGAGGACTCCACGCCGCAGGGCAAGGAGCTGCGCCTGCAGCAGCAGTACTTCTTCGTCGCGTGCTCGCTGCGCGACTTCCTCGACCAGGTGCTCCCGCACGACTTCGACCTGCGCAACCTGCCCGACCGCATCGTGTTCCAGCTCAACGACACCCATCCCGTCATCGCGATCCCGGAGCTCATGCGGATCCTCGTCGACGAGCGCGGCTGGGAGTGGTCCGAGGCCTGGGCCATCACGCAGAAGTGCTTCGCGTACACCTGCCACACCCTGCTGCCCGAGGCCCTCGAGGTCTGGTCGGTGGAGCTCCTCGGCAAGCTGCTGCCGCGGCACCTCGAGATCATCTACCGGATCAACGAGGACTTCATGGCCGAGCTGCGGGAGGCCTACCCGGACGACGAGCTGCGGGTGCGCCGCATGTCGATCATCGCCGAGTACCCCGAGCGCGCGGTCCGCATGGCCTACCTGGCGACGGTCGCCGGCTCGAAGGTCAACGGTGTGGCCGCGCTGCACTCGCAGCTGCTCAAGGACAAGGTCCTGCACGACTTCTCCGACCACTACCCGGACAAGTTCACCAACGTCACCAACGGCGTCACCCCGCGACGGTTCGTCCGGCTGGCGAACCCGGGACTGTCGGAGCTGATCACCTCGGCGATCGGCGACGGCTGGGTCACCGACCTCGACAAGCTCCAGGAGCTCGAGCCGCTGGCCGACGACGCCGACTTCCGGGCAGCGTTCCGGCAGGTCAAGCGCGCGAACAAGCTCCGGCTGGTCGACGTGCTGGCCGAGCGCGACGGCATCACGGTCGACCCCGACACGATGCTCGACGTCATGGTCAAGCGCCTGCACGAGTACAAGCGGCAGACCCTCAAGCTCCTGCACGTCGTCACGCTGTACGACCAGGTGACGTCGGGCGCCGTCAAGATCGAGGACGTCACCCCGCGGACGTTCGCGTTCGGCGCCAAGGCGGCTCCGGGCTACCGGATGGCCAAGCAGACGATCGGGCTGATCAACGCGGTCGGCCGGGTCGTCAACAACGACCCCGCGCTGCAGGGCCGGCTCACGGTCGCGTTCCCGGCCAACTACAACGTGACGCTCGCCGAGAAGCTCATCCCCGCGGCGGACCTGTCGGAGCAGATCTCGCTCGCCGGCAAGGAGGCGTCGGGGACGGGCAACATGAAGTTCGCGCTCAACGGGGCCCTGACCATCGGCACCGACGACGGCGCGAACGTCGAGATCCGCGAGCTCGTCGGCGACGACAACTTCTTCCTGTTCGGCCTGCTGGAGCCCGAGGTCGCGGAGATCGTGGACCGCGGGTACCACCCGACGTCCTACTACGAGGAGAACCGCTCCCTGCGGCACGCGCTCGACCTCATCGCGTCCGGGGCGTTCTCGGGCGGCGACCGGGCGACGTTCGAGCCCATCGTGTCCAACCTGCTGTCCGAGGACCGGTTCCTGGTCCTCGCCGACTACCAGGCGTACATCGACGCCCAGGAGCGGGTCGACGAGGCGTACGCGGACACCGAGGCGTGGACGCGTTCGGCGGTGCTCAACGTGGCCCGGTCGGGCTTCTTCTCCTCCGACCGCAGCATGCGTGACTACATCGACCGGATCTGGCACACCCACCCCGTCCCCCCGGAGCGGTAACGACCCGACGACGTCCGAGGAAGTGAGCGCTCCAGCACTCACTTCCTCGGACGTTGCTGTCTCGTCGTGGGGCCTACCCTTGACGGGTGACACCCGCGAAGAAGTCCCAGGAGATGAAGGCGTCCACGGCCGCCGCCAAGCTCGACGTGTACCTGCCGGCGACCCCGGAGGACTTCCAGAACCGGATGATCACGCGTGACGAGCTGTCGGAGCTGCAGCGCACGCCTCCGCAGTGGCTGGTGGACCTGCGTCGCGACGGGCCGCACCCGCGCAGCGTCATCGCCGGGCGCCTGCGCATCTCGATCAGCGGCCTCGCTCGCGGCGGGATCACGGACCCGCTGACCACCGAGCAGATCGAGCAGCTGCAGGCCGAGCCGCCGAACTGGCTGGTCCGCGAGCGCGAGATCGCCGCCCAGGTCCGCCTGGAGGAGCGGCTGCAGGAGTCGCGCGAGGCCGACCGCAAGGCCGAGGCGGACCGCAGGGCGGCGTCGGGGAAGTCCTGATCAGAGGCCGCCGCGGGGCGGCTCGAAGTCGGGGACGAGCACGGGCGTCTCGCGGTTGAGGGACTCGCCGCGGAAGAACGGCCGCAGTGACATCTTCGCGGCGCACGCGACCATGAGCGGCACGCCGAGCGCGAGCATCCCGACGCCGATGACGAAGACGCCGCCGACGCCGCCGAAGCTGGTGTAGCCGTACTCGGGGTCGAGCATGTCCCGGGCGGAGATGCCGAACGCCCACACCATCCCGAGGCCACCGAGCACCGGGAACAGTCCGCGCAGGAAGAAGTTGCGGGCGCTGCGGAAGATGGAGCGCCAGAAGTACGCGACGCACGCGAACGCGGTGACGGCGTAGTAGAACGCCACGGCGAGGCCGAGCGACGCGATCGAGTCGAACAGGGCGTCCTCGCTGAGCAGCTTGAGCACGATGTAGAAGACGCCGGCGGTGACGCCCATGACGATCGTGGAGAACGACGGCGTCTTGAAGACGGGGTGCACGCGGGCGAACTGTCCGGGCACGGCCTTGTAGACGGCCATCGCGAGGGTGCCGCGGGCGGTCGGCAGGATCGTGGTCTGCGTCGACGCGGTGGCGGACACCGCGATGACCAGCAGGAGGACGAACGCCATGACCGGTCCGAGCATGGGGCCTCCGAGGACGGTGACGACGTCGTCGATGTTGGCCTCGTTGTTCAGGCCGATCCCCGTCGTGCCGAACCCCGCGTAGGCCTGCACGGCCACGGCGACCAGGCAGTAGGTGACCAGCAGGATGACGGTGGCCAGCACGGCGGCGCGACCGGGCGTGCGCGCGAGGTCCTTGGTCTCCTCGTTCACCGCCAGGCACGCGTCCCAGCCCCAGTAGATGAACAGGCACAGGATGACGGCGGCCGCGATGGCCGACGAGGACAGCCCGGCGGGGTTGAACCAGTCCCACTGCGGCAGCACCGCCTGCGGGCCCGCGGTGCCGGCGTAGACCTTCCAGAGCGCCAGGATGCTGAGGGTGCCGAGCACGACGAACTGGAACACGACCAGGATGTTCTGCAGCCGTTCGCTGACGAGGATGCCGCGGTAGCTCACCCACGTCATGGCCGCGATGAACCCGACGCCGAGCAGCAGGACGGCGATGCGGTTCTCCGCCACGGAGTCGAGCCCGAACGCGCGCAGGAAGTAGACGGCGGCGACCTCGGCGACGTTGGCGAGGACGATGATCCCGGAGACCGCCAGGCCCCAGCCGCCCATCCAGCCGACCCACGGGCCGAGCGCCTTCGACCCCCACGTGAACGTGGTCCCGCAGTCCGGCATCACCGAGTTGAGCTCGCGGTACGCGATGGCCGTCAGCAGCATCGGGACGAACGCGATGAGGAACATGGCGGGCGACTTCTCCCCGACCGCGAGCACCACGTAGCCGAGAGTCGCGGCGAGCGAGTACGCCGGGGCCGTCGACGCGAGGCCGATGACGGTGTTGCCCCAGAGCCCGAGGGTCCCGGAGCTCAGCCCCTTGGCGGGTGCAGGCGACTCCTCGGTCACGGCACTGCTCATCGGACCTCCCGGCTCGCGTCGTCGCGGTGCCCCCGAAACCGGACAGTACTCCCGAGAGGTTGCCCCCGGGCGGACCCTCGCCCCTGAACCTGGCGCCCCTCCCGCGAACGTGCGGCTCTGTCGGCCGCCACGCCCGCGCACCCAGCCATGAGGGACGTGGCAGCACCGGTCGGCGGCCCTCATGGCTTGTTCGTCAGCGGGAGGGGGAGGGGGCCTGCGTGGTGCCTGCCGGTCAGCGGCCGGGGCGGGGCTTGCGGGGGTTGGGCCTCTTCGACGAGCGGGTCGACGACGACCGTGCGGACCCGCCCTTGCCGGCGCCCTTGCCCTTCCCGGACGCGCCCGTGGTCGACCCGCCCCCGCCCTTGCCGGAGGCCGCCGCACCCTTGCCGGACCCGCCCGGCTTGCGGCCACGGACAGTCGGCTCGGGGGCGGGCGGGGCGCCGCGGCCGCGGGAGCTCGTGGCCGTCCGGCCACGGACGATGCCGATGATCTCCTCGGTCAGGTCGTCGTAGCGGTCGGTGACCCAGGCGAGGCCGACGGCGGACCCGGGGGCGTCGCGCACGAGGCGTGCCGTGAGGCCACGGCGCTGGTGCAGGCGGCCGAGCGACTGCGGCACGACCAGGACGCCGATGCCTGCGGCGACGAGGTCGATCGCGTCGGCCGTCGTGGGGATGGGGTCGCCCGCGAACGGGGTGCCGGGCGGGTCGGTCCAGTGCAGCTGGTCGTCGAGGGGCACGAGGAGCGTCTCGTCGTCGAGGTCGGCGGCGTCGACCTCCTCCACGACGCTGACGACGTGGTCCTTCGGGACGACGACGACGGTGGCCTCGGTGTACAGGGAGATCGTCGACAGGTCGTCGCCGACGACCGGCAGCCGCACGAGGGCGACGTCCGCCCCACCGGACCGCAGGACCGCCTCGGCGTCGCCGGGGGACGTGTGCACGAGCTCGACCGGGACGTCCGGCAGCCGCTGCTGCCAGACGCGCAGCCAGCGGTCGGGGTTGACGCCGGGCACGAGCGCGAGACGGAACACGGCAGCGGTCATGGGGTGCTCCCCGTGGTCATCGGAACCGCCGGAACACCACGTCGCGCACCTCGTGGCCGAGGTCGAGTCCGCGCTGCTCGAACTTGGTGACGGGGCGGTGCGCAGGGCGCGGGGCGAAGCCGTCGGCGGTGTTCTCCAGGAAGGGGTCCGCGCTGAGGGCCTCGAGCATGGCGTCGGCGTAGTCCACCCAGTCCGTCGCGCAGTGCAGCGTGCCGCCCACGCGCAGCCGCGACCGCAGCAGGGCCACGTGGGACGGCTGCACGAGCCGGCGCTTGTGGTGGCGGGCCTTCGGCCACGGGTCGGGGAAGAACACGTGGATCGCGTCGAGGGACTCCTCGGGCACGGCGGTCCGCACGAGGTCGAGGGCGTCGCCGTGGGCGACCCGGACGTTCGTCAGGCCGGCGCGGTCGAGCAGACCCAGCAGGTTCGCGACGCCAGGCAGGTGCGCCTCGACGGCGAGGTAGTCGCGCGACGGGTCCGCAGCGGCCATCGTCGCGGTCGTCTCACCCATGCCGGAGCCGATCTCCAGGACGAGCGGTGCGGACCGGCCGAAGAGCGCGACGACGTCCAGGGAGCCGTCGGCCGTCCGCGGCATCGGCGAGTCCGCGTCGTGCACCGAGAAGCCGAGCCGCGGCCACAGGAACCGCAGGGCGTCCTCCCGCTCGCGGCCCAGGGGCGCGCGGCGCGGGTGGAACGTGCGCAGCGGCTCGTGGGGGCGCGCGGCCACGTGCCGGAACGCGTCGGACGGGAGGCTCACGATCCGCCAGCCTAGGCGCCGCCGTCGGGCGTCCGGGACGTGACCGCCCGGGTCAGGTCGCGCCGACGGGTGAGATGAGTGCGAAGACCTCGCCGAACGGTCCGGAGACGATCGCCATGCGCCCGAACGTGCTGTCCGTCGGCGGACTGACGACGGTGCCGCCCAGCTCGGACACCTGTGCGGCCGAGGCGTCGGTGTCGGTGACCGCGAAGTAGATCGTCCACGCGGCGGGTGCGTCGGTCCCGGCCTGGGGTCCGTAGCCACCGATGCCGGCCGCGGGGTGGCCGTCGAGGGACAGGGTCGCGTAGGTGAAGCCGGGGGCGCCGAGGTCCTCGACGTCGTACCCGAACACCTGCTGGTAGAACGCGACGGCGGCCGGCTGGTCGTGCACCAGGACCTCGCACCACACCATGGAGCCGGGCTCGTCGGTCACGTCCCACCCGGTGTGCGACGCCGCCTCCCAGATCCCGAACACGGCACCGGCGGTGTCGACGACGATCGCCATGCTGCCGAAGTCCAGGATCGGCATCGCGGGCACGACCTCCTTGCCGCCGGCCTCGGCGACCGCCGCGACGGTCGCCACGAGGTCGTCGCTGGCGAGGTACACGCACCAGGCGGGCGGCGGGGCGGGGTCGTCGCTCATCGGCTCGCCGATGCCCACGACGCGCCGGTCACCGACGTAGGCCTGCGTGTAGTAGCCGGTCTCGGGTCCGCCGACCTCGAACTGCCAGCCGAGCAGGGGACCGTAGAACGCGCGGGCGACCGCCAGGTCGGGAACGGTGATGTCGGCCCAGGCCGGGGTGCCGGGCGGCCAGGCCTCGCGTCGGGTGGTCATGCGACCAGCCAACACCAGGCCTGTGCCGGTCGCGCGCTGACGGGCACAGGTGCGCGTCGACCGGGAGACACCGGGCAAGGGGGTGTGCTACTCACGTGACATGGCGGACGCGGACGCACCGACGGAGGTCGCCGCGGGGTCGTCGGCGTCGGAGAGCACCCTGACGGTGGTCGTCGCGTTCGGCGCGAACCTGCTCGTCGCGGTCGCGAAGTCCGCGGCGGCCGTGATCACCGGGTCGGCGTCGATGCTCGCGGAGGCCGCGCACTCCTGGGCGGACACCGGGAACGAGGTCTTCCTGATCATCGCCCAGCGCAGGGCGGCCAAGCCCGCCGACGAGGAGCACCCCTTCGGCTTCGGCCGGGAGGTCTACGTGTGGTCGCTGTTCGCGGCGATCGGGCTGTTCGCGGTGGGTGCGGGGGTGTCGATCACGCACGGCATCTCGGAGCTGGTCCACCCGGAGCCGGCCGGCGACTTCGTCGTCGCGTACGTCGTCCTCGCGGTGGCGTTCGTCCTGGAGGGGATCTCGTTCCTGCAGGCCTCACGGCAGGCGAAGCGGGCCGCCGCGACGCAGGAGCGGGACCTCCTGGACCACGTCCTGGAGACCTCCGACCCGACCGTGCGCGCGGTGTTCTTCGAGGACGCGGCCGCGCTGCTCGGCATCCTCGTCGCGGCGCTGGGCATCGGGCTGCACCAGGCGACCAGGTCCCCGGTGCCCGACGCGGTCGGGTCGATCCTGGTCGGCGTGCTTCTCGCGGTCGTCGCGGTCGTCCTCATCGACCGCAACCGCCGGTTCCTCGTCGGCCAGGTGGCCGACCCTCGGGCGAACGCCGCGGCCGTCCGCGCGCTGCTGGCCCTGCCGGAGGTCGAGCGGGTCACCGAGCTGCGGCTGGAGTTCGTGGGTGCGCGGCAGGTGTACCTGACGGGGGCGGTGGACCTGACCGGGAACCCGGCCGAGGACGCCGCGTCGCACGTGCTGGCGTCGCTGGAGCGGAAGCTGGCCCGCACGCCCGCCGTCGTCGGGGCGACGCTCTCGCTCTCCGAGCCCCAGGACCCGGCGCTGTGACGCGCGTGCCGCCCGACACCGACCACCGTCACCTCGAAGGAGTACGCAGATGACGCAGGAGCCCTCGCCGGTCGTGACGTCGGAGGAGCCGTTCCGGGTCCCCGTGCTGAACCTGCTCCGGCTGGCGGTGCCGGCCGTGCTGGTCGGGATCGGGTCCGCGCTGACGCTGCTCGGGCTCAGCCGTCTCGCGGGTCTGCTGGAGCACTGGATCTGGGACGACCTCAGCGCGGCGCTCGGGGTCTCGTCGGACTCCGCGCTGTGGATCATCGGAGTGCTGACGGCGACGGGCCTGCTCATCGGGCTCGTCGTCCGGTACGCGCCGGGCCACGCGGGCCCGGACCCGGCAACCCTCGAGCTCGTCGCGGAGCCGCTGCCGCTGCGGGTGCTGCCCGGACTGGCGGTGGCGCTGGTCCTGATGCTCGCGGGCGGGGTGAGCCTGGGCCCGGAGAACCCGATCATCGGCATCAACGTGGGGCTCGCGGTCGGCATCGGGATGCGGTTCCTGCCGAAGGTGAAGGCGCCGATCTGGCTGATGATGGCGGTCGCGGGGACCATCGGGGCGATGTTCGGCACGCCCGTCGCGGCGGGCCTGCTGTTCTCGGAGCTGGACCCGGGCGACCGGCGCATCCCGCTGTGGGACCGGCTGTTCCCGCCGCTCGTAGCGGCCACCGCGGGGTCACTGACGATGATGCAGCTGGAGGACCTCGACCTCGCCGTGGACGTCCCCGCGTACACGTACGGCGGCCTGGACGACCTCGGCCTCGCGGTGCTGATCGCGCTCGGCTCGGCAGTGCTCGGGCTGGTCGCCGTGTACCTGTTCGTGCCCATGCACCGGCTCTTCCGACGCATCGGCCACCCGGTTCTCATGCTCACCACGGGCGGCCTGATCCTGGGCCTGCTCGGCGCGCTCGGCGGCGAGGTCACGCTGTTCAAGGGCCTCACGCAGATGCAGGAGCTGCCCGGGCTGGCCGCGACGACCACCGCTCTCGGCTTCCTCGCGATGGCCGGCATCAAGCTGCTCGCGATGCTCGTCGCGGCCACGTCCGGGTTCCGCGGCGGCCGCATCTTCCCGGCGCTGTTCGTCGGGGTCGCGCTCGGGTTCGCCATCCACCAGGCCTTCGACGGGATCCCGCTGGCCCTCGCCGTCTCGGCCGCGGTGGTCGGCATCGTCGTCGCCGCCACCCGCAACGGCTGGCTGAGCATCTTCATGGCCGTCGCGGTGGTGCCGCAGGTGACGCTGCTGGTCCCGATCGTGCTGGCGACGCTCACGGCGTGGCTCGTCGTGACCAACCGGCCGGCGCTCGTGGCACCCGCGGAGCCCACCGCCCCCGCGGAGCCCGCAGCACCCGCGGAGCCCTCGGGTCCCGCGCCGGACGCTCCTCGCGTCAGCCCGTGACCACGCGGGGCGCGGTGGCGCTGTCGTTCCGGCGGCCGCGGACCAGGCGGCCGAGCGCGCTCTCGTCCTCGGCGCACGCGCGGCCCACCACGGTGGCCAGCACCAGCGCGAAGCTGAACGCGAACAGCCAGCCGATGTAGGCGAACACCAGTCCGAGCACCCCGTACTGCCGCGCCCCGGACTCCAGGACGATCGGCAGGTACACGATGCCGACCACGTTCAGGACGCACATGAGCACCGCGGTCACGGCACCGGTGAAGGCGAGGGCGCGCAGCGGGATCGTCGCGCGCAGCAGCGCCCACGGCACGTATGTCCAGACGACGGTCCAGACGATCAGGCGCAGGACGAAGTCCCAGACCTGCGGCAGCGGGACCCCCTCCGTCGCCTCGCGCATCAGGCCCAGCAGCGCGACCGCGAGCACGACCGCGAGCACGGTCGCCACCCACCGCCACGCCGACCGCAGCCCCGGCCGCGGGACGTGCCACACCTTCGCGTACATGCGCTCGAGGGCTCGGGAGTAGGCGGTGGCGCTGAGCACGGCCACGAGCAGGCCGAGCACGCCGACGCTGCTGCCCACCGTGACGTCCGTCGTGACGCTGTCGGCGACCGCGTCACGGGTGGCGTCGGACAGTCCCATCGCGTCGGCCATGAACCTGCCGAAGCCCGGTTCGGTCGGCCGGAACGCCGCGATCACGATCATCACCGGCACGACGGAGACGAAGGCCTGCGCCGCCAGCGTCATCGCGCGGTCGAACGGCTCGATGGCGACGAACCCGTCGATCGTGCGCTGCACCAGCCGGCCCAGCGGGGTGCGGCGGTAGCGCGCCGCGATCCGCAGGGCGCGCCGCCGCGCACGCTCGAGGGTGGTGGTCACGGCAGGCGGGCGTCCAGGAACGCGAGGACCTCCGCGACGTAGGTGTCGCGGGCGGGCGCGGGGGACAGGGCCAGGTCGTGCGCGCCGCCGGGGACCTCGACGAACGTGACGTCGGGCCCGAGGTTCGGCGCGAGCCGCTTCATGTCCGCGACGTCGAGCACCGAGTCAGTGGTCAGCAGGGCGTCGTGCCAGACGTCGTCCGGGCCGGACGCGTCGGACGCCAGGAGCAGCACGGGGACGTCGATGTCCAGGCCGCGGGCGACACGGGCGTGGCCGCGGCGCACGGTCCGGCCGAACCCGGCGCGCGCCGGGAACCCGTCGAGCGGCTTCCACGCCAGGTCGTACGACCACTCGCCGCCAGTCCCCTCGTGCAGGGCGCGCCCGTAGTACGGAGCGATCCCGTCGACGACGAGGTCGGGGGCGACCTTCCCGACGAGGTCGAGCGCGCGCGTGACCACCGTGCGCTTGAACCAGGAGCCGCGCAGGTCCAGCCACGGGCTGTTGAGCACGAGCGCGTCGATGAGGCCCTCGCCGCGGCGCGCGTCGGCCCACAGGGAGGTGACCAGGCCGCCCATCGAGTGGCCCAGCAGGACGACCTGGTCGTGGTCGGCCCGGATCAGCCGGATCGCCGCGTCGATCTCCTCCGCGAACGCACCCAGGTTCGTGACGTGGTTCGGCGGGCGGCCGTCGCGGATGGACCGGCCGTAGTCGCGCAGGTCGAGCGCGTAGACGTCGTACCCGTGGGCGGCGAGGGCGTCGGCGAACTGCGTGTGGAAGAAGTAGTCGACGAATCCGTGCACGTAGAGGAGGGCTCGTCTGCTGTCGGTGCCCTCACGATGGACCAGAGTGGCAACCGGGTCAGGCGTCCTGCCGTCGGGGCGCAGGGGGAGGGTGCGGGCGGTCCAGCCGGGTCCGAGCACATCAGGGAGCGCGTCGCCGTCGTCGGTCATGGCGTGATGGTCGCACGCGAACGGCTGCTCCGTAGAGTTGAGCGGAATAGACTCAACTTCGGCCGTCGTTGCGACAAGCAGTCGATTCACTCAGGAGGTCATGTGGACGCCAAGTTCACCACCCGGTCCCAGGAGGCCCTCGGCGACGCCATCCAGCAGGCGTCCGCCGCAGGCAACCCGCAGCTCGAGCCCGCACACCTGCTCAACGCCCTGCTCCAGCAGGAGGGCGGGGTGGCCAACGGGTTGCTCGACGCCGTGGGTGCCGACCGCACCGCGCTCGGCCGGTCCGTCCGGGGCATGCTCGTGAGCCTGCCGTCCAGCAGCGGCTCCACCGTCGCGCAGCCGTCCGCGTCGCGGGCCACGTCGACCGCGCTCGAAGCGGCCTCGTCGGAGGCCCGCTCGCTCGGCGACGACTACGTGTCCACCGAGCACCTGCTGCTCGGGCTCGCCACCGGCCAGTCCGGCATCGCCGACGCGCTGCGCGCCCAGGGTGCGTCCCGCGACGCGCTCGCGGCCGCGCTGCCCGCCGTCCGCGGGTCCGCACGCGTCACCACCCCGAACCCCGAGGGCACCTACAAGGCGCTCGAGAAGTACGGCGTCGACCTGACGCAGCGCGCCCGCGACGGCAAGCTCGACCCGGTCATCGGCCGCGACTCCGAGATCCGCCGCGTCGTCCAGGTGCTGTCCCGGCGCACCAAGAACAACCCCGTCCTCATCGGCGAGCCCGGCGTGGGCAAGACCGCCGTCGTCGAGGGGCTCGCGCAGCGCATCGTCGCCGGGGACGTCCCGGAGTCGCTGCGCGGCAAGAAGCTGGTCGCGCTCGACCTGGCCGCGATGGTGGCCGGAGCCAAGTACCGCGGCGAGTTCGAGGAGCGGCTCAAGGCCGTGCTCCAGGAGATCACCGGCTCCAACGGCGAGGTCGTCACGTTCATCGACGAGCTGCACACGGTCGTCGGCGCGGGTGCCGGCGGCGAGGGCGCCATGGACGCGGGCAACATGCTCAAGCCCATGCTGGCCCGCGGCGAGCTGCGCCTGGTCGGCGCGACGACGCTCGACGAGTACCGCGAGCGCATCGAGAAGGACCCCGCCCTGGAGCGCCGGTTCCAGCAGGTGTTCGTCGGCGAGCCGTCCGTCGAGGACACCGTCGCGATCCTGCGCGGTCTCAAGGAGCGGTACGAGGCGCACCACAAGGTGACCATCGCCGACTCCGCGCTGGTCGCCGCCGCGACCCTCTCCGACCGGTACATCACGGGCCGCCAGCTGCCCGACAAGGCCATCGACCTCGTCGACGAGGCCGCGTCCCGCCTGCGCATGGAGCTCGACTCGTCGCCCATCGAGATCGACGAGCTGCAGCGCGCCGTGACCCGGCTCGAGATGGAGGAGGTCGTGCTCTCCGAGTCCGACGACCCCGCCTCCACGGACCGGCTGCAGCGGCTCCGCAAGGACCTGGCCGACCGCAAGGAAGACCTCGCGGCGCTGACCGCGCGGTGGGAGAAGGAGAAGGCGGGCCACAACCTCGTCGGCGACCTGAAGGCCCGCCTCGACGCGCTGCGCTCCGACGCCGAGCGGCTGCTGCGCGAGGGCGACCTCGCCGGCGCCGCGCGCATCCAGTACGGCGAGCTGCCCGCGCTCCAGGAGCAGATCGCCGCCGCCGAGGCCGACGAGGAGGCCATCGACGCCGCGCCCGACGCCCCACCGATGATCGCGGAGAAGGTCGGTCCCGACGAGGTCGCCGACGTCGTCGCACAGTGGACCGGCATCCCCGCCGGGCGGCTGCTCGAGGGCGAGACCGCCAAGCTGCTGCGCATGGAGGAGGTCCTCGGCGAGCGGCTCATCGGGCAGCGCCCCGCGGTCGCGTCCGTGTCCGACGCCGTCCGCCGCTCGCGTGCGGGCGTGTCCGACCCGGACCGGCCCACGGGCTCGTTCCTGTTCCTCGGACCCACCGGCGTCGGCAAGACCGAGCTGGCCAAGGCGCTCGCCGACTTCCTCTTCGACGACGAGCGCGCCATGGTCCGCATCGACATGTCGGAGTACGCCGAGAAGCACTCGGTCGCCCGGCTCGTCGGCGCGCCCCCCGGGTACGTGGGGTACGAGGAGGGTGGTCAGCTGACCGAGGCCGTGCGTCGGCGGCCCTACTCCGTCGTCCTCTTCGACGAGATCGAGAAGGCGCACCCCGAGGTGTTCGACGTGCTGCTTCAGGTGCTCGACGACGGTCGCCTGACCGACGGCCAGGGCCGCACCGTCGACTTCCGGAACGTCATCCTCGTGCTCACGTCGAACCTCGGCTCGCAGTACCTCGTGGACCCGACGCTGTCCGCCGACGAGAAGCGCGAGGCGGTCATGTCCGCGGTGCGCTCGTCGTTCAAGCCGGAGTTCCTCAACCGGCTCGACGACGTGGTCCTGTTCGACCCGCTGTCGCTCGACGAGCTCGGGCACATCGTCGAGCTGCAGGTCGCGGCCCTGGCCAAGCGCCTCAAGGACCGCCGGCTCACGCTCGAGGTCACGCCCGCTGCGCGCGAGTGGCTTGCGCTGGAAGGGTACGACCCCGCGTACGGCGCGCGGCCGCTGCGGCGGCTCGTGCAGCGCGAGATCGGCGACCGGCTCGCCCGGCAGATCCTCGCGGGACAGGTCCACGACGGGGACACCGTGGTGGTGGACCGGGGCGAGGACGGCCTGGTGGTGCGCGGCTGACCACCGGGCAGGACTGGCATCCTGGGTCCATGACGACCGAGGCCCCCACCAGCGCGAGGTCGGGGGGCTACGCCAAGGGTCGTGCCACCCGCGAGGAGATCCTCGACGCCGCCATGCAGGTCTTCGGTGAGGTGGGGTACCGCACGGCGTCGCTGCGCGAGGTGGCGGCCCGCGTCGGCATCTCCCACCCGGGCCTGCTGCACCACTTCTCCAGCAAGGCGGTCCTGCTGGCGGCGGTGCTCGAGCGTCGCGACGAGGTCGACGACGCCGCGTTCGAGGCCGACCTCGCCGCCGGGTACGACTACGTCGACGCGATGGTGCGGGTCATCGAGCGCAACGCGTCGCGCCCCGGGATCGTCGAGCTGTTCGCGACGCTGTCCGCGGAGGCGACGTCGCCGGACCACCCTGCGCACGCGTACTTCCAGGCGCGGTACCGGCGGGTGGTCGACGCCGGCCGCGCCGAGTTCGAGCGCCGTCGGGTCGCGGGCGAGCTCCGCCCCGGCGTCGACCCCCTGACCGCGGCACGCCTGACCGTCGCGGTCATGGACGGGATGCAGATCCAGTGGCTCCTGTCGGCGGACGCCCCGGAGCCGCGCCCGGACATGGCGACGACGCTGCGCGCCCACGTCGCCACGCTGCTCACGGACTGACGCGCGTCGCCACGACGAGCGCGGCAGTCGGAGCTGCCGTCCTCGTCGCAGACTGCCGCGCTCGCGGGGGTGCGCCCGGTCAGCCCGCTGCGGCCTTGGTGACCAGGGTGTCCAGGACGTCGCGGTCGAAGCCGGACAGGCCGAAGTCGGCGATGACCTTCGCCGGCATCTGCAGGATCATCGCCTGCATCGTGTCGTCCAGCGGCGGGGTGTCGGCGGGCGGCACCAGGGCAGCCCGCAGGAGCGGCCCTCCGACGGGGTGGGCGAACCACTCCGCGACCGTCGACATCGGCGTGAGCTCGCCCCAGAGCGGCTCGCCCTCGACCGTGAGCGACACCGACCCGCGCAGGTCACGCGACGACGCGCCGACCTCGACGACGAACTCCCCGCCCTCGACCACCCAGCGGTGCAGGCCGGGGTGCCAGTACGACAGGTCGCGCGCGACCAGGTCGAACGACACCTCCCGGGACTCGCCGGGCTCCAGGAGCACCTTGGTGAACGCCTTGAGCTCGCGGGTGGGGCGCTGGACGGACGCCTCGGGGTCGCGCACGTAGACCTGGACCACCTCGGCGCCCGCGACGGGGCCGGTGTTGGTGATCGTCGCGCGCACGGTGACGTCCGTCCCGGCAGCGGACGCGGTGATCGAGTCGTACGCGAAGGTCGTGTACGACAGCCCGTGGCCGAACGGGTAGGCCACGTCCATCGCGCGCGTGTCGTACCAGCGGTAGCCCACCAGGACGCCCTCGCCGTACCGGACGACGCCGCCCTCGCCCGGGAAGTTCCCGAACGCCGGGGTGTCCTCGATGCGGTGCGGGAGGGTCTCGGTGAGCTTGCCGGAGGGGACGCGGACGCCCAGCAGCAGGTCCGCGACGGCCGAGCCGCCCGCCTGCCCGCTGAGCCACGTCTCGAGGATCGCGGGGGCCAGGTCGTGCCACCCGGACACGCTGACCGCCGAGCCGTTGGCGAGCACGACGACGACCCGGGGGTTGACCGTGGCGACCGCACGCAGGAGGGCGACCTGGTTCTCTGGCAGGCCGAGGCGAGGCCGGTCGTAGCCCTCGGACTCGTCGGGACCGGGCAGCCCGAGGAACACCACGACGGTCCCGGCCTCGCGCGCGACCGACACCGCCTCGGCGAGCAGCTCGTCGTCGGAACCCGCCGGCCCGCCCGCGACGGTGAACCCGGCCGCGAACGGCACGTCGGCACCGGCTGCGCGCAGCGCGTCGAGCGGGGCGTCGAGCCGCGTCGGCCTGACCTGCGAGGACCCGGCGCCCTGGTAGCGCGGCGTGCGTGCGAACTCGCCGATGACGGCGACGCCCTCGGTCGAGGCGAGCGGGAGCAGCCCGCCCTCGTTCTTCAGCAGCACCGATCCGGCGGCGGCGGCGTCGCGGGCCAGCGCGTGATGGGCGTCGACGTCGTACGTGTCCTGCGTGGCGAGGGCGGGCAGGCTCTGCGCGACGAGCCGGAGCACGCGCCGCGCGGCCACGTCGAGCACCGCCTCGTCCAGCGACCCGTCCCGGACGGCGGCCACGACCTGGTCGTCGGGACGCGTCCCCGCCGACGGCATCTGCAGGTCGAGCCCTGCGGCGAGCGCGGGGACGCGGTCGTGCACGGCACCCCAGTCGGACACGACGAGGCCCTCGAACGCCCACTCGTCGCGCAGGATCGCGGTGAGCAGCTCGTGGTGCTCGGACGCGTACGTGCCGTTGACCTTGTTGTACGAGCACATGACGGTCCAGGGCTGGGCGGTGGTCACGACGCGCTCGAACGCGGGCAGGTAGATCTCGCGCAGGGTCCGCTCGTCGACCTCGGCGGACACGCGCATGCGGTCCGTCTCCTGGTTGTTCGCCGCGTAGTGCTTGAGCGAGGTGCCGACGCCCTGGCTCTGGATGCCGCGCACGATCGCGGCAGCCAGCGCGCCTGCGACCACCGGGTCCTCCGAGACGTACTCGAAGTTGCGTCCGCACAGGGGAGTGCGCTTGATGTTGACGCCCGGGCCCAGCAGGACGGAGACGTCGTTCGCGCGCGTCTCGCGGCCGAGCGCCTCGCCGACGCGGGTGAGCAGGTCGACGTCCCACGACGAGCCCAGCGCCGCCGCGGTGGGGAAGCACGTCGCGGGCACCGAGTCGCCGAGGTCGAGCTGGTCGCCGTCGTCCGCGGGCTTGCGCAGGCCGTGCGGGCCGTCCGCGACCATCACCGCGGGGACTCCTGCACGCTCGACGGCCTGGGTGTGCCAGAAGTCGGAGCCCGACGTCAGGGACGCCTTCTCCTCCAGGGTGAGCCGTGCCAGGACATGGTCGACGTCGAAGACCTGCGACATTGCCGGGTACCTCCTCGGTGGGGTGCGTCGCCCTCACCCTAGCCGATTCCCTACCACGTGGTAAGTGTTAGGGGATCTGTGCGGTCCCGTCGAGGAAGGAGCCCGTGACCCCGCCGCCGTCGAGCACGGCCAGGCACAGGCCCACCCGGTCGCCGTCCGCCCACGAGCGCTCGGTCGGCGACCACGTCACCGTGCGCACCCCGGCGGCGACCTCGTCGGCGTCGAGCACGCACGCGCGAGCCACCCGGGCGTCGGCGGACTGCTGGCCCGGCCACACCGCGTCCGCGGCGAACGTGAACTCGGTGACCACCTGAGCCTCGTGCGGCTCGGCGCAGGGGACCACCCGCACGGTGCTCACGGGACCGTCGTCCGGCACCGTGAGCACGCAGTTGCCCGTGACCAGCTGCTGCGCGCGAGCGTCCCGCGCGGCGGGCACGTCCGGCGGCAGCGGGCGCGAAGCCATCACGGTGAGCACGGCGACCGTCACCCCGACGACCAGCGCGACCGTCCCGACGACACCGAGGACGGCACCGGCGATCGCGAGACCGCGCCCGCGGGTGTGCCGCGACGAGATCCGCCGGAACGCCACGGCCGCCAGCACCAGCGCCACCGGACCGAGCCCGAGGACCCCGGTGACCAGCGACCAGACCGCGGTCGGCTCGACCGTGGCGCGCGGCTCCGCCCACCCGGGCGCGTAGTGCGGCTGCGGGTAGCCGTAGGGGTCGCTGGAGTCGCTCAGGGCTACGCCCCAGCGCCGGCGAGCTGGAGCGTGCCGGCCAGGGCGGACCCGGTCATGCCCGCGTCGTCGCCGTAGTAGACGCAGTAGGCGGACGTGACACCACCGGCGAAGTCGTCGGGGTGCGGGTAGTAGAGCTCGACGTTGCCGTCGGCGAAGTACCCGGGGACGAGCGACTCGGTGATGGAGTCACAGGTGTCCCAGGCGTCGTTGAACGCCGTGTCGAACTCGTCGTCGGGGTCGAGGCTCACCGCGGCCGACATCGGGACGAGGGCGACGACCTCGGCCTCGTGCGGGACGGCGCAGTCGACGGGGTCGGTGTCCGCCATGTCGTACTCCCACGCGTACGTGGTCAGGCACGTGCCGGCGGTGAGGTCGGTACGGAGCGCGAAGTCGGGCAGCCCGGAGCTCGCGTCCCCGCCGGTCGCACCGTCCGACCCCTCCTCGAACCCCTCCTCGAACCCCTGCTCGACGTCGTCCCAGAACCCCGACGAGCTGCCCGCGGTGGCGAACAGCGCCACGACGAAGATGATGTACGCGGCGATCGCGAGCATGGACAGGATCCCGAACGCGCCGATGGCGATGCCGGCGATGGCCCACCCGCGGCCTGCCTTGCCGTTGACCTTGATGCGCCGCAGCGCCGCGATGCCCAGCCCGAGCCCGACGGGGCCCGGAAGCCCGCCCAGGAACAGCAGGCCGGCCGTGCTGGTGACGAAGGACGCGATCGCCATGCCCTCGGTGGGCGGCGTGACGTAGGCCTGCCCGTACCCGTACGGCTGCGCGCCGTACGGCGGCGGCGTCTGCCCGTACCCGGGCGCGCCGTACTGGGCGGCGCCGTACGGGGGCTGCGGTGCGCCGTACGGGGGCTGCGGTGCGCCGTACTGGGGAGCGCCGTACTGGGGCTGGGGAGTCGTGTACTGCGGTGCGGCACCGTCCTGCGGCTGGCCGTAGGGGGTCGGAGCCGCGAAGGGGGAGGTCGACGGCAGCGGCTGCGTCGGAGCGGTCTCGCCGACCGGCGTCCGGACCGCCTCGTACCCGCTCGGCGCCACGGCCTGGGGCGCGTCGGGAGCGAGCGGGACGGTCGGGGCCGGGTCGGGGACGGCGTAGGGGTCGGGAACCGGAGCCGGCCCCCCGGGCTCGTTGCTCATGCGCGCACGCTAGCCCACCGCGCCGTCGCGGCGACGACGCTTTCCACCGACATCACCCGGCGATCTCGAGCACCACCGGCACGTGGTCCGACGGCGCCTTGCCCTTGCGCTCGTTGCGCTCGATCGTCGCACCGGTCACCCGGGCTGCCAGGGCGGGCGTCGCGTACGTGAGGTCGATGCGCATGCCCTCGTTCCGGGGGAACCGGAGCTGCTGGTAGTCCCAGTAGGTGTAGGTGTGCTCGGCGGGCAGGTGGACGCGGGAGACCTCGGTGTACCCGGCGTCGGCGATGGCCGTGAACGCCTCGCGCTCCGCGGGGCTCACGTGCGTGCGGCCCGCGAACCAGGCCATGTCCCACACGTCGGTGTCCAGCGGCGCGATGTTCCAGTCGCCGACGAGGGCCACCTGCGCGTCGGCGTCGTCGGCCAGCCAGCCCTGGGCCGCGTCGCGCAGCCGCCCCAGCCAGTCGAGCTTGTACGCGTAGTGGGGGTCCTCGAGCTCCCGACCGTTGGGCACGTACAGGCTCCACACCCGCACGCCGCCGCACGTCGCCCCGAGCGCCCGGGCCTCGGCTGCCGCAGGGTCCCCCCAGGTGGGCATGCCGGGGAACCCGACCTCGACGTCCTCGATACCGACCTTCGAGACGATCGCGACGCCGTTCCACTGGCTGAACCCGGTCGTCGCGACCTCGTAGCCGAGCGCCTCGAAACCCTCGCGCGGGAACTGGTCGTCCTTGCACTTGGTCTCCTGCAGCGCGAGGACGTCGACGCCCGTCCGCTCCAGGAAGGCGAGGGCGCGGTCCGTCCGTGCACGGATCGAGTTGATGTTCCAGGTGGCCAGGCGCATGGGGCAGGACGCTACCCGGCGCCACCGACGGTTGAGCCGACCGGACGATCCGGACAATCAGGTGTTGAGCGGGACGAACCGCTCCCGTACGGTGCAGGACAACAGTCCAACAGGAGGGCACCGAGGTGGAGCACGCGCTCACCGGTCGGCGCGCGCTCGTCACCGGCGGCGCCTCCGGGATCGGTCGTGCCACCGCGCTCGCCCTGGCGCGGGCCGGGGCCGACGTCGCAGTCACGCACCTGTCGCACGACGCCACGTCCGTGGTCGCGGACATCAAGGAGACCGGCCAGCTCGCGGCGTCGTTCCAGGTCGACCTCCGCCGCAGCTGGGACGTCGACAAGGCCGTCGGCGAGGCCGCTGCGGCGCTCGGCGGCGGGATCGACATCCTGGTCAACAACGTGGGCGGGCCGGTCGACCGCCGCCCTGTCGCGGCGATGGACGACGCCCACTGGCACGGTGTGCTCGACCTGAACCTGTCCTCGGCGTTCTACACGAGCCGGGCCGCGCTCGCGGTCATGCCCGACGGGGGCCGCATCATCACGATCGGCGCCCAGGCGGCGCGCAGCGGCGGCGGCACGGGGATGGTCGCGTACACCACCGCGAAGGCGGCGCTGGAGGGGTTCACCCGAGCGCTGGCACGGGAGCTGGGGCCGCGGCGGATCACCGTGAACGTGGTGGCGCCCGGGTTCGTCGGCGGCACCCCGCTGCACGCGACGTACACCCCGGAGCCCGCGCAGCGGGCCGCGGTCGCCGCGGCGTCGCTGAACCGGGCGGGCGTCCCGGACGACGTCGCCGAGGCGGTCCTCTTCCTGGCCTCGGCGGGCGCGTCGTTCGTCACGGGCACGGTCCTGGACGTCAACGGCGGCGCGTACTTCACCTGACGCGACGCCCCGCAACGTCCGCACTCCGTCGGTCCGGAACCCGCACGAGTGCGGACGTCCTCCCCGGACACCGGCAGCGTCCGCACTCCGGTGGGCTGGAACCCGCACGTGTGCGGACGTTGCAGAGGGGTCAGGTGTCCGTCGGCCAGCCGCTGACTGCTGACCAGGCCCAGGTCGCTGCGTCCTGGGCGGGGGGCAGCGGGTCGCGTTCCAGCCAGGCGACGAGGACGCCGATGACCGAGCCGGCGAGCGCGGCCGCGGCGATCGGCCGGGGCAGCCCGGCCAGGGCGGGTGGCGCGCCGTGCAGCTCCAGTCCTTCGAGCGCGAGGGCCGCGATCCGCCGCCGCAGCCGGGTGACGGCGACGGGGGAGCCGTGCTCACCGAGCGCGCTGCGGTACAGGCCGACGTTCTCCGCCACGTGCGTCGCGTAGCGGACCAGCACGTCAGGAGGGGTGCCCGGGTTGGTGCCGGGGTGGATCTGGGAGAGGTCCGCGCCGACGAGGGCGGCCTGCGCGTCGAGGGCGTCGGCCAGCAGCGTGTCGGTGTCGGGGTAGTGCTGGTAGAAGGTGCTGCGGTTCACGGTGGCCCGGTCGGCCACGTCGGCGACCGAGATCTCGTCGAGGCTGCGTTCGCGGGCGAGCGACAGCAGGGCATCCTGGAGCAGCCGACGCGTGCGCAGCACTCGCGGATCCACCCGGGCGCCTTCGTCCTGGATCGTCATCCGGTCCATGATGCCACCGACCAGTAACCGACACCTGTCGGGTATCCTGCACCGTCGACCAAGGAGTGAACATGGCACGCGTGCTGGACCGTCTGGGCCGGGGAAGCTACCGCCACCGCTGGATCGTGCTCGTGGCGTGGCTGCTGGTGCTCGCCGCAGCCGCGTTCGGAGCCGTCTCGTCGGGGCTGCACCTCTCCGACTCGTTCTCCATCCCAGGCACGGAGTCGCAGCGCGCGCAGGAGCTCGTGGCCGAGCGGCTGGGTGACCAGGCCGCCGACGTCGGCTCGGACAGCAGCATGTCTGCGCAGCAGGGCGGCGACACGTCGACCGCGCGCGTCGTCGTCGCTGCGCCGGAGGGGGAGTCCTTCCTCGAGGGCACCGGAATCCCGGACGTCCTGGCGGCGCTGGCACCGGTCTCGGGTGCCGAGGACGTCGCGGGCGTCTCCGACCCCGTGACCGCCCAGGCGGTCGCTCCCGACGGCAGCGTCATGTACGTCGACGTCTCCTTCGGCGTCGGCGTCGAGGACATCCCCGACGCGACGACGGCCGTGATCGAGGACGCGGCGTCGAGCCTCGAGGCCGACGGCTACGAGGTCGCGCTCGCGGGCGGGCCGTTCACCGAGCCGCTGGAGCTCGCCGGGCCGATGGAGGCGGTCGGCCTGGTCGTGGCTCTCGTCGTGCTCGTCGTGACGTTCGGCTCGCTGCTGGCCGCCGGCATGCCGATCCTCACCGCGCTGCTGGGCGTCGGCATCGGCGTCGCGGGCGTGCTCTCCCTGTCCGGGATCACCGAGATCTCGTCGTCCACGCTGACGCTCGCGCTCATGCTCGGGCTCGCGGTGGGCATCGACTACGCCCTGTTCCTGCTCTCCCGGCACCGCCAGCAGCTGGCCGACGGCATGACCCCGGAGACGTCGGCCGGGCACGCGGTCGGCACCGCCGGGAGCGCTGTCGTGTTCGCCGGCACGACCGTCGTCATCGCGCTCGCCGCCCTGACGGTCACCGGCATCCCGTTCCTGTCCGCGATGGGTCTCGCCGCCGCGGCGACGGTCGTCATCGCCGTGCTCGTCGCCATCACGCTGCTGCCCGCGATCATGGGGTTCGCCGGCGAGCGGCTGCGTCCGCGCGGCCGGGCCGCCAAGCAGGCCGAGAAGTCCCGCGCGGGGCAGAACCGGTGGGGCGTCTTCACCACGTCCCACCCGATCATCACGCTCGTCGTCGCGACCGCCGTGCTGCTCACGATCGCGGTCCCCGCGCTCAGCATGCGGCTCGGCCTGCCGAACGCCGGCCGCGAGCCCGAGGGTTCGGGCGACCGCGCGGCCTACGAGATGCTCGCCGAGGGCTTCGGACCCGGCTTCAACGGCCCGCTCGTCGTGCTGGTCGACGCCGCGGACGACCCGTCGGCGCTGCCCGCCGCGGTCCAGACGGTCGTCGGTGAGATCTCCGAGCTGCCCGACGTCGCGTACGCGGCGCCGATCGTCGCGCCGGGCGCGGCCGAGGGTGCGGAGGCGGCGCTCGTGGTCGTCATCCCGACGGGCGCTCCGGACTCCGTGGAGACGGCCGAGCTGGTCCACGCAATCCGCGACGCCCGCCCCGACATCGAGGCGAGCACGGGGGCCGAGCTGTGGATCACGGGCGCGGCGGCGGCCAACATCGACATCACCGAGAAGCTCGCGGACGCGTTCCCGCTGTTCCTGCTGATCGTCGTCGGCCTCGCGATCCTGCTGCTGATGGTCGCGTTCCGCTCGCTCCTGGTACCGGTCACCGCGGTGCTCGGCTTCCTGCTGACGATCGCCGCGTCGTTCGGCGCGACCACCGCGGTGTTCCAGTGGGGATGGCTGGCCCCGGTGTTCAACGTCGACTCGACCGGCCCGCTGCTCAGCTTCCTGCCGATCCTGCTGGTGGGCGTGCTCTTCGGGCTGGCGATGGACTACCAGGTGTTCCTGGTCTCCCGGATGCGCGAGGAGCACGTGCACGGCGCCGAGCCGATCCCGTCGGTCCGCCTCGGGTTCGCGCACGGTGCCCGCGTGGTGCTGGCGGCCGCGCTGATCATGATCTCCGTGTTCTCGAGCTTCGTGTTCAGCGGCTCGGCGCAGATCGGTCCCATCGCCTTCGCGTTGGCCATCGGCATCGTGTTCGACGCGCTCGTGGTCCGCATGACCATGATCCCGGCCGCGATGGCCCTGCTCGGAAGGTCGGCGTGGTGGATCCCGCGATGGCTCGACCGGATCATCCCCAACGTGGACATCGAGGGTGCGGCCCTGGAGCGTGCCGGCTCGCACGCGGCGGCGTCCCCCGTCGACGAGCCGCCCGCCCACGCCCACGCGACGCACGGTGCGCACGCGGCGCCGGAGACCGACCAGCCCGGGTGAGACGAAGGCCGGGGTGCCTCGTCGCGCCCCGGCCCTCGCCCGTACTGCCCGTCAGACCACGTCGTCGTCGACCCAGTCGAAGGTCTTGGTGACGGCCTTCTTCCAGAGCCGGAACTGGCGGTCACGCTCGGCGTCGTCCATCTGCGGCTCCCACCGCTTGTCCTCGGCCCAGTTGTCGATGACGTCCTGCTCGCCGTTCCAGAACCCGACGGCGATGCCGGCCGCGTACGCCGCGCCCAGGGCGGTGGTCTCCGCGACCTTCGGCCGGATGACCGTGACGCCGAGGATGTCCGCCTGGAACTGCATGAGCAGCTCGTCCTGGACCATGCCGCCGTCGACCTTGAGCTCGGTCAGGTCGACGCCCGAGTCGGCGTTCATGGCGTCCAGCACCTCGCGGGTCTGGAACGCCGTCGCCTCGAGCGCGGCCCGGGCGATGTGGCCCTTGTTGACGAACCGCGTCAGACCGACCAGCGCACCGCGCGCGTCGGAGCGCCAGTACGGCGCGAACAGGCCGGAGAACGCCGGCACGAAGTACGCGCCGCCGTTGTCGTCGACCGTCTTGGCCAGCTGCTCGATCTCGGGTGCCGACGAGATCAGCCCGAGGTTGTCGCGCAGCCACTGCACCAGCGACCCGGTCACGGCGATCGAGCCCTCGAGCGCGTACACGGTCGGCTGGTCGCCGATCTTGTAGCAGACCGTGGTCAGCAGGCCGTTCTTCGACGGGATCGGCTCCGTGCCCGTGTTGATGAGCATGAAGTTGCCGGTGCCGTAGGTGTTCTTGGCGTGGCCCACCTCGAAGCAGGCCTGGCCGAACGTGGCCGCCTGCTGGTCGCCGAGGATGCCCGCGATCGGGACGCCCGGGACCATGCCGCCCTCGCGGCCGTGCCCGTACACCTCGGACGACGACTTGATCTCCGGCAGCATCGACAGCGGGATGCCCATGTCGTTCGCGATGTCCTCGTTCCACGTGAGCGTGTCGAGGTTCATCAGCATGGTGCGCGACGCGTTGGTCGGGTCGGTGACGTGCACGCCGCCGTCGACGCCGCCGGTCATGTTCCACAGGACCCACGAGTCGGTGTTGCCGAACGCCAGGTCCCCGGCCTCCGCCTTGGCGCGGGCACCGTCGACGTTGTCGAGGATCCACTTGATCTTCGGCCCGGAGAAGTAGGTGGCCAGCGGGAGGCCGACCTTCGCCTTGTACCGGTCCGCCCCGCCGCCGAGCGCCCCCAGCTCGTCGGCGATCTTCTGCGTGCGCGTGTCCTGCCAGACGATCGCGTTGTAGACCGGCTTGCCGGTGGTGCGGTCCCACACGACCGCGGTCTCGCGCTGGTTGGTGATGCCGACCGCGGCGAGGTCCTTGTACGTGAGGTTGGCACGGGTCAGTGCCAGACCGACCACCTCACGGGTGTTCTTCCAGATCTCCTCGGCGTTGTGCTCGACCCAGCCGGCACGCGGGAAGATCTGCTCGTGCTCGATCTGCCCGGACTCGACGATCTGGCCGGAGTGGTCGAAGACGATCGCTCGGGTGCTCGTGGTGCCCTGGTCGATGGCAAGGACGTACTTGGTGTCGGGCATGGTGAAGATTCCTCCGGTGGTTCGGGTGGCCCGGACGGCGCTCGCGGGGGGTGTGGAGCGCCGCCCGGGCGGGGGACGGCTGTGCTGTGGCGTCAGACGATGTAGACGGAGGCCGCGAGGCCGGCGATCGCACCGCCGACGAGGGGGCCGAGGACCGGCACCCACGAGTACGCCCAGTCGCTGGAGCCCTTGCCCCGGATGGGCAGGAGGGCGTGCGCGATGCGCGGACCGAGGTCACGTGCGGGGTTGATGGCGTAGCCGGTGGGACCACCGAGGCTGGCGCCGATACCGATCACGAGGAGAGCCACGGGGATCGCCCCGAGCTCGGCGGGGGTCTTCGCGAAGGCGAGGATGACGAAGACGAGGACGAAGGTGGCGATGGCCTCGGTGATGAAGTTCCACCCGTAGGAGCGGATGGCGGGGCCGGTGGAGAAGACGGCGAGCTTGGTGCCCGGGTCGGCGTCCTCGTCGAAGTGCTTCTTGTACGCGAGGAAGGCGAGGCCTGCACCGAGCGCGGCACCGGCCATCTGGGCTGTGACGTAGAGGAAGCCGTTCGCTGCGGTCACGGGGACGCCTGCGGCGAAGTCCTCCGCCCCGCTCGTCCAGATGCCGATCGTCACCGCGGGGTTGAGGTGCGCCCCCGACTTGTACGCGACGTACACACCCGAGAAGACCGCGAGACCCCATCCGAAGTTGATGAGGAGCCAGCCGCCGTCGAAGCCCTTGTTCTTCGGCAAGATGACGTTCGCGACCACACCGGCACCGAGCAGGATCAGCATGCCGGTGCCCATCACCTCCGAGAGGAAGGCGTCACCTATTGTGTAGTCCACTGTCGACCCTTTCTGACGGACATCGTTGTCACGTGCGCCCCGCGGATGGCCGCGGGGAGTTCTCAGGTCCCGACGGGTCCGGAGGACCCCTTCCCCGCGGGTGATCCCGGCTTGGTGCCGCCGGCGGCAGTCGTGTCGCTGAGCATCGGCGAGACGTCGGCGGCGCGCAGCCGGACCTTCACGGCCCCGGCGTCGTCGGGCTCCTGCGCGGCGGCGTCCTCTGCCTCGGCACGCGCGCGGTACGCCTCGATCTCCTGGCTGCGCGTGTGCGCGTCCCAGCCCAGGATCGGGGCGATGAGGTCGGCGATCTCCTCGAGCGCCCCCACGCCCTTGTCCGCCTGCTCGTAGTTGAGCCGCGTGCGGTGCATGAGGACGTCGTCGAGGTGCAGCGCACCCTCGTGGCTGACGGCGTAGACGATCTCGGCGCCGATGTACGCGTCCGCGTTCTTCAGCGGTTCGGCCAGCGACGCGTCGGCGTCGACGAGGTCGATGAGCTCGCCCAGCAGCGACCCGTAGCGGTGCAGAAGGTGGTCCATGCGCGGACGGGACCAGCCGTACTTCTGGCTGATCGCACGTGCCTGGCGCTGGAACACCTGCAGACCCTCGGCGCCGACCAGGGGAAGGTCGTGCGTGATCGAGGGGAGCGAGGTGGCGCGGCTGCCGATGGCGAAGTCGACCGCGTCCTTGGCCATCACGCGGTAGGTGGTGAGCTTGCCGCCGGCGATGACGGTGAGGCCCGGCGCGGGGGCGGCCACGGTGTGCTCGCGCGACACCTTCGCGGAGCTCGTGCCCGCCTTGACCTGCGGCTGCAGCAGCGGACGCAGACCCGCCCAGGTCCCGATGATGTCCTCGCGCGTGATGGGCCGGGAGAGCACGGTGTTGGCGTGCTCGATGACGTAGTCGATGTCCGCGCTCGTCGCGACGGGGTGGACCAGCTCCTGCTCCCACGGGGTGTCCGTGGTGCCGATCACCCAGTAGCGCGACCACGGGATGATGAACAGGACCGACTTCTCGGTCTGCAGGATCAGGCCGACGTCGCCGGCGATGCGGCTGCGGGGCACCACGATGTGCACGCCCTTGCTGGCCAGCACGTGCAGCCCGCCCTCGGCCCCGGCCAGCGACTCGGTCTGCTCGGTCCACACCCCGGTCGCGTTGATGACGGCCCGGGCGCGGACGTCGATGTGCTCGCCGGTCTCCAGGTCCACGACCTCGGCGCCGGTGACCGCTCCGCCCGTGGTGGTCTGCAGGTCGAGGACCTGCGTGCGCGACGCGGCGTGCGCGCCGTAGCTGACTGCCGTGCGCACCAGGGTCTCGACGAGGCGCGCGTCGTCGACGCTGGCGTCCCAGTAGCGGACCGCGCCGATCGCGGCGTCGTGCCGCAGGTCGGGGAAGAGCCGCTCCATGCCCTTGCGGGTGAGGTGGCGGTGGATGGGGAGCGCGCGCTTCGAGCCGGTCACCGACGCGAGCGTGTCGTAGAGGGCGACGCCCGCGCCGACGTACGCCCGCTCCCAGACGCGGTTCTCCAGCGGGTACAGGAAGCTCACGGGCTTGACGAGGTGCGGTGCCAGCCGGTTGATCAGCAGGTCGCGCTCGGTCAGCGCCTCGCGGACGAGGTGGAAGTCGAGCATCTGGAGATAGCGCAGCCCGCCGTGCACCAGCTTGCTGGACCGGCTGGACGTGCCGGAGGCCCAGTCCTGCGCCTCGACGACCGCCGTGGACAGTCCTCGGCTCACCGCGTCGAGCGCGATCCCGGCGCCCGTGACACCGCCGCCGATGACGAGGACGTCGAGCTCGTTCCCGCGTTCGGCACTCCCGCGCATCGCGTCGAGTGCGTCCTGTCGTGCCTGGGCCGTCAGCGGCGCCGTCCTCATCCGTCGTACCCCCGGTGGTTCCGTTGTCGCTCGTTGTCCCGCTCGCCCGGTACGGGCTTGCTCGCTATCGTCGTCACCAGGCGAACGAACGCGCAACCGGGCTGCACAAACGTGCAAAGGTCGACCGCGGACCGGAGGGGGTCGCGATGTACATCGAACGGGAGCAGGACGTCCTGCGGGCGGCGTCGATGTACTACCTCCAGGACATCAAGATGGAGGTCATCGCCCGGCACCTCGGGACCTCCCGCTCGACCGTCTCGCGGCTCATCAAGCGCGCCCGGCAGTCGGGGCTGGTCGAGATCACGCTGCGGCCGGCGAGCACGCGTGCACCCGGGCTCGGTCGCACGATCGCCGCGGCGTTCGGTATCGACACCTACGTCGTCCCCGTGCCCGACTCCGCCAGCCACATCGAGCGCCTCGACCAGGTGTCGATCACCGCGGCCAGGCTGCTGTCCTCGTGGTTCGACTCCGACATGGTGCTGGGCGTCGCGTGGGGGACCACGCTCGCGTCGGTGTCCCGGTACCTCGCGCCCAAGCCGACGCGCGGCTCCGCGGTGGTCCAGCTCAACGGGGCCGCGAACATGCGCACCAGCGGCATCGAGTACGCCAGCGACCTGATCTCGACGTTCGGGACCGCGTTCGCCGCGGCCGTGCACCACTTCTCGGTGCCCGCCTTCTTCGACTACCCCGACACCAAGGCCGCGATGTGGCGCGAGCGCTCGGTGCGGCGCGTGCTCGACATGCAGCGCCGAGCGGACATCGCGGTGTTCTCCGTCGGCGCCGTCGCCGGCGCGGTGCCCTCGCACGTCTACTCGGCGGGGTACCTCGACGACTCCGACGTGAAGAACCTGCACGACGAGGGAGTCGTCGGCGACGTCTGCACGGTCTTCCTGCGCGCCGACGGGTCCTGGCAGGACGTGCACCTCAACGAGCGCGCCACGGGCCCGACGCCCGTCGAGCTGCAGCGCATCCCGCGCCGGGTCTGCGTGGTGGCCGGCGACAACAAGGTCGCTCCGCTGCTCGCCGCCCTGCGCGCCGGGGTGGTGACGGACCTGGTCGTCGACGAGATCACTGCGACCGGCCTGCTCGACGCGGCCGAGCCGCCGCACCCGCGGCGCGTGCGGGCGCGCGTGTCCGGTTGACTGTCGGCATGCCGCAGCGTCTGACCGTCCTGTTCTTCGGCGACTCGTTCGTCGCCGGTGTGGGTGACCCGACCGGACTCGGCTGGACCGGCCGCCTCGTCGCAGGATCGCGGCGGCCCGGGCTGGACCTGACCGGGTACCCGCTCGGGATCCGTCGGAACACCTCTGCCGACGTGCTTGCCCGCTGGGAGGCGGAGACGGCCGCGCGGCTCCCCGACACCGGGACGACGAGGCTCGTGGTCTCGTTCGGCGTGAACGACTCGACCGACGACGGCGCCGGGCGGCCGCGCGTCGAAGCCGCCGAGAGCGTCGCGAACCTGCGGACCCTCCTCACGCGTGCCGAGACGCTCGGGCTCCCGACGCTGGTGGTCGGGCCGCCCCCGATCGCCGACCCGCGCACCAACCACCGGGTCCTGGGGCTCGACGCCCTGCTCGCCGACGAGGCGCGGGCCCACGGCGTCCCTGTCGTGCCGGTCGTGCACGACCTCCTCCCCGACGAGACGTGGCTGTCCGAGGTCCGTGCGGGCGACGGCGCACACCCGGGCGCCCGCGGGTACGCCGCGCTCGCGGCCCTGGTACGGCCGTCCTGGGACACGTTCCTGGCGGACGCGCTCGGCGACCAGGGCGCGTCCGACCACGCGGCCGCCGACGGGCTCACCGGCGCCCGGTAGGCGTCGCTCGGGGGTTCACGCCGCGGTCGTCACCGCCGCGGGCTCGACGACGACCAGCACCTGACCGGGACCCACCTGGTCGCCCGGGACGACGACGATGTCGACGACCGTGCCGCCGACCGTCGCCACGACCGGCGCCTCCATCTTCATGGCCTCCAGCGCGAGCAGCTGCTGGCCGCGCTCGACGACGTCGCCGGGACGCACGTCGACCCGGAAGACCGTCGCGACGAACGGCGCCTCGACGCCCTCGCAGCCGTCCGGGATCTCGGTGTCGGCCACCGGCGCCGGTGCGTCGGGCTCGACCACGCGGTCGAACTCGCCGGCGGCTGCCCAGGCGTCGCGCTCGGTGCCGAACGCGCCGGCCTGCTGCGCGCGGAACGCCTCGATGGACGGGGCGTTCTCGGCCAGGAACCGCTGGTGCTCCGCGATCGAGAACGTGCCGGGCTCGATGGTCACGTCGAGACGGCCGGCGGCCATGTCGGCGCGCATGTCCAGCAGCTCGTCGGCGCCCACGGGGTACCAGGAGATCCGGTCGAAGAACCGGAGCAGCCACGGGGTGCCGGGCTCGAACGGTCGGTGCCGCGCGTGCGTGTCCCAGACCTGGATGGTGCGCCCGACGAACTGGTAGCCGCCCGGTCCCTCCATGCCGTAGATGCACAGGTACGCGCCGCCGATGCCGACGGCGTTCTGCGGGGTCCAGGTGCGCGCCGGGTTGTACTTCGTGGTCACCAGGCGGTGCCGCGGGTCCAGCGGGGTCGCGACGGGGGCGCCCAGGTACACGTCGCCCAGGCCCATGACCAGGTACGACGCGTCGAAGACCGTGCGGTACACGTCGTCGACCGAGGACAGGCCGTTGATCCGACGGATGAACTCGATGTTCCACGGGCTCCACGGGGCGTCGTCGCGGACGCCCGCCATGTACCGCTCGATGGCCTCGCGCGTCGCCGGGTCGTCCCAGCTCAGCGGCAGGTGCACGGTCCTGCTGGGCACCACCAGGTCGGTCGTGGCCGGCAGGGCGTCCTCGATCTCGCGGACCAGGTCGAGGGCCGTGCGCAGCGGGAGCCGGTCCGGGTCGACGTGCAGCTGCAGCGAGCGGATGCCGGGCGTCAGGTCGACGATGCCGCGCAGCCCGTCGTGGTCGACGCGGTCCTGGACCTGCTGCGCGAGGGCGTGCACGCGCATCCGGGACGCCAGGTCCAGGGTCATCGCGCCGTACTCGACCAGCAGGTTGTCGTCGCCGCTGCGGCGGTACGTGACCTCGGTGTCGCTGTCCTTGCGCGCGAGGATGCCACCGTCCTCGTGGGTGCTCCGCGTGGTGCGGGGCGCGCGCTGCGGCGCCGTGCGGAGCGCGTCCGCCTCGGCCTCGTCGACCGGCACGAACTGCACGGTGTCGCCGGGGCGGAGCTGGCCGAGCTTCCACAGCTGGCCGAGCGCGACCGTCGCCGGGCACGTGAACCCGCCGAGCGACGGACCGTCGGGGCCGAGCAGGATCGGCAGGTCGCCGGTGTAGTCGACCGCGCCGACCGCGTACGGGGTGTCGTGGATGTTCGACGGGTGCAGGCCCGCCTCGCCGCCGTCGGGACGCGCCCAGGTGGGCTTGGGGCCGACGAGCCGGACGCCCGTGCGCGCCGAGTTGAAGTGCACCGCCCAGGTCGCCGCGTAGAACTCGGCGACGTCGCCCGGCGTGAAGAACTCCGGCGCCGCGTGCGGTCCCTCGAGCGCGCCGATCTGCCAGGCGCCGGCGATCTCGGGGCGGTCCGCCACGGGGACGGGCCGAGGGGAGCCCGACGGCGTGCCGATCCCGAGCTGGTCGCCCGGCCGCAGGGCCACGCCGGTGGTCCCGCCGATCCTGCCGAGGTCGAAGGTCGCCGACGAGCCGAGCACCTGTGGGACGTCGAGACCCCCGCTGACCAGCAGGTACGTGCGCATCCCGGTGGCGGGTGCACCCAGTGCGAGGACGCCACCGGCCGGGACCCGGACCGGCTCCCACTGGGGGACAGGGACGTCGTCGAGGGTGATCGTGGCCGGGGCGCCGGTGACCATGACGGTCGCGCCCGTGACGAACCGCAGCTCCGGACCGGCCATCGTGCACTCCAGGCCGGCCGCGCCCTCGGGGTTGCCCAGCGCGACGTTGCCCAGCCGGAAGGACAGGTCGTCCATCGGCCCCGACGGCGGGATCCCGACGTGCCACAGCCCGGTGCGGCCGGGCCAGTCCTGGACGGTGGTGAGCATGCCGGGGCGCAGGACCTCGATGCGCGGGGTCTCGTCGTGCAGGTGGGCAAGCGTGCCCGTGTGGTGCAGCGCGGCGGCCACGTCGGGGGAGTGCACGATCGTGCGCAGGAGGCCGAGGTTCGTCGCGATGCCGGTCAGCCGGGTGTTCCCGAGCGCGTCCCCGAGCGCGTCCCAGGCGCTATCCCGGTCGGCGCCCGCGGTGACGACCTTGGCCAGCAGGGGGTCGTAGTGGGTGGAGACCTCGACACCGGGCGCGATCCACGTGTCGACGCGGACGCCGTCCGGGACCTCGAACGCCGTGACCGTGCCGGCGCTCGGCAGGTGGTCGCGGTCGGGGTTCTCGGCGTAGACGCGCGCCTCGACCGCCGCACCCCGCGGGGTCAGCGGGGTGTCGACGACGGACGTGTCGCCCTGCGCGAGCCGGATCATCCACGCCACCAGGTCGACGCCGAACACCGCCTCGGTGACCGGGTGCTCGACCTGCAGGCGGGTGTTGACCTCGAGGAACGCGGCCTCCTCGCGCTGGGCGTCGTAGACGAACTCGACCGTGCCCGCGGACCGGTAGTCGACCGACTCGGCGAGCGTGCGGGCGGACGACGCGATCAGCGCGCGGACGTCGTCGGGGAGTCCCGGCGCCGGGGCCTCCTCCACCACCTTCTGGTGCCGGCGCTGCAGGGAGCAGTCGCGGTCGCCGAGCGTGACGACGCGACCGAGCCCGTCGCCGAACACCTGGACCTCGACGTGCCTCGCGGCCGTGATGAGCCGCTCCAGGTACACCCCGGCCGAACCGAACGCCGCCCCCGCCGTCCGGCGCACGGCCTCCCACGCGGAGACCAGCTCGTCGGGCGTGCGGCACGCGCGCATGCCGATCCCGCCCCCGCCGGCCGTCGCCTTGAGCATGACGGGGTAGCCGATCGACCCGGCCGCCGCGACCGCCTCGTCGAGGCTCTCCAGCAGCCCGGTGCCCGCGAGCATCGGCATGTCGACCGCCCGCGCCGCGTCGCGCGCCGTGTGCTTCGACCCGAACAGCTCCAGCTGCGCCGGCGTCGGGCCCACGAACGCGATGCCCGCCTCCTCCGCCGCGCGGGCGAAGGACGCGTTCTCGGACAGGAACCCGTAGCCCGGGTGGATCGCGCCGGCACCGTGCGCGAGCGCGGCGTCGAGGATCAGGTCGCTGCGCAGGTACGACTGCGCCGCAGGGGCCGGTCCGAGGCGCACGGCGACGTCGGCCAGGTGCACGTGCGCCGCGCCCGCGTCGGCAGCCGAGTAGACCGCGACCGTGCGCAGGCCGAGGTCCTTCGCGGTGCGCAGGATGCGGACGGCGATCTCGCCGCGGTTGGCGACGAGGAGGGTGTCGAACGTCATGAGCTGCTCACCACCATGCGCACCGGCGTCGGGTCGAAGCCGTTGCACGGGTTGTTGATCTGCGGGCAGTTGCTGACGACGACGAGGACGTCGCGCTCGGCGCGCAGCGAGACCGACAGGCCCGCGGCGCTGATGCCGTCGACGATCCCCAGCGCTCCGTCCGGGTCGACCGGCACGTTCATGTACCAGTTGATGTTCGAGACCAGGTCCCGCTTGCCCAGCCCGTACCGGCCGCCCTCGGCGAGGAAGTTCTCCGCGCAGGCGTGCTGCGCCCAGGTGTGGTGGCCGTACCGGAGCGTGTTCGACTCCTTCGAGCACGCTCCGCCGAGGGTGTCGTGCCGGCCGACCTCGTCGGCGACCACCGTCATCAGCGGGCCGTACTCGCAGTCGCGCAGCACCGAGCCGGTGGTCAGGAACACCGAGTCCTGGCCCTGGATGGTGTCCGGGGCGCTGTAGCGCAGCGTGGTGTCGGCGGCGTCGAAGACGAGGAAGTCGACGGCCTGGTTGCCGCCGAGGTCGACGATCGTCAGGACGTCGCCCGCCTGCACGACCGCGGACCAGGGGGCGCGGGCGGGGACGACGGTGTCGAGCAGCGTGGTCATGCGATCCCCCGTGCGGTGAGGTCTTCCCGGGTGTTGACGAAGGCGCGACGGCCCTCCGGTGCGGCGTCCCAGAGCGGGTCGGTGTCACGCGTCGGCTCGCCGCGCCAGGCGAGGACCTCCAGCGGGGTGCTGATGAACGCGCGCGGGTCGAGCGGGTGCGCGGTGTTGGCGACGAGAAGCAGCAGCGGCACCTCGGCGCGCAGCGTGATCGCTTTGCCGGGGCCTGCGGAGCCCTCGAACACCGGGCGGCCGTCGTCGTCGATCCGGACGCCCTGGAAGAACGAGATGCTCGGCGGCAGGTCGCGCCGGGACAGGTCGTGCTTGGCGGCGGCGAGCGCGAACAGCTCACGACCGGCCGGCGTGGGGCCCTGGGCGCTGCCGTCGCCGTAGCGCTCGTCGTTGCGGGCCCGGGTCGTCGTGCCGTAGAGCGCGTCCTGGCGTCCCGACGTGTCGCCGACGATGCTCGCGAGCACCCGGCCCTGGTCGCTCAGCAGCAGGTGGCCGGCCGTCAGGTAGACCTGCCACTGGACCTTGACGGTGTCGGCGACGTTCAGGCGCTCCCACGGGCGGTCGAGGCGGTAGGCGAGGACGTGCGCGCAGGCGTCGCCGCGGTGGTCGGTCAACCGGACGTGCGTGCCGCGCGCGACGGCGAGGTGCGTGTAGCCGCCGCCGGCGACGGTCTCGGCGTGCACGAGCGTGGCGGGGTCGACCTCGCTCGGCGGCGACGGCCAGCCCGTCGCGGGGCGCGTCGGCATCGTGTCGACCGTGCCGGTGGCGGCGGCCTCCTGCGCCCGGGCGTGCTCACGGGCGCCCGCGGTGGTCCCGGTGGTGGTGGCGGTCATCGCGTCCTCTGTTTCTGTCGACTGACAGAAACAGCCTCCGGCCCGGACGTTCCGCCGCGATCACCGCCAGGTAAACCTCCTGTTACGCCCACCGCAGCGTCCGCACTCCGGCGGCCCCCGACCCGCACGACCGCGGACGTCCCGGGTTCTCGATGACGTGCGTCCGCACTCCGGTGGGGGCCGACCCGCACGAGTGCGGACATCCGTGGGTCTGGGCGGGTGATCGGGCGTTCTGGCGACGGATGTGGGGGCGTGGGTGGGGGAGGGGGCGGTGGTAGCGTCGGCTCGCCATGGCACGCAGACCCGGTCGACCGCGCGCGAGCGGCGACCCCGACGGTGAGCGCGACACCCGTCGCGACGTGCTCGACGCAGCCGCCGCCCTGTTCTGCACAGTCGGCTTCACCTCGACCAGCACCCGCGCGATCGCCGATGCGGCCGGCGTCCGGCAGGCGTCGATCTACCACCACTTCGCCGGCAAGGACGCGATCCTGCTCGAGCTGCTGCTCGGCACGGTCCGGCCGTCGCTCGAGCTGGCCGACGCCCTCGCGGCCGGTGCCGAACCCGCAGCCGCCCGGCTGTGGACGCTCGTGCACGCCGACGTCGGGCTGCTCTGCGCCGGGCCGGTGAACCTCGGCGTGCTCTACGTGCTGCCCGAGGTGGCCGGCGAGCAGTTCGCCGAGTTCCATGCGCTGCGGTCCCGGCTGCGCGCCCGGTACAGCGAGCTCGCGACGGCCGCGGGCGACGGCGACGACCGCGGGGAGCTGGCCCTCGGGCTCGTCGAGTCGGTGATCCTGCGGCGTCGGGACACTCCTGACGTCGACGTCGCCGCCGTGCAAGACGCCGTCGCCGACGGGGTCCTCCGCCTGGTCGGCTGCACCCCCGCCGAGATCGCGCGCGCCCGCGCGGTCCCGGTCACGCTCACGGTCTGACGCACCCACTCGTCGTCCCGTCCGACACCGACCGGGCGGACCGCCCGTCCGTCGACCGTCCTGCGGTGTGACTGCCACGACGAACCCGACACCACCCCCGGAGAAGCGCGCCAGGACGACCCCCATGTCGGGTTCGGCGGAAGCAGGCTCGCTACGCGCGCGCGTACGCGAGTGCTGCGGTCGCCGATTTAACACAAGCGTTTCGTGCGTGCATCGGGCCGGACACAGGTCGGGTGGTCAATGAACCTGTCGGACGACAGAAACTCTGCCGGCCGTTCGTCGAACCCCCTCAGACCTGTCTGCCGTCCCCTCGGAGCCCCCATGATCATCGCCGGAGTCGGTCTCTCCGTCCTCGCCGTCGTCCTCGTCGGCATCTTCGTCGCCCGCAAGGTCGACGGGGACAGCGCCAACTACCTCGTCGCCGGCCGGCGCCTCGGCGTACCGCTGGTGGCGGCCTCGCTCATGGCGGCCGCCGTCGACTCGAACGCCACCGTCGGCAACACCGACCTCACGTCGTCGTTCGGGTTCTGGGCCGGGGCGTCCCTCGCGCTCGGGCTCGCCATCTGCCTCCTGCTGACCGGCCTGTTCCTGGCCAAGCCCATGAACCGGATGAAGCTGTTCACGCTCGCGGACTTCTACCGGCTCCGGTACGGACGCGGCGTCGAGGTGGCGTCGTCGGTGTTCATGATCTTCGCGTTCGCGATCCTCATGGCCGGGAACCTGGTGGCCTGCGGGTACCTGCTGGAGCGGTTCCTCGGCCTGGACTACACCATCGGGGTGCTCGTCGCCGTCGGCCTCGTGCTCGTCTACACGATCGGCGGCGGCATGTTCTCGGACGCCTACACGGCGGCCATCCAGATCGTCATCACCATCGTCGCGACGGCCTGCCTCGTGGTCTGGTTCGGCACGACCTACGGGTTCGAGGTCGCCCCGGGCATGGGCCCGTTCGACTTCGAGCAGCTCACCCAGACGAGCGCGGGCGCCCCGATCAACTGGGCGACCCTGGTCGCGCTCGGCATCGGCGACATCGTGGCCATCGACTTCATGCAGCGGATCTTCGCCGCCAGGAGCCCGGAGACCGCGCAGAAGTCCTGCTTCACGGGCGCCGCGGGCACCGCGATCATCGGCATCGCGTTCGCGATGGTGGCCCTGGGTGCGTCGTCGGTGCTGGGCCTGACCACGGAGGACGGGCCCATCCTGTTCCAGCTCCTCGACGGCTACGCGCCGTCCGGGCTGACTGTCCTCGTCCTGTCCGGCATCGTCGCGGCGTCGTTCTCGACCGCGTCCGGGGCGATCCTCGCGACGTCGGCGGTGGCGGTCCGCAACATCTTCGGGGTCCGCCGCGTGGTGTCCGTGAAGGAGGAGGGCGTCCGCGACCCGCTGCTGCTGTGGACCCGCGTTGCCATGATCCCGATCGTCGTGCTCGGGATCTCCGTGGCGCTCAAGGTGGCTCAGACGGGCATCCTGCTCACGCTCGCGTTCGACCTCATGCTCGCCGGGCTGCTGGTGCCGTTCATCCTCGGCCTGTTCTGGAAGCGTGGCGGGACGCGCGCGGCCGTCGCGGCGCTCGTCGTCGGCGTCACCGTCCGGCTCGTGCTCTTCGTCCTGACGCCCACCGTCTACGGCGTGCCCAACGACGTCTGGTACGTCCCCAACGACCTGATCGACGCGTCGTTCGACGGCTGGCCGACGTTCTGGGGCTTCGGTGCATCGCTCCTCGCGTACCTGGTGGCGGCCGCGGTCTGGCCGCGGACCGTCACGGAGGAGGCCTGGGCGATCGCCGACGGGATGCCCGACGAGACCGTCCCGGCACCCCGCCAGCCCGAGCCCGCCGTCTGACGGCTCGCGCGGCCCGGCTCCCGTCGTCTCGGGAGCCGGGCCGTTCCGCGGCCGGCGCCGGGCTCGCCAGTAGGTTGGCCCGGTGTCCTTCCGTGTCCGACCCGCCCTGCCGGCCGACGTCCGTGCGATCCGCGCGCTCGTCGAGCCGTACGCCGCCGAGCGCATCCTGCTGGCCAAGGAGTGGGTCGGGTACTACGAGGCGGTCCAGGAGTTCCTCGTCGTCGAGGCCGACGACGGCACCGTGATCGGCTGCGGGGCGCTGCACGTCATGTGGCAGGACCTCGCCGAGATCCGCACCCTCGCCGTCGACCGGGCCTGGCGTGGCACCGGGATCGGGCACGCGCTGCTCGACGCCCTCCTGGAGCGGGCCGGTGAGATGGGGCTGCGTCGCGTCTTCTGCCTCACGTTCGAGGTGGCGTTCTTCGAGTCGCACGGGTTCCACGTCATCGAGGGGACGCCCGTGACGCCCGACGTGTACCTCGAGCTGCTGCGGTCGCACGACGACGGCGTCGCCAAGTTCCTCGACCTGGCACGCGTGAAGCCGAACACCCTGGGCAACACGCGGATGCTGATCGAGCTGGCGTGAGCCGTCAGCCGAGGACCAGCTCGATGCCCGTCGGGGTGCTCCGGACGTCGACCACGGAGCGCACCTGACCGTCCGGAAGGCGCACCGACACGACGTCGGGCGCCCCGGGCGGCCGCGTGGTGTACGCCATCTGCAGCCTCAGGACCAGGTCGGTCGCTGCGACGGGCGGAGAGCCGGTGTCGACGGGCTCGCCCGGCTGCCACACGGGGGCGTCCTCGACGACCTGCGTCAGCCGCTCGCGCACCCGGTCGAGGAAGTCGTCGACCTCGTCCTGGTCGTAGCCCTCCCGGAACTTCGTCCCCCGGAACCTGACCAGGGTGACCTCGTCCCCCGTCACCGCGTCGTGGGGGACCTCGCCGCCCTCGAGCCCGCGCAGCGTGGACGTCACCCGGTCGAGGAAGGCGTCGACCTCGCCCTGGTCGTAGCCCTCCCGGAACTTCGTGGCGGAGAACTTGTGGTTCAGGACGTCGTCGGCGCTCAGCATGCCGCGCATGCTGTCACGACGGCAGCCGGTATGTCGGCGGATCGTCGACGCTCGCGGCCGGGTCGCGGGTGACCAGGCCGTCGGCGACCAGGCCGTCGACGCAGCGGGCCAGCTGGCGGGCGTCCGGCCAGACGGCGTCGACGGCGGCTGCCGGCACCGGGCCGAGGGCGTCCCGCAGCAGCGCCATCACGCGGCCGCGCACCTGGCGGTCGGTGCCGGTGAACGTCTGGACCTTCCGTCGGCCGGCGTGCTCGTCGGCGGGACGACCGGCGGCGTACCAGGCGCACACGTCCTGCACCGGGCAGACGTCGCAGCGCGGGGACCGGGCGGTGCACACCAGGGCACCGAGCTCCATCGACGCCGCCGCCCAGCGCGCCGCCGTCGCGTCGTCATCGGGCACGTACCGGGTCGCGCGACGCACCTCGTCGACCGTCTGGCTGGGCGCCGGCAGCGCGACCCCGTCGACCGTACGAGCCAGCACGCGCCGGACGTTGGTGTCGAGCACCACCGACCGGCGACCGTAGGCGAACGCGAGCACCGCGGCAGCCGTGTACGAGCCGACGCCGGGCAGGGCCAGCAGCTCGGGTTCCGACGAGGGGACGATCCCGTCGTGCCGCTCGACGACGGCCCGTGCGCACTCCTGCAGCCGCAACGCACGCCGCGGGTAGCCGAGCCGGTCCCACGCGCGCAGCACGTCAGCCGTCGACGCTGCCGCCAGGTCAGCAGGGGTCGGCCAGCGGGCCATCCACGACCGCCACGCGGGCTCCACCCGGACCACCGGCGTCTGCTGGAGCATCACCTCGCTGACCAGCACGCCCCACGCCGACCGGTCAGCCGCCCGCCACGGCAGGTCACGCGCGTGCACGGCGAACCAGGCGAGCACCGGCTCGCGCAGCTCGGCAGGGGTGGGCGGCACCGCAGCATCCTGCCCCACGGCCGTCGGGACCGTCGCACGGCGGTCGCGCCCGTCGTCCGTCTCGCTCTCTGGGCAGGTCCGCGCGTCGGCCGGGCGGGTCGGCGAACCTTGCCTCTACGGTGGTCGCGCCGCGGGGTTACGCGGCGCCGGTCCTGGAGGTTGCATGAGCGAGTCGCGACGCCTGCCCGCCCGCGTCTACTGGGTGCGTCGCTTCGTGGTGCTCGGCATCCCGCTGATCATCATCGCGGTCGTCGTCTGGCTGTTCGTGGGCCGCGACTCGCCGGAGGACCCCGCCGGGCAGGGCGGCACGACGACCGAGGTCGAGCCCGAGCCGAGCCCGACCTCGACGGACTCCGACGGTGTGGCCGACTGCGCGCCCGGAGTCGTGGCCCTCGCGATGACGGCCGACGCCCCCTCGTTCGCGCCCGGCGTCAGCGCGACGTTCACGGTCTCGGTCACCAACACCGGTGCGGAACCCTGCCTCGTGGACGCCGGAGAGGCGCAGCGCGAGATCGTCATCACGTCCGGCTCCGACCGGGTGTGGTCCAACCGCGACTGCATCGCGCCCGGCACCGAGACCCGGACGCTGCTGCTGGCCGGCGGCCAGACCGACACGACACCGTTCGCGTGGAACCGGATCCGCTCCGCGGAGGGCTGCCCGGCGGACCTGCCGGTCCCCGGTGCGGGGACGTACTCCGCGCAGCTGAACCTCGCGGGCGTGAGCGCCCCGGCGAGCGTGTTCGGGCTGGACTGACGGGCTAGACGTACCGCTCGAGGATGCTGGACTCCGCGAGCCGGGACAGCCCCTCGCGCACGGCCCGGGCGCGCTGCTCGCCGACGCCGTCGACGGCCATGAGGTCCTCGATGCCGGCGGCCAGCAGCTTCTGGAGCCCGCCGAAGTGCGCGACCAGCCGGTCGACGATGGCGCCGGGCAGGCGCGGGACCTTGGACAGCAGGCGGTAGCCGCGCGGACCCGCCGCCGCGTCGAGCGCGTCGCCGCCGCCGGGCAGCCCCAGCACGCTGGCGATGCGGGCGTTGTCGAGCAGCTCCGTCGAGTCCAGCTCCGCCAGCTCGTCGAGGACCGAGTCCACCTCGCGGCGGCTGGTGTCGACGTAGTCGCGGATGATCAGCGCCCGGTCCGAGCCGATGCCGCCGACCAGCTCGTCGAGCTGCAGCGTGAGCAGGCGGCCGTCGGTGCCCAGCTCGACGACATAGCCCTCGATCTCCTCGGAGATGCGGCGGACCATCTCGAGGCGCTGCACCACGGCGGACACGTCGCGGACCGTGACCAGGTCCTCGATCTCCAGCGCGGAGAGGGTGCCGCTGACCTCGTCGAGCCGCGACTTGTACCGCTCGAGGGTGGCCAGGGCCTGGTTGGCGCGGGACAGGATGGTGGTCGAGTCCTCGATGACGTGCCGCTGGCCGCCGACGTACAGCGCGATGATCCGCATCGACGCCGACACCGAGACGACGGGCAGGCCGGTCTGCTTGGCGACGCGCTCCGCGGTGCGGTGCCGGGTGCCGGACTCGGACGTCTCGATGGTGACGTCGGGCAGGAGCTGGACGGCCGCGCGCAGGATGCGGGAGATCCCCGCGTCGACCACGACGGCGCCGTCCATCTTGGCCAGCTCCCGCAGGCGGGTGGCGGAGAACTCCACGTCCAGGACGAAGCCGCCGGAGCAGATGCTCTCGACCGTCTGGTCGAAGCCGAGGACGATCAGCGCGCCCGTGCGACCCCGCAGGATCCGCTCCAGACCGTCGCGAAGCTCGCCGCCGGGCGCGACGGCGGCAAGGGTCGACCTGAGGAGGTCGTCGGGGGCGTGCGAGTGGGGCACGGTTGCATGGTAACGACGAGCACCGACGCGGGTCGCCGCGACCCGCATGCCGGACCCGTTCGCTACGACGGGTTCGCCCGTCTGCCGTCGGCGGGGGGTGCGGTGCTGTCGCGGACCACGAGGTCGACCAGGATGCGGTGCTGCTCCGGTGCCGGGGGGAGCCCGGCGCGGGAACGGCTGATCGAGGACGTCAGGGCTGCCGCGGCCGCCTTGCCCTTGGCCACGAAGTCCTGCTGGACGGTGGTGAGCGCCGGACGTACCCGCTGGGCGAGCGGGGAGTCGTCGAAGCCGACGATCGACAGGTCCTCCGGCATCCGCAGCCCGAGCTCCTCGGCGGCCTTCACGATCGCGGCGGCCATCAGGTCAGAGAAGCACAGGACGGCGGTCGGGCGGTCGTCGCCCGCGAGCAGCAGCCGCGCGCCCTCCGAGACGTACGGCTCGCTGTTGTCCCGCACCTCCATGACGACGGGCGTCACCCCGGCGTCCGTCAGCTCGTCGACCCAGCCGATCTGGCGCTCGCGCGCCACGTACCCGGACCCGGCCGCCGCAGGGTCCGCCGCGAGCTCGGCGCGCACCCCGACGTTCATCGTGAGGATGCCGATCCGGCGGTGCCCGAGGTCGAGGAGGTGCCGGGCGCCGAGCCGGGCGCCGTGCCGTTCGTCGAGCAGCACGCTGGACGCGTCGGCGACGGGCGCGCTGTCGATGAACACCAGCGGCAGCTTGCGCTTCACCAGCCAGCCCACCGCGGGGTAGTCGCCGGCGCAGCCGTAGATCAGGGCGCCGTCCATCGGGATGTCGCGCGCGGGGATCGTGTCCTCGGAGCTCGTCGACGGCAGCAGCACGACCGCCATGCCGGTGGGCGCGAGCCCTTCGGCGGCCGACCCGAAGAACGCCGCGGCGATGGGGTCGAGGAACGCGGTGCCGATCGACTCGGTCAGCAGCACGCCGACCGCACCGGTGGTTCCACGCGCCAGGGCGCGGGCCGACGGGTCGGGGCCGACGTACCCGAGGTCGTCCGCCGCCGCCAGGATCGTGCGCCGCATCTCCGCCGAGAGCTGGTCGGGGCGGGAGAACGCGTTGGACACCGTCATCCGGCTGACGCCGACGCGGTCCGCGATCGTCTGCAACGTCACCCGGGACATGAGCCCACCCTGTTCCGCACCATGCGGGACAGGGTAGGTCGCCGGGGCGGGTCCCGCTGGGACGGAACTCATCTGGCCGGGTGACCGACCTCGCCGGGGCACGCGGGGGCGACCGCGTCGGCCAGGTGGTGCAGCGCCCCGGCGAGCGTGCGTCGGGTCCGGGGAGCCCGCGGGCGACGCGTGCGCTGCCGTGGTGCGGCCTCCGGCGCGACGGGCGCCCAGGGCCGTGCGCTCTCGGCCTCGTGACGTGCGGCGGTCACGCCGAAGAGCAGTCCGAACTGGGGGGTGTCCATCGACATCAGGTGTCTCCTTGTCCGATCGTGATCGTCTGTACCGCTAAAGTAACGGTGATCTCTATACCGGTCAAGATCGAGACAGCCGCAGTTTCGCGCAGCCCTGAGACCGATGCGACCCGTCCCCGCCGAGCGCGTCGTGGCGTGCGCGGACACCGCGACGGCGGCGACGAGCGAGCCGGGGCGCCGACGTCAGCAGGTGGCTGCGACGGTCAGCGGCTCGCGGCCGACGACGCCAGGTCCGGGACGAGGCCGGCCGCGGTGACGGCCTCCCCGAGGTCCGCGGCCGTCAGGACCGTCAGTCCGGCGGGCGGCGTCGCACCGTCCAGCGCCCCGGCCGGGACGATCGCCCGCGTGAACCCGAGCCGCGCCGCCTCCGCCAGCCGACGTCCGACACCGGAGACCGTCCGGATCTCTCCGGCGAGCCCGACCTCGCCGATCGCGACCAGCCCGCGCGGCAGCGGGACGTTCTCGCGTGAGCTCACGGCTGCCAGCGCGAGCGCCAGGTCCGCACCCGGCTCGACGACGCGCGCGCCCCCGATCGTCGACACGTAGACGTCCTGGTCCGCCAGGCGGGCACCGAGCCGGCGCTGGAGCACCGCGAGCACCATCGCGAGGCGGCTGCTGTCGACGCCGCTCGTGGTCCGCCGCGGGTTGGGGACCGCGCTCGGGGCCACGAGCGACTGCACCTCGACCACGAGCGGCCGGCGCCCCTCCAGGGTGACCGTCAGGCACGTGCCCGGCACGGCGTGCAGGGCCTGGGAGATGAACAGCCCGCTCGGGTCCGGCAGGCCGACGATCCCCGACTCCGACAGGTCGAAGCAGCCGACCTCGTCGGTCGGGCCGTAGCGGTTCTTGGTCGCGCGGAGCATACGGAGGCGCGAGTGCCGCTCGCCCTCGAACTGGCAGACGACGTCCACGAGGTGCTCGAGCGTGCGTGGGCCTGCGACGGAGCCGTCCTTGGTGACGTGCCCGATGAGCACCACCGGCAGGTCCCGGGACTTCGCGGCCTGGATGACCGCGCTGGCCACCTCACGCACCTGCGACACGCCCCCGGCCGTTCCCTCGACCTGCGCCGACGCGATCGTCTGGATCGAGTCGAGCACCAGCAGGTCGGGGTCGACGTGCTCGATGTGCCCGAGGACCGTGCCGAGGTCGGTCTCCGCGGTGAGCAGCAGCTGGGGGTCGAGCGCGTGGATCCGGCCGGCTCGCAGGCGCACCTGCGCGGCGGACTCCTCACCCGTCACGTACAGGACCTTGCGCCCGGTCCGCGCCGCCCGCGCGGCGACGTCGAGCAGCAGGGTCGACTTGCCGACGCCCGGCTCGCCGGCCAGCAGCACCACCGCCCCGGGGACGAGGCCGCCGCCGAGCACGCGGTCCAGCTCGTCGACCCCGGTGGGCCGGGCCCGCGCAGTCTCGATGTCGATCTGGTCGATGGGCCGGGCGGGGGAGCGTGCCGGGTTCGTGGCGACCGTGCGCGGAGCACCGCCACCGGGACCGGTGTCCTCCACGACCGACCCCCACGCCTGGCACTCGCCGCAGCGGCCGACCCACTTGCCGGCGGTCCACCCGCACTCGGTGCAGCGGAAGGCCGGGCGCGCGCTGCGGTCGGGCCGCTTCGAGGAGGTCGAGGTCACGGGCCGCACGCTAGCCGCAGCCTCCGACACGGCCCTCTTGCGCCACGGCTGAACACACGTTTAGCGTAGTGAACGTGCGTTCAGAGGACCTCACCGCCCGCGCCCGCATCCGGGACGCCGCCGTCGCACGCTTCGGCCGTGACGGGTTCCGCGCGCCCGTACGCGCCATCGCCGAGGACGCCGGGGTCAGCGCCGGGCTCGTGATCCACCACTTCGGCTCCAAGGACGCGCTGCGCGCCGAGTGCGACCACCACGTCCTGACCGTCGTCCGGGAGCAGAAGTCGAGAGCCATCGCGTACGCGTCCCCCGCCGAGACGATCGGGATGCTCTCGACCGTGCAGGAGTACGCGCCCCTGTTCGCCTACATCGTGCGCAGCCTCCTCGACGGAGGCGCTCTGGCCGGCCACTTCGTCGACGGGCTCGTCGACGACGCCGCGGACTACCTGCAGGCGGGCGAGGAGGCCGGCACCGTGCGGCCGTCGGCAGACCCCGCGGGTCGGGCGCGGCAGGTCGTCGCCCTGCAGGTCGGCCTCATCGTCATGGCGCAGCTCGGCGCCGCCGCAGGACACGGGGTCGCCCCCACCGAGTCGCCCGCCGAGGCGATGGTCCAGCTCTACGAGCGGTCGATGCTCGCCGGCCTGGAGCTCTACACGCACGGACTGTTCACCGACACCTCCTACCTCGACGCCTACCTGGAGTACCGACAGAAGGACGGGAAGTCATGACCGAAAATGCCATCGCGGTCAGCGGACTCGTCAAGTCGTTCGGCGCCAAGCGCGCGCTCGACGGGTTCGACCTCACGGTCCGCACGGGGGAGGTGCACGGCTTCCTCGGCCCCAACGGCGCAGGCAAGTCGACGACCATCCGCGTGCTGCTCGGGCTCCTGCGGGCCGACGCGGGCGACGTGCGGCTGCTCGGCGGTGACCCGTGGCGCGACGCGGTCGCCCTGCACCGCCGCCTGGCGTACGTGCCCGGCGAGGTGAACCTGTGGCCCAACCTGTCGGGCGGCGAGTCGATCGACGTGCTCGGGCGGCTGCGCGGCGGGCTGGACCCCGCGCGCCGCGACGCGCTGGTCGAGCGGTTCGAGCTCGACCCCCGCATCAAGGGCCGTGCCTACTCGAAGGGCAACCGGCAGAAGGTCGCGCTCGTCGCGGCGCTCGCGGCCGACGTCGAGCTGCTCCTCATGGACGAGCCGACCAGCGGACTGGACCCCCTCATGGAGGCGGTGTTCCAGCAGGTCGTGCAGGAGGCGGCCGCCGACGGGCGCACGGTGCTGCTGTCCAGCCACATCCTGGCCGAGGTCGAGGCCCTGTGCCGGCGCGTCACGATCATCCGGCAGGGCCGCGCGGTGCAGAGCGGGTCGCTCGAGGAGCTGCGCAGCCTCACGCGCACGACGGTGACGGCCGGGCTGCGCGACGCCGACGAGGCCGAGCGGACCCTCGCCACGCTCGACGGGGTGCACCACGTGCAGCGCGACGACGGGCACCTGACGGTCGACGTGGACACCGCCTCGCTCAACGACGTGCTCGCACGGCTCACCGGGTTCGGCGTCCGGTCGCTGACCGCGCACCCGCCGACCCTGGAGGACCTGTTCCTGCGCGAGTACAGCGACGAGCTGGCCACGCTGGGCGTCGAGGGGTCCCGGTGAGCACGCTCGTCGACACCGAGCTGTCCGGCACGCGCGGGCTCGTCCGGGTGGCGCTGCGCCTCGACCGGTGGCGCACGGTCGTGTGGGCGGTCGCGGTCGCCGGGCTCACGCAGGTGTCGGTGTCCGCGATCACCGAGCTCTACTCGACGCCCGAGTCGCGCGCAGGCCGTGCACAGCTCATCTCGTCCCCGGCGGCGACCGCCCTGGCCGGCCCGGGGTACGGGCTCGACGACTACACCGTCGGCGCGATGACGGCGAACGAGCTGGGCCTGTGGATCATGGTCCCGGTCGGGATCATGGCGCTGCTCACCGTGACCCGGCACCTGCGCGCCGCGGAGGAGGACGGCCGGCTGGAGCTCGTGCGGTCCGCGCCCGTCGGCCGGGACGCACCGGTCGTCGCCGGGCTGGCCGCGGCCGTCGTCGCCACCCTCGCGGTCGGCGTGCTGACCTTCCTCGCTCTCCTCACCACGGAGCTCGACGCGGTCGGCTCGGCCGCGCTGGTGGGCGGCGTGGTCATGGTCGGGCTCGTGTTCGCGGGCGTCTCGGCGGTCACGTCCCAGCTGACCGCCCACGGCCGGACGGCGAGCTCGCTGGCGATGGCGGTGCTCGGCGTCGCGTTCCTCCTGCGGGCCGTCGGGGACGTGCGGGGCCCGGAGAGCACGAGCGTGCTGACGTGGCTGTCCCCGTTCGGCTGGGCACAGGCGACGCGGGCGTACGTCGACGAGCGGTTCTGGCCGCTCGCGATCGGCGTGGTCGCCGCGGCCCTCCTGGTGGGCGGGGCGTTCTGGCTCGCCGGACGTCGCGACCTCGGCACCGGGCTGCTCGCCGAGCGGCTCGGTCGCCCGCGCGCGACGGATCGCCTGACAGGGATGTTCGCCCTGACGCTGCGCCGGCAGCTCGGCGCCATCGTGTCGTGGGGCGCCGGGATCGTGCTCAGTGGGGCCCTCATCGGCCTGCTGGCGGGGGAGCTCGTGGACTACGTCGACGACGAACCGCAGCTCGCGCAGATGTTCCCCGACGGACCGGGCGGCGTGATCGCCTCGGCCTTCGCGCTCTACACGGTGTTCCTCGCGGTGATGGCGGCGGCGTACGCGTCGACGGCCGTCGGGGCCGCACGGTCCGAGGAGCTGGTCACGCGGGGTGCGCTCGTCCTGGCCGGTCCGGTGTCGCGTACCCGCTGGCTGGGCTCGCAGGTCGGCCTGGCGGGCCTGGCCGCCGCCGTGATCATGCTGCTCACCGGGCTCGTGATGGGCCTGACGGCGAACGCGTCCCTGGGCAGCGACGGTCACCTGGCCGAGCTCGTCGGTGCCTCGGCCGTGACGCTCCCCGCGATCGGCTGCGTCCTGGGTCTCGCCGTCGTCGTCCTCGGCGTCGCCCCCCGAGCGTTCGGGCTGGTGTGGGCCTACGTCACGTACGTCGGGGTCGTCGGCCTGTTCGGCGGGCTCCTGCCCGACGGGTCCGACGTCCTGTCGCCGTTCACCTACACGCCGCAGCTGCCCGCGGAGGCGATGGACTGGCCGCCCGTGCTCCTGCTCACCGTCGCGGCCGCCGCGCTGATCTCCGCAGGGCTCGCCGCGTTCCGGCGTCGTGACGTGGTCGGCTGACTTCCGTCGGTAGGCTGCGGGCGTCCGGCGAGGGTTCGGGCGACGCGATGCAAGGGGGAGCCCCGATGAGCGACACCGGCCGTCCCGGCCCCGAACGACCGGCCGGCCAGCCGACGGCGCCGATCTCGAACTGGCAGGCGATGCAGAAGCCGCCCACCGCGCCGATCCCGACCACACCGTCGTCCAGCGACACCGCGGTGTCCCCGGCGTCCCCGACCGAGCCCCCGGCCCCGGCCGCGTCGGGTCGGCCCCGGTGGCTGGTCCCCGCGATCATCGGCGGCGTCGTGGTCGTGATCGCCGCGATCGTCATCGCCCTCGTCACCAGCGGGGGCGACGACGACACCGCGGACGGTCCCCCGGCCGTCGCGTCGACGATCCTGCTGCCCTCGCCGACCCCCACCGTCGAGCCCGTCGCACGCCCTGCGACCACCGCCTTCGCCGTCGCCCTGCCGACGAGCGTGCTCCAGTACGCGCTCGCGACGTCGGCCGTGGACCCCGAGTGGCAGGCCGCCGGCGCGGTCGAGGCCTACACCGAGACGTACACGGACGGCGGCTCCGGCACCGTCACGGTCCGGTCCGGCCAGTGGGAGACGCCGGAGGAGGCGGCCGCACTGGCCGCGACGCTCGTCGCCGGGTTCCCGGCCGCACCGGAGCCGGACCCCTCCGCGTCGCCGTCGGCGTCGACCGGTCCGACCCTCCCGCAGAGCGGTGAGGTCAGCGCCGGAGGTGCCGTCGCCGGGACCTACTCGATCGCCGACGCGGGCGACGGGACGGGCATCGCGGTGTGGACCAACGGCTCGACGGTCTTCCAGGCGACCGCACCGGTCGCGGACATCGCCGACTTCTACAACGCGTTCCCGCTCTGACGCTGGAGCTGCCGGCGGTACGCGCCGGGCGTCAGGCCCGTCGACGCCCGGAAGTCGCTCGTCAGGTGGGCCTGGTCCGCGTAGCCGAGCTGCACGGCGATCCCCGCGAGGTCGTCGTCGCCGTGCACCGCGATCGCCCGCGCGACCTCCTGCAGCCGGATGCGCCGGGCCGCCTGCTTGGGACCGATGCCGAGCGTCGCCGACAGCGCGCGCTGGATCGTGCGCTCGCTGACCGCGAAGTGCTCCGCGAGCGGGGTGCCGGTCCGGCGGTACGCGCGTGAGCGCAGCTCGTCGAGGACGGCGTTGGCGAGCAGGTGCACGTCCGACGGCGGGTGCTCCCGCAGCCGGTCCGCGACCAGCGTGTCGGCCGCTCGGGCCCGGTCCTGCGGGGTGCTCGCAGCCGCGATGCCGGCCAGCAGGGTGCGCAGACCGTCGTCGACGCCGGCGGCCAGCGGGACCGTCGCGTCGGCGAGGTCCTGGGGTCGCAGCGTGCCGAGCACGGCGAGCCCGGCGGGCCGCAGCCGGACGGCGAAGACGTCGCCCGACCCGGCGATGCGACGGTGCCACGCCCGCCGGTGCAGCCCGGTGACGACGAGGCCCGCCGGGACGTCGCCGGTCTCGACCGTCAGCGTGACCGCGGGCAGGTCGACGATCGTCTGGTCGACGACCTCGCTCTCGTCCAGCTGCCAGCGCACGTGCCAGTACGTGTCGACCACGTCGCGGACGGCGGGGTCCGGGTCGATCCAGCGCGCGGCGTAGCGGACCAGGTTCTGCGGGTGCAGCACGCCCGAGGCCTCGTCGGGACGGATGCGCATGCGCCCACGATCGCGGCTGGTGTCGCGATTCTCCAAGACCCCCGGCGGCGGGGTTCTGGACGATCGCGTCCATGACGAACCTCGCCGACCTCAGCTGGCTCGCGATCGGTGTCGCGACCCTCGCCTACTACCTGCTCGGCGCCCTGTGGTTCACGCCGCTGTTCGGTGCCGCGTGGGACACCGCCATCGGCCGCCCACGGGTCCGCGGTGAGCGGTTCTCGGCCGCGTACTACGTCGTGCCGCTGGTCAGCAGCCTCCTGGTCACGGTCGCGGTGGCGCTCCTCCTGGCCGGGACGTCGACGGACGCGCTCCTCGTCGGCCTGGTCGTCGGCGCCGGGGTCGCCCTGCCGGTCTCCGTGAACAACGCGCTGACGCCGCACACCCCGCACCCGTTCCGCCTGGGGCTCATCACGGGCGGGTACCACGTCCTCGGCATCGTGGCGGTGGCGCTGATCGTCAGCTCGCTTCGATGATCGACAGGACGTTGCCGCCGGGGTCCGTGAACCAGGCGATCAGCGGTCCGCCGCCGCGGAACACGAAGTCGTCGTCGGTCTCGGTGGGCGTGCCGGCGTACTTCTCGAACTGCACGCCGCGCTCCCGCAGCTCCGCGACCGTGCCGGGCACGTCCTCGACGGGGAAGTTGAGCACGGTGTACCCGGCGGGCTCGTGGGCCGGGCCCTTCGGGTAGACGAGCACCTCGTGGCCGCCCTCGAAGCGCAGGAAGAGCATCCCGTTCTCCTCGGACACCTCCAGCCCGAGCACGTCGGCGTAGAACGCCCTCGCGGCCGGCACGTCGTCGGTCGAGAACCCGCTGAACGCCCTGCTGAGATCCGCCATCACCACTCCTCGAAGCTCCGTCGGGACCCGTCCAGGTTCCCGCGCCCCCTCCACCCGTGCCACCGGACGTCCGAGGAGGCGGTCGCCAGGACGACCGGATGCTCGGACGTCGCGGGGGTGGGTCACGTGCGGGACAGGGCCGGGGCGGCGGGGAGGGTGACCGTGAACGTCGTGCCGTTCCCGGTGCTCGACACCGTGATGCTGCCGGCGTGGGCGGTGACGACCGCGTGCACGATCGCCAGGCCCAGGCCGGTGGACCCCGTGGCGCTGTTGCGGGACGCGTCGCCACGGGTGAACCGCTGGAACAGGCTCTCGCGCAGCGCGGGCGGGATGCCGGGACCGTCGTCGGCCACCTGCAGGACGACCTGGTCGCGGGACCGGCGGACGCGGACGGTCACGGCGGTCCCGGCGGGCGTGTGCAGCCGCGCGTTCGACAGGAGGTTCGCCAGCACCTGGCGCAGGCGGTGGTCGTCGCCGAGCACGAGGGCGTCCTCGAGGGCGTCCTCCGACGGCAGGTCCAGGCGCCAGTCGTGGTCGGGACCGGCCGCGTGGGCGTCGGTGACGGCGTCGATGGCCAGCACGGTCAGGTCGACGGGTTCGGTGGCCAGCGGCCGGCCGGCGTCCAGGCGCGCGAGGAGCAGCATGTCCTCGAGCAGGGCGGTCATCCGCTCCGACTCGGACTCGACGCGGGACATGGCCTGCAGCGCGCTGACGGGCACCTCGTCGGGGGAGCGTCGGACCAGCTCGGCGTACCCGCGGATCGACGCCAGGGGAGTGCGCAGCTCGTGGCTGGCGTCGGCGACGAACTGGCGCACCTGCGACTCGGACTCGTGGCGGGCGCCGAGGGCCAGCTCGACGTGCCCGAGCAGCTTGTTCAGGGCGGCACCCACCTGCCCGACCTCGGTCGCAGGGTCGGTGTCGCGGGCGGGCACCCGGTCGGCGAGCACGACCTCGCCGCGGTCGAGGGGGAGCCGGGCGACCCGGTTGGCGGTGCCGACGACGCGGTCGAGGGGACGCAGCTCGCGGCGGACGAGCACCAGGCCGGCAGCCGCGGCGACCAGCAGGGCGAGCGCGGCGACGACGACCTCGACGGCCACGAAGGACGTGACGGTGCTGGTCACGGACGCGGTCGGGAGGGCGGTGACGGTGGTCCCGCTGGGGGCGGTGCTCGACAGGGCGCGGTAGCTGCCGAGACCGCCGAGGGTCACGGTGACCGGCTCGCCGGTGGGCAGTGCGAGCAGCTGCGCGATCTGCGCCTCGTCCAGGGCGATGGAGGAGCCGTCGTCGGTGATCGTGTACGCCTGCGCGGGGGCGAGGTCGGCGGGGTCGGTGCCGGCGGGCTGCTCGACCGTGACCGTGCCGGCCTCCTGCCCCGGTCGGTACGGACCGCCGACCGGCGGCGGGGGAACGACCACCTCGTCGCCGCCCCGGGCGGCGGAGCCGAACGTGGGGCCGTCGACGGTGCGCCGGTGCGCGGCGACGACCTTCTCGTCGAGCTGCGTGGTCAGCGAGCTCCGCAGCGCGAGGGTCGACAGCGTGCCCATGGCAGCGGCGACGACGGCGACGAGCGCCACGACGACGACGACCAGCCGTCGCCGCAGCGTCCAGGCGCCCACGGTCAGACGGACGGCTTGAGCACGTACCCGACGCCGCGCAGGGTGTGCAGCATCGGGGTGCGGCCCTTGTCGATCTTGCGCCGCAGGTAGGACACGTAGAGCTCGACGATGTTGGCCTGGCCGCCGAAGTCGTACTGCCACACGCGGTCGAGGATCTGCGCCTTGGACAGCACGCGCTTCGGGTTGCGCATGAAGTACCGGAGCAGCTCGAACTCGGTGGCGGTGAGGCGGATGTCCTCGCCGCCGCGGGTGACCTCGTGGCTGTCCTCGTCCATCGTGAGGTCGCCGACGACGAGCGTGGCCTCCTCGCGCGACGACACGGCACCGGTGCGGCGCAGCAGGGCGCGCAGCCGGGCGACGACCTCTTCGAGGCTGAACGGCTTGGTCACGTAGTCGTCGCCCCCGGCCGTCAGGCCCGCGATCCGGTCCTCGACCGCGTCCTTGGCGGTGAGGAACAGCACGGGGACGTGGGGGTGGGTGGTGCGGACGCGGCGGAGCACGTCGATGCCGGACAGGTCGGGGAGCATGACGTCGAGCACGATGACGTCGGGGTCCAGGGTCTTGGCGGCGCGGACGGCGGCGTGGCCGCTCAGCGCGTGGTCCACCTGCCAGCCCTCGTAGCGCAGGGCGGTGGACAGCAGCTCGGCGAGGGTCGGCTCGTCGTCGACCACGAGCGCGCGGACAGGGGAGCCGTCGGCGCGGGACAGAACCTCCGGGCGACGGGTGGTGGTCGTTGTCATGGCCTCAGCGTCGGACCGGTACCTGACGTGAGCCTGGAGCGAACCTGTGAGTTACCTGAGCGGGTGCGGCCGGCCGGTACCCAGCAGAGCGGCCGTGAGGATGGCCTCGATGGCGAACTGGGTGGCGGCGGGCAGGTCGACCTCGTCGTCGAGCAGCCACTGCACCTGCAGCCCGTCCATGACGCCGATGATCGCGCTCGCGGCCTGCGCGGCGACGTCGGCCGGGACGTCCCCGCCGCCGACCTCGACGATCGCCGCCTGGATCTCCCCGCGCAGGATGGTGAAGCGGTTGGTCACCCAGCCGCGGGCGGGGTGGTCCTCGGTGACGGACTCGCCGGTCAGCACCGTGTAGCCCTGGACGATGCCGCGGCGCTCGACGTTCATCCGGGCGGTGCGCACGAGGTGCTGGAAGAGCTCGATGCCGTCGGGGATGTGCTGGCCCTCGAGGTCGCGGACGTCCTCCTTGTCGCGGTACTCGAGCACCTCGACGAGCAGCGCCTCCTTGGAGCCGAAGTGGTGCAGGACGCCGGCATGGGTGATGCCGACCTGCTCGGCGACCTCGGCGAGCGAGCCGTTCTTGTACCCCTTGGACCCGAAGGTGTGGGCGGCGGCCCGCAGGATCTCCGCCCGCCGCTCGGTGGTGGCCTGGCGGGGCTGCCGTGCGCGGCGCTGCGGCGGCGCGGCGGGGGGAACGGCGTCGTCCATAGCGGAACCATACTGCGCGACAGCCAGTTACTGACAAGTCAGTAAGTTAACCCGCCACCGAAACCATACTGTGATCATTCAACTTACTGACACGTCAGTAAGTTGTGCGTAGATTCACCGCAGAAGACGACGACGTCCGATCGGAGAACGCGCGGTGCCCCTCACCACCACCACCGACCTCACCGCCCTCGCGGCTGCGCTCAGCCTCGAGGACAAGGTGCGTCTGGTCGTCGGCGCCGGCCTGTGGTCCACCACCGCGCTCCCGCAGATCGGCCTGCGCGCCATGCACGTCTCCGACGGCCCCGCGGGCGTCCGCGGCGTCTCCGACTCCGCCGACGAGACCTCCGCCTCCTTCCCGGCCCCCAGCGCGCTCGCCGCGACGTGGGACGTCGACCTCGCCGACGAGGTCGGGCACGTGTTCGCCGCCGAGGCCCGTCGGCACGGGGTCGACGTCGTGCTCGCCCCGCAGGTGAACCTCCAGCGCACCCCCGTCGGCGGCCGCCACTTCGAGTGCTACTCGGAGGACCCGCTGCTCACCGGCGCCATCGCGGTGCACGTCGTGCGCTCCGCGCAGGACCGCGGCGTCGGCATGTGCGTCAAGCACTTCGTCGCCAACGACTCCGAGACGCAGCGCACCAGCTACCTGGCGCGCGTCGACGAGAAGACGCTGCGCGAGGTGTACCTCGCCCCGTTCGAGCAGCTCGTGCACGAGGCCCAGGCGTGGTCGGTCATGAGCGCGTACTCCGGCGTCGACGACGGGACCACCGCCGCGACCGCCGCCGAGCACCGGCCCCTGCTCACCGGGGTGCTCAAGGACGAGTGGGGCTTCGACGGCGTCGTCATGAGCGACTGGGTGGCCACGAAGTCCGTCGCCGCCGCCGCCGAGGGCGGGCTCGACCTGCAGATGCCCGGACCCGACGGGCCGTGGGGCGACGGGCTGCTCGACGCCGTGGCGTCCGGAGAGGTCGGCGAGGACCTGCTCGACGCCAAGGTCCTGCGCCTGCTGCGGCTCGCCCAGCGCGTCGGTGCCCTCGACGGGGTCGAGCCCGCGGGTGCGCAGCGGGACCGCGTGTCCGACGTCGACGTGCGTGCCGTCCTGCGGGAGCTCGTCTCCCGCTCGATGGTCGTGCTCCGCGACGACGCGCACGCGCTGCCGGTCGCCCCCGACGACGTCACCCGGATCGCGCTGCTCGGGCCCAACGCCGTCCACCCGTTCGTCCAGGGCGGGGGCTCCGCCTACGTCCGCCCGGACCACGCGACGACGCCCGAGGCCGCCCTCCGGGACGCGTTCGGCGAGGTCGAGGTCGACGTGCACCCCGGTGCGGTGTCCCGGCTGCTGCCGCCCGCGCTCGACCTGGCCGGTCGCTGCACCACCCCCGACGGGCACCCCGGAGCGCTCGGCGAGCTGCTCGACGCCGACGGGACCGTCCTGGTCACCACCGACGTCACCGGCTGGAACGGCTGGCTGCGCGAGGTGCCCGGCCCCGCGGTCGCGCTGCGCCTGCGCACCACCGTGCGGCTCGACGAGCCCGGCCGGCACGAGGTCGGCGTGGGCACCGTCGGGAAGCACCGGATCACGGTCGGCGGGCAGGTGCTCTCCACCAGTGAGCACGTCGTCGGCGCCGAGGTGATCCTGGACTCCAGCGTCAACCAGCCCGTGCCCGCGACGCTGGTCGTCGAGGTGACCGAGCCGACCACCGTCGAGATCGACGCGGTCGTGCAGGCCGTCCACCCCGTCGGGTACGCGAGCTTCGCTCGCGCCGAGCTGGTGCACCGCGTGCCCGGCACCTCCCCGGACGAGCTGCTCGCCGTCGCTACCGAGGCCGCCGCCGCGGCCGACCTCGCGATCGTGGTCGTCGGCACCAACGAGGAGATCGAGTCCGAGGGGTACGACCGCACCAGCCTCGCGCTGCCGGGCACGCAGGACCAGCTGGTCAAGGCGACGCTGGCCGCGAACCCCCGCACGATCGTCGTCGTCAACGCCGGCGCCCCCGTGCTGCTGCCGTGGCTCGACGAGGTGCCGTGCGTCGTGTGGGCGTGGCTCGGGGGACAGGAGTGGCCCGACGCGCTCGCGGACGTGCTCACCGGGATCACCGAGCCGTCCGGACGCCTGCCCTGGACGCTCCCCGCGCACGAGACCGACGTGCCCGTGCCGGACGCGGTCCCCGTCGACGGCGTCGTGGAGTACCACGAGGGCGTCCACGTCGGGTACCGCTCGTGGCTCCGCCTCGGCCGCACGCCCGCCGCCTCGTTCGGGCACGGGCTCGGGTGGACGACGTGGGAGTACGAGGCGGTGTCTCCCACGGTCGAGGCCGACGGAGCGGTCGTCCTGGACGTCCGCGTCCGCAACACCGGCGCCCGCGACGGGCGCGAGGTGGTCCAGGTCTACGTCGAGCCCCCGGTCCGGGACGAGTCGCGTCCGGTCCGCTGGCTCGGCGGGTTCAGCGTCGTGCACGTCGCCGCCGGCGCGCACGCAGATGTCCAGGTCCGGGTGGACGCCCGTGCGTTCCGGACCTGGGACAGCGCACTGCCCGGCTGGGTCACCCCCGCCGGTACCTATCCGATCCGCGTCGGCCGCTCGTCGAGCGACCTGCGCCTCAGCGTCGACGTGGCCGTGCTCAGCCACGCGTCGGCATAGGCACGGCCCCCGCAAGTCCCGGTCCGGCGAGATCCGCAGTCCCGCCGGACCGGCACGACCAGCAGTTTCCGCATCAGTGCAAGGAGGCACTCGTGAGAATCCGCAAGCTCTCGACGGTCGTCGCTACGGCGGCCACCCTCGCGTTGCTGGCCACCGCCTGCTCCGGCGGCGGCGGTACCAGCGACGACAGCACCGGGGGCGCCGACGGCGTCTCGGACAAGATCCTGACGATCGGCATGCCGAACGGCCCCCAGCAGCCGAACCAGAACCCGCTCGCGACCGGCTCCGCGTCGCTCTCGCTCGGCTACGCGTTCGCCGTCTACGAGTCGCTCATGCAGGTCAACGAGCTCAAGCCGACCGACCCCCCGACGCCGTGGCTCGCGGAGTCCGTCGAGTGGAACCCCGACTCGACGCAGGCCGTCATCACGGCCCGTGAGGGCGTGAAGTGGTCCGACGGCACCGACTTCACCGCCGAGGACATCGCGTTCTCGATCCAGCTCCGCAAGGACAACAAGGAGCTGAACACCGACTTCCCCGACCAGTACGGCGACATCACGGTCGACGGGAACACGGTCACGGTGAACTTCGAGTCGGGCCAGTACGTCAACCGCGACAAGCTCCTCAAGCTCCTCATCGTGCCCAAGCACCTGTGGGAGAACGAGGACCCGGTGACGTGGACCGACGACGAGATGATCGGCACCGGCCCGTTCAAGCTCAAGAGCTTCACGCCGCAGGCCGTCACGCTCGAGCCGAACACGGACTACTGGGGCGAGACCCCGAAGGTCGGGACGCTGCGGTACGACACGTTCAACGACAACGCCGGCCTGACCACGGCGCTCACCACCGGTGAGGCGCAGTGGGGCTGGACGTTCATCCCGGACTTCGAGAACACGTTCATCGCCAAGGACCCGGAGCACTTCCACCAGGTCGCGGGCGGCGGGTTCGGCGTCGACGTGCTCTACCTGAACAACGAGACGAAGCCGTTCAACGACGTGGCGTTCCGCAAGGCGCTGAACATGGTCGTGGACCGCGCGGACATCTCGGCGACCGCCGGCTACGGCGTGTGGCCGCAGATCAAGAGCGTGACCGGGCTGCCCCAGCCGTCGGGTGACGCGTTCATCTCGGACGCGTACCTCGACCAGGAGCTCACGGTCGACGTCGACGGTGCCAAGGACGTCCTGACGGAGGCCGGCTACACCTGGGACGGCGACGCGCTGGTCGACCCCGACGGCGAGAAGGTGACCTTCACGCTCCAGAACCCGACCGGCTGGACGGACTACCTGGACGCGCTCGGCATCATCGCCGAGGGCGCCGCCGCGCTCGGTGCCGAGGCGACGGTCGAGGGCGTCGTGCAGGACACCTGGTTCAACGACATCATCCCGTTCGGCAACTTCCAGGCGTCGCTGCACTGGACCGACGGCGGCAGCACGCCGTGGAACATGTACTCCAACATCATGGACGGCGCCTCGTACGTGCCGCTCGGTGAGTCGGCGACGTGGAACTTCGGCCGCTACAAGAACGACGCCGTCACCCAGGCGCTGGCCGACTTCAAGGCGGGCACGGACGACAACGCCCGCGCCGCCGCCCTGGACGTCGTCCAGAAGGCCTTCGTGGAGGACGTGCCCGGCCTCGTCATCTGGTCCCGTCCCGCCGTCGCGCAGTACTCGACGGTGAACTACACGGGCTTCCCGACCGACGAGGACCCGTACGCGAACCCGCAGCCGACGGGGCCGCAGGCGGCACTCATCCTGTCGAAGCTGACGCCGACCGAGTGACGCCCCGTGGTGCGGCGGGCGACCCCCCTCGCCCGCCGCACCA